>CAZXWO010000094.1:0-1558 GCA_964644565.1 uncultured Thermoplasmata archaeon | reverse complement strand
CCGGCCGCCTCCAGCAGCCCCGCCGCGAGGCCAGTGTGAGTCATCGGGCGGTAGAAGGAGTCTGCCGTCTTAAATGGTTTGCCCGGGCGCTGGCCGGACGCCGAGGCAATGTTCATATGAGCCGAACCTGATGCCCTCGGCGGTAGCATAAGATGAGAGTGCTGGCCGTAGGGGGAGGGGCGCGCGAGCATGCGATCGTCCGTGCGCTCGCGAGGTCAGGGGCAGACGTCTTCGTCTGCATGAAGAACAGCAACCCCGGGATAGCGAGGCTCGCGAAGGGGCTCGCCCTCGTGGATGAGACCGACGTCCCGAAGGTCGTCGGGCACGCGAAGGGCTGGGGGGTCGACCTCGCCGTGGTGGGCCCGGAGGCGCCGCTGGAAGCCGGGCTCGCGGACGGGCTCGAGTCGGCCGGGGTGCCGACGGCCAGCCCCAGCAGGGCTGCGGCCAGGATAGAGACCTCCAAGAGCTTCATGAGGGACCTCATGAGCAGGCACGGTGTGCGCGGCGCGGTGAGGTTCGTCGAGGCGGGGACGACCGAGGACGTGCGGTCCGCGCTCGACCAGCTCGGGACCGAGGTGGTCGTGAAGCCGGTGGGGCTGACCGGCGGCAAGGGCGTCAAGGTCTTCGGGGAGCACATGATGACCCGCGAGGACATCTTCGCGTACGCCGAGGAGATCATCTCCAAGCGCATCGGCGGCGGCACGAAGATGGTGGTCGAGGAGAAGCTGGTCGGGGAGGAGTTCACGGTCCAGGCGTTCTGCGACGGCACCAGGCTCGAGCCGATGCCGGCCGTGCAGGACCACAAGCGCGCCTACGAGGGCGACAAGGGCCCCAACACCGGCGGCATGGGCTCCTACTCGCAGGCCGACGGGCTCCTGCCATTCCTCCGGAGGGGCGACTACGACGAGGCCGTGTCGATCATGTCCCAGACCCTGGCCGCGCTCAGGAAGGACGGCGCTGAGTACAGGGGCACCCTCTACGGCCAGTTCATGCTCACCAAGCACGGCCCCAAGGTGATAGAGTTCAACGCCAGGTTCGGGGACCCAGAGGCGATGAACGTCCTCTCGCTGCTGAGGAGCGACTTCGCGGCGATATGCCACGGCATGGCCTCGGGGGACCTCTCCGGGCGGGAGGTCCGGTTCGACCGCAAGGCGTCCGTCTGCAAGTACGTCGTGCCGCAGGGCTATGGGTCGAAGCCGATGGCGGGCGAGGAGATCAAGGTCGACGAGGGTGCCATAGCCGCCGCGGGCGCCACCCTGTATTACGCCAACGTCAACGAGAGGGACGGGAAGGTGTACACCACCACGTCCAGGGCCGTGGGCGTCGTGGGGGTCGCCGACGACCTCGACGAGGCGGAGCGGGTCGCCGAGGAGGGCGTCAGGCACGTCACCGGGAAGGTCTTCGTGAGGCACGACATAGGGAAGAGGGGGATGCTCGACGCGAAGGTGGCCCGGATGAACAGCATAAGGGGTTGAGAGGATGGAGAACCTGGAGAGGGTCGTTTCGAAGATAGAGGAGGAGCTGGACGAGAAGGACCAGATCAGGGAGGTCGCGCTGA
>CAZXWO010000093.1:0-1665 GCA_964644565.1 uncultured Thermoplasmata archaeon | reverse complement strand
GGCGCCTCCGGGAGCTTGATGCCCGTGTCCCTTATGGGCTGCCTGAGCCTGATGAGCCTCTTCGACGGCCCGGGCACGGACCCGTGGAGTATCATGTAGCTGTTCCTCACGTCCCCGTAGTGGAGGAAACCGCCCTTGGGGGTGACCTCCTCGCCCTTGTCGCCGATCTTGAGAATCCTCTTGTTGAGCTCGGTCCTCTGGTGGAAGCCCATCTGGCCCCCCTGGGGCACTGTGGGCCGCACGTAGTTGGGCCTCTTGGTCCCGAGCGTGCCGATGAGCCTCCTGTGCTTGCTGTTCTTGTGCATCAGCAGCTTGGTGCCCCACCGCTTGGTGACGCCCTGCCAGCCCTTGCCCTTGGTGATGGCGGCGACGTCCACCATGTCGCCGTCCTTCGCGAAGTCCGTGACCTTGACGGGCTTGCCCAGGATCTCCTTGGCGAACTTCAGCCTGTCCTCCATCTTCCCGCCGCCGATCCTGACCTCCATCAGCTCCGGCCTCTTCTTCGGGAGGCCGCTGACGAGCACCGGCTGCGTGTACATGAGCGCGCGCACGTCTTCGAACTCGAGCTTCCCGGCCTTCTCCCAGGCCTTGGCCTCGTCGTACTCCTTCGGGACCGGGAGCTTCCTCGAGAGCTCCTTGTCCAGCTTCTTCGCCCAGACCTCACCGACGGCCTTCCTGCCGTAGGGCGTCTCAGCGTAGAAGCGCACGCCGCAGACCTTCATCGGCGGGACCTCGAGCACCGTCACGGGGACCTGTACCTCCTGCCCCGCCGTGGTGCTCCTGGTCCTGTAGTCGACTATGAACGCGTGGGTCATGCCTGCCTTGTATCCGGCGAACCCCTGCAGCCTGACCCCGTCGCCCGTAGGCTCTGGCCACGTGGTGACTCTGGCGGTTATGCTGCTCGCCCTCTTCCTTGGCGAGTAGCCCCTTGAGCCCCTCTTTGGATTTCTCCTTGTCGGCATCTGCTATCCCTCTGTGTCGAAGCGATAGACCGGGCTGAACGTACTCCGAGGTACGATCGCAGTCCGAGGCATCACTTCTCGGCCGTGACGCTTCGTGCACGCCACAGAAGTTGTTCAAGGCGTGAGTGATGGGTTGCTCGGAGGCATTGCCCAAACGGCGTCTGGCCGATACCGCCTCAGGTATCGCAGTCTTGCCGAATGGGGTGGTTGTATATAAACATGACCGTCCGGGACGGACGGTATGGCTACTGTTTCCCTTCCTTGGCCGCCTTCTGCGCCCGCTTGCCCCGCTCCTTCGCGTTGTAGCCCGTGACCGTCTCGAGGAAGGTGTTGTAGGCCTTGATCGTCTTCTGGGCGGTGTCGTTGTCCACGGTCGGGTCCATCTTCGTCTCCACGCAGAGGGACTTCTTCTTCTCGCCTGGCCACGCCCAGAGCTCCTTCAGCCCGCCGAACGAGGAGAGAAGCTTCCCGTCCCTCTCCTCGGCGTTGCCGAAGATCCCCTTCATGGACTGCTTCATGTTCTCGGGCTTGACGTTGTCGTACTGTCCCCTTCTGACCTCGTACTCGTGCATCGGCTCACCTGCGGGGTGTTATGTCCGCTGCGGCCTGAAAAACCTTTGGAGGTCGGGAGTGCCCCCGACGACCATCCCCTCGAGCTCGAGGACCGTGCGGTAGGTGTCGCGGCACCCGCACTCGGGCCTGG
>CAZXWO010000092.1:0-1723 GCA_964644565.1 uncultured Thermoplasmata archaeon | reverse complement strand
ACCTGGCATGACGCGCGTGACGGTGATATACGACTCGAGGACCGGGAACACGGAGAAGATGGCGAAGGCAGTGGGCAAGGGCGCCGGGAAGGTCAAGGGCACGAAGGTCGTCCTGCTGAAGGTCGACAAGGCGAAGATGAGCGACCTCACCGGCTCGGACGGCATCGTGATGGGCTCCCCGACCTACTACGGGAACATGTCGGGGAAGATGAAGACCTTCATAGACAGGTCCTTCGCCGTCCACGGGAAGCTCGTGGGCAGGGCGGGCGGCGCTTTCACGAGCTCGGGCGACACGGCCTGCGGGGCGGAGACGACCCTCCTCTCGATACTCAAGGCGATGATGATCCACGGGATGGTCATCCAGGGCAGGTGCGAGAACAAGCACTACGGCCCGACCGCGGTGGAGGCGCCGAACAAGGACGAGCTGGCGCTCTGCGAGGAGCTCGGGGAGAGGGTGGCGAGGCTCGCCTCGGCCCTCCGGGGATGACCCCTGGGAGCCACGCGGAGGGGAACACCATGAAGCCGGTCCTGCTCGTGATAGACGTCCAGAACTTCGTCCTGGACCTCTTCCCCGGATACTCCGACTCGGTGAGGGCGCACGCCAAGACCATGAACGACGCCATCGCCCTGTTCAGGGCCAAGGGCCTGCCCCTAGTGGTCGTCTACCACGAGGACAGGGAGCAGGGCCCGAGGCCCGGGACGAGGGTGTTCGCGTTCCACGAGTCCATAGACGTCAGGGAATCGGATCCGATGGTCGTCAAGAACTACCCCAACGCGTTCAACAAGACGCCGCTCCTGGAGATGCTGCACGGCCTGGGCTGCGACACCGTCTTCATCGTCGGTCTGAGCGCGGTCGGCTGTGCGATGGCGACGTACCACGGCGCGATAGACCACGACCTCGAGCCCTACTTCGTGCACGACGCGGTCGCGGCGGACACCGAGGAGCACGTCCGAATGGCCGAGGAGATCTGCAGGAATATCAGCATAGATGAGCTGGGCCGCAGGATTGACTGAGGCGCGGGACCGAGCAGACTCACTCCGGCGGAGGCGGTGGCGGCTCCTCTTCCACGGCCGCATTCGGCGCCTGCTGCACAGGCACGCCGTAGGCGGGGTATGCGGGGCCCGAGGCCGGACCGCTCGCGGGAACCGGCCCCGTTGGCACCGCCATCATCTCAAGGTTCGGGGGACAAATGATCCTCATGCCAGTCTTCAGGCCGTAGTTGTTCACGGCGATGGCGGCCTTCATCCTGGGGACGCAGACCACGCTCGTCGGCTGGCCCTCGGCGATCAGGCCCTCGAGGCCCCTCATCTGCACGATGGATATCGGCCCGACGGTCCACGTCAGGCCCTTGCCCCTCGTCATGCCCCTGTACGCCGGGGCGAGGACCTCGACCACTGTGCCGTCCGCCAGGGTCTGCGCGAGCTTCCTCCGGAGCACGATGGCGTTCACGGACATCCCGACGGCCATGAGCCCGAAGACGATCATGAACACCGAGAGCACCGTCGACACGGTGTCGTAGGTTATCGCGTCGGTGATGAGCGACGGGAGCACGTACGTGCTCAGTATGAACATCAGGAGGCACCCTACCGCGAGCGCCCTGAGCCCGTTCTGCACGACCTTGTAGAACCTGCCGGGGAGCGCCCTCTCCGCGTCCGTCAGCGGCCTCTTGACGATCTGCATGTTGAACGCCGGCGCCTGGTAGCCGGGGTACTGCTGCGGGTA
>CAZXWO010000091.1:0-1780 GCA_964644565.1 uncultured Thermoplasmata archaeon | reverse complement strand
AGCTGGGACTGAGGAACATGTACCCGGGCCACGGGCCGTACGCCGAGGGCGACGCTCGCGTGCACCTGGGCATGGCCGCGGAGTACATAGAAGAGGCATACTGATGAAAGTGATCAAGTGTCCGGACAGGAAGGAGTGCAAGAGGTGCGACCTCGCCGCGGGCGAGATGGATGAGGTGCTCGCGGCCCTCAAGGCCGGTGAGCTCATCGTGTTCCCGACGGACACCCTCTACGGCATCGGCGCGGACCCGTTCAAGGAGGCGTCCGTGAAGAAGGTCTTCGTCGCCAAGAACAGGCCGTTCGACATGCCCCTCACGATCGCCGTCAGCAACGAGAAGATGATGGAGAGCGTGGCGGTCCTCAACGACAACGCGAGGAAGCTCATCAGGAGGTTCATGCCAGGGCCTGTCACCATCATGCTGACGAAGAAGCCGACCATACCGGACATACTGACCTCCGGCTCGAACTCCGTGGGCATAAGGATCCCGGAGCACCCGCTCTCGCTGGGCCTGATAGACAGGTTCGGCCCCATCACGGCCACGAGCGCCAACCTGCACTCTCACAAGGACCCGACCGATGCGAGCATCCCCAAGAAGGACCTGAAGGACCATGTCGCGATATGCATCGACTGCGGGAGGACCAAGTACTCCGCCCCGTCCACCATCGTGGACGTCTCGGACGGCGAGGTCGAGGTCATAAGGAAGGGCGTCTTGTCTCAGGAGGAGATCGAGGACGCCCTCCGTTAGCGACGAGGCCCTGAAGAAGTACAGGCAGGCGGGGGCGGTCACCCGCGAGGCCAGGCAGTTCGCGGTCAGCCACGTCAAGGCGGGCATCAGCGCCCTGGCCCTGGCAAACTCCATCGAATCACTCATCCGGTCCAGGGGCGCAGCGTGCGCGTTCCCGGTGAACATAGGCGTCAACTCGGTCGCTGCGCACTACACCCCGTCCAAGACGGACGACATCTCCCTCAAGGTGGGAGATGTCGTGAAGATCGACCTCGGGGCCCACGTGGACGGCTACCCGGGCGACACCTCCGTGACGGTGGAGCTCGGGACCCGGAACAACCAGAGGCTCATCTCCTGCGCGGAGGACGCCCTGAGGATGGCCATAGAGATGGTCGCCCCCGGGACGACGACATCGGCGATAGGGGACGCGGTCGAGAGGGCCATAAGGTCCGCCGGCTACAGGCCCGTGGAGAACCTCACCGGGCACAGCATGGAGCGGTACAACCTCCACGCCGGCCTCAGCATCCCGAGCGTGAGGACGCGGGAGAGCCAGACGGTCGAGGAGGGGATGGTAATCGCGATCGAGCCGTTCTCCACGACCGGCAAGGGCAAGGTCAAGGGCGTCTCTAGGGGCAACATCTACAGGATCGTCCGGGCGAGGAGGGCCCCGGCGGAGGTCTCGTCACTGTTCGCCAAGATGCAGTCCTCCTTCGGCTCCCTCCCGTTCGCGTCCAGGTGGTGCGACGACCTCCACCCCAATGCCCAGCCCCTCCTGTCCAAGATGCTCAGGATGGGCATGGTCATGAACTACCCCGTCCTCGTCGAGGTCGCGGACGGCCTCGTGGCGCAGGCGGAGCACTCGGTCCTCGTGACGGGGGACGGGTGCGTGGTGCTCACTTAGGGCGCAGGGATGTCTCCCGGGTGGCTGCCGATTCTTACTACCAGCGCCTGCTAGTTCTTTTCAAAAATATGTAGGGTGGAGAGGCAAAACGAACACCTCTTTTGGTGAAAAAGTTGTGGGTGGTTCGAAATTCTGGAGGAAATGGCGAGGTGTGT
>CAZXWO010000090.1:0-1840 GCA_964644565.1 uncultured Thermoplasmata archaeon | reverse complement strand
AGGGACAGAGGATAGCCATGTCGAGGCGCATAACGGGCAAGTGGCGCCTCATCGGCTACGGCACCGTGAAGTGAGGGATGCCCAGTGGTCTCCGCCGTGGTGCTCGACGCTAACGGCCTTATGATGCCTTTTCAGTTCAGCGTGAACCTCGACAGGGAGCTGAAGCGCCTGTTCGGCGACCTGCCCGTCCTGGTCCCGAGCTCCGTCCTGGGCGAGCTCGCCAACTCGGACGACCCTGCGGGGAAGGGAGCGCTCGCCCTCGCGAGGAAGTACCCGGTAGTCGAGACGTCCCTTCGCGGGGACGACGCGGTCCTCGAGGTGGCCAGGAGGACCTCGGCCGCGGTGGTCACGAACGACCGCGGCCTGATCAGGAGGCTGAGGGCGGAGAACATACCCGTCGTGAGGCTCAGGAGCGAGAGGTACCTCGAGCTCTCCGAGCACGGCGTCGACTGAGCCAAGGGTGTGTCCGCCGGGGCCGCAATCTACCAACTTAACCGTTCTCAACCAATTTTCTGGAAATCTATTTATCGACCCTCCGTCATCCGAGCCCCGTCATGCATGAGAAGCAGATTGCCACCCTGAAGCACATCGCCCTCATGGGGGGCGTGCACGACTACATCGCCATATCGTCCAGGGAGCTCGGGAACGTCCTCGAGATAAGCCAGCAGTCTGCCTCCAAGAAGATACTGGAGCTCCTCGGCGAGGGCCTGATCGAGAGGGACCTCGGCGCGAGGAGGCAGCGGATCAAGCTCACGGACAAGGGGTTCGACCTCCTGAGGAAGGAGTACTCGGACTACCAGCGCATTTTCGAGATGAAGGACCACCTCGTCATACTCGGCACCGTGACCTCCGGCCTCGGGGAGGGCCAGTACTACGTCAACCAGGACGCCTACACGGAGCAGTTCCAGAAGAAGCTCTGGTTCAAGCCGTACGAGGGCACCCTCAACCTGAGGATAGACCAGCACGAGCTCTCCAAGATGGACATACTGCGCAAGTCGGAGGGCATACTCATCAAGGGCTTCGAGAAGGAGGGGAGGACCTTCGGGGACGTGAAGTGCTTCCTCGCCACCATCAGGAACATGGAGTGCGCCGTGGTGCTCCCCGTGAGGTCGCACCACACCGACATCATCGAAGTGATATGCAAGTACCACCTCAGGCGCTCCCTCGGCCTCAAGGACGCGGACCAGGTCGAGCTAATAGTCTCGCTGTGACCGCCTCAGAGCTTCTTCGACGCGTAGTCGAGCACCGACTCGAACACCGCCCTGCCGTCCCCGGGGCCGTCGGGGCTCCTCGTCCAGTCGGGGTGGGTGTACCTGAAGAACACCCTCTCGGGGTGCGGCATCAGGCCGAACACGTTCCCGTCCCTGTTGCATATCCCCGCGATGTTCTCGGCCGCCCCGTTCGGGCACCAGGGGTACCCGGCGATTTCCCCGTCGGGGCCGACGTACTTGAACACGACCTGGTCGTTCTCGGCGAGCTCCTTGAGGATCCGCTTGCTCTTCTCGATGGGGAACATCAGCTTCCCCTCGGCGTGCGCGGACGGTATCAGCGAGACCCGGTCGTCGGGGACCCTGGTCGTGAAGACGCACTTCCCCCTGTTGACCTTCTTCAGCAGCGTCGGCCTGCACTCGAACCTCCCGGAGTCGTTGGTCCCGAGGACCGCCTCGGGCACGTCCGACATCACCCCCGACATGGCCGGCAGGAGGCCCGTCTCGACCAGTATCTGGAACCCGTTGCATATGCCGAGCACGGGCTTCCCAGCCCTGACGAAGTCCACTAGGTCCGCCGAGAGCCTGCTCTTCATGCGCGCGGCGAATATCGCGCCCGCGCGCACGTAGTC
>CAZXWO010000089.1:0-1848 GCA_964644565.1 uncultured Thermoplasmata archaeon | reverse complement strand
ATCCACTCCGGTTTGCAGGACGCCCTAATGCGCAAGGAGTTATAAGGGTTTCGGAATCCGTCGGGGACGCTGGTATGTCATCCCGCGGGGCCGGGGACGGGGGCCTGCACAAGAGGGGGCGAGGGGGCGCTCATCTCCCCCAGAAGGGTTTCTCCTTCCGCTTTATCCCCGCCACCTGCTCCAGGACCTCTCGCTCGTCGACGGAGAGCTTGTAGCCCGACAGCTCCCGGGCGTGGCTCTCCGGTATGTCGACCAGGAGGACGTCCTCGACGTCTATCTGCCTTCCGACCGTCGCGTCGTCGATCGCCACAGCGACCTCGCTCCCCGCGATCGCCTCGGCCAGGGTGTTCTCCCCGCTCCTGATGCTCTTGATCCGCCCGACCTGGCGGCCGTCCTCGCGCATGAGCATCTGGCCGGGGCGGACCCTCCCCGCGAGGACGCGCACGCCCACGATGGCGGGCTTGCTCGCCCTGAAGACGTGGTCCCTCATGATCTTGACCTTGCCCGGGAACACCGTCTCGAGCCTCTTCTCCGCCTCCACCTCGCGCTTCCTGACCTCGCACCACGCCTTGTACTCGTCCAGGAGGCGGTATATGACCTGGTTGCTGAACATCTTCACCCCGGTGGAGGCGAGCTCCGCCTCGACGTCCGGGTTGGAGTCCGTGTTGAACGCGAATATCACCCTGTGGAGCGGGTTCTCGAAGTTGGACGCCTCGATCACGTCCTTGCGCGTGACCTTCCCGATGCCCACCTTCCTGATGGGCAGGTCGGCGTTCTTGGCCTCGAACACGAGCGCCTCGAGGGAGCCGATCGCGTCCCCGCGCACCACGATGCCCTCGTTGGCGAGCTCCACCTTGAGCTCGCTCTCCTTGCGCACCTCCTCGCGGACCGCATCGACGTCCTCGTTCGCCACCCTGAGGATCCCTCCGGCCATCGCGTCCTCCATGTTCTGCCCCACGAGACGGATGCCCGCCGCGGCCGACACCGACTTGACCTGGTCGAAGCGCTGGGTCGGGTCCCTTATCTCGTCGAGGGGCCTCGGCCTGAGGAGTGCGCGCACCTTGGTCTGTATGGGCTCGCCCCTCGTCGAGGAGACCAGTATCTGGTCGCCGACCTGCAGGGTGCCTCTGTACACGATGGTGTCGAGGACCGTCCCGATGCCCTTCTCCTCCTTGACCTCCAACACCGTCCCCTCCGCGGGGCAGTCCTCGGTCTTGAGCTCGACCTCGAGGAACTTCTGCGCCAGGCCCACGAGTATCAGGAGCAGGTCCGGGAGCCCCTCGCCGTGCTTCCCGCTCACCGGCACGATCGCGATGGACTTCGTGAAGTCGGAGATCTTGTCGAACCTGTCCGCGCTGAAGCCGGTCCTGTCGAACACCGCGCCCGCGATGCCGTAGATGCGCTCGTCCAGCTCGGCGACGACCCTTGGGTCCTGCTCCTCCAGCGACTTCGCTATCGTCGACCCCTCGTGCACCCGCCAGCCCATCAGCCGGTCGACCTTGTTCGCGGCTATCACGAACGGGGTCCGGAACTTGCGGAGTATGTTGATTGACTCGATCGTCTGCGGCTTCATGCCCTCGTTGACGTCTATCACGAGCACCGCGAGGTCGGCCAGCGCGCCGCCCCTCGTCCTTAGGGTCGCGAAGGAGTAGTGGCCAGGGGTGTCGATGAAGAGGAGGCCGGGGACGATGAACTTCCTGTCGCCGATCAGCGGCCTGCAGAGTTCGTAGATGGTCTCGATCGGGACGTCGGTGGCGCCTATGTGCTGGGTGATCCCGCCGGCCTCCCTCGACACGACCTTGGTGCCCCTGATCCTGTCCAGGATCGTGGACTTGCCATGGTCGACAT
>CAZXWO010000088.1:0-1879 GCA_964644565.1 uncultured Thermoplasmata archaeon | reverse complement strand
AGCTCAGGGGCGCGACGATGACCAGGGGGAGCAAGCCTTGGAAGTCGACGTCCTCATAGTCGGCGCTGGCCCGGCCGGGAGCACCACTGCGAGGTTCTGCGCGGGCGACGGCGCCGATGTCCTCATGATCGACAGGCGGAGGGAGATAGGCCACCCCGTCCAGTGCGGCGAGCTGCTCCCCCACGTCGACGAGATGTACACGATGTTCCCCAGGAGCGAGCACCTCGAGGAGCTCTTCACCGTCCCGCCGCACCTCGTGCAGGGAGAGAACGAGCACGTCGACCTCGTATCCCCGGGCGGCAGGACGTACCGCTGCGACTTCAAGTCCCACACGCTCGACAGGAGGTCGTTCGACAAACACCTCGCGAAGCTGGCCGTGGAGGCGGGCGCGCGTCTTGAGACAGACGCCTCGTTCCTCGGGCTCAGGGACGGCGTCGCGCAGACCACGCTCGGGCCGGTGAGGGCCAAGGTGGTCGTGGGCGCGGACGGCCCCAACTCAAGGACCGCCAGGGACGCGGGGCTCGGGAACCCGGCCCTGCGGTACCCGGCCGTCACTTGCCAGGCGAAGGGGACGTTCGACCCCGCGGTCAAGATGTTCTTCGGCAGCGTCGCCCCGGGGGGCTATGCATGGACCATACCCAAGAGGGGCGGCGCGAACGTCGGGCTCGGCTTCGACCCGAAGGTGTTCGAGGGGAGCCCCAGGGAGGCCTTCGAGCGGTTCGTCGCAGGCCTGGACTGCACCTGCGAAGAGGTAACCATGGGGATCGTGCCGATGTCTGGGCCGGTGCCGTCCACCGTCAGGGGGAACGTCCTCCTCGTCGGCGACGCCGCGGGCCAGACGATGGCCACGAACGGCGGCGGCATCCCGACGGCGATGATCGCCGGCAGGATCGCCGGGAGGACCATCAGGGAGCACCTCGCAGGGTCGTGCGGACTGGAGGAGTACGAGGCCCGGTGGAGGCGCGTCCTGCTGGAGCCGCTGGAGACGTCCGTACGCACCAGGAGGATGGCGGACATGGTGTTCGGGAGCGACATTCTGCTGGGCGCGGCCATGGCAGTCCTCGGGCGGCGCGGGCTCGACAGGGCCATCAGGTGCAAGCGGCTCTTCCTATGAGGGGCAACCCCCGGGAACGCTTATAAGCCCGCGGGGCGGTCCTCCGACCAGGGTGGGTCCATGAAGTGCCCAGCGTGCGGGTTTGAGAACCTCGAGGGGGGTGAGCGCTGCTCGGGATGCCGGGGCGTTCTCACCAGGGACGGCGTCGACTACTCGAAGCCGGAGCCGTCGCTGGTCGACTGGACCGAGAGCTACCCGAGTGAGAAGGAGGAGGAGCGGCTCAGGGACGATGCGATAGGCGGGTACGCCAACCGCTTGATCGGGATGGTCGGATACTGGGCCATAGCGGCGGTCCTCAGCTCCTGTTTCCTTTACGAATGGCGGACCAGCGGCGACGACGACCCGCTCATCCTAGGACTGGCCTTCCTGGCGTTCTTCGCGTTCGCCTCCGTGATGCTGTGGAGAACGGTCAGGGACATCTACTCCAAGCCGGACTCGGCGGACACGACCCCGTCCCACGACGACGCTGCGCAGACGCACTTCCAGAAGACTGGACTCCCGCCTAGGAGGTAGGCCGGCGGGCCTCGAGGCCGAGGGTCTAGCGCCTCAGGACCTTCTTCCTGCGCATCTTGGTGGGGCTGCCGCAGACGTCGCACTCCTTGGCCTCGGGGCCGAGCACCTTCCCGCAGCCCGTGCACTTCGCCTCCCATTCGAGCACCTTCGTGATGCCCTTCTGGTCGAACCCCCGGTACGGGACGCCGAGCATGGTCGCGAGGTTCTGGATCGAGTAGTCGTCGGTCAGGAGCTGGTAGCCGAGGTCCATGG
>CAZXWO010000087.1:0-1910 GCA_964644565.1 uncultured Thermoplasmata archaeon | reverse complement strand
TGGGTCCAGGACGACACCGAGAACATGAAGTGCAAGAGGCTCCCGTACGGGGGTTCGAGTTGGTCGTCCCTCACGATAAGCGGCCAGACGGCCGACGAGAAGAACCACCTCACATCCGTGTACTCCGTGAACGGCGCGTCCAACATATGCTGGATCTGGACTCAGAACAAGACCTCGGATGTAGAGGTCCTCTTCCACAAGATACCTGAGTTCCAGGACATCGCGCTGCCTGTGTTCACGGTCATGGTCATGTTCATCGTCCTGTACAGGAGGAAGGGCGTGCGCAAGAAGAAGGACGGGGCCGCCCCGCAGGTCTGTCTGAACGACGATGCAGCGCCCTAGGCCTGTCTGATCCGCTTCTTCAGGTGAGGGACCAGACCGCCCGCGCTCAATATCGAGGAAACGTGCGTGGGGATCCTCTCGACGCTCGCCCTTCTGGAGCCGTCGGCAGACAGCACGGACAGGGTCTCGGTATCGAGCCGCACCGCCGCCCCGTCCTCGAAGACATCGCATGCGTCTTGCGAGACCAGCACGTGCAGGCCCAGGTTCACAGCGTTCCTGTAGAATATCCTCGCGAAGGACCTGGCCACGACCGCCGAGACCCCGGCCGCCTTCAGCGCCACGACCGCCTGCTCCCTGCTCGAGCCGCAGCCGAAGTTCCTGCCCGCGACGATGATGTCGCCCTGGCGCACATCCTTCGCGAACGCACCGCTAAGGCCCTCCATCGCGTGCTGCGCCAGGTGCGCCGGGTCGTAGCTGTTCAGGTATCTCCCCGGGATGATCAGGTCGGTGTTGACGTCGTCCCCGAACATCCACACCCTCCCGCTAGAGGTCGACAGTGAGCCACCCCCTCGGGTCGGTTATGCACCCGTTGATGGCGCTCGCAGCAACCGTCGCGGGGCTCGCGATGTAGATCTCCGCCTCTCCGGAGCCCATCCGCCCCTTGAAGTTCCTGTTGCCTGAGGAGATGCACACCTCGCCCGGGCCGAGGACGCCGCCGTGGGCGCCTAGGCACGGCCCGCAGCCGGGGGGCAGTATCGTCCCGCCAGCCGCCACGATGCCCTGCACCACCCCCATGTCCATCGCCGTGGCGAGGACCTCGCTCGACGCCGGGGCGACCAGCAGCCTCACGCCGGGGGCGACCTTATTGCCCTTTAGGACCCACGAAGCTGCGATGAGGTCCTCGAGGCGCCCGTTGGTGCAGGTGCCTATGAACGCCTGGTCGACCCTGATGCCCTGGAACTTGTCCACGGGCCGGGCCTCCTCGACCCTGTGCGGCCCGGAGACCATCGGCGGGACCTTCTCCACGTCCAGCTCGACATTCTCGATGAAGCGCGCGTCAGGGTCGGACTTGCACGTGTGGCCCAGGGGCCCGCAGTGCTCCGGCGACCATGTGGAGAAGGTCGAGTCCGCCGGCGTCATCGCGGCCTTCGCGCCCAGCTCGGTGGCCATGTTGCAGAGGACCATCCTGCCGGATATGGATATGTCGAAGAGGAAGATGCCGTCGAACTCGATGCACATGTACTCCGCACCGGAGGGGCCCATCTTCGCGGCCAGGTGGAGCGCCAGGTCCTTCGGGAACACCGCCTTCTCGAGGTGCCCCTTCATGTGCACCCTTATCGTCTCCGGGACCTTCAGCCACAGGTAGCCTGTCGCCCAGACGCCGGCCATGTCCGTCGCGCCGACCCCGGTCGCGAAGGCGCCCACGGCCCCGGCGGTGCTGGTGTGCGAGTCCGTGCCGACTATGAGCTGGCCCGGCTTCGCGAGGTGCTCCTCTACGAGGACCTGGTGGCAGATGCCCCTGCCGACGTCGTGGAAGTGCTTGATGCCCAGGTCGCGGACGAGCTTCCTTATGTGGGCATGGACCGAGGCGGTCTCGACCGTGTTGGCCGGGGTCCTGTGGTCCAGGA
>CAZXWO010000086.1:0-2167 GCA_964644565.1 uncultured Thermoplasmata archaeon | reverse complement strand
CGCAGGCCCTGATGAGGCAGACCAAGTTCATACGCAACATCGGCACGGCCGCGCATATCGACCACGGGAAGACGACCCTCTCAGACAACCTGATCGCCGGCTCGGGCATGATGTCCGAGGACCTCGCTGGCAAGCAGCTGCTGCTGGACTTCGACGAGCAGGAGCAGGCCAGGGGGATCACCATCAACGCCGCGAGCGCGTCGATGGTCTACGACTACAAGGGCCAGGAGTACCTCATCAACCTCATCGACACGCCCGGGCACGTGGACTTCGGCGGCGACGTCACCAGGGCCATGAGGGCCATCGACGGCGTGATCATCCTCGTGTGCGCGGTCGAGGGCGTCATGCCCCAGACCGAGACGGTCATAAGGCAGGCCATCAAGGAGCGCGTCCACCCCATACTCTTCATCAACAAGGTCGACAGGCTCATCAACGAGCTACAGGTCACCCCCGAGCAGATGCAGCAGCGCCTGGCCGCCATAATGAACGAGGTCCACACGAAGGTCCAGAACCTCCTTCCGCCCGACCTCAAGGAGAAGTGGGCCATGAACGTGTCCACCGGCAACATCATCCTCGGCTCGGCATTCAACAACTGGGCGATAAGCGTCCCCTACATGAAGAAGACGAACATCACGTTCAAGGACATATACGAGTACTGCAAGAACGGCGACCAGAAGACCCTGTCCAAGAGGGCCCCCCTCCACGAGGTCCTCCTCGAGGAGGTCATCATGCACCTGCCCAACCCCGCCGAGGCCCAGAAACTCAGGATACCCATCATATGGCACGGCGACCCGGAGTCCAACTTCGGCAAGGGCATGCTCAACTGCGACCCGGAGGCCCCCGTGGCCATGATGGTCACCAAGATCATCGTCGACCCGCACGCCGGCGAGGTCGCGGTCGGCAGGCTGTTCAGCGGCAAGGTCATCAAGGGCCAGGAGATGCACATCATAGGCATGCCCAACCCGAACAGGGCCCAGATGGTTTCGCTCACGGTCGGCGCGGACAGGATCCCCGTCGATGAGATCGACGCCGGCAACGTCGTGGCCATATCCGGCCTGAAGGACGCCATCGCGGGCTCCACCGTCTCCAGCGACCCGGCGATGCAGCCCTTCGAGAAGATAGTGCACTATTCCGACCCGGTCGTCACCGTCGCCATCGAGGCGAAGCACACCAAGGACCTGCCGAAGCTGGTCGACGTCCTGCGCACGGTCGCGAAGGCGGACCCGTCCATCCAGGTCGAGATCAACCAGGAGACGGGCGAGCACCTCATGTCCGGCATGGGCGAGCTGCACCTCGAGGTCACCAACTACAGGATCGTGAACGAGCACAAGGTCGAGATCAAGACCTCGCCACCCATCGTCGTGTTCAGGGAGTGCGTCACGGGCTCGGGCGGCCCGTTCGAGGGCAAGTCCCCGAACAAGCACAACAGGTTCTACATCGAGGCCGAACCGCTCCCGACCGCGGTGGTCGAGGCGATGCGCTCGGGCGTCATCGAGACGGAGGGCAGGGTCAAGGACGCCAAGGCCGTCGCGAGGCAGCTCCAGGACCTCGGCATGGAGAGGGACGAGGCGAGGGGCATCGTCGCCTTCCACGGCACGAACATGCTGCTCGACACGACCAAGGGCATCCAGTACCTCCACGAGACGATGGAGCTCATCAAGGAGGCCTACATAGAGGCGATGAACCGGGGGCCTCTGTGCAACGAGAAGTGCATGGCGATGAAGATCAAGCTCGTGGACGCGAAGCTCCACGAGGACAGCATACACAGGGGCCCGGCCCAGGTCATCCCGGCCGCGAGGTCCGCCATCTACGGCGCGATGTGCATGGCTGGCAGGACCCTCTACGAGCCCATGCAGAAGGTGTTCATCAACGTCCCGCAGGACGTCATGGGCGACGCGATACGCGAGATCCAGCAGAGGCGCGGCGTCATAGAGGACATGAAGCAGGAGGGCGAGATGACCGTCCTGGCCTCGAAGTGCCCGGTGTCGGAGATGTTCGGGTTCGCGGCGTCCATCAGGAGCGCCACGAGCGGCAGGGCGCTCTGGTCCACCGAGAACGCGGGTTTCGAGCCCATGCCCAAGGAGCCGCTGGAGAGGACCGTGCCTCAGATAAGGCAGAGGAAGGGCCTCAAGCCCGAGCCGTACGACGCGTCGTACTACTCGGGATG
>CAZXWO010000085.1:0-2196 GCA_964644565.1 uncultured Thermoplasmata archaeon | reverse complement strand
CGACGGCCTTGGCCTTGCACTCCTCGGAGCATATGCCGCAGCCTATGCACTTCTCAGGGTCTATGGAGTAGACCAGGGGGACCGCCTGGGGGTAGCGCACGTATATGGCCTTGCGGATCTTCGTGCCCTCGTTGTACTCGTCGGCCGTCTCGATGGGGCACTTCTGGGCGCAGCTCCCGCAGCCCGTGCACTTGGTCTCGTCGACCCTGAACGCCCTCTGCTTGACGGTGACGGTGAAGCTGCCCGCCTGGCCGTCGACTATGGCGATGTCGGCGTTGGGTATGAGCTGTATGTTGTGGTGCCTTCCAGCCGCGACGAGCTTGGGTGCCATTATGCACATCGCGCAGTCGTTGGTCGGGAAGGTCTTGTCCAGCTGGGCCATGACCCCGCCGATGCTCGGCTGCTTCTCCACGAGGTACACCTTGTACCCCGAGTCCGCCAGGTCCAGCGCCGACTGCAGGCCGGATATGCCTCCTCCGACCACCATGACTGCGCCGACCTTGTCCGTCGCGGCCATCACTGCTCACCCCCGATCTCTATGGTCTTGTATGTGGGGGTGAACCCCTCCGGGTGCTCCATCGCTATCATGTTCTTCTGCCTCAGCGCGACTATGTGCCTCAGGACCTTGTCCGTCGGGACCTCCATGATCTGCCCCAGCTCCTTCACGGACCTGGGCTTGGTCTTCGACAGCTCCAGTATGAGGCTCCTCTCGAACTCATCCTCGGTGGCGGAGTCTATGATCCTGTCCAGCTCGGAGGGGTCCAGCTTGTTCTCGTAGACGTTGCCCTTGTTGACCAGGTTGAGCTCCCTGCCGACGAGCGCCTTGAGCCTGAAGGACTCCGAGGCGTCGTCCGCCGCTGCGACCCTGGCCCTGAGCTTGTCGTCCTTCTTGACCTTGCTCGGCCCGAGCTTCCTGACCTGCTCGGTGAACTCCGTGACGACCTTGGAGAACTTCTCGCCCTCCGACGCCGAGACCCACTCGAGCCTGAGCCTCTCGGGCTCGACCCCGCTCTCCTCCAGGAGGCGCTTCATGAGCCTCACGCGCTTCTCGGTGTAGAAGTTCCCGGTTATGTAGTGGCAGTCGCCGATGTGGCACCCGCCCAGGAGCACGCCGTCCGCGCCGGACCGGAATATGTCCAGCACGAGGTGCGGGCTGATCCTGGTCGAGCACATGACCCTGACGGCCCTTATGTTGGTCGGGTACTGGTACCTGCTGACGCCGCAGAGGTCCGCCCCCGCGTACGAGCACCAGTTGCACAGGAACCCTATGATCTTCGGCTCCCAGTCCGCATGTGTAGCGTCAGCCATCGTTCACACCTCCTCCTCTTCGAGCGCGGCCCTGGCCTCGGCCAGGAGCTGCGCGTCGGTGTAGTTGGTCATGGTGATGGCACCCTCCGGGCAGGTCGCGCCGCAGCAGCCGCACCCCTTGCAGGCCGCCACGATGACCTCGGCGAGGCCCTTCTCGTTCTTCCTGAGCGCGCCGTACGGGCACACCTCTATGCATGTGCCGCACCCGGTGCACTTCGCCTCGTCGACGACTGAGGTGATCGCCTCGGCCTGCACGAACCCCTTCGCCATCGGTATCGCGGCCCTCGAGGCCGCGGCCGCGCCCTGCGTGACGGCCTCGGTGATGTCGGCCGGGCCCTTGCAGGTGCCGGCGACGTATACGCCGTCGGTCGCGAAGTCGACGGGCCTGAGCTTCACGTGCGCCTCCAGGAAGAAGCCCTCCTGGCCCAGCGGCACCTTCAGAAGCTTCGACAGGTCCCCCGCGTCCGGCTGCGCGACGAGCGGGGTCGAGAGCACGACCATGTCCACCGGCATGGTCCTCTCCAGCTTCAGCGTCTCGTGGAAGTAGGTGACCTTCAGCTGGTTGTCCTCCATGAACACCTTGGGGAGGTGGTCGAGCGTGTACCTGTTGAACTTGACCCTCTTCTCCCTGGCCTTGTTGTAGGTGAGCTCGTGCTCCACGCCGTACGCCATGATGTCCCTGTTGAACACGGTGACCTCGATCTTCTCGGAGGGCCCGAGCCTGACCTCCTCGGCGTCGCCCTCGGCATCGCCGCGCCCGCGCCTCCTGCTGCGCCTCCGCTCGAGGATCTCGTCCGTCGCCTTCTTCTCGACGGGTATCTTCTCGACGAGGGTGCCCTGCTTCTCCATGATGCCGAGCATGTCCTCGTAGTTGTCCACGATGTTGAT
>CAZXWO010000084.1:0-2340 GCA_964644565.1 uncultured Thermoplasmata archaeon | reverse complement strand
TGGGCATGGACCGAGGCGGTCTCGACCGTGTTGGCCGGGGTCCTGTGGTCCAGGATGACCGCCACTCGCTCGGGGTCGTAGAGCCTCTTCGCCCCCAGCTCGCGGAACGCCTTGCCCACGAGGTAAGTGTTCTCGTGGGACATCAGGAGGTCGGGGTAGGCCTCGACGACCTCCCCTGCCCTGGCCTCGGACGTGCCCGCGGCCCTGCCTATGATCTTCTCGGCTGCGGTCCTTCCCGTCAACGTCCCGTCAATCGGGGCTGGACTATTTCAATCCTGGGTCTTCCTCCTCTTCGCGCGCGAGACCAGGACGACGATTGCCAGGGTCAAGGGGATTACCAGTAGAGTGGAGAACTCAGGTATGGCGAAACCGGAGCTGTAATCGTCAGGGTACCCGTCCATGTCGCAGTCCAGGCAGAGGTCGTAGAAGTAGTAGATCTCGCCCCAGTCGTTGTAGAGGGGGAAGATGACGCTGTCCGGCGAGCAGTCGAACATGTTCGTGTCGGTGGAGTATGTCATCACCGTCACCATGCGCATCGTGGCGCCCGCCGGGACCCTGCCAGGGTCCAGGCCGTAGACCGAACCCCACGCGATGGCAGCCTCGATGACGGAGGCGCTCCCGTCCGCGGAGCCGGAACATGCCGGGGTCATTTCGGTGGTGATGTTCGTGGTCGCATCGTTCGACGTGATCCTGAACAGCTGGGGCAGGTCGTCCTCGTACCGGCACAGCATCAGATCCGCCGCGAAGCCGTCGAAGAACTCCAGGTGCCTGCTCCATGTGGAGGCGTCGTCTGAGAATGCCGACACGTTGTCCGCTCCCGACCCGGGGATCGAGTCTATGTAGAGTATCAGGGCGTTCCCGGCTGTGACCGTGTAGTCAAAAGACAGGTACAGGTACTCCGCGTCCCACGTGACGGAGTAGGACCTGATCTCGTTGTCCGACACCCTGGAGTCGCTGTCCGAGTCGTCCACGGCGGTCTCGGACCGCGACCATTCGGAGGTGTCGCCGTCCGGGAACGGATAGTCGAACGGCCCGTTGCCCTGCACTATGTCGGAAGCAGACCTGGGGCAGATGGCGGGCACATCGTCCTCGCAGAACATGATGCCCGAGACCATCACGAAGCCCTCATAGTCCGACAGGGTGATGTTGACCGCATGTACCGGGAAGGTCCTGCCGTACATCCACAGGGTCGATGTGCAACTGGTCCTGTCCCAGTCCGGGTCTGTGTGTGAGGTGTTCTGGTACTCGAAGCCCGTCATGTACCCGTTCATCTCGACCAGGGAGCTCTGGTCCGCTGGGGCGACGAGGGACGAGTTGTACTTGTGCGCGACCTCCACCGGGTTGCCCGTGGACACGACCCAGTAGCTGATCGCGGCCTCCACCGTATGCATACCATGTGCCGTCTGGCCGACCGTGCCGTTGAGCCTCAACAGGTCGCCCCGGTCGACGGTGAACTCGAACCCGGAGCCCGAGGCGTTCACCATGATCCCGCCGGAGTGGTCCTGCACGAAGATGTACCCGTTGTCGAACTCCCCGGGAGCCGCCGTGACGTTCCCCTGGACGGTCACGCTGGCGCCCTCGTAGGTCCCGAAGTCCGAGTGGATGGAGCCTATCGGCGTCACGGTCCCGTTCAGGTAGTCGGCAGGCCAGTCGCTGGCCCCGGCGGGCTCGTCGTGGCCCCAGTCCATCAGGGGATCGAGCGAGGACGCCAGGAAGAGGCCCGTCACTGACAGGAGGGAGAATGAGACGAACACCATCATAGAGGCGCCCAGGACCATGCACTTCCTCCGCGCGGCCCTGCCGAAAGACAACCTCGGGAAGGCCCTGGCCCTCGACCGGGTTGCGGCTTGCCTGACGCCTCCGCGGCGCCTGCTGCGGTAGCTGACCCTACCCACGAGACCGTGTTCTCTGCTGATGGAGTCCATTGTCGTCCCCCCTCTCATGAAATGGCCTGTGTCCGATGACTGCAGGTGATTCGCCGAACGGGTATTGAACCCTGTCGAGTCACTCCGTCGCATGGCCCCTCAGGCGGTCGGCGGCCCGAGCGTAATCCCGTCGCTCGAAAAGGTATTTCCTCTGGAAACCGTTAACGAGTCACCATGGGCAAGGTCCTTGATGCTAAGCCTGGGTCCGAGGTGCTACTCCTTGGCAACGAGGCCATCGCGAGGGGGGCCCTCGAGGCGCGCCTGTCCGTCGCCACGACCTACCCCGGCACGCCTGCGTCGGAGATAGGCGACACGCTGGCAAAGGCCGCCGAGAAGGCCGGCATATACTTCGAGTACTCCGTCAACGAGAAGGTCGCGACGGAGGTGGCGATCGGCGCCGCCGCGTCCGGCCTTC
>CAZXWO010000083.1:0-2632 GCA_964644565.1 uncultured Thermoplasmata archaeon | reverse complement strand
GCATCCACCCTGTGATCGAACCCCATTGCGACTTGAAGGCTCAGCGAAGGTGCGGTCCCCGCCATGCCCGCCAATATCCATGGTCAGTGATCAAGTTCCTTCTCGGGCCAGGGAGTTCTCGCACTCTGGCGTCTTGTTGAATCGTTAAAGACATCTGAGTCCTGGCCATCGCGAAGGACGTTTGTCAATCCTGATATAATTAGTGGAAATCTGCAAGTCACTTATAAATGCCGTGGGACCGCTGGCCCGAGCACGAGGTCAAGACCGGCCAGTGACTCAGGAGGGTGCTTCAGTGGTTGTACCAACCTTTGATAACCGTACCACAACAGACATACCCGCAAGATTCTGGTCATGGACGGAGGAGCACAAGGGCACTGAGAGAGACTATCAGAGGCGTAGGCGCCTCCGATGGGAAAGCACCAAGGAAGTGAGGACATGAGGAAGGAGTTCGAGAGCGAGCTGGCCAGAAGCGTGTCTGGGCAGAAGAAAGAGAGAAAGATGCTGGGCAAGGTATGGATCACTATGGCGCTAGGCGCGGTCCTCCTATGTGGCAGCGCGTTGACCGTCGCAGCGCAGTGGACTGGCGGCGAGAATGGCGCCGGCGTCGTCAACGGGGACCAAGACCAAATCAGAGACCCAGAGCTGAACCCCGATTGCACCTGCGATTGCGACGGGATCTGTGACAACGACGCCGACGGAGACGGGATCTGCGACGACAAAGAGGACTGCACCTGCCAGAACTGACCGCGCTTCGTCTGACTCTGAAACTCAGGCTTGAACGAGAAACCCTTCGCACTCCTGTCGGGCTGATCACGGCCCGGCAGGCGACCACTTTTGATGGATTCTGAACCAACGCTCACCATTGGAGGACTGAGCAAGAGCCAATAATGCCTGCCATGCACATATGAATCCCACACGGACACGTGAATCGACGGAAGGTTGCTCGCTTTGCACGGTAGGGGTCGAGGGTCAAGATTTCCCAAGATAACCGGCTTCTTCTCGGGAGAGGTCGTTGGGGCAGAAGAACGGAAGAGGAGTTTCTGCCGAGCGCATCATACCCCTTGATTGATGGCGACAGCCATACTACTGGTATCTCATGATGACGGTTCCCACCGGGTCCGCTCCCTGTCCCTCTCCAACCCTTGCGGCCTTCACCGCGTGCCGATTATGAAGAGATACGACGTTGCTGCGGAGCCCGACCTGGCTATCGCCTTCTTGATCATCTCGCCCTCCTCCTTGATCCTCTTCCTGACCTCCGGGTCGGGGTAGTCCTTCACCCTGTCGTATGTCTCGTCGACACTTTCTATCGAATCGTGGAATTTCGCCTGGTTCTTCGGATCCTCGCACAGCCGGTTCCTGTCGCAGAACAGACAGTCTATGGGGCGGTCGGAGTCGAAGACCTCAAGGTCCTTCAGGCCCAGGCGGTTCGTGAAGTCCTTGATCCCCTGCCTCGTGAAGGCCTTGTTGTGTGTTGTCCCTAGCAGTCTGTCGATCCTGGCGCACCACTCGTGCTCGAGCTCGTCCACCTTCTGAGCCTCTGTCTTGTCGCCGTCGCTGTACAACTCCTGGATGATGAAACAGCCGCCCGGCCTGAGCACGCGCCTCATCTCGGTCAGCACCGCGTCCACGTCGTCGAGGTGGTGCAGGGCGTATGATATGCAGACGGTGTCGAAGGAGCCGTCCCCGAACCCCATGGCCTCCCCGTTCATCTCGAGGAATTCGACGGGCCTTCCTTTGAAATGCACTCTCCCCTCGCTCATCCCCTCCATGGAGTGGTGCGAGGCGCAATTGTCTATCCCGACGAAGGACTCGTAGTCCTTCAGGGTGTTCATCAGTGTGTCGATGAACCCACCTTCACCGGTGGCGACATCCAGCACCCTGCCGCCCGAGATCGACCCGAGCCTCTTCGCTATCCTGGGCGCTTCGGATGACCCCAGCCCTTTCGGCAAGCGTCCGACCTGTCTTCTCACGGCCGCCAATCTCACCTCATCCCTTATCATTCTTGCTGAGGTGACGGCGCATGCCGACCACAACAATACATCCCTTGATTGAATGGTGGTCCCCTGTCTACTAACCTCGCCGTGAAGCGATTCATACCGGGCCCGCCTTCTCCCCCGCAGGGGGCGACAGCGGCAGGATTCCCCGGGAAAGGTTAAGTCCGTTGACGAATCTCCTCCAGACGGTGCGCACCATGGGTTCGAGGGACATATCTAGGAGGAAGATGGTCGAGTCCGCGCAGCTCAAGGAGCATGAGCGGATCGAGGAGGACGCGCACCCCGCGGAGTATGCGCTGAGGGGCACTTGGCAACACCCGAACCCTTCCATGATCTTCATGTCCAACCCGCGCTTCACATGGCGGTTCATCAGACGCTTCGGGATCATACTTGTCGTCGCGATAATCGTCTGGTTCATCGTCTATGGCGTCGTCAGATGGAGCATCTAGTGTCCTCCGGGGCCTTTCCGGATCCGCGGCCTTGGGACACCTCGACGCGTGGCCGGGCCGCGCCTCGCCCGTCACCGTCGTCGCCGGTGCGTCCGAGGGGTCCCGAATCCAAATACTCGGACGTTGATTCCCTCTCGAGGGGCCGGGTGGGAACCGACCCTTAGGTGGGGTTTATGAAAGAAAGAATCA
>CAZXWO010000082.1:0-2758 GCA_964644565.1 uncultured Thermoplasmata archaeon | reverse complement strand
CCGTTCCTCTTCGCCCGCCTGGCGGCCCTCTCGATCATCTCGTGGACCTCCCTGTCCAGCTCGCAGTAGAACTCCTCCGAGATCCTGAACCTGTCGCCCACCACGTCCTTGACGTCCGAGACCTTGATGATCATCTTACCGTTGCGGAGACTGGAAACCGGCATCGACTCCCCTCAAACATGACTGACCCCGAAGGGAGTTAGTGCTAATGCGTGTGCCCCTCTTAACCCTTTGCGCCCCCGCCGGCCGCAAAGCTTTTCCACAGGCGCGCTGGTTCATGGGCGAGGCACACTGATGGACGTCGAACGCAGGATGGAGCTCGCGACCAAGGGCGCGCTCGAGATCGTCACAGAGGCGGAGCTCAGGACGCTCTTCGAGACGAACGACTCGCCGACCGCCTACATAGGCTACGAGCCCAGCGGCTACGTCCACGTCGGGCAGGCCATCACGGCCGCGAAGATATCCGAGCTGCAGGAGGCGGGCGTCAGGATGACCATATTCCTCGCCGACTGGCACGCGATGATCAACGACAAGTTCGGCGGCAACATCGAGAGCATCCGCATCTGCGGCGACTACATGCGCGAGTGCTTCCTGGCCCTGGGCGTCAAGGACTCCGCCCGGTTCGTCTGGGCCAACGACCTCGTCGGCAGGCCGGAGTACTGGGAGAGGTTCATCAGGATCTGCAAGGCGAGCACCCTCATGCGCATCAAGAGGGCCATGACCATCATGGGCAGGACCGAGGACGAGGCGGAGCTGGACGCCTCCAAGGTGATGTACCCGCCGATGCAGGCCGCAGACATATTCGCGCTCGAGGCGGACATCGCCCTTGCGGGCATGGACCAGCGGCGGGCCCACATGCTGGCGAGGGACGCCGCGGAGAAGCTCGGCTGGAGGAAGCCGGTCGCGCTCCACACCCCCCTCCTGATGAGCCTGGTCGGGAGCGGGAGGATGGACCCGGTCGAGGCCAAGATGTCCAAGAGCGACCCGAACAGCGCCATATTCCTCCACGACGGTCCGGAGGCGATAGCGAAGAAGATGAAGGCGGCGTTCTGCCCGGCGGAGGTGGACAACAACCCCGTCCTGGAGGTCATGAGGCTCATAGCCTTCCCGAGGCTGGGCAGCGTCCACATCGAGAGGCCGGCGAAGTACGGCGGCCCGCTCACGTTCAACAGCTACGACGAGCTCCTGAAGACCTACGCCGAGAAGGCGCTGCACCCGCAGGACCTCAAGAAGGGCGCGGCCGACTCCCTGGTCAAGATACTCGAGCCCGTGAGGAAGCACTTCGCGGAGAGGCCGGAGACGATCGACCGGCTCAAGGCCCTAACCATCACCAGATGAGCCGTCGCAGATGCGCCTTAGGAGCCTGATGGTGTTCTCGACCGAGATGTTCAGGATGGCCTCGACGTCCCCGACGCCCGTGATGCCGGCCGCCCCGGGGTGGCCGCCCCCGCCGTTGGAGGTCTCGGACCCGACGCCGCCCAGCAGCCTGCCCAGGTGCACGCCGGACCTCACCATCTCCTGGGTCGCGCGGGCGCTGATCCTGAAGCTGTCGCCGCGCTGCGACCCCACGAAAACCACGTCAGCGCCGAGGGACAGGAGCGATTTGCAGACGGACGCCTCGTAGGCGCTCCCCTGGGACGCCGCGACTATGTAGTCCCCCACCTTCCAGTACTTCAGCCTCTGAGCGCCCCTGAGCTGCGATATCCTCTCGGAGATGTCGGTGTCCATGTACACCAGGGAGGTCGCCTCGTCCATCTGGACGCCGTTCTCCTCCATGAGGCCCGCGAAGGCCCTCAGGGCGGAGGGCCTGCCGAACTTGAACATCCCTGTGTCGGTGATGATGCCGGCCATCAGTGCCAGGGCCGCCTCCTTGGGCATGCGCTTGCCCGCGGCCTTGAGCAGCTCGAGCACGATCTCCGAGCAGGAGCTCTTCGAGTCGTCGCAGTAGTAGACGCGGGCGGAGGCCCACCTGTCCGTGCGCGAGTGGTGGTCCACTACTATCGCGTCGGAGAAGTCGATCCCCTCGGGGAGCTGCTCCGGCCCGGACGTGTCCAGCACCAGGAGGGTGCCGTCGGGCCTCTCGGGCGACTCCGAGATCGTGATCCCGAGCGACCGCGTCATCTCCTTCGCCATCCGGTCGGTGCCGCCGGGCGTCCAGATGGTCACGTCCGGGAAGCAGCTCTGGACGGCGAAGGCGCTGGCTAGCGCGTCGGGGTCCGCGTTGCCGTGGAGGAGCGCCACGGCGCCGCCCCTCTCAAGTTCCGCTGCTATGCTGGACAGCACGGGGTGTACGAAGTGATGGGATGCCTATAAAATAGATGCTGAGCCGCCCGCGCACCGGCCGTCCGCGGGGGCATGGGTTTGGGACAGCCGCCGTCAGCCCGCGTCCTCTTCGGGGCCCTTGGCCGGGCCGCCCTGGAGCGCCTGCGTGATCTGGGACTGGAGGTTCTGGTGCCTCTCGCGGAGGTGCTTGTCCTGCCTCTCCAGCGTCTTGACCCTAACCTCGACGGTCTCCTTCTGCTCCTTCAGCTCGTCCACGAGCGCCTTCCGGTCCTTGACCTGCACGAGCAGGGTCCCGACGTTCTTGAATACCGCAGAGTCCTCGGGGGCCTTCTCGAGCTCCGAGACGGTCCTGTCGATTTCCTTCGCCTGCGCCTCGAGCTGTATCTTCTGCGTCGTGACCATCTGTATCTGCTGGGTCAGCTGCTGGAACTGCGCGATCTGGTTCTGAACCTTCGGTGGGATGTTGTCCATCATC
>CAZXWO010000081.1:0-2763 GCA_964644565.1 uncultured Thermoplasmata archaeon | reverse complement strand
TCAGGACGAACTCCGGGTCCACACGGGCAGAGCACATGACCCTGATGACCCTGAAGTACGGGGGCATCTGCAGCCTGCTCACGCCCGCCAGGTCCGCGCCCGCGTACGAGCACCAGTTGCAGCAGAAGACTATTATCTTCGGCTCGAACCCGTCGCCCTCCGCGCCGTGCGCGCCCTTCGCCTCGCTGCTCATCCCTTCACCTCCTGCTTCTTCGGCTGCTCAAGTGCAGCGTCGATCATCGCCAGGATCTGCTCGTCCCTGAAGCCCTTCTGTGTGAGAGCACCCGCGGGGCACGCGCCCACGCAGGCCCCGCAGCCCTTGCACAGGCCCACGTTGACATCGACCATCCTCTTCTTCGGGTCGTCCTTGTGCGCCACGATCTCCAGCGCCTTGTACTCGCAGGTCGGGACGCATATGCCGCACCCGTCGCACAGGCTCTCATCGACGCTCGCGACTATGCCCTCCGCCTCGAGCGTGGTCTTGGACAGGACCGTCATGGCCCTCGAGACCGTCGCCAGCGCCTGGGATATGCTCTCGTCGACGAACTTCGGCCCGTGCGCGAGCCCGGCGAGGTACACGCCCTCCGTGGCGAAGTCCACCGGCCTGAGCTTCATGTGCGCCTCGAGGAAGAATCCCTCCTTGGTCATCGGGACCTTGAGCATCGGCGCGAGCTCCTCTGCGCCGCTCTGCGGCCTGGTCCCGGACGCGAGCACGAGGTAGTCGGGCCTGAGGACCAGCTGCTTGCCGGTGTCCTCCTCGGTGACCTTCACCTCGATCTTCCCGCCCTTGTCCTCCACGACGGGCTTCTTGTCGTCGTCGAACCTGACGAACTTGACGCCCTTCTGCGAGGCGTCCTTGTAGTACTTCTCCCTGAAGCCGTAGGTCCTGATGTCCCTGAACAGGACATACACCTCGGCCTCCGGGTCCTTGTCCTTGATCTTGGCCGCCGCGGTCATCGTGCCCGTACAGCACACGCGCGAGCAGTTCGGGTGGTCGCCCTCCCTCGAGCCCACGCACTGTATGAACACGTACGACTTGCCCTTGGCCTCGCCCTTCTTGAGCATCTCCTTGAACTCGAGCAGCGTCTTGACGCTCTTGTTCTTGCCGTACAGGTACTCGCCCTCGGGCTTGTACTCCTGTCCGCCCACCGCGAGTATGACCACGCCGTGCTCGATCTCCTTGCCGTCCGACAGGACGGTCTTGAAGTTGCCCACGTACCCGTCTATGCTCTTGACGCCGGTGCCCAGGTACACGGTGATGTTCTTCTCTGCCCTGACCTCGGCCTCGAGCCTCTTGGCGTTCTCCGTCGGGTCGTCCCCGGACGGGAGGTAGTGGAGCTTCCTCAGGTTGCCCCCGAGCTCCTTCTCCCTCTCCACCAGGTGGACCTTGACGCCCTGCCTCGCCAGCTCTATCGCTGCGGTCATGCCGGTGACCCCGCCGCCTATGACGAGGGCCTGCTGGTTGACCTTGATGGTCAGGTTCTCGAGCGGCTCCAGGAGCTTCGACTTGGCGACGGCCATCCTCACGAGGTCCTTGGCCTTCCTCGTGGCGGCCTTCGGCTCGTGCATGTGTATCCACGAGCACTGGTCCCTGATGTTGGCCATCTCGAACAGGTATGCGTTCAGGCCGGCCTCCTTGATCGTGTTCTGGAACAGAGGCTCGTGGGTCCTCGGCGTGCAGCTCGCGACCACGACCCTGTTGAGCTTGTGCTCCTCGACCTTGCCCTTGATGCGCTCCTGGGCGTCCTGGGAGCAGGTGTACAGGTTCTGCTCGGCGTACACGACTCCCGGGAGGGTCTTGGCGTACTCCATGACCTCGGGGACGTTCACGACGCCGCCTATGTTGATGCCGCAGTGGCACACGAACACGCCTATGCGCGCCTCCTGCCCGGTCACGTCCTTCTCCTTCGGGTACTCCTTCTTGGTGACGAGCGTGCCCCTGGCAGAGGCGATCCCCGTCCCGGCCTTCGCAGCGGCCCCGCTGGCCTCGGCGACGGTCATGGGGATGTCCTTCGGGGACGAGAACGCCCCGCTGACGAACACCCCTGGCCTGGAGGTCTCCACCGGGGTGAAGACGCCGGTCTGGCAGAAGCCGTCGTCGTTCAGCCTGAACTTCATGACCCTGCTCAGGGCCTCGGCGTCAGCCGCCGGGGTCAGCCCGACCGCGAGCACGACGAGGTTGAAGACCTCCTCCTTCGGCTCCCCGTTCTCGGTGTACTTCAGTGTGAGGTTCCTCGTCTTCGGGTCCTCGCTCACCGCGGCTATCCTAGACCGGACGAACCTGATGCCGTACTCGTTCTTGGCGCGGTTGTAGTACTCGTCGAACTCCTTGCCGAACGCCCTCAGGTCCATGTAGAATATCGACGGCTTGATGTTCCCGCCGTGCTCCTTGGCTATGATGGCCTCCTTGACGGAGTACATGCAGCACACGCTGGAGCAGTACTCGTTCCCGCACTGCTCGTCCCTCGAGCCGACGCACTGGATGAAGGCGATCTTCTCGGGTATGTCGCCGTCCGAGGGCCTCAGGACCGTGCCGAAGTAGGGCCCGGTCGCGCTGAGCATCCTCTCGAACTCGATGCTCGTGACGACGTTCTGGTACACGCCGTACCCGTACTCGGGCTTCAGGCGCGCGTTGAACTCCTCGAAGCCGGGCGAGACTATGATCGACCCGACCTGGATCTCGAACACCCTCTCCTTCTGGTCGTAGGCGACGGCCTTGGCCTTGCACTCCTCGGAGCATATGCCGCAGCCTATGCACTTCTC
>CAZXWO010000080.1:0-3126 GCA_964644565.1 uncultured Thermoplasmata archaeon | reverse complement strand
CGGCGTCGAGCCCCTGGGCAACTTCTTCAAGGTGATCCCGACCAAGGCCGTCAGGGACAAGGTCGTCGAGGTCCTCCTCCCGAACCCCGGCAAGGTCTTGATGACCATGTCGGAGTACTACGATCACATGGTCCTGGGGCACGAGGCTCTCCTGCTCACCCATGAGAAGGCGATCGAGGCCGAGGAGCAGAAGGTGCACGCGATGATCGACGCGGTCGACACGAAGCGCCAGGCGGCCGCCATGATCAAGCGGCCGGACTACGCGCCGCAGGTGCCGGGCACGCCGGAGGAGGGCACGCAGTATGACCAGGACTGACCCACTCGACGAGCTGCTCGAGAGACTCTCGTCGGAGTCTGATCAGCCGCCCCCGCCTCCCCCCGAACCTTCGATGCGGAGGACCAGGAAGGTAAGGATTCCCGTCGAGGTCCTCGAGGACGACGCCAGCACCGGTACGGTACCTGTACCGTACGAGCTCGAGGAGGCCCCGGCTATTACATTATTACGCCGACCCAGCGACGAGGCGCCTCTTACATTATTACATGATGAGGAGCCCCCCGGCCCCGCGCGCTTCTCGCTGCGACACCCGGGCGCGTACGCGCTCAGCAGGCTCGTCCTGCCCAGGCTGCCAGTGGTCGCCGTCGTGGTACCCATCTGCTACTGGATGCTGATGAACCTGCTCAAGGGGGACTACCTGTTCCTCCTGCGATGGTATCGCGAGTCGATCGTGTTCCCGTGGCTCATGAAGGTCGTGACGGAGAAGGGGGCCTTCCAGGCGTGGTGGACCGTCTGGGGGCCGTTCACCATCATGGTCTTCGCGACCATCGTCATCGCGCTCCTGGCGTTCTACATGACCCTCTGGCGGTACATGTTCAAGGACTACCTGCGGTACTCCGAGGGCGTCGAGACTAGGGAGGGGCGCTGCTACTGGCTCGAGGGCGCTGGCTTCTGGTTCAACCTCTGGGATGGTGTATACGGTGGTATATACCGCCGGAGGAACGGAAGGCCCTACGACCCGCAACGCGAGTACGTCACGGCCTACATCAGAGACCGCGCCTGGCCCCCGATCAACATCGCGTCCCCTGGGCGCAAGATGCTCAAGGTGCGCCTCGCACCGATCGAGAAGATCGAGAAGCGGGGCCCGTTCGAGCTCGTCGTCTCGGAGCGCAAGTACCGGAGGATCATCGGGATCCGGGAGTTCGCGACCCATGACGAGGCCTACACGAGCACGCCCCTCTCGACGCAGTGGGGCAAGGACCTCTTCACGCACAGGATCGCCGAGCTCGTCAGGGAGACGCAGACGCTCACGAAGGCGAACGTCGGCGTCCGTCTGGACAAGATGAAGTCCGGGACGATCATAGTCGACGAGGAGCTCAAGGAGATGATGCTGCATGAGCGGCGGAAGAAGGATACGGGAGCTTGACTCGATCTCGGACGCACTCCTGCACGCCTGCGAGGAGTACCTGCGGGGCTGGGAGCAGAAGTCCTCGGGCGACCGCATGGACCAGCTCGCCGACTCCATACAGCAGCTCTTCAAGCAGCGGAAGCGGGAGGGTGACGCTGCCCTCCCCTGGCCCACCGAGGAGACCGTGCCGAGCAGGCAGCTCGAGGTAGGCGACGACGTCTACGCCTCGCAGTTCCTGGGCTGGGTATCGGTGCTCCACAAGGAGCTCAAGGCGAGGACGGTGAGCAGGTACGGCTCAGGATGAAGGCGGGTCCGCGCCGGACTGGAAGGCGCGGGACAAGGAGACCTACGCGAGCGCGATCACGAAGAAGCTGATCAACCTCGGGATCGAGGCTCGGGAGGACGGCGCGGGCGAGTACTACGAGGACTCCGTCCTGGACTTCTGGACGGACATACCGACGCCAGAGAAGCACAAACCCCTGCCTCTACACTTCCATGAAAGGGAGATTTGGCCGGGGGTATTCGTCGCAAAAGGGGACACGCCGATGATGGTCTTCTCGAAGATCCTCGAGAAGTACCCTGTCAAGAAGACCGGCGACCTCAAGCTCGACAACATCGCGAACCGGACCCGGGTGTTCGCGATCAAGCAGCTCACGATCGACCTGTACGACGAGATGGAGATCCTGAGGGGCAGGCATCGCAAGTCGAAGGCGACGGAGAAGGACGTCGAGCAGGAGTTCGCGGACTGGGCGCCACAATGACCGGCAACTACCACAAGGGGCTGTGCAGGTACAAGTCGAAGCTCCTGATGGAGCTCGACCTCGACTGGTGGTCGATCATCTCCGGGCCGGAGGGCTCGGGCAAGTCCACCTTCGCCATCATGGACGGCATGTACACGTCGCACGACGACTTCCGGCTGCACTGGCAGGAGCGTATCACCTACGACCCGGACGAGTTCCTGGGGCAGTTCGAGACCGCGCCCCAGGGCGCGACGGTCATCCTAGACGAGGGGGGCGAGGCCTGGTTCAACCGGGACTTCGCGTCCCAGATCAACAAGAGCCTCGCGAAGGCGGCGATGCAGGTCCGGGACCGCAACCTCAACGTGCTGATCTGCTGCCCCAACATCTGGTACCTCGACACGATCGCGATCATGCGGCACAGGACCTGGGACGCGATCTCGATGCCCGCCTTCAAGCGCGGCAAGGCGGAGTTCTACAAACCCTCGTGGCGGAAGTTCGGCCGGAAGGTCGAGCCCTACTGGGACCTCAAGACGGAGCACGAGTTCCCCCGGCTCCCGTCGGGGCCGTATGCCGACTACAAGGTCTGGAAGTCGAAGCGGGCGAAGGAACGCCTGGCCAGGTACATCGACGGCATAGAGCACGAGAGGACCAAGTCGGAGATCGCTCCGGAGAAGGTCCTCCGGAAGGTGCGGGGCACCAAGGAGCCCGCGAAGTTCAAGACCTCGAGGGGCACCTGGGACTGGAAGCTGATCATGTTCTACTGCAAGTGCAGCGAGATCCCGGCGAAGACCGCGGCCGCGGTCCTCAACAGCGAGCTACGGCTGTCGGCACCTCACCCCTTGTGAGATCTCTCCCGGATCCGCCGGCGGCCGCCCCCTTCTTTCGTTCGACCAGGACGGGCAGCCGGGCCCCGCCGCCTTGTCTTTTTGCTCATAATCGACCGAAGGTCAGTAGAGATACTATACATGAAGCGGAGGCAATAG
>CAZXWO010000079.1:0-3190 GCA_964644565.1 uncultured Thermoplasmata archaeon | reverse complement strand
GCGGCGTCCGCCTGGGAGGTGAGCAGGATCCAGCCCCCGTCGTCGTAGCTCCTGACGGTCACGGACGCTATCTCGCAGCAGAGCCCGCTGACCTCGACCATGTAGTCCGCGCCGATCACAAGCGCGTCCACGGCCATGTACTTCCCGGACGCGTCGGAGCGGTCCGAGTCGATGTATATCCTGACGTAGTCCTCCGCGGTCTTCCTCACCGGCACGACCGCCCCGCCGCCGCTCCCGCCGGAGGGGACGGTGCACGCCTTGGGTATGTACACGCCGGCGCAGAGCTCCCCGTAGACGCTGACGTAGAAGAAGGAGTCGGTCGCGGTGCTGTTCGCCCCGACCTCGTCGATGTCTATGTTGGGGTTGTCCAGCGGGGAGCCGTCCATGTCCTTGACGGTCTTGTTGAACCAGTCGCCGAAGGCGCCGTCTATGGCTATCTCGGCGGGCGGGGCGGCGACGTAGGCGCTCGCCGGGCTCCCGATGACCATGGTGTTGGTGAAGGTGGAGGTGATGCTGCTGACGGCGACGCTGGCCGAGACGAAGGCCCCCGGGTCGAGCGCGGACGCGTCGACCCTGACGTCCACGACGTGCGTCTCACCGACCTCGAGCGCGAACGGCTGGATCTGGCCCGACATCTCCGTGCCTGCTATGACGGGCGTGACGGCGCTGACGGTGCCGTCCTCCCCGTCGCACGTGAACCGGAGCCTCAGGATGTCCGCGTCGGCCGAGGCGGGTATGATGCCGTCGGCAGCGATCTCCGGGGCGAGCACCTGCTCGACCACGAGGAGTCCTCCGGCGAGGCTTACCGGGTAGCTGACGCAGCTGACGCTCTCCTCGTCCTGGGATGTCAGGATGAGCTTCGCCGAGGTGTTGAGGGCGCCGGAGAGCGAGGCCCTGGCTTCGAGCCTGTCGCCTTCGAGGCCGCACGGGACATAGCCGGCGGTCGCCCACGAGTTCCAGTCGGACTGGTCCTCGTCGTCGTCATACGCGGAGAGCAGGGACGACTGGACGGAGCTGTTCCACCCGAACACCTCCACCATGTAGTCCGCGCCCACGCCGCCCACGAGGTATCCCGTGTCCCTGGAGTCGTCGAAGTCGATGAACCAGACGAACCGCTGGGCGTCGGTCCCCGTCATGAGGTCGCCCGTCCCGCGGAGGTAGAAGTAGACGTCGTAGGAATGGCTGGCCGCGGACCATTCGACTACGTCCACGACCTGGTCGGCCGAGATGCTGGTCACGCTGAACATGGACGCCTCCTCCCAGTCGCCGAAGTCGCCGTCGACCGAGTAGGGCCCGTCGTCGCCCATGTCCGATATGTGGAGGTAGCTGGGTATGATTATGGCGACTGCGATGAGCACCGCGATGAACTGCCACCTCATGTAGACCGGGAGCCTGCGCCTCGCGGACGAGCCGCGGCGCCTCGCACCGATCCCGTTGGACGCGCCGGTGCCGTTCACTAGGTCCTTGCCGTTCACGGCGCCCATGCCGTTGACGAAGTGGACGCCGTTGGTCTGGCCCCTGCCGTTGACGGCACCCCGGCCGTTTATGGCCCCCCTCCCGTTGATGGCTCCTCTGCCGTTTATGGCGCCCCTACCGTTTATGGCACCCCTGCCGTTGACCGCCCCTCTGCCGTTGATGGCGCCCTTGCCGTTCACGGCACCGCGCCCGTTCGTGTGGCCCCGGCCGTTTATGGCCCCGGTGGTGCCGTTGACCCGTCCTCTCCCGTTGACTATGCCCGCGCCGTTGGTCACGCTGACGCCGTTGGACCGCCCGACGCGGCCGATCGCAGCGCCAGCAGGCAGCTGGGTGACGAGGCCGCGCTCGCCCTCTGCGACCACCGGCTCCGGCTCCCTCTTCGGCGCGGTGAGCTCCGGCGCAGGGGCCACCTCCTCGGGCTCCTCGGCCTCCTCGTCCTCGAACGCGACGCCGCAGAACGGGCACGCCGAGGCGTCGTACGTCACGACCGCGCCGCAGATCGGGCAGGCGGCCTTGTCCTGGTCGTACTCCTCCTCGGCCTCCTCTTCCCCGTCGTCCTCGAACTCGGCGCCGCAACCGGGGCACTTCACGTCGTCGATGGAGACTACCCGCTGGCAGACCGGGCAGAGCGCCTCCTCATCGCTCCCTGCCTCAGGCTCCTGTGCGGGCTCCGGAGGTGGCTGTCTGGTGCCCGCTGCGGGCACGGCCGGCCCCTCCTGGGGTGCGGCCGGTGTGATCGCTGGTTCAGAATCAGGGGTCGAAGGGACCTTCTTGACCTGGTCGTCCGTCTTCAGCTCCTCGATCTCCTCGACTATCTTGTCGAGGGCCTTCTGCCAGAGCTGCTCCTCGGCGTTCTCAACGAAGTTGTCGAAGCCTATCTGGCACGAGGGGCACGCGTCCAGGAATGGTGAAACGGGGGTGCTGCAGAAGGGGCACTCGAGTTTGACGTCCGGCCCGAACTTCTTCTTGCATCGAGGGCATTCGCTCTCCAACCCTGTTACCCTCAGGCTGCAGCCTGGGCAAGAGAATATCCTGGGCCTGCTGTGCGTCATTATCTCCTGCGTCCGTTTTCGTACCTGCGGAGAGCACGTCTGCTCACAGAGGGGATATACTGGTCAGTGAGGGGTTCGTGATCCCATCCGTAAGATAAACAGCGCAAAGGGTATTATTCCTTTGCCGTTGTTCTCGTACGTGATAACGGGATGTGAACGGAAATGGCATCGTTCTACGTCGACGACTCCCTCGGGTACCTCGGCCTCGCGATACTCATCTTCCTGATAGTGTACTTCCTGCTCAGGGTGCTCACCCACCGGAGCCACTGAGCCCGGCTCCCTGGCCAGGGGCCGCGCCGGCGCGCCCCGCCTTCTGACCCGGCAGGTGGCCCCAGGTGGTTCTCCCAGGGTCGCGCCGTGCGTCGGTGGATGATGGGCCGGATGCGCGTGCAGCCTGATGGACTACTGTTGTAGGCCTGTGGGGGACATGGGTGGGTGGACGGCCGGAGCCCTGCCGGCCCTGTCGGCCTGCCCGCCGCGGGGGTCCCGCGCTGGCAGAGGCGTCCGTCCCCACTGCTCAGACCCGGAGGGGCGGGCCGTCGAACCGCCAAAGGATATTATACGCCAGCCCAATCCCTGTACAACGGGCCCGTGGGGTAGCTAGGATATCCTTCTGGCCTTCGAAGCCGGAAACGTGGGTTCAAATCCCACCGGGCCCGCCA
>CAZXWO010000078.1:0-3395 GCA_964644565.1 uncultured Thermoplasmata archaeon | reverse complement strand
TCCTGTCGGAGATCGCGGGGCCGGAGAGGCAGGGCACGTCCATGGGCTACTTCGGCAGCTCGACGACGGCGGGGGCGTCGGTCGGCCCGCTGCTCGGAGGCGCCTTCGCGGACATAGACTGGAGGCTGGCGTTCCTGGCGGTGACGGTCCTCGCGGCGGCGATGTTCTTCGCGGTGTGGTCCGCGTTCAAGGGCGAGGGCCGGGGCGCCGGGAAGGTCTCCGTGGACGGCGTGAGCCGGAGCCTCCTCGTGGCCTTCAAGGACCGGCACATAATGCGCGTCTCCGGGGCGGGCTTCCTCGCCTTCATGGCCTTCGCCGGGGTCATCTCGTTCGTCTCAGAGCACCTGGAGACGGGCCCCCTCGCCATGTCGCCCGAGGAGATCGGGATCGCCCTGTCGATATCGGGGATGGTGGGCATCTTCTTCGCCCCGCTGGCGGGGAGGCTGGTCGACAGGAGGGGGCCGAGGTGCTGCGCGGCCGTCGGCTTCTCCCTCGGGGCCCTCGCCGCCTTCGCCATGCAGGGGGCCGACTCCTACTACGCGTTCATCGGCCTCCTGGTCCTCTCCGGCATGGGCGGGTCCTTCGTGTGGTCCTCCCTGCTGACCATGGCCGTCGCGGTGCCCGCGCGGATGAAGGGCACCTCCTCGTCCGTGTTCAACAGCCTGAGGTTCCTCGGCTTCGCCCTGTCGCCGGTCGTGCTCACGCCCCTCTACCTCTCCTGGGGCTTCGACCAGGTGATGCTGACGTGCGCGTGCCTGGGCCTGGCGGGCCTGTTGCTGGCCGCGGTGCCCAGGTTCCAGAGGGCGGAAGGGTAGGGTTAATTACGGGCTGGTCGATTCGCACCCGTCCATGAACGAGAAGAAGATGCTCATGGTCGTGTGCGACGGCCTATCGGACCGCCCGGCCAAGGAGTTCGACAGGAGGACGCCGCTCCAGGCAGCCAGGAAGCCCGCCATGGACGCGATATCCAGGCACGGCGTGAACGGCGTCATGGACGTCATAGCCCCGGGGGTTGTCCCGGGCAGCGACACCGCGCACCTGGCGCTCTTCGGGTACGACCCGTACAAGGCCTACTCCGGCAGGGGGCCCATCGAGGCCGCCGGCGCGGGCCTGGAGGTCAGGAAGGGCGACGTCGCCTTCAGGTGCAACTTCGCCACGGTGGACGGCTCTATGACCGTCACCGACAGGCGGGCCGGCAGGATCAAGTCCGGGACGGCCGAGCTGGCGAAGGCCCTGTCCGGGATGGAGATCGGGGACGTCCAGGTCATGTTCAAGGAGGGGTCGGAGCACAGGGGCGTGCTCCTGCTGCGGGGCCCGGGGCTGGACCCGAGGGTCACCGACGCGGACCCGCACCACGAGGGGAAGGTGTTGGAGTCCAAGGCGCTCGTGCCGGAGGCGGAGAAGACCGCGAGGGTCGTCAACGAGTTCGTGAGGGCCTCCCACGAGGTCATGTCCAGATCACCGGTTAACGCTGAGCGGAAGGCCGCTGGGCTGCCCCCGGCGAACATAGTGCTCCCGAGGGGCGCGGGTTCCCTGGGCGAGCTCGTCCCGATGCCGACCATGTACGGCACCAGGTGCGCCGCCGTCGCGGGCGTCACGCTGGTCAAGGGGATATGCAGGCTCGTGGGGATGGACGTCCTGGAGGTGCCCGGGGCGACGGGCGGGCTCGACACCGACTACCGTGCGAAGGGCGAGGCCGCGATGAGGGCCCTGGACTCGCACGACTTCGTGTTCATGAACGTCAAGGCCTGCGACATCGCGGGCCACGACGGCGACTTCAGGCTCAAGGTCCAGGTCATAGAGAGCATCGACTCGATGCTGGAGGGGATGCTCAAGGACATGCACGAGGACGTGGTCGTCGTGCTGACGGCGGACCACTCGACCCCCGTGAGCGTCAGGGACCACAGCGCGGACCCGGTCCCGGTGGCGATATCCGGCGGCGGCGCGAGGATAGACCACGTCAGGGAGTTCGACGAGATGTCCGTCGCTTCGGGCGCCCTTGGCAGGATCCGGGGCAGGGACCTGATGCCCACGGTCATGGGGATGGCCGACAGGGCCAAGAAGTTCGGGGCCTGAGGCCCTACTGCTCCGCCAGCACGGCGTTGATCATGTCGGCCTTCACGTGGCCGACGACCTTGACCGTGGCCTTCTTCGTCTTCGGGAGGCCGAGGAGCCTGCGCTTGATGTTCGTCGAGAGGTGCACGCCCAGGGGACAGAACTGCGACGTGGGCCTGAAGGTGAGGCTGACGCTGTCCTTGGTGACCTTGATCTCCGAGATGAGGCCCATGTCGTACACGTTTATCTGGCTGTGAGGATCCACTATCTCCCTCAGCACTTCGACGACCTGCTTCTCCGTCGGCATCGTTGTTCCCTCGGTGCTACCTATCGTCCGGCTATGGAATGACCTGCCTTTAAGTTGTTGACTATGTGGTTCGGTTCCATGAAGAGGCTGTGCCCCGGGCGCTGTCCAGTTATATCGAGTGTCTCTGCTTCTTGAAGTAGTCCATGACTATCTTGCGCTGCCCCTTGCGCAGTATCTCGGAGAGGGTCGAGGGCGATACCTCGAACATCCTGGCCAGCTCCCTGAGGCTTATGCGCTTCGGGTAGTCGAAGTACCCCCTTTCGAAGGCGACCTGGGTGATCTTGTCCTGCCTCTCGGTGAGGGTCTCCTTGTCGTCTATCTTGGTGAGCTTGATCAGCTGGGCGTCCACGCTCTTGTCCTTGAGGTGGTCGAATATGTCCTTGAGGATCTTCTTCTCGCTCAGGATTATTGTCCACTCGACCTTCCCGTCGCTCTTGGACTGGGCGGATATCAGGAACACGTCGGAGTCGGTGAGGACCCTGCAGATGTCGCACCTGGAGGTCGTTATGGCGCTGAGGACCTTCCCCTTCTCGGTGACGGTGGTGTCGACCTTGGCCACCAGGGGGTTCTTCCTTATGGTCTCCAGGATCTCCTCCATCTGGTCGGCCGGCGCCTGTATCTCGACGAGGTCCTTGACGCCCTTCTCCGAGTAGGGCATCCGGTCTATGACCTTGATGCTCGCCTGGTAGTTGGCCGATACTTCGCTCATCCAGTTGTCGGGGATCTTGAGCGATAGAACTGCCTCCATCATTAGCTCTCGAATCCTCCTGCGAGAGAGCCTCTACGCCCCTCTGCGGGTGAAGACGCCTCCTGCGTATATCTAGTTTGACAAAATTTACACAAGATTCCTTCGGACCATTTTCAGCCAAGCGGCCGGTCACCTTATTAACGGCGGCGCCGATTGAGACGTCCGGATGGACCTCTCTCAGTTCTCCAGGTCATCGGCGATGGTCGACTCCTCGGCCATGTTCGACGAGATGATGTCTTCCGAAGGAGTCTCGGCGAGGTCATCCAGGTGCGCCTTCTGCAAGGG
>CAZXWO010000077.1:0-3635 GCA_964644565.1 uncultured Thermoplasmata archaeon | reverse complement strand
GTTCTGGCTCGGGTCGCCCTTCTCCGGGTCGTAGACCCAGCCGCAGACATTGCACTGGTACTTCGCCATGTCGGCCATGCGGCTGGTATCCTCTTGCATATACTTTTATTCTGTCCCTCGAGTACCGTCGTCGATGATGGAGCGACCATCAGGGGCTGAACGATTGTCGAGTCTGAAGGACGAATTTCGGATGTTGTATGACGGCTATCCGTCGAGGATTGAACCCGTGCTGATGAAACTCGCCCATCTTTTGTTCGATTAGATACTCTTAAGTATAATCTCGCTTGTCTAGGCGGCCGGGGGGCTCAGGGCACCTGCGAATCGACGCTGGGGTCCGGGGTCTCGCCGTAGCGGAATGGGATTTCGGGCAAAGGTGTTCGAATGAAGATAAGCAGCTTCAAGTGGTTGTTCGGCAGGAACTCCGAGTTCTGGCCGACGAACATGAAGACCGGGATGTGGGCATGGGTCGGGCACAGGCTGACGGGGCTGGTCCTCGTGGCCTATGTGTTCCTGCACCTCTCGTTCATATCGACGGCTTCGATGGCCGAGGGGGGCGCGGACTTCGACGCGCTCATGGAGACGACCTCGCAGCCGCTGTTCGTGGCCATGGACTTCCTGCTTGTGATAGTGGTGATATACCACGCGATGAACGGGCTCAGGGTCGTGCTCTTCGACCTCGGAATCGGGATCAGGCGCCAGAAGCTGGTGTTCTGGGTCACCATGGCCGTCGCGGCCGTGCTGATCGTGGGCGGCCTGCTCGCGATATGGCACCTGGTCTTCCCGAGCGGGGGTGCGTGAGGATGGCTGAGCAGAGGGTTGCGACCTCCAAGGTCGCAGGCACATGGGCCTGGGGCTTCCAGAGGCTCTCCGCGGTGCTCCTGATAGTCTTCCTGGCGTTGCACCTCCTGGCCTCGCACTTCATAGGCGTGGGCGAGGAGACGGGCGAGGAGCCGTTGATCACGTTCGACGAGGTGAGCGTCAGGCTCGACCAGCTCCTGTACATCGTCGTGGACTACGGCATGCTCTCGATGGTGCTGCTCCACGGTCTGAACGGCCTGAGAACCGTGCTGTTCGACTTCGACATGTTCGTGAAGAGGAAGAAGCTGATAGACGTCGCCCTGTGGGTCGTCGGGGTCGGCACGCTCGTCTGGGGCATAGTGATACTCTTCCCCTTCATCACGGGAGGCTGAGCTAGATGTATTACCACAAGATACTGGTTATAGGGGGCGGCCTGGCGGGGCTCAGGGCCGCTATCGAGAGCGCCCCGAAGGTGGACACGGCGATCATCTCGCAGGTCCACCCTGTCAGGTCGCACTCGGGCGCGGCCCAGGGGGGCGTCAACGCGTCCCTGGCCAACAACCCTGCAGCGAAGGACGACAACTGGGAGAAGCACGCCTTCGACACGACCAAGGGCAGCGACTACCTGGCCGACCAGGACGCGGTCGAGTTCATGACCAAGGAGGCCGGGCCGTGCATATACGAGATTGAGCACTGGGGCTGCCCGTTCTCGAGGACCGACGATGGCAGGATCGCCCAGAGGCCCTTCGGGGGCGCCGGCTACCCGAGGACGTGCTTCGCCGCGGACAAGACCGGCATGTACATGCTGCACACGCTCTGGGAGCGCTCGGTCAAGCTCAACATCCCGTTGTACGAGGACCGCGTGATGGTGGACCTTGTGCTCGAGGGTGGAGCCGTCCGGGGCGTCATATGCATCAACATGAGGACCGGCGAGCTGGAGCAGTTCATGGCCGAGGCGGTCATCATAGCGAGCGGCGGGAGCGGGCAGATCTACGGGCGGTCGACGAACGCGCTCATATCGACAGGCTCCGCACAGTCCGCGTGCTACAGGAGGGGTGTGCCCCTCAAGGACATGGAGTTCGTCCAGTTCCACCCGACGTCGCTCTTCGGCACGAACATACTGATGACCGAGGGCGCCAGGGGCGAGGGCGGATACCTCGTCAACAACCTGGGCGAGCGGTTCATGTCCAAGTACGCCGCGAAGGCAATGGAGCTCGCGCCGAGGGACATAGTCTCGAGGTCCATCCAGACCGAGATCAACGAGGGCCGGGGCATCGAAGGGAAGGACTACGTCCACCTGGACCTCAGGCACCTCGGCAGGGAGAAGATCATGGAGAGGCTGCCGGGCATCAGGGACCTGGCGATCAACTTCGTCGGGGTGGACCCGATCGAGAAGCCCGTCCCCATCCAGCCTGGGCAGCACTACACCATGGGCGGCATCGACACCGACGTCAACGGCGCCACGAAGTTCAAGGGGTTGTACGCCGCGGGCGAGTGCGGGTGCGTGAGCGTCCACGGCGCGAACAGGCTCGGCGGCAACTCCCTCCTCGACACGGTCGTGTTCGGCAAGAGGTCCGGGCAGGTGGCCGCCGACTACGTGCTCTCCAAGAAGGCCTTCAAGGAGGGCGAGGCCGCCATGAACAAGTGCCTAAAGGAGGCCAAGGACCGCATCGACGCGCTCCTGGCGAGGAAGGGGGCCGAGAACCACTCGGACATCAGGGCCGACATGAAGGAGACCATGATCAAGAAGGTCGGCATCTACAGGGACAAGGCCCCGATGCAGGAGGCACTGGCGAACATAAAGGCGCTGAAGGAGCGCTACGCGAACGTCACCGTCCAGAACAAGGGCAGGGGCTACAACCTGGACCTCATACGCGCCCTCGAGATCGAGGGCATGCTGGACGTGGCCGAGGCCATAGTCGTGGGGGCCCTCAAGAGGGAGGAGAGCAGGGGGGCGCACTCCAGGCTCGACTTCAAGGAGAGGGACGACGCGAAGTTCCTGCAGCACACCATCGCGACATACTCCCCGAAGGGGCCGGTGATCACCTACTCGCCTGTGAAGATCACCAAGTTCAAGCCCGAGGCAAGGAGGTACTGACATGGCTGCTGACGAGATAACCCTGAAGGTGCAGAGGTTCGACCCGACGGCCGACAAGCTGCCCTACTGGCAGAGCTTCACGGTCAAGACTCGCCCGGGGATGACCGTGCTCGACGCCCTCTTCGAGGTGCTGAACCACCACGACGGCACGCTGTCGTTCAGGTTCTGCTGCAGGGCCGGCGTGTGCGGCTCGTGCGCGATGGTCATAGGCGGCAAGGTCAGGCTGGCGTGCGAGACGCAGGTCGCCCAGTTCATGGGCAAGGGGGACCTGATGCTCAGCCCGCTGCCGCACCAGACGGTCGTGAAGGACCTCGCGGTGGACTACACCCACTTCTTCGACAGGCTGAAGAGGGTCAAGCCCTACATGGTCGGCGCGGAGCCGTACCCCGAGAAGGAGTACATACAGACGCCGAAGGAGCGCCAGCCGATCAACGAGCCCATCGACTGCATCCTGTGCGGCTCGTGCACGAGCGCGTGCACGATGGCGTGGACCAACAGCGACTACCTGGGGCCCGCCGCGCTGCTGAAGTCGTACAGGTTCCTCGCGGACACGAGGGACACGATATACGACGAGCGCCTGGACCTGGTCGAGAGCGAGAGCGGCGTCTGGCGCTGCCACACGCAGTTCAACTGCGTCGAGGTCTGTCCGAAGAAGCTCAACCCGACGGAGGCCATACAGAAGATGAAGCTGAAGGCCTTCAAGAGGAAGCTGCTGGGCAGGCGCAGGGCCAAGAAGTGA
>CAZXWO010000076.1:0-3720 GCA_964644565.1 uncultured Thermoplasmata archaeon | reverse complement strand
ATGAGGGAGCGCATCTCCCACGACCCCGAGTCGTGCATCGTGCTCGCGACGAGCGGCATGATGAACGGCGGGCCGGTGATGGAGTACTTCAAGTCCTGGTGCGACAACCCCCTGAACACGCTGGTGTTCGTGGGCTACCAGGCGGACGGGACCATGGGCCGGAAGATCCAGAAGGGCTGGACGGACATCGCGATCAACGACAGGGGCAAGCCCATAACCCTCCACATGAAGATGGACATCGAGACCGTGGACGGCTTCTCCGGCCACTCGGACAGGCGCCAGCTGGTGAACTACGTCAGCACCCTGGAGCCGAGGCCGGAGAGGATCATAATCTGCCACGGGGAGGAGTACAAGTGCGGCGAGCTGGCCAGCACCCTGTACAAGAAGTTCGGCATCGAGACCAGGGCGCCCCTCAACCTCGAGACGATCAGGCTGAAGTGAGCTCAGTCCGTGACCTTGAGCCTCGTCCCCTTCTCACCCATCAGGACGACCCTGCTGTCCTCCCTCTCCGCCAGGACGTCGACCGAGAGCCTCGAGGCGAGCCTGGACGAGAACTCCCGGACCGACTCGTGCGAGGGCATGTTGTCGATGGTCATCCTCGTCCGCGAGTCGCCCACGAACACGTACCCCTTCGACTCGACGAACGTCGGGCCGGCGCGCTCGTCCAGCTTGGCGTACTCGTCCTCCCAGCCCAGGTTCCAGTCCTTGACCAGCGTGTGCCTCACGACCGTCCTCGTCGGGAGCGAGCCCAGCAGGTCCAGGGTCTCCATGAGGTTGTCCCAAGCGCGGTCGAACTGGGGCACGCACAGCCGCCTGAAAACCTCGCGGTTGGGCGCGGCCACCGTGACGTACAGCTGGGTGGGCATGCAAGAAAGCTCCGCCAGCGCCCTGGGGACCGAGCCGTTCGTCACGAGGAACGTGGTCATCCCCTTCCGCTTGCACAGCGCTATGAACTCGCCTAGCTCCGGGTAGAGCGTCGGCTCCCCCGACAGGGAGATCGCGACCTGGTTCGGGTGCCTGGACTCCTCCCACATCGCGGGGTCGCACCTCTCGTCCCCCTTGAAGCCGGAGACGAGCGACCTCTGCTCGAGTATGCACTTCTCGAGGAGCTCCTCCGGCTCCGGGCGGCCGGTCCCCTCGAAGCTCGACATGCCGTGGAACCGCCAGCAGAAGAGGCACCTGAAGTTGCATATGTTGACCGCGGGGGTCATCTGCAGGCACCTGTGCGACTGGATGCCGTAGAACTCCTCCTTGTAGCAGGGCCTGCCGTGGATCAGCTTCTGCCGCATCCAGTGGCACAGCTTGACCGCGCCGGTCTCCCCGATGATACGGTACTGCTGCTTCTCCAGGTGCTCCCTCGTCCGCTCGTCCACCTGCAACCCCTCAGAAGTCCCCCAGGCTCCTTCCACGGGAGCGGGGCCTCGCCTTGGCGGCCCTTCCCCCGTCCTCGCCGCCCCTCGCGGCCCTGACGCGGGCCATCACCGCCTCGACCTCGGCGGAGCCAGGCTCCCTCCCCAGCAGGTACGCGACATCGCCCTCGTCCAGGGCGGCGTCGACTGCGATCTTGTTCAGCAGGTCCTTCTCCCGCCTCGCCAGCATGACGAGGGAAGGCAGGACGGAATCGTTGAAGCTCTTACCGGATGTGTGGAACTGCGGGGAGAGCTTCTCCCTGAGGGAGCGCCTGGCCGTCGTAGCGCCCTTCGCCCTCGACAGGACGATGAACTGGCTGGGGATCCTGTACTCGCCCGCGTGCCGGCGCCGGCCGCGCCTCCTGGACATGGCGACCCCTCCGGTCATCAGGGTGCGCGCGTACGACCAGAAGCCGTAGTAATGGAACCGCCTGGTCCTGCCCAGGTACACGTCGGCCCTGGAGAGTGCGTCGAACGCCTCAGCCAAGTCCTCGGGGTCCGACATCTCCATAGTGATGCCGTCCTCTATCCACTTCTCCAGCTCGTCCGGCGTCTTGTCGAGCCCGTTCGTCGCGTCCGAGGCGGCCTTGACCGTGGTGGCTCCGAACATGGCACCCAGCGACTCGGAGATCGCCTTCGCCTGGTTCCTGTCGGATAGGACGGACATGTCACCCGACACGACCTCGATCCTCCCCTCCACGAGCATCTGCAGGTCGTTCACCGCCGCACGGAGGTCCCCTGCGGCGTTGTCAGCGATGCTCTCCAGAGGGCCTTGCCCGACCGAGATACCCTCGGTCCTGGCTATCTTCGTCAGGACACCGACTATCGCGCGCTTGTCCAGCCTCCTGAACACCACGGACTCCGAGAGCGACTTCAGCGCGGATGCCTTCCTGGTGAGCTCGTAGTAGTCGTTGACAATGAGGATGATAGGCTGGCTCGACGCCTTGATCACCTCGACGATGGCCTTCGCGCCGCCGTAGTCCTCGCGGCCGAACAGGTTGTCCGCCTCGTCCAGGATTATGAGCTTCATCTTGCCCTGGGCCGTGGACTTGAACTCGCCGTCGAGGGTGAGGGTTTGGGAGACCGAGCCTTGGCCCGCGACGCGGTTGATCGAGTCGGCGTTCCTGTGGTCCGACGCGTTCATCTCGACCATGTCCCAGCCGAAGTCGTTCGCCAGGGCCAGCGCCGAGCTGGTCTTCCCTATCCCTGGCTCCCCCATGAGCACGAGCGCCTTCTTTCGAGGGATCCCCCTGGACCACGACTCCGCCCAATGTCTCATGTTCCGGACGGCGCCCTCGTTGCCCGCCACATCGGACAGGCTCTTCGGCCTGTACTTCTCAGTCCACTCTTCCTTCATCTCGACCGCGCGATAGTGCATCGCGGGATATGAATTAATCCCGGGGCGCTCGAAAATGCGCTGCGGAGGAGGGCCTCAGGGGCGCTTTAAGCACAACAATATAATAAGAATGACGGAAGATGTTTGACATAAAAGTGTTTATGTGAAACCTAAACATCACCGGAGAGCACGAACGAGCTCGAGTGGTTGGAGTGCACGGACAGCGTGTCGTCCGCGCGGCTCTCCTCCGGGCCGCTGGCCTCGTCCTGCTCCGCCATGCCTGGCAGCGGGTGTTTCGAGTAGGCCTCCTTGCGGTCGTCGATGTCCATCGTGAGGTATATGGCTGTGACCTCAATGCTTGAGTGGCCCAGGTTCTGCTGGAGGGTCCTGAGGTCTATGCCAGACTTGAGCGCGTGAACCGCGTGCGTGTGCCTCAGGACGTGCGGGTGGCGCTTGTCCGAGTCTATGCCGACCTTCCCAGCGTAGTTGGAGACCAGGCGCTCGACCTGCCGCCTGGACAACGGGCCGCGCTTGTTGGAGACGAACAGGGGATCCTTCCTGCACTTCCTGGTCCCGATGTAGTCGTGGAGCATCGTCTTGGTCCAACTATTGACTATGGGGACCTTGCGACCTTCCTCATGCCTCTTCGCCCTCTGAATCGTGATCTCTCCCGATTCGAGGTCCACGTCACCGATTGTCAAGGACGCGAGCTCGCCGACCCTCATCCCCGTCTCGTACATGAGTTTGATGATCAGACGGTCCCGCATCCGTCTAGGAGCTTCGAGCAAGGCCTTTAGCTCGTCCTCCTTGAGATACTTTCTCATGGTAGGTTTCCCATCCCTTACCTGTTGGACGATTGTCCGACAGAGAATCGGATTGTGCCTATTTAAAAATGTCGCATTTTGGGTCGAATACGCCCTGAGCCCCTCGACCCCGCTCAGGACCCCTAGCTAGAACGTCGACTTATACCCTATT
>CAZXWO010000075.1:0-3744 GCA_964644565.1 uncultured Thermoplasmata archaeon | reverse complement strand
CCGGAGCCTGAAAAGGTATAAATATCACGGAGTTGATACTGACATTTGTCTGACGAACACTGCGATATCGTCGGACGACAGGAGGCTGCCAGATGGTAGAGTCAGAGCGGGTCACAATCCGGCTCCCCGAGGAGCGCGTACAAGCACTCCAGGCTCTCGTGGACCAGGGCAGGTTCTCCACCATATCCGACGCGATCAGGGCGGCCATCGACAAGTTCGTCGAGGGCGAGTTCACGCCGGAGTACATCGAGAAGGTCACAGTCGAGCTGCCCAAGGGGAATGTGGTCAACCTCAAGCAGCTCGTCCAGGACGGCGACTCCGTGTCCGTCGACGACGCGATAAGGAACGCCGTGCGCGAATACATACGCAAGAGGCTGTCCAAGGCGATGGAAGAGCTGGAAAGGTGACGGCCTAGAGCAAAGGGATGGGAAATGTCGGCCACGCACGCATGTACGCATGAGCGCCAGCCCTCCTCCAGGAGGTGCACTTAGCTCATGCTCAACAGGATCATCCAGGACGCCCTCGAGAACGACTGCGACTTCGAGGCACGCCTGTCCCCCAAGATATGCGTCGTCGGCTGCGGCGGCGGAGGCTCGAACAGCGTGCACAGGATGAACAGGGTGGGCCTCGAAGGCATCGACACCATCGTCATCAACACGGACAAGTTCCACATGTCCAGGGTCAACGCCGGCAAGAAGCTCCTCATCGGCGACCACTTCACCAACGGGTATGGCGCCGGAGGCGACCCGGTCCTCGGTGAGAAGGTCGCCTACGACTACCTGGACAAGATCGAGGCGCTCGTCAGGGACTACGACATAGTGTTCGTCACGGCAGGCATGGGCGGTGGCACGGGCACGGGCGCCGCCCCTGTCGTCGCCGAGGCCGCGCGCAAGCACGGGGCGATATCCGTCGCGCTCGTCACCATCCCGTTCGACATCGAGAAGGGCAGGTCGAGGGTCGCGCTGCAGGGCATCGCCAAGCTGCGCGAGCGCGCGCACAGCACGATCATCCTGGACAACAACCGTCTCCTCAAGATCGTCCCTAAGCTGCCGGTCGAGCAGGCGTTCATGGTCATGGACCAGCTCATCGTCGAAGTGGTCAGGGGAGTCACCGAGACGATCTGCGAGACGAGCATGATCAACCTGGACTTCGCGGACTTCAGGGCCATGATGCTCAAGGGCGGCGCGTCGACGGTCCTCTACGGCGAGAGCGAGGACGCCCAGAAGGTCGTCTGCGAGGCGATCAACAACCCCTTGCTGGACATAGACTTCGAGGGAGCCACGGGCGCGATGATACACGTGACAGGCGGGCCATCGCTCTCCCTCAGGAAGGCCTACGAGGTCTTCAACGGGGTCACGAACAAGCTCGGCGACACCGCGAACATCAAGCTCGGGGCCAGGATAGACCCCGACATAGGCAGCAGCATCAGGCTCATGGCGATAGTCACGGGCGTCAGGACGCCCGGGCAGGCAGCCCCGCACGCCTCCACCATAGGCATAGACGAGGTCGGCTACAGGCCGCCCTCGTACGGCCTGGCAGGGGCCTTAGGATGACCTGAATCCTCCCCCCACAGAAGACACACAACCACGAACACGCCCCTCACCGCAACTTGGAGGGGCGACCCCCCTTTTTCACGCGCCGCTTCGGCACCTCTCCGCCCGAGCACTTCCTCATAGAGTCGTTGAGTACGCCCATCAGCGTGTGGAACTCCCAGGTGGAGGGCGCCGACCTGGCGATGAGCCTCCTGAACATCACCTTCGTCTTGGTCTTCTTGTGCTTCGGGTAGTCGATGAGGTCCAGCAGCGTCGCGAAGTACTCGTGGAGCTTCTCCGTCTCGAGCTCCGTCGCCTTCCTCGGCTCCCACTTCGCGAAGTTGGACGCGAAGAGCTCGTAGAACACGACCGCGGCCGCGTGGCTGATGTTCATGACGGTGTACTCGGGGTTCGCCGGGATCGTGACGAGGAAGTCGCAGCGCCTGATAAGCTCCTTGTCGAGGCCGAAGTCCTCCCGGCCGAACAGGATGGCGATGGTGCCGTCGACGTCCTTCACCTTCTCCGCGAACTCCCACGGGGTCATGGCGATCCTCGAGAAGCGCTTCTCGTTGGAGGTCGATATGCCCGATGTCGCGACCACGAAGTCCGCGCCCTTGAGCGCCTCCTCGTCAGTGAAGACCCTCTTGGCGCCCTGCAGGACGTCGATGGCGTGCATCGACCTCTTGGTCGCCTCCTCGCCGATCGCGCACGGCCTCACCAGGACGAGTTCGTCGAGGCCGAAGTTCTTCATGGCCCTCGCGATGGCGCCGATGTTGCCGTCGTGGAGGGGCTCGATCAACACTATCCTGAACCTGGGCACGGCAACGGCACCGGTGCCGCATGTATATAACTCTGTAGCAGATAACCTGGACGTGGCCGCCGACGACCGGATCGCCATCAAGTTCGCGTACGACGGCGCGAGCTTCCTCGGGTTCCAGAGGCAACCCCAAGGGGCCACGGTGGAGGGCACCCTGGTGCAGGCGCTCGCGAGGGTCGGGGCGATCAGCTCCTCACGCGAGTGCGGCTACAGGAGCTCCAGCCGGACGGACCGCGGGGTGAGCGCCCTCGGCAACGTGGTCTCCATCAGGACCTCGTTCCCGCTGGGTGCCCTGTGCTCCGCGTTGAACTCCGAGATGGAGGACGTGTGGGCCTACTCCGCGGTGAAGGTCCCGGACGGGTTCAACCCCCGCGCCGCGAGGCAGCGCTGGTACCGGTACCACCTCCCGAAGTCGGGCCAGGACCCGGACCTGCTGCGCGAGGTCGCGGACAGGTTCGTCGGCGTGCACGACTTCTCCGGGCATGCGAGGAAGGACGACAGGAACCCGGTGAGGAGGATAGACTCCATCACCGTCTCCGACTCCGGCATGTTCCACGCGGTCGACTTCAGGGCCGAGAGCTTCCTCTGGAACATGGTCCGCCGGATCGTATGGATGATGAACGAGGGCAGCTCGGGGCGCATGGACCTCGACGCCATCGGGCCAGAGCCGTCGAAGAAGCCGGTGAGGGTCGGCCTCGCCCCGGCGGAGTACCTCGTCCTTATGGACATCGACTGCGGGGTGGAGTTCCCCGTCGACACGCGCGCGGCGGTCGGGATCAGGAGGGCGGTCGAGACGCGCCTGAGGCGGAGCGCCATGGCCCTCGCGTTCGCGGGGGAGCTGGGCGGGCGCACGGGTGAGCCTTGATATCTCCGCATGCTCGTACGGAGGGCTGGAATGAAGTTCGCTGTCACAGGGACGCCAGGCGTGGGGAAGACGTCCTCGTCAGCCCTGGTCCGTTCCGTCAAGGTCGTGCACGTCAACGACATCGTCGACGGCTGCGGCGCGGTCGTCGGCTTCGACGAGCGGAGGAGGACCAAGGAGGTCGACGTCGAGAAGGTCGGGAGGGCGGTCTCCGAGATGGAGGGCGACCTCCTCCTGGAGGGGCACTTCTCCCACCTCCTCGGGGCCGAGGTAGCCATAGTCCTCAGGTGCTCCCCGAAGGTCCTCGGAGAACGGCTGGCCGGCAAGGGATGGTCCGCGGAGAAGGTCCGCGAGAACGTCGAGGCGGAGGCGGTGGACGTCATCCTCGTCGAGGCCGTCGAGAACGTCCAGGATGTCTGCGAGATAGACACGACCGGCAGGACCCCGGCCGAGGTCGCCGCCGCCATCGAGGAGATAGTCGCTGGAGAAATCCAGAAATATCCAGTCGGCAATGTTGACTGGAGCAGGGAGGT
>CAZXWO010000074.1:0-3830 GCA_964644565.1 uncultured Thermoplasmata archaeon | reverse complement strand
CCGTGAGCGTCCGCTCCTCGGACCTGACCATCTCCCGGAGCTTCTCGTCGACCATCTTCAGCTCCTTGTCGACGCCAAAATCCCAATGGGCCGTGGTCATCGAATCTCGCATATAATCCAATCGCTACTTAATCCTGATGGTTTCTGGCTCGCGGCCGTGGGGCAGGCCAGTGGCACCCATTGGTGGGGTGCAGGAGGCTGCCGGGCCTGCGCATGGTTTATATCCACCTTCCCGCACTGGAGGAGCGGTACGATGACCGGAGAGAGGCCTTCGAAGCTCAGGATATGGTTCGCCGAGGTCAGGGCGCCGTTCTTCACGGCGTCCCTGGTCCCCGTGGTCCTCGGCGCTGCGGTGGCCTGGGAGTCCGAGGGGCTCTTCGACCCCCTCCTCTTCGCACTGACGCTCCTGGGCGTCGTCTTCGCCCACGCGGGGACGAACGTGGTCAACGACTACTTCGACTACAGGAGCGGGACGGACCCGGTGAACAAGAACAGGACGCCCTTCAACGGGGGCAGCCCGTTCCTGGTGGCAGGCGTGCTGGCGCCCAGGGAGGTCTACTGGGGCGCCATCTCGTTCTTCGGGGCCTGCGCCGCCATAGGCCTGTACCTGTCCTACGCCGCGACGTACTGGATACTGCCCCTCGGCGTGGCCGGGGTGGCCCTGGGGTACTTCTACACCTCCCCGAGGCTCAACCTCGCGGCGATGGGTGTCGGCGAGTTCGCCGTAGGCTTCGGCTTCGGCCCGCTGGTGGTCGAGGGGGCCTACATGGTCCAGACCGGCTCGTTCAGCCTGGCCGCGCTCCTGGCCGGCCTGCCGGTTGCGTTCCTCATCGGCCTCGTCCTCTTCATCAACCAGTTCCCGGACAGGGAGGCCGACGGCAGCGTCGGCAAGAACCATTGGGTCGTGAGGATGGGGCTGCAGAGGGCCTCCTTCTGGTACGCCGGGCTGATGGCGGCCACCTTCGCGACCGTCGTGGCCCTCTGGGCCGCCGGCATATACCCGGTGTGGTCCCTGGTGGCCCTGGTCCCGGCGGCGATCGCCCTCAAGGCCGTCAAGACCGTCCTGGACAAGTACGCCAGCTTCCGAGAGCTGGTGCCAGCCCAGGCGATGACGGTCCAGGTGCACCTGACGGTGGGCCTGCTGATATCCGCGGGCCTGATAGCCGCCGGGCTCCTGTGAGCGTCACAGGCCAGGCGGCAGCGGGAATGACTCCGCGGCCCTCATGCAGACGTCCACGACCGCGTCGAAGAACAGGCCCAGGAACACCGTCATGACGAGCGCTATGAGTATCGCGGCCAAGGTCCACCGCGGGACCTTGAACCTCTCCCCGCTCCCCTGGTCCATGTACATGTACTTGATGACGCGCGCGTAATAGTAGAGGGAGAGGGCGCTGTTCAGGACCCCCGCGACCGCGAGCCATATCAGCCACCCCGGGCCGGGGTCGACGGAGCCGTAGACCGCGGACGAGAACAGCACGAACTTGCTCGCGAAGCCCGCCAGCGGGGGTATGCCCGCGAGCGAGAGCAGGAACAGGGTCATGGCGATGGCGAGGAACGGGGAGCGCTTGCCGAGGCCCTTGAAGTCCTCCAACTTCTCACCCACCGCGGCCGCGCCCATGCCGGCCACGACCATGAACGCCCCGGACTTCATGAACGCGTGCGTCAGCACGTGGAACATGGCGCCGGCGACCGCGTACTGCGTCCCCACGGGCAGCGCGATGAGCAGGTAGCCCGCCTGGGCGACTGAAGAGTAAGCCAGCATCCTCTTGACGCTGGTCTGCGAGACCGCGATCAGGTTGCCGACCGTCATCGTGACGATGGCCAGCAGGGCGACGGCGGCCTCCCAGTCCGTCTTGGAGACCACGAGGCCGATCAGGAAGACCTTGAAGAAGGCGGCGAAGCCCATCTTCTTCGACGCCGCGGCCAGGAGGCCGGATATCGGCGTCGGGGCACCCTCGTACACGTCCGGGGCCCACATGTGGAACGGCACCGCCGCGACCTTGAAACCGAACCCCGCGATTATGAGGACGGTGGCAAGCATCGCCACGGAGTCTGCGCCCTCCATCGACGAGAACATCGCCTCCATTCCCGGCCCGAGGGCGGAGATGTTCGTCGTCCCGGCCACCCCGTAGAACAGGGATATGGCGAAGAGGGTCAGCGCGGACGAGAACCCGCCGACTATGAAGTACTTGGTCGCGGCCTCGGCCGACCGCTTCTCCCTCTTCCTGAAGCCGGAGAGGGCGAAGGAGGAGATGCCGGCGATCTCCAGCCCGACGAATATGACGAACAGGTCCGTGGCCTCGGCCACCAGGGTCATGCCCGTGATGGCGAGGAGTATCAGGGAGTAGTACTCGCCCTGGTTCCTGTCCCCCCGGACGAAGTCCGCGGACGAGAGGACCACTATGACCCCCACGGCCACGAACACGAGCGTGAACAGGCCGGAGAAGAGGTCAACCTCGACCAGCGGCACGCTGCCCGCGGGCGGGGTCCACACATCGAAGAACATCCATGCCACGACCGCTGCCGCCACCCCCACGAGGGGCATGAGCGTGGCCGCGGCCAGGAGCCGCTTGTCCTTGAACAGGTAGTCGAGCGCGGGCAAGAGCAGCGCGAACAGCACCAGTATGAGCTGCAGGACGAAGGGCTCCAGCTCGTTCAGCACGGTCAACTCATCCACCTCCGAAGAGCCTGAGGACGATCTCCACCGCGGAGTCTATCCTGGAGAAGATCAGGCTCGGGAAGACGCCGAACACCGCTATTAGCGCGATGAGCGCCGCAACGGGCACGTACTCGTACCAGTCCATGTCCTTCAGGTGCGTTGTGTCGATCCTGTCCGTCATCGGGCCGAACATGGACCTCTGCAGGGCCCACAGGTAGTACGCGGCCGTGATGGCGACCGCCAGGATCGGGACGAACACCCACATGGACCACTTGACGAAGGTCGCGTAGAGGACCATGAACTCCGCGGCGAAGCTCACGAGGCCGGGGAGGCCAAGGGAGGCCAGGAACCCGGCGGTCATGAGGGTGGCGGCTATCGGCATGCGCTTCGAGAGTCCGCCCAGGAGCGGGATCATCCTCGTCCCGCACTTGTGCTGCACGACGCCGCACATCATGAACAGGACCGCCGTCACCAGCCCGTGGGCGAACATCTGGAACACGCCGGCCGCGACGCCCACCTGGCCAAGGGTGGCGAAGCCCAGCAGGACGAAGCCCATGTGGCTTATCGAGGAGTATGCGACCATCTTCTTCAGGTCCTTCTGCGCCAGGCAGACCATCGCGCCGTACACGATGCTGACGACGCCTATCACGGCCATGAGCACCGAGAGCTCGCTGGCGCCCTCCGGGAGGGACGGGATCGCGACGCGGATTATCCCGTAGCCGCCCATCTTGAGGAGCAGGCCGGCCAGCAGGACGGAGCCCGCGGTCGGGGCCTCGACGTGCGCGTCCGGAAGCCACGTGTGGAAGGGCACCATCGGCAGCTTGACGCCGAACCCGAAGAACATCGCCGCGAATATCGCCACCTGCACGGCCCTCGCGAACCCGACGCTCTCAGCCGCGATGGCCTCCATGCTGAATGTCTGGAGGCCGGCCTCGAAGTACATCGCCATGATGGCGATGAGCAGGGCGAGGCTCGCGACGTGGGTGTATATGAAGAACTTGATCGCGGCGTAGTCCTTCCTCGGGCCGCCCCAGATGCCGATGAGGAAGTACATCGGTATCAGGACGACCTCCCAGAACACGTAGAACATGAAGTAGTCGAGGGAGACGAACACGCCGAGGACGCCCACCTCGAGGATGAGCATCAGCCCGAAGTACTCCTTCGGGCGCTT
>CAZXWO010000073.1:0-3835 GCA_964644565.1 uncultured Thermoplasmata archaeon | reverse complement strand
GGATCATCTTCAGCATCTTCTTCATGCAGGGCGGGAACCTGATGATGGACACCCTGCCCATGCTCCTGGCCTTGAACTCCGCCCTCTTCTCGGCCATGATGCCGCCTATCTCCGCTATGTCCGCGGAGAACGCGCTCATGATGTCGTCGTTCACCGGCAGCGGGAGCTCGGACGTGATCTTGTCGGTGAGCATCTGCTGGATGAGCCTCACGAGCCTGTGCTTGGTGACGACGATCCTGCCGTCCACCACCTGCTGGTTCACGAGCTTCCAGTCCTTGCTCCGCATCGTCGCGGTGAAGCGCAGGAAGGCCGTGAAGTCCACGGATATGGTCCCGTCGTCGACCACGACGTCGAGGCCGAGCTCCTCCGCGACCTGCCTGATGAACTGGAGGTCCTCGCCCCTGAGGCGCTCGTCGGCCTTCTTCGCCTCGGCGATGGCGTACCGGTTCACGAGCATGCTGTCCGCGACGGCGGACACGATCATCCTGGCGACCGGGTAGCTCAGCAGCTCGTTGTTCGCATCCACCTCGGACGCCATCGGGTGGTCGTCTATGATGCCGCTGTCGACGGCCTCCATGACCCTCTCCTTGCCCATGAAGCGCGCGCGCTGGTAGGCCATGCTGTTCGTGAGCCCGTCGAGCGAGACCCCCGAGTCCTTGAGGTAGGCCGATGCATCCTTCAGGAACGGGTACTTCGCGGCGCGCCTGACATCCACTTCCGGGTCACTCCTCGACTCGAATCGGGTGCTCATTACTATAAAGTGACTGTTACAGCCCGGCTACCTGCCCACGCTCAGGTGGGACCTCGCGGACCTGAGCGCCCCCGGCTCGTCGAAGAGCGCCCACAGCTCCCCCTCGTCCCTGAAGGGCCTCCTCCGGACTATGGCCATGGCCCTCTTCTTCCCTATCCCGGGTATGGCCCCGAGCATGGACAGGGTGGCGGTGTTCGCGTCCGTCGGGTGGACAAGCCCTCCGACGCTCCTCGGCCCGTGGCCCGTGACGGCGACGTCCACCTTCTTCCCCACCTCGTACGGGTACGGGAGGCCGACCAGTATCGGGTAGCTGCCGACCTGTCGCCCGAAGGTCCTCCCCCCCTCCCTGAGCTCAGTGTAGACGCCGGTGAGGACGGTCCCGTCAGGGGCCACCCTTCCGAGCATGGGCGTGTCCACCTCCTCCCTGACTCGCCTCTTGAACCTGGCGAAGGCCTCCTTCGACCTCACCCCTGGGAACTCGCGCCGCGAGGGCATGACCTGCCTGATGTTGACCCTCCTCAGAAGGAGCCCCTCCTCGAGGACCTGCCTGAGGAACGCCAGGTCGAGGTCGTATGTCCCCTTGGTCTCCCCCAGCAGCCCGCACAGCAGGTTGATGCCCGGGAGGACCCTCGGCAGGCCCGTGGGGCCTGGCTCCCTCCCGACCGCGTTCACGACCCGCACCGCCTCCAGGACCTGCTCCGCGGTCGCGTTGAGGTTGTTCGCCTTCGCCACCGCCGGGTCCGCTGACTCGAGCCCGAACGCCAGCACGTTGCCGCTGGTGCAGTACTCTGCTATCGCCTTCGTGGCCCTCCGCGACTCCTCGGGGTGCTCGGCGATGACCGCGGGGTTGGCGTTGTCCAGGTGGAAGACCTCCGGCCTGGCCTCCTCCGCTATCGCCCTGAGGAGGGAGCCGATCGCGTCGGGGTCCGGCGTCGGCGTCTCCGAGCGCCCGACATCCTTCGATCGGTAGCAGTACACGCACGACTGCGCGCCCAGCCTGTAGTTGCGCACGCCCGCGCGGGCGAGCGCGCGCACCTCATCCAGTATCGCCCCCGGCTCCCTGAAGGAGACCTCCCCGTAGAGCGGCTCGATGCAGAAGCTGCAGCCCCCCGAGACGTACCTCACGCACCCCCTGTACATCTGCACCTCGGCGACCAGGGGCCCCCACGCGTCCGGGTGGTGCGCGCACAGGGCGGCCCCCTCGACGAGCCACGCGTTCCACTCCTCGACGGTCCTCCGCCGCTCCTCCAGCCTCTTCTCCGTCACTGCGCCGTGCAACACTGCGTCGAGGTCCCCTGAGACGACCATGTCGAAGGTGTCCAGGAGGTCCTTCGGCGCCTGTCCGGGGCCGACCCCGAGGCTGGCGACCTTGGGCCCCTTGAAGGCGGCGCATACGGCCAGGAGCTCCCGGTCGCTCGCGGGCATGCCCCTGATGTACTTCCCCGGCACCGCGACATTCCTTACTACGGCCAGCAGGTCCCCTGCGGGCAGCGCTCCGTGGTCTGCCCTCCACTGGTCTATGGTGAAGTACCGGACCTCAGCCCCCGCCGCCCTAGCTGCTCCGTAGCACAGGCGCACGTAGGGCGAGACGTAGGGGGGTACGCCCAGGCACGCAGGCTCATCAGTGTATCCGTCGAGCAGCACTACCCTCATGTCCGTTCCGAATCGATTTGCCCTCATAATATGTTCAGTTCTCGGAGCGGTCCGCTGACGCGCCCCCACGGGATTGCGAAGGTACGATGGGAACCTATTAATCCGTCGAAATTATCACGTGCTGGTAGCAAGAAGCGCAACAAACAGGCGCCGTGGTTGCGCGAAAACGCATGTTCGACCAACGAGTTTCGACATAGATGCTGATACAGAGGGGTTGAATCGAATGGCTAAGAAATCAAAGGCTGCGAATAAGAAGGCACCGTCGAAGAAGGCCAAGCCGAAGGCCGCACCTGTCACGAAGAAGGTGACCGTGGAGGAGCTCCTGAAGAAGGCGTACGAGCCGGCCAGGCTCGCGATGGCATACCACCCGTTCTACGCGGGCAAGATCGAGATCGTGTCCAAGTGCGCGGTCAGGGACTTCAACGACTTCGCGATCTGGTACACGCCGGGTGTCGCGGAGCCGTGCAAGGCGATAAACAAGAACAAGGAACTGTCCTACATCCACACCAACAGGTGGAACACAGTCGGTGTCATATCCGACGGGACGAGGGTACTGGGCCTGGGGGACATCGGCCCCGAGGCCGGCATGCCCGTGATGGAGGGCAAGTCTCTCCTGTTCAAGTACCTCGGCGGCGTCGACGCCTACCCGATCTGCCTGGGCACCAAGGATCCCGAGAAGATCATCGAGACGGTCAAGATACTCCAGCCCTCGCTGGGCGGGGTCAACCTCGAGGACATCTCGCAGCCCAAGTGCTTCTACATACTCGAGCGCCTGAGGGCCGAGTGCGACATACCTGTCTGGCACGACGACCAGCAGGGCACCGGGACGATCGTCGCCGCTGGCGCAGTGAACGCGGCGAAGATCGTGGGGAAGAAGCCCTCCGAGATGAAGGCAGTGTTCATCGGCGCGGGCGCCGCGAACATCGCCATATCGCGGATCATGCAGGTGTCGGGCTTCAAGTGGTCCAACATGATCATGTGCGACTCCAAGGGCACGCTCCACCCCGGCAGGGAGGACACGAAGGCCGAGTACAAGGAGAAGTGGTTCATGTGCACGAACTCCAACAAGGAGTGCGTCGTCGGGACCCCTGCTGACGCGATGAAGGGCGCGGACATAGTCGTCGCGGCATCCAAGCCGGGCCCCGGCACCGTGAAGCCGGAGTGGATCAAGGGCATGGCCGACGACTCCATCGTGTTCGCCACCGCGAACCCCATACCGGAGATATGGCCGTGGGAGGCGAAGGAGGCGGGGGCGAAGATCGTCGCCACAGGCAGGTCCGACTTCCCGAACCAGGTCAACAACTCGCTCGGGTTCCCCGGCATATTCAGGGGTACCCTGGACGTCAAGGCCAAGACCATATCGGACACGATGTGCCTGGCCGCGGTCCTCGAGATCGCCAAGACGGCCGAGGACAACGGCCTCAGGGAGGA
>CAZXWO010000072.1:0-3902 GCA_964644565.1 uncultured Thermoplasmata archaeon | reverse complement strand
GCCGGGCTTCTCGTCCCAGCACTGGAAGTCGCCCATGCAGGGCGCTATCCTCAGAAGCTTCACATAGACCAGCTCGACCGTGGCTCCCGCGGCCCTCATGCCCTCTATGAAAGGGCGCAAGATCACAGCCCCTTCGCTCTCCTCCATCCTGACGCTCCCGCTCACGACGATGGCCCTGGTCACGCTAACCACCTAGCCATGTCATCGAGTTCCCTGCAGAATATACCTCTCGCTGGACGGGCCGTTCTCCAGGGCTCAGGCGGTATGTGGGCCTTCCCCGGTGATGGCCACACGCAACGAGGCTGTCCTCAGAAGCCCGACCTGTCGATGACGGGCCCCTTCCACCGGCGCGGGAACCTGCCCACCCCGATTAAGACGAGGGCGACGCCCGCGAGGATTTCCGGCAGCCGCATGGCCGCATAGAGCAGGATGATCCCGATACTGAACGCTTCGTCGAAAATCATGAACTGGGCGGTCGACAACGCGATGCCGATCGCCCCCAGGAACAGCAGGTACGTGCCGATGATGATCAGCGCGGGATAGAGGAGGCTACTGACGGTGGGTGCCGCCTGCCGCCACGAGCCCCACACCAAGAGGAAGCCGATGACGACCCTGCCCGCGACGGTCACGAACAAGATGAGGTTGGCCGTCCAGATGTATCCGCGGAAGTCGTCCGACATGAAAGATTGGAGCGAGGCGAGGGAGTAGGCTGTCGAGACCGCATAGATGACGTTCGGGACGAAGAGGACGATTCCGCCGACCATTAGAGCCAGCCTGAGCGCCGCCGCCTCTGATGACATCCTCCCGGCACGGAAATGCTCGACCCCTTTCGGAAACGCTGTCAGTGCCCCTGTTCCCTCCATCCGACCACGACCCGCGTTGGAAATGTGCAACGGGGCATTTCAACCTTGGCCCGGCATCCCTGCAGGCCCGTGCCCGCTGGCCGCGGTGTAAGAAGAAGAAGGTGTTTCCGGAGGCGCATGTGCGCCTCCTGGAAAATGGATAAGAGGGTTTGGGGCTCACATCATGCCGGGCATTCCGCCCATGCCGCCCATCCCGCCGCCACCGCCCGGAGGCATCTTCTCCGACGGCGAGAGCTTCCTGGCAGCGATCACGTCGTCGATCCTCAGGACCATCGACGCGACCTCCGTCGCGGACTGGATCGCCTGGGTCTTCACCCTGAGGGGCTCGATGACGTTCTGCACGAGCATGTCCGAGACCTTGTTCCGGAGGACGTCGACGCCGAAGCTCTTGCCCGCCTTCTTCGTGTGGGCGTTCTTGAGCTCGATGAGCACGTCTATCATGTCCATGCCCGCGTTCTCGGCGAGGGTCCACGGGATGATCTCCAGCGCCTCGGCGAATGCCTCGATCGCGAGCTGCTCCCTGCCGCCTACGGACTGTCCATAATCCTTGAGCCTGAGGGCGACCTCCATCTCTGGCGCGCCTCCGCCTGGGACCACGACTCCGTCCTCGACTGCGACCGCGACGACCTTCAGGGCGTCGTGCAGGGCCCTCTCGACCTCGTCCACGACATGCTCGGTGCCGCCCCTGACCAGTATGCTCACAGCCTTCGGGTTCTTGCAGCCCGTGACGAATGTCATGTCCGAGTCGGAGACCTTCCGCTCCTCGACGGCCTCGGCGGCGCCAAGCTCTGACGCGCTCAGGTCGTCCAGGTTCGTTATGATCTTGCCGCTCGTCGCCTTGGCGAGCTTCTCCATGTCCGACCTCTTGACCCTGCGGACGGCGTATATGCCGTCCTTCGCGAGGTAGTGCTGGGCCATGTCGTCTATGCCCTTCTCGCATATGACGACGGTGGCGCCGGACTTCTTGACCTTATCGACCATGGCCTTGAGGGTCTTCTCCTCCTCGTCCAGGAACTTCTGCATCTGCATCGGGTCCCTGATCTGGATCTTCGCCTCGACCTCGGTCTTCTTGATCTCGAGGGCGGAGTCGATGAGCGCGATCTTGGCGCCCTTGACGAGCGTGGGCATCCTCGGGTGCGTGCGCTCCTTGTCCAGTATGATGCCCTTGATGAGCGTCGTGTCCGCGACGGAGCCGCCGTGCTTCTTCTCGACCTGCACGTTGTCGATGTCCGCGCGGTACCCGCCATCCTGCTTCTCGGAAATGGACGATATCGCCTCGACCGCGATGTCGGCGAGCAAGTCGCGCTCCCCGCCGACGCTCTTCCCGGTCATGGCGGTCATCGCGACCTTCCTCAGGGACTTCTTGTCGGTCGGGCTGACCTCGATGCCGATGCTCTTCAGTATCTTCACGGCCTCGGCGGCCGCGAGCCTGAACCCGTTGGATATGACGGTCGGGTGCACGTTCTGGTCTATGAGCGCCTCGGACTTCTTCAGGAGCTCGCCGGCGATGACGACCGCAGATGTCGTGCCGTCGCCGCACTCGTTGTCCTGCGTCTTCGAGATCTCCACGACCATCTTGGCCGCGGGGTGTTCGATATCCAGTTCCTTCAGGATGGTCGCACCGTCGTTCGTTATGACGATGTCACCCATGCTGTCCACGAGCATCTTGTCCATGCCCTTCGGACCCAGGGTGCTTCTGACGGCGTCGGCGACGGCCTTGGCCGCCATGATGTTGTTGCTCTGGGCGGTCTTGCCCTTCGTCGACTCCGTGCCTTCTCTGAGTACAATTATGGGTTGGTTTCCCATCATTTCACAATGCCTCCGGGCCCCGAATATGATAGAACTTCTATATAACTGTTGCGCACAGAGACGGACGGTCAGAAGGCGTCGACCAGGGTGATGCCCTCGGACCCGCACTCCTCCGCGAGCCGGATGCGCACCCGGGAGGACCACGTCCCCGACCTCGCGACCTCGAGGTCGGCCTTGAGCGCGGGGAACGCGGCCACCATCCTCTTGGAGGCGATCGGCTTCGGGTTAAGGCCGTCCCACATGATCCTCCGGACCCCCGCCTCCGAGGCCTTCCTGACGAGCGCCCTGAGCACACCGTCGGAGCCAGAGAAGGATGGTACGATGGGCGCGGCCATCAGGTAGGTGTCCACCCCCGCACCGCAGAGCGCTGCCAGAGCGGCGAACCGCCTGCTCGGGGGAGGTGCGCCGGGCTCGAGCCTCGCGGCGGCGTCGTCGTCCGGGCACCCGATGGAGACGCCGACCTCGGCCCCCTCCCAGCCCCTCAGCAGGTCCAGGTCCCTCAGGACCAGGTCCGACTTGGTGAGGACGCTGATGCGCGCCCCGTACCTCTTCAGCAGGACGAGGCAGCTCCTCGTGAGCTCGAGCCCCTGCTCCGCCGGCTGGTACGGGTCCGTCACGGTCCCGACCCCCACGACGCCCTCCACGCCCTTCTCCAGCTGCGCCTTGAGCTGGTGGGCGATGTTGACCTTCGCCTCGACGGCGGAACCCCAGGGCCTGTCCAGGGCGAAGCCCGTGACGTCCTGGACGTAGCAGTAGAGGCAGCCGTGGGAGCAGCCCCTGTAGGGGTTCAGGGCCCAGTCGAGGCCGGGGAGCCTGGACGGGGACAGGGCCGCCCTGCACTTGACGTGGGCGACCATCCTCACGCCCACCCGTCGTCTATGCGCCTCTGGTAGAGGGCGTCCTTGAGCACTGCGCTGTTCTTGATCCACCTGGAGATGGGGATGTCCATGACCCCGGAGACGTGGGTGAGCGCCTCCTGGAGGGTCCTGAAGGTCCAGGGCTTGGTCCTGAGGGCCGCCCTCACGTTCTCCCTCACGTTCCAGACGCCCACTGGGAGGATGTAGCCGGGGTGCGACTCCCTCATGATGCACACGCCAGCCTGCCGCCTCTCGCGCTGCAGGAGCTCGTTCACGGCCATCCTCGCGGAGTAGTAGCACCCGCCTATGGAGGCGTAGGTGGTCCTCCCGTCGAAGAACTCGTGGTCGCCCATGATGGCGATCCTGTCGCTGT
>CAZXWO010000071.1:0-4080 GCA_964644565.1 uncultured Thermoplasmata archaeon | reverse complement strand
GACGATGCTCTCGAGATGCACGCGCTGGAGAAGAGCACGAAGGAGACGCTGGGCAGCCCGGAGGACCAGGAGCTCGCACAGATAGTGGAGAAGCTCAAGGTCAACATAACGATAGTGGGGTGCGGAGGAGGGGGTTCCAACACGGTGAACCGCCTTCACCAGTCGGGGGTGTTCGGCGCCGAGATCGTTGCCGCGAACACCGACGCCAAACACCTGCTGCACGTCCACTCGCCGCACAAGGTGCTGCTGGGGAAGACGCTCACCAGGGGGCTCGGCGCGGGTGCCCTGCCCGAGGTGGGCGAGAAGGCCGCAGCCGAGTCCGAGGAGGAGCTCAAGCAGTACGTGAAGGGCTCCAGCATAGTCTTCGTGACCGCCGGGATGGGCGGAGGGACCGGGACGGGCTCCGCGCCCGTGGTCGCAAGGATGGCCCGCGAGTCGGGGGCCCTGACCATAGGCATAGTGACGCTGCCGTTCAAGGCCGAGGGGAAGATGCGCTGGGACAACGCGCTGAAGGGGCTGGAGCGGTTGAAGATGAACTGCGACACGACTGCGGTCATACCTAACGACAAGCTCCTCGAGCTGGTCCCCAAACTCCCGCTGGACGCGGCTTTCAGGGTCGCGGACGAGGTCCTCATGGAGTCCATAAAGGGCCTGACCGAGATAATCACGAAGCCCGGGCTGGTCAACCTCGACTTCAACGACGTGATGACCATCATGAAGAACGGTGGCGTCGCGCTCATAGGGATGGGCGAGGCGACGAACAAGTCGACCGGCAGGGGAGACAGGATAGATTCCGCCGTGACGCAGGCCCTGGAGTCGCCCCTACTCGGGGACATAGATCTGAGCACCGCGAGGGGCGCGCTGATAAGGGTCACGGGCGGGCTCGACATGACGGTCTCCGAGGCCGAGAAGGCAGCCGAGATGGTCAACGCCAGGATCAACCCCAACGCGAGGATAATCTGGGGCTGCAGCGTGGACCCGGAGCTCGACGGGCTCGTGAGGGTGATGGTGGTCCTGACGGGCGTCAAGACGCCGGAGCTGCTGCCGAAGGAATTCGCCGAGCCAAGCTCGAAACACGGCGTCGAGTTCGTCCGCTGAGCGCTGGACATGCCGAAGAAGGCGCCTGGCGAGAGGTGGAGGTACATCGCCTTCAGGGTCACCGAGGGCGGCCCTTTCGCCAGGAACGATTTCCTCTCTTCCCTGATACACATGGCCAGGGGGACCCCCATGGACGGCGGGTTCAGGATCACGGTCTACGAGCCGGAGGTCGCGATCCTCAAGGTGCCCCACACCCTGAAGGACGACGCTATAGCCCTGCTCGCCTCGGTGGACAGGGTCGCGGGGAGGGCCTGCCGGGTCGAGACGCTGAGGACCTCGGGCACCATCAAGACCCTCAAGGACAGGTACCTGAGGGCGGAGTCGGTCGCCCGCAAGACCTGGGAGTGAAGTGCGGCCCCGCCAGCGCGGCCAGACTGCACGATGCACCCGTCCAACGACCGCGAAAAACCTTTATACGGGCGACCGCGTTAGGCAGGCCCGGCATTCACATCTAGCCGTGATTATGTCGATCTCAAGAGGTGTAAGGTAAATGCAGCCAGGACAGATGGCGTATGACAGGGCGATAACCGTCTTCTCACCCGATGGCAGACTGTTCCAGGTGGAGTACGCGAGGGAGGCAGTCAAGAGGGGGACGACGACCGTCGGCCTCAAGTTCAAGGATGGCGTCGCGCTCATCGTAGACAAGAGGATCGCGAGCAAGCTCATCGAGTCGAAGTCGATAGAGAAGATATTCCAGATAGACGAGCACATCGGCTGCGCCACGTCCGGGCTGGTGGCCGACGCGAGGGTCCTCGTGGACTACGCGCGGGTCGTGGCCCAGATAAACAAGGTCACGTACGCGGAGAAGGTCGACCTAGAGACGCTCGTCAAGAGGCTGTGCGACTACAAGCAGAACTACACGCAGTACGGCGGCGTCAGGCCCTTCGGGACCGCGCTGCTCGTCGCTGGAGTGGACGAGCAGGGCTGCCACCTGTTCGAGACGGACCCGAGCGGCGCGCTCGTGTCGTACAAGGCCGGCTCGATAGGCGCGGGCAAGAACGCCATCATGGATGTCTTCGAGGAGGAGTACCAGGAGGACATGACCCAGGACGGAGCGATAATCCTGGGCCTGAAGGCGCTGGCGAAGGCCACGGAGGAGAGCCTCAACACGAAGGCCGTGGAGATAGGCCTCGTGAAGATAGGAGAGAGGTTCAGGAGACTCTCCGACGCCGAAGTGGAGGCCTACGTCAAGAAGCTGGCCACGTGAGAGTGGGCCCATGGTCGACTTGGACGATGCGATTGTAGCGAGGTTCGAGTCACACGGCGAGAGTTTCGAGATACTCATCGACCCTGCGATCGTCCAGAAGATGAAGGACGGCAAAGAGGTCGACCTCATCGACCACATGGTCATCGACACGATCTTCAAGAACGCCAAGAAGGGCACCAGGGCGCCCGACGACAAGATCAAGCAGGTCTTCGGGACGGTCGACCCGACGGAGGTCGCGAAGGTCATCATCCTGAAGGGCGAGGTGCAGCTCACGACCGAGCAGCGCAAGATCATGCAGGAGAACAAGCGCAAGCGGATCGTGGAGTACATCGCCAGGAACGCCATGAACCCGCAGACAGGGGCTCCGCATCCGCCGACCAGGATAGAGGCGGCGATGGAGGAGGCCCGGTGCCACATAGACCCGTTCAAGTCCGTCGAGGCGCAGGTCCCCGCGATCATGGACGCGCTGAGGCCCCTCATCCCGATCAAGTTCGACAAGGTGAGGATAGCCGTCAGGGTTTCGGGCGAGAACTACGGCCGCTGCTACGAGGACTTCAAGCACTTCGGGAAGGTGACCAAGGAGGAGTGGCAGAAGGACGGCTCGTGGATCGGGGTCATAGAGATGCCCGCGGGCCTGCAGAACGAGTTTCACGAGAGGATAAGCAACAGGACCCACGGCGAGGCGGAGACGAAGGTCCTCAAGGGCGCGCAGTGAGCCCGGGGTCCCGGCAGGCATCTGGCATCGGGGGTACGGACCGCGATTGTCCGACCAAAAGATTAAAGCAGGGGACGCGTTTCAGGCTTTTGAAGAGAGATGATGGTAAATGCGCTGCGGGCCTAAGGACGCCGTATGAAGTCCAGGGCCGTGTCGGCAGAGTGTTTATCGCGGCTCTAGGCAAGAGTGAGTCAGATATGCAGGCTAGTGATTCTAAGGAGGTCTCCAGAGAGATAGTCGTACCTGGCGACCTGCTGGACAGCTCCGGGAAGACCCCGGGGCCCGGCACTTACTCCGAGGGGCGCAACATATTCGCCGCGCAGCTCGGGATAAAGGCCGTCCGGCAGAACGTGGTGGGCGTCGTCCCAATCTCGGGGCAGTACATGCCCGAGCGAGGCGACATGGTCGTAGGGAAGATAGAGGACGTGAGCGCGTCGAACTGGTTGGTCGACATAAACGCGCCGTACCCGGCCCCGTTGCACGTGAACGAGGTGCCCTGGAGGGTCGAGTTCGGCGAGACCAAGAAGTTCATGGTGCCCGGGGACGTCGTGCTGCTGAAGATCATCGGCGTCGACGAGACCAGGCGCATCCAGGTCTCCATGAAGGAGCACGGGCTGAGGAAGCTCACGGGCGGGATGATACTGGACATATCCCCGTCCAAGGTCCCGAGGGTCATAGGCAAGAACGGCTCCATGATCCAGATGCTGAAGAACGCCACTGGCTGCAGGATCTACGTGGGGCAGAACGGCAGGATATGGATCGACGGGGAGCTGGACGACATAATCCTGGCCGTCAAGGCCGTCAAACTGATAGAGGACGAGGCCCACAACACCGGCCTCACCGAGAAGATCAAGAGACTCCTGGAGGAAGGACCCAGGAAGGGAGAGTGACCACGATGGGTGGAATGACGACAGACATCAAGCTGCTAGATGAGAACGGCCGCAGGGTCGACGGGCGCACGCCCGAGGAGATGCGGCCATTGAGGATAGAGGCAGGCGTGCTCAGGCGCGCCGACGGCTCCGCGTACGTCGAGTGGGGCCTGAACAAGGTGCTCGCGGCC
>CAZXWO010000070.1:0-4197 GCA_964644565.1 uncultured Thermoplasmata archaeon | reverse complement strand
CGATGTTCAGCCGCGGCAGGAACGACAACAACGCGATAATCTTCCTCATAGTGATCATCACCGCCCCCCTCGCGGCGGCGCTCCTGCAGCTCGCGATATCCAGGAACAGGGAGTACAAGGCGGACAGGGAGGGCGCGCTGATGATCCAGAGGCCGAAGTCACTCGCCCGCGCCCTCGCGAAGCTGGAGGAGGGCAACAGGAGGAGGCCCATCGAGAGGGGCAACCCGGCCACCTCGACCCTGTTCATCGTGAACCCGTTCAGGGGCGGCGGGCTCGTCAAGTCCCTCTTCATGACCCACCCGCCGGTGGCCACCAGGATACGCAGGCTCGAGGAGCTCGCGGAACAGACAGGCTACATCGCCTGAACTCTCAGCCCACCTTCTCCCACTTCTCCAGCTTCATGACGCTGGAGAGCGTCCCGCCCCTCTGTATCTCCTCTCTGACCCTGTTCTCCCGCTCCATGACGTCGACCGCGCGGTTCGCGACCTCCAGGGCGTGCTCCTGCGGGACGACCACGACGCCGCTCTCGTCGCCTATGACCCAGTCCCCGGTCCTGACGGTCACCCCGCCGCACACCACCTCATGGCCGATGCCGCCGTAGCCCTTCGGCTCCCCGGCGTTGGAGGCCGTGTACCTGGAGAAGCACGGGAAGCCCATGTCGATGATCGCGTCGATGTCCCTCGCCGCGCCGTCTATGACCACGCCCGCGACCCCCTTGGTCTTGCAGCTCCACGACGCCAGCTCTCCCCAGACGGCGATCTCGCCGCCGCAGGCGTCGACCACGATGACGTCGCCCTCCGAGGCCCTGTCGATCGCCTCGACCGGCTTGGCCCAGTCGCCGTTGACGGTCTGCACGGTGAGGGCCCTGCCGACCATCTTGACGTTCCTCCCCGTCCTGGCCACTATGCCCTTCATCGCCCCCATCTTGTGCTGTGCGTCCGTCACGTTGGGCGACGAGACCTTCGAGAACGCCTCGCGCAGCTTGTCGGCCGAGTACTTCTTGAACAGTTCGGTACGGACGGCCCTCCGCTCCGTGAGGGCGGTCTTGACGGCGGCGGTGGCAGCGGTCACGTCCCGGGCCTTGATGATCGCCCCGCCGACTATGACTATTGATGCCCCGGCCGCCAGCACGTCCGGTGCGGACTCGCTGTTGATGCCGCCGGCGGCTGCCACGGGTATGCCCACTGCTTCGACGACCCCCTTGAGCTCCGCGAGCGGGGAGCCGCCGACCATCTGCTCGTCCACGCCCACGTGGACGCAGACGTACGAAGCGCCCATCTCCTCGGCCCTCTTGGCCCTGGCCGCCTTGTCCTGCACGTTGAACAGGTCGACCATGACCTTGGCGCCGTACTGCCTCGCGCTGAGGACCGCCTCGGTTATCGTGGGGTCGGACGACAGCCCGAGCACCACGACCACGTCGGCCCCGGCCTTCGCGGCCATCTCGACCTCCGCCCCGCCCACGTCGATGGTCTTCATGTCCGCGACTATGGTGTTGCGCGGGAAGGCCTTCTTGAGCTTCCTGATGACCTCGACGCCCTCGCTCTTTATGAGCGGGGTGCCAGCCTCTATCCACTCGGCCCCCCCTCTGACCGCCTCGTCCGCTATCTGCATCGCGCGGTCCCCGAGGACGAGGTCCAGTGCCACTTGGATCACGGGCTCCATCGACTCGAACACCCACCTGCCTTGATAAAAACGTGTCGTACGCACGCGCGCCCCCCGCCCGCGCGCACTTGGAAACAATAATAAGCGGTCCACGGCATTCTCAAGGACCGATGCCCCCCCGGACCGGCGACAGGGATAGATGCGTCACCGGCATAGACGGCCTAGATACCATCCTGTACGGGGGCATACCGCGCGACAACACGGTCCTGCTCACGGGCAGCTGCGGGACTGGGAAGACCTCCCTCGCGCTCGAGTACCTGATCCACGGGGCCGTGGCGGGCGAGAACTCGCTGTTCATAAGCGTCACCGAGGACTCCGAGAAGCTCCTCGCCAACATAATCCCGTACAAGTTCTTCGACCGGGACCTGATCAAGTCGGGGAAGCTGGTCTTCGTGGACCTCCCCGCGATGTACGAGCGCCTGGGCATGACCAAGTCCGAGCTCACGATGGAGGAGATAGACCTCCTCGTGGCCGCCATTGGCAACCTGGTCAAGGAGCTCGGGGTCAAGCGGCTCGTGATGGACTCCATAACCTCGGTGTGCTACAAGCTCAAGACGCCGGAGAAGATCAGGGACTTCATACTCAAGATGGGCAAGATCCTCTCGGACCTGGGGTGCACCTCGGTCCTGGTGAGCGAGGTCGCCGCCACCTCCACGGGCTACTCGACCTTCGGTGTCGAGGAGGCCATATCCGACGGCATCGTGCTCATGGCGAACATGGAGAGGAGGGGGGACCTCCTCAGGACGCTCCAGGTGATCAAGATGAGGGGCACGATGCACAGCAGGGCGAAGTACGTGCTGGACCTCACCCCGGTGGGCGTCCTCCTCGTCCCGCTGCTCAAGGGAGGGAGCGCTGGCACATGACGGACACGATGGCCGCGGAGAACATAGCGAGGCAGCTGAACGAGCAGGCGCCGGGCTCGGCCGTGTCCCTGCAGATGAACGTGGACAGCTACCTGGACGTCCTCCGGGGCGTGCTCGACGTCTACGCGAACAAGCGCGACATGGACACCATATACGTCACCGCGACGATATCGTTCGAGGCGATCAAGCGCGTGATGCAGGCGCTCGACATAGACACCTCTAGGGTGTACTTCGTCGACTGCATATCCCACATCATGATGGGCACGGCGGCGGCGCAGAAGGACGAGCACGCGTCCCTGGTCGAGAGCCCGACGATGCTCGAGAACATCATGCTCAAGGTCGAGTACCTGATGAGGCGCTCCCAGTCGAAGGAGAAGCTCGTGGTCATAGACTCCATCAACTCCCTCGCTATACACAACAACAACTGGATACTGTCCGAGTTCCTGCACATCCTCGTCTCCGGCCTCCGGGCCAAGGAGGCCTACACCGTGATACTGACCGTCGAGGAGCACACCACGCCGGAGATATCGAACATGGTCAACCTGGTCTGCGACCAGGGGATACGCGCGGCCAAGGGGGAGTGAGATGAAGCTCACGAGCATCGGCATACCGGCGCTCGACGACCACCTCGGCGGCGGGGTCCAGAAGGGCTCCACCGTGCTCGTCGTCGGCGGGCCGGGCTCCGGCACGGAGTTCTTCGCGAAGCAGTTCGCCTCCACCGGGCAGGAGACGGTCACGTACTTCACCTCGACCGAGAGGGACGAGGACGTCATCAACATCATGCGCGAGCACGGGTGGAGGACGGACATCAACATAGTGAACATAGGGACGAAGTACTACGAGGGCGTGCTCGCGAAGAAGCTGGAGATCAGCAGGTTCAGGCAGGAGGGGATAACCCTGGGAGACATAAGGAGGTCCAAGGACAGGGACCCCCACCGGGAGGAGAACTTCCTGACGTTCCTCTCCTACGAGATATCCAAGCTGACGCCCCCGTTCAGGGTCGTCATCAACTCCCTGGACTTCTTCCTGGAGAACTACGACAGCGCCGAGGTCCTCATGGCCATGAGGACCATCAAGGCCCACACCCAGCACTCGGAGAGCCTCACGCTGATGACCGTGCTGAAGGGGGTCCACGCCTCACGCATCCAGAGCAGCATCGAGGACCTGGCCGACGTCATATTCGAGCTGGACAGGGAGAGGACCGGCCAGGAGTTCAAGAAGTCCATAGTGGTGCAGAAGGTCCGGAACAGGCCGGGCCTCGTCGGCATCCTTCCCTGCACCTTCGACCAGGGCGGGATCCGGACCTGTTGAGGGGGCCGCGCGGCCTGTCCGCGAAACGGCGTTAATTCGGCGAAAAGCGACGTTTTTGCATCGACGCGCCCTTATAAGAAGACCTAGTCTTCTTGGAGCTTAAGAACCTGCGACATGTCCAGACGTCGTACTTCGGCATAAGACGAATCCGCAAACGCTCGAAGTTGATAACGAGCCGGAAAGCTATATAAGCGCAGCTCGGCGGTAGATATCCCCACGCGGGCCGAAAGGTCCGCAGGAGGACAGAACATGAAGAAGATTTGGGCAGTCCGGAAGGACTCCGAAGCAGTGTCGCCCGTTATCGCGACCATCCTGATGGTGGCGATCACGGTCGTGTTGGCCGCAGTGCTGTACGTGATGG
>CAZXWO010000069.1:0-4454 GCA_964644565.1 uncultured Thermoplasmata archaeon | reverse complement strand
TTGTGAAGGTTCCCCACTCGCCGCCGTATCGTCTGCTGACTACTTCTAGATATCATCCTGGGACTGGCCCGCCCCTGTCGGTAGACCGGTTTTCGCTGACGTTCGCGAAGGGAACCGCCCGTCAGTCCTCCAAGATGACGAGGCGGGTCGGGCGTGATTCATCTGACCCGAAGCACTGGCCGGCCCCCTTCGACACTCACCGACGTCCATGCCAGTCATCGCCGTCCGGGAGACAAATCGGCGACATCTGGGCGGCGGGGCGCGAAAACATCGGCACGTACAGAAGCCAGATGGCCCAAACATGGGCATCGGCAGGCCCTCTGGACCGGGAAATCTATTTAAATACCTATTTAAATACCCCAAACGCCGGTGAGATTTTATGGCAGTCATCAAAATAGAGAACGTCGTCGCCTCGACGTCTCTCGGGGGGGAGCTAGATCTCCAGGCCATCGCTCTGGCGCTGGACGGCGCCGAGTACGAGCCTGAGCAGTTCCCGGGGCTGATATACAGACTGAAGGAACCGAAGACCGCCACGCTGCTCTTCAGGAGCGGCAAGGTCGTCTGCACGGGCGCCAAGAGCCTCGAGCAGGTGAAGACCGCGATCAGCAAGGTCGCCAAGCAGATAGAGGCTGCTGGCATCGTGATCAAGGGCGAGCCGAAGATAGAGGTCCAGAACATCGTCGCGTCGAGCGACCTGGGCGCCCAGATCAACCTGAACGCCATCGCGATAAGCCTGGGCCTGGAGAAGGTCGAGTACGAGCCGGAGCAGTTCCCCGGCCTCGTCTACAGGATCGACGTGCCCAAGGTCGTGGTGCTCCTGTTCGGCAGCGGGAAGCTGGTGTGCACGGGCGCCAGGAAGCCCGAGGACGTCGAGGCCGCGGTCGACAAGATCACAGAGGAGCTCAAGGCCGCCGGCCTGCTGAAGTGATGCCTGGGCCATGGCGGTACCTATACTGGACAACCACGCCCACCTCGAGCCACTGATAGGCAGGCACGTAGAGGCGGTCCGCGACTTCGAGAGGGCCGGGGGGACTCACATCATCATATCCCACCTGCCGTACGGCCACTTGCGGGTCTCGTCCCCCGAGGACTTCAGGAGGGGGTTCGAGGAGACCATCGGACTGAAGGACAGGGTCAACGAGGAGACTGGAGTGAGGGCATTCGCGACGGTCGGACCCTACCCCGTCGAGCTCCTCCACCTCGAGCAGAGGTTCGGCGCGGAGCGCGCGAAGGACATCATGATGAAGGGGATGGACATCGCGGCCGAGCTCGTTAGGGAGGGGAGGGCGCTCGCGATCGGGGAGGTCGGGAGGCCGCACTTCCCCGTCTCGGAGGAGCAGCTCGCGGCGTCGAACGAGATCATGTCCTACGCGATGGCGCTCGGGAGGGAGGTCGGGTGCGCGGTCGTACTGCACACCGAGAGCGCGACGCCGGAGTCCATGCGCGGCCTGGCGCAGATGGCGGACAGGGCCGGCCTCCCGAGGTGGAGGCTCGTCAAGCACTACTGCCCGCCCCTGGTGCTCGAGGAGGAGAACCACGGGCTGATGCCGTCGGTCCTCGCCGGCAGGGACGCGGTCAAGGAGGCCCTCGCGAAGGGGACCCGGTTCATGATGGAGACCGACTTCCTGGACGACCCGAGGAGGCCCGGCGCGGTCCTGGACATCCGGACCGTGCCCAAGCGCACCAGGACTATGATGGGGCAGGGCCTCATGACCGAGGAGCAGGCCCACGCCATACACGCCGAGAACCCACGCCGCACCTACGGCGACGCCTTCGCCTGACCTCGGCTGCGAAAGGCTGATTTCGCAGGAACGCCCTAGAGCGGGACCAGCCGGCGGGAGCGGCCATGTCACTGATGGGCGGGAACTTCAAGCACTACGCCATCGAGATGTCCCACAGGCACTACTCCCTCCTGGTCATGCAGACGCTGGTGGCCGTCTCGAACACGATGGCCAACTCATTCGCACTGATATACCTCTACAAGACCGGCTCCGACTACCTCCAGTGCTCCGTCTTCGTCCTGATCTGCGTGCTCGTCCCGACCGTGCTCATAGCCTTCGCGTCCAGGCCGCTCGTGCGCAACTTCGTCGAGTCGATCGAGACCTCGCTCATGTTCCTCGCCCTGTACTACGTGTCCCTGATGTTCGCCGAGGGGTGGCTCCTCGTCCTCGTACCCCCGGTGATCTTCGGCGTGTACATGGCCGCGTTCTGGGTCCCGTACAACGCCCTGGTCATGCACATAACCTCGAGGAAGAAGCGGGGGGCGATAGTCGGCGTCTACTTCCTCATCTTCCCGATGGTCTCGACCGCCGCGCCCCTGCTGGGCGGGCTGGTCATAGGCTCCTGGTCCTACCAGGTCCTCTTCGGTGCCGCGGCGGCGATCTGCGTCGCGAACCTCATCTTCGTCGCGGGGCTGAGGGTCTTCTCCAACCTCCGGGACAGGGTCATAGTGCCCGAGCTCCTGCAGTCGCTCAAGATCCACCTCGTGGGCAAGGTCCACATCGACTTGGACCTCAGGGGCGTCGACTGGAGGATCAAGTCGTCGCTCTTCGCCGAGGGGGTCCAGGACGGCATCTTCTGGGTGCTGGTCCCCCTCCTCACGTTCGAGTTCGCGAAGTCCGAGGTGGTCCTCAGCGGCTACCTGTCGCTGTTCGCCTTCTGGGGCGCCGTGATGACCGTCGCCCTCGGCTACCTCTCCGACCGGCTGAAGGACAGGGCGTACATCGTGAGGGTGGGCGCGGCCTTCGGCGCCGTCAGCGTCATGTTCGCCGCGTACTCCCAGTCGGGGGAGGAGTACCTGTCCGCGATGAGCATGGCGTTCTTCTGGATCGCGATGATCCCGTCGTTCCTCTTCACCATGCTCGTGGACAAGCTCGAGCGGTTCAAGAGGAAGGGGGTGCTCATCAGGGAGTTCTTCCTCAACGGCGGGAGGTGCGCCGGGGTGGCCGTGGTGATCCTCGCCCTCCTCGCGGGGGCCGACCTCAGCCTCGCCCTCACCATATCCGCAGTCGCGCTGGCATCGATAATCATAGTGAAGTGATCAGGGGAGGACCGAGAAGGCCTCGAACTCCCCCGTCGCCTCGGACACCTCCACCTTCTTCCTGTCGACGCGGGCGTGGGGCTGTCCCGTGGCACACCATTCGACGGTGGCCTCGACCGCCGCCTCCTCGCCCTCGAACACCGCCTCGACCGTCCCGTCCCTCAGGTTCCTCACCCAACCGGTGAGGCCGTGGGACAGCGCGCACCTCTGCGTGTTCGCCCTGAAGAACACGCCCTGGACCAGGCCCTCGAACACGACGTGCGCACGGATCTTCACGGCCCGGACATGACGTTCCCGCGCGATGAAACCTGCCCCTCCGCGCGACGGAGGACGCATCGGGCCGGCGGACGCGCCAGTACATAGATATTTATACTCACATCGCGATTTTATAGATGCGCACGCACGCGCGCGGGATGCACCGTCAGCAGAGCCGTATGTGAGGATCACGTCGGCCTCGGGATGAGGTGAAAAAACATGATGAGATCGCTCGTCGAGGACGCACTTGCGAGGGAGCCAGGCCCTGGATCGAGCATCGCTGAGGCAGCGATGATGGGACAGGACCAGAGGGTGGATGCGGAGCTCGAGCAGATACTGCGGAGCTTGAAGACCAACATCAAGATCATCGGTGTCGGCGGCGGAGGTACCAACACCGTCGCCAGGATATACGACGAGGGGATCGTCGGCGCGGAGCTCTACGCAGCCAACACGGACGCGCAGCACCTTCTCACATTGAAGGCGCCGCACAAGCTGCTGCTCGGCAGAAGGGTCACGCGCGGCCTCGGCGCCGGAGCGCTGCCCCAGGTGGGCGAGGAGGCTGCCAGGGAAGTCGAGGACGAGCTGAAGAAGATACTCGCTGACACTCACATATGCTTCGTCACGTGCGGCCTGGGCGGAGGCACAGGCACGGGCGGGTCCGCGGTAGTCGCGCGCATCGCCAAGGAGATGGGCGCGCTCACGATCGCGGTCGCGACGATGCCCTTCAGGGGCGAGGGCAAGATGAGGATGGAGAACGCCGAGTGGGGCCTGGACAGGCTCAGGGACGCGGCGGACACCGTCATCGTCATCCCGAACGACAAGCTCCTGGAGATAGTCCCGAGGCTCTCCCTGAACGCGGCGTTCAAGGTCGCGGACGAGGTGCTCATGAGGTCCATCAAGGGCCTCACCGAGGTAATAACCAGGCCCGGGCTCGTCAACCTGGACTTCAACGACGTCAAGACCATCATGAAGGGCGCCGGCGTCGCGATGATGGGCATGGGCGAGTCCGATGCCCCGGGCGAGGACCGGATACTCGAGGCCATCGACCAGGCGATCAACTCACCGCTGCTCGAGGTCGACATCAGCGAGGCGACCGCGGTGCTCATAGACGTCATCGGCGGCACGGACATGACCATATCCGAGGCCGAGAAGGCGGCCG
>CAZXWO010000068.1:0-5003 GCA_964644565.1 uncultured Thermoplasmata archaeon | reverse complement strand
TCCGCGTCCGTGTACACGCACCAGAAGTACAGGGTCTCCCCGACGTTCACGTCCTCCTCGAGGTGCCCATACTCAGTGACGGTCGGCGGCAAGTTCTGGACCCGCAGGCACACATAGTCGACATAGAGCGTGTCCCTGGTCGTGTCGACGGCCGTGTTATCCCTGAGCCGGATCTCGCATGTGCTAGTGCCCGAGACATGGTGCTCCTCGAGGAGCTCGTAGGTGTACTGCGTGTTCGAGAGGGCCGTGACCTCTATCTTGTCCTCGTCCCAGAGACTGGCCGAGAAGTTGAAGAGGTCGCAGTGGAAGGACTCCGTGCTCGTGTACCCCTTGAGCACGAGCTGCAGGCTCGAGCCCGGGAGCGAGCCCGCGGTCATCTCGACCTCGAGCTCGTAGGTGATGTTCTTGAGCCGGAGGGTGCACATGTCGATCGAGAGGGTCGACTGCGCCGTGTCGCCCGTCTCCGTCGCGCCGATCCACCGGACCTTCACCTGGTCCAAGGAGGCGGAGTACTCGTTGGCTGTCAGGGTGTGGTAGTTCCACTCGTCGCTCGTGGCGTCGACCGTGACCCTAGTCGTCCAGGACGAGCCCGAGTAGTCCCATATCTGGCAGTAGAAGGACTCGGTATCGGAGGACTTCGCCTCCGTGACGAGCTCGTAGCCGCTCGTGGGCTCCGAGACGCCCTCGAACTCGTAGACGACGTCGGCGACGTAGTTGAGGGTGTAGTCCGCGCTCGCGACCAGGTAGGCTGAGGTGACGTCGACGTCCGGGGCCGCGTCGTAGACCTCGATGAAGATTTCGACGGCGTTGATCGCAGTGTAGGTCCACTCCGAGCTGGTCGATGGGTTGAGTTCCCAGGAGTAGCTGTACGAGGTCCAGGCGTTCGGCGCGGCCTGGTCGTTGATTCCGACGTAGTCCGTCGAGGAGATCCGGATCCCAGCGTCGAAGTAGGCCGTGCCCGTGCCCGCGTCCTGACAGATGATGTAGACCGCCAGGTCGAGGTCGGGGGACCCGGAGGGGACGTTCATGTCCACCATGCCGAATATGTCCTTGTCCAGGTTGGTCACGGCTCTGACGTAGGTCGTGGCGCTGTCGTGGCTCACACCCTCGTCGACGGCGGCGTAGTGGCTGCCGCTCGGATATACGACGTCGAAGCCGGCCGCGGTGTCGGAGGTCGGGACGAGCGTCTCGCTGTAGTCTGTGGGGTTGTCGTTGGCCTCCGTGAGCGTCCTGTAGGCGTCGTCGGAGGAGACCATGTTCGCGACGGCCCCGCCCGTGGACCCCTTCGTGACGGTCTCGTCGGCCGTGGTGTGGTTGAAGTCGAGGGTCGTGTCCTCCTCCCTGAGCTGCGCGTAGGACCCGTCCTCAGCGTCCTTGTTGGTCAGGTCGGCGCCCTCGCCGATGACCATGTCCGGGGTCCCGAAGGTGTAGTCCGTGGCCTGGCTCGGCATCGCGACGGCGAGCACGAGCGCTGCGAGGACCACGATCCCGGCCGCCGCTGCGGCAAGACGGCGCCGCTCCATGAGGATCACTTCTTCTTCCGAGAACCGGAAACCAGGGCGACCATCGTCATCATGATCGACACTACGATTATGACGGCGAAGATAGCCGTAGCCAGCCCCGTCAGCTGCGCCACATAGCTGGGCTGAATGACGATGGTGTGTTCGCTCCAGCTATCGGAGTATGTGTATGACAGCGCCCCGTCATCATCGGCATAGGCCAACGATACGACGACGTCCTCATCTACTAGTATCTGGTAAGATGAGCTGCCCAGCCCAACGACCGTGACTGTCAGCGTCCCGTCTGAGCCATTGAACGCACCAGCGAAGGCATAGTCATCGCCCGCCCACTCCGTGACCTGGAACTCGACGTCGTAATCGGCTTCTATCCACCCAACGACTTGGTATTCCGCGCCACGCGCCAGGTTTATTTCATATTCGCCACGGTCGGCATGGTACGTGCCAACGGGGGCAGCCTGGTCGTGCGTAATGTCCCACAGAATGGGGACGCGCCCGTCCTCTGCGGCCAGCCACATCTCGTGATTCGCTATGCAGTCAGTGAGGTCGATGACGCCCTGCCCATCCGACGTGTAGTACCGCATGAGGTGGTTGAACTGGTCATACCAGGCCGACGCGGTCATAGAAAGGATGCCGGACTGATTCTGCACCCAGGACCAGCACGCCTCGACGAGCGCCTGCTCTCCGGCAGTGTCGCAGTCGGTTGCGTGCGCTATGGACTGGAGATAGCCGTTCTTATGGCGCATCTGCGACTCTATGATCGTGCTGTCCCAATCGAGCCACTGGTTGAACGCAGTCGTCACCAGCGTCTTCGCGGTCGGGTTGCTGGTGTTATACATGAACGCGCGGCCGCCATCTGCAAGGAACCCCAGGCGTATAAGGCGGATTCCACCGGCCCCCAGCGCGTCCCAGGTCTGATATGACCACGTGCCGCCCGGGGCCGCCCAGGAAGTTATCGGGTCGTCACTGTACGCGGCCCATGCCGTCTGCGACAGCGTGACGTTTCCATACTGCCAGCCCCACGCTTCCCGTCCATCCGACCCGTAGAACGCTGCGTGATCGTATCCATGATCGCCCACCTCGATGAGCGTCCCGTCCTGGAGGGCCTGCAGCCACAGCCGACAGTCCGCACCCGCGGCGACGAGGTCCGAGAATGTCGCGGCGAAGGTCAGGGCCATATCATACTCAAGACTCTTGTTGATCGCCCACGACCAGGAAGCGACTGAGGTGACATTACCCCCCGCCATGTCGTCGATCCACTGGACGACCGGGAGTTTCCTGTAGTTCTGGATAGGAGTTGCGTTGAACTGATATTCGTGAATCTGGCCGTTCTCATAGACCGTCGCCGTCTCGCTTGTCGGCACGAACTCGAAAGTGTCGTCGTTGTACCAATTCAGCAGGTCGAGCCCGCCCGTCGAGTTGAAGACGTACGCCAGGTTCGTGTTCGCCGGCGAATAGGTGTACTCCCACCACTTGTCTTCTATCTTGTCGGCGAGCGCGTCGAGCCCCTCCAAGTCGTCGGCCAGCATCCACATCTCGTTGTAGCAGAGCGACTCCATCGGCCAATGCGCTGTCCGGTTCACGCAGAACTTGTTCTCGTACGCCCAGCCGCGGCCGGCGCCGCTGAGCCCAAAGTTGGTGACGCCGAGCGCATAATACCCGGAGTTGTCCACGCGGTACGAATAATGTCTCTCCGAGTCCGTGCCGTAACTGTAGCCAGTTCCGCCTTCTACCATCACTGCGTTGATGCTCATGGTGCCGATGGGGCTGCTGTCGTTCAAGCACCTCAACCACCCATTGACTTTGATGAGAGGGACTTCGTGAAACACGGTGAACCTGATGGTCCAGTTCCACTCGGCCGTTCCGCCGGAGTACTTGTGCGGGGCCTGGCCGGACTTCTGCAGGACGGTCACGTAGTCGTCGTCTATGAGTTCATACCACTGGCTGCTCCAGCCGTTCGGCGCCGCTGCGTATGAGAACACTCTCGTCGACGCCCCATAGGTACTGTTCGCGTAGTAGTACTCGATGTGGGTGTCGTACATGGACCCCTGGACGCGCGTATCCCCCCAGTAGATGGTGCTTAGGAGATAGTGCGGGGGCGCCGCGAAGTTGACCTGACCCCAGTCTGTGTCTACCGTCGCGGTGGTCCCTATCGCGACCGGCACGTTGCTGCCCGGATCAGTGAAGTTCCCCGTCACTGGGTTGTATGTGAAGGCCGTGTCGGTGATGGGGTCATCGGCGGCATTGGCAACGGGGGTGACTGATGATGGAACGACAGTCATTAGAGAAGCGACTAATGCGAGGCTCAGAAGCGCGGTTGACACACGTCTTATGCTTGTCATAGGGGTCTCTCTCCGGTGAATGAAATGAAGAAAGGGATAGGCCACGAGGGCCTGGGTTTCAGCGCTTCTTCTTCCGGCTGCCGCCGCTGGACCTGGGGGACATCGACTTCGACATGTTCTCCGTCACTTCTCCGAACCAGCCGATGACCATCACCAGGATCGCGATCGGTATGATCACGCCGATGAGGGCGTAGACCATCCCGGTCATGCTGTTCGACTCGATCCTGATCGTCCCGGCCCAGGTGTCGACCGTCGTGGCGGCCGTGACGTTCTCGAGCGTCACATACACCGCGGCGGAGCTGTTCGCGTCGAACAGCGAGTACACCAGCTCGGGGAACGACACGTTCCCGTAGACGAGCGCCGTCTTCGAGCAAGTGATCTCGCTCGAGACGCTCTGGTTGACCCCGCCCGCTTCGATGTAGACGGTCACTGCCCAGTTGTCGGCATACGCCTCACCGGTGTTGTTGACCATCTGACCGTAGCAGGTGAAGTTCCAGTACTCGTCGGTGTCGTCGAGCCCGAAGTAGCTCGGCGTCGCGAGGTAGAACCTCCAGTCGGTCGTGGCTGAGGCGTTGAGGTCCGCCCCGTCGTCGTACAGGTAGATGTACGAGTCGTGGTCGGACGACGCGCCTATGTTCGGTCCCAGGCCCACTAGCGCAAGGGCCAGCAGTATCGGTAGCAATGCTTTGAGTATCCTCATGCACTCACCCATTCGGGAGAATGGAGGAAATCAGCGCTTGCCGCCGAACTTCATCCCTGCGAAGACGCCGCCGAGCAGTCCCAGGATCAGCGAGAGGACCATGATCGTGATGATCAGTGGCATCATCTCGTTGATCAGCGACACCGACTCCGTGAGGTCGGTCTCTGCGGCAGCCGTGCCAGCGAACGCGAGCGTCAGCGCGAACGCCACCGCCGCGAATGCAGTCACTCTCTGCAGCTTCGCCTTCAGTTTCTCCAACATTTTTGCTCTCTCCTTCATGCACCCACCTCGCATCTCTGCGAAGGCACACGCCGGGTCATTGCGCGGAGCCGAGTACTTAAGCCCTGGACTCTAGGCTATATATATTGCACAGTAAAGAGAGAGTAGGCCTATTGCCTCCGCTTCATGTATAGTATCTCTACTGACCTTCGGTCGATTATGAGC
>CAZXWO010000067.1:0-5117 GCA_964644565.1 uncultured Thermoplasmata archaeon | reverse complement strand
GGGGCGGCGTCGTTGTAGACCAGTATCTCGACGTATGCCGTGCTGTCGAACGTGCAGCCGTCCTTAGAGGCCGACAGCAGCACCCTCTCCAGGTCGTGCCCGGCCCTGCTCAGCAGGTACGGGGCCGTGTAAGTCATGGTCGCGTGGCCCGAAGCGTCGGTGAGCGCAACGGAGGGCGAGACCTCTCCCGGATAGATCATGCTCTCGTCCGCCACGATCTCGGCCCCCTCGACCGGCGCGCCCGTCTCGTCCGTCACGGTCAGGGATATGGTCGCCGGTTCCCCGACCCTGACGGTCGCCGGGGACACCTGTGCGGAGAGGGATACGGTCGTGGGTATGACGCGCGAGAAGGACACCGTGAAGGAGTCCTCGTCGGAGTAGGCTCCGGACGAAGCGGTCACACCAAGCACGCCGTAACCGACGCTCTCGGAGTGCACCTCGAACCGGAAGACCCCGTCGGGGCCGGTCGTCCCTGACGCAGGGAAGATGTTCATGGCCATCGGGTCCGCGGAGAGCGGTTCGAAGTAGACGGACACCGCCGCCCCCTCGACCGGGTCCCCGAGGTCGTCGATGACCATTGCGTGCCCTCCGATGGACTGGTACGGCGCGGCGGTCCTCTGCGCCGAGAGCCCGACGTTCACGCCGGCAGAGGCGTCCTCGTAGACCGGGGCTTCGCTGCCGCCGACGAGCTCAGAGAGGGAGAACATGTTGAGGAGGTTGCCCATGTACGGGACCCAGCCCGTCCAGGAGTCCCTGTGCGCCTCAGCGTTGATGCGGTGGTAGAGGACGTTGCACGGGACCGCCTCGGCGATGATCTCCTGCGCCGTCTTGACGAGGTCGATCTGCTCGGACGTGATGAAGCTGGACCGTGCCAATGCCTCGACCTCTGCGAGCTGGTCCACCAGCGCCTGGGTCTCGGCGTCGGCCAGGGTGCTGACACCTCCGAGGTCGGAGTACCACGGGTTCTCGTTCGCCTCGGACCAGAAGCCCCAGCTGTTGGACGATGCCGTGGCGCCGTAGATGTCGAACACCAGGCTCACGCACTCCGTGTAGCCGGTGAAGCTCCAGCCGAGGGTCAGCATCTGGTAGTCGAACGCGGTCAGATGGCCGACGAGCGTGTTGAAGTCGATCGGCACCGCCTCGGCGTGGATGCCGGCGGCGGCCATGTTGTTGGCGATCGCCTCCGCGGCCCTCGCCCGTACGGGGTCGTAGTCCGCGGGAGGCGCGAGTATCGTGATCTTCTCCATCGGGGAGCCGTCCGGCAGGTCCCTCCAGCCGTCCCCGTCCCCGTCTATGAACCCGGCTGCGTCCAGGATGTCCTCGGGAATCGTGGTGGTCGGGTCGGTCGGGTCGTCGTAGACGTACTCGGCGACGGCGTCGTTGTGCCACCCGTCGAAGTACGGTGGGACGACCGCGCTGCCCTCGACCCCCATGCCTCCCAGATAGACGTCCGCTATCTGCTCCTTGTCGATCAGGTGCGACACCGCCTGCCTGAAGGCGAGCGAGCCGAAGGGCTCCTTCTTCTCGTTGAAGGCCAGGTAGAAGTAGCCGGCGTCGGCCATGTAGTCGATGGATATGCTCGGGTCCGTGTCTATCGCGGACAGCGAGGCCGCCGGCACTGAGGCCGAGATGTAATCGACATCGCCCCTCTTGAGGGCGATCAGGGCCGCGTCCATGTTGAAGGTGATCAGGAACTCGAGGCGGTCGACATTGGGCGGGCAGAGGTCGTAGCCGGACGGGGTCAGGACGCCCTCGCCCCAGTAGAGGCCGGACTTCTCGAGGACCCTGTAGTCGTCCCGCACGCCGCCCGCGTAGTAGAACGGGCCCGTCCCGATGGTCATGAGCTCGTCGCTCGCGGTGACGACCACCTTGTCCAAGTAGGTCGTGAACCCGTTCATCGGGTCGTCCCAGATGTGCATCGGGAGGATGGGGACCGTGAGCGTCTTCGAGAAGAACTGGGAGTACGGGTCGGCCATGACGAACCTCACGCTGTACTCGCCGGTCTTCTGGACCCCCGCACCGAATTCGTCGATGCTGATGGTCCAGTCCCCGTTCGCATCGAACGCCTGGATGAGCGCGTCCGAGTAGGTCGTGCCTTCCCTCATCATCAGGTACGAGTAAACGACGTCGTCGGCGGTCATCTCGACCCCGTCGTGGAACAGCACGCCCTGTCTGAGCTCCACGTCCACGGTGAGCGTGTCCTCATAGAACGTCCAGCCCGTGGCCAGGCGCGGGTAGGGCTCGTTGTCGATGTCGAAGGCGGCCAGCCCCTCGTAGGTCCACTTGAGCATGTTGATCTTGTGGACGGAGTTGGTGCCCAGGTTGAAGATGTTGAAGTCAGTGAGGTCCGCGATGCTCGCGACCCTGACCGTCCCTGAGCCGTCGTCTGCTTCTGTGTTCATCATGGGCAGGGCGAGCATGGACGCGGCCATCATGACCGCGAAAAGCACTCCCAGGACCATTCTCCTCGACACTGTATAGGTGACCCTCTCCATCGTTCCGAACCCCCCAGGTTGATGGACCGTCAGTCTCGCCGGCGCTATATAAGATTGTCTTGGAAATCCCACGGGGGCCCGCGCCCCCCTAGGGCCATTATCACACCTGATACTCAAGCGCGATTCCACCGGAGGTGTGGCTATATATAGCCACAAATCGTTTTGACAACGCCGATATCTGGGCGATCACCCCAGGTGCCGCCCCGGGGATGCACAGAAACGGGCGGTCTGGGGCACGAGCGGGCACGCTCAGGTCACGGCATGGATACCCCCGTCCATGAGCACTGGTAGGAAGAAGGATTCCAGCTGTCCTCATTGCGGATGCCGGACAACGGGGCAGGAGGGCACCTGCCCGGAGTGCGGACGCATGATGACCGAGGACGCTCAGCTCAGATGCCCTTACTGCAAGAACCCCGTCGCATCGTCCGAGACCACATGCTCCGTGTGCGGGATGCAGCTGCCGAAGGTCTCGAAGCGCGCGGAGGCGCCGCCGAAGGTCGTCAAGCCGAAGGCCGTGGCCAAGAAGCCCTCGGCCCGCGGGAAGTCGAAGAAGCAGGCGCCCGAGGAGGTCCCGGTACAGGAGGAGAAGGCCCCCGAGGCGCCGGCACCGGCGGTCCCGGGGCCGGGCGAGGAGATGGCCGACTGCCCGGTCTGCGGCATGCTGGCCCCGGTCTCGGCCACGAGCTGCCCGAAGTGCGGGGCGGAGTTCGAGCCCGAGGAGCCGGGCGGTCTGCTCATCAAGCCCTCGTCGGCGCCGGAGAGGGCGGGGGAGGCCGACGAAGAGGAGGAGGCGGAGTGCCCCATATGCGATTCCAAGGTCAAGATCACCGACACGGCGTGCCCGTTCTGCGGGGCGGAGTTCGAGCCCGAGGAGGTCGAGCCAGCGGAGGTCCCGGCGCCGCCTGCGGCCCCGCCCCCGCCGACGGCCGAGGACGAGGACGTCTCGTGTCCAGTGTGCGGCGAGGTCGTCGGCGCCACGGTAACGAAGTGCCCCCACTGCGGGTCCGAGTTCGAGGAGGGTGAGGTCGAGGAGGTCCCGGCCTTCGTCCCGGACATGGGCCCGCCCGTCAGCGAGGAGGAGGTCCTCTGCCCCATCTGCGGGAACCGGGTGGGCGCGGTCGTCGTCGCGTGCCCTTACTGCGGAGCCGAGTTCGAGACGGAGGAGGAGACCCAGGGGGCCGTCCTCCACTGGTCGGGCCCGCCGAAGGAGCCCGAGGGCATCCTCAGGCCGGCCGTGACCCCGTTCGGGGACACCAGGAGGGGCATATCCAACGGCACGAGCGCGATAAACGGCGTGAGCCTGGTGAACGGCGTCGGCCAGGCGGCCGGCCCGAGCAGGATAAACGGGACCGGGGCGACGAACGGCAGGGACCTCGTGAACGGCAGGGGCCTCTCGAACGGCGCGGTCAACGGCAGGAGGGGCGGCGGCCGTGCCTCGCGCAGGGACGTGGTGCTCAAGAGGTGGCAGCTGCTCGCGATATTCGTGGTCGCGGCGCTGATAATCCCGGCGGCGCTGTTCCTGACCTTCGACACGGACGAGGCGCCGTTCACGGTCGACGGTGACTTCGACGATTGGGACGATGTGGCGAGACTGACTTACTTGTCGCCCGCCGACAGCCCCTCCATCGATGTCGTGGAGTGGGCGGTGGCAGAACACGGGGGCACCGTATACCTCTACCTGGAGACCGCGAGCCCGACGATGGCCGGCGACCGGGTCGAGGGGTTCGTGCTGTTCATAGACGCGGACGGCTCCGCCGACACAGGGTACGACCTTTCGGGCTTCGGGGCGGACGCGATGATCGAGGTCCAGGGCTGGAACGGCTCGGTCTCGGTGGCTCGCAGCTCCAGCTTCGGAGCGTCCGACGACCGGCTCGATTGGAGCTCGTGGCGCGCGAGCGGCGGAGCCACATGTTCGTTCGAGGGGGTGAGACTAGAGGCTTCGGCGAGGCTTCTGACGGCCGTGAACGGCACATCGGAGTTCATGCTCCTGTCGATGGACGAGGACGGCCCCGGGTGCAGGAGCAGCCATGCGCCGCTGGAAGGCGGTCTCCTGATCGTGGAGCAGGTGCCGTCGGAGGACATCGAAGCCGATGGCATCCTACAGAACGGGACCGACGTGCTGATATCGACTCTGAGGTTCACGTGCGAACGGTCGGGGGGGACCGTGTACTCGGTGTCCCCGGAGTTCGCGGGGATAGGTTTCCTCGGGGCCGTGGAACAGTTCTCAATCGAGCCAGGGGGGGAGCATGTTGCCGAGCTCCGTTCGGACACCTCCTTGTTGTCGGCTGGGCAGTTCGTGTCGGTCGCTGTGACGGCCGAGGACGTGTCGTCGTCATTCGCGCGTGTTGAAGTGTTAGGCCTAGGGGCGAGGGCCTATGTGGGCGAATCTCCGGGCGAGATCGCGATAGATGGCGCGTTCGCCGACTGGGCCGGCAGGACGGTGGCCGATGTGGACATCGAGCCGGTCGAGAACCCAGACATAGACATAGCGGAGGTGGGAGGAGCGAACGACACCACCAGTTCGTACTTCTTCGTGAGCGTCCAGGGGGAGATGCTCGCAGGGGCGTATGTGCCCGGGTCCTGCTCGAAGCCGGCGGCCGGCGGGAACGGCACGGTGGTCCC
>CAZXWO010000066.1:0-5120 GCA_964644565.1 uncultured Thermoplasmata archaeon | reverse complement strand
GCACAAGGGCTCTTCCATCCGTGTTCACCCCATCTGGCCCTGGGCACCACCCGAGGCCGTGGATTGCACGCTGGGCGCGCTATATGTCCTCCATTATTTATTACTTTCCAATGCGTCTTTCGGCCCCAGATGCAGGCCAGCAGTCTCTGACCGTAGCATGACACGCCTAGTCATGGGCGTCCGCCGATGGACGCGCCCGATGCCCATTAGCGTCCATCGCCTGCGAATAGGTATTATATATCGTGACCGTCGTTCCAAACTCTCCGATGTACTCGGCTGGCCAGTCCCTGATTATAGCTATTGGCTGATCCTAGCCACCATTGCCGAGTCTGTGATAGAGCCCCTTTTTAGGAGTCTGTTACGATGAAGAGGTACTACCGAGAACCCGCCGGGGAGACCTTCCCTCAGATCGAGGAGGAGGTCTTGGCGCTCTGGGGAGAGGAGGGGATCCTCTCCCGGGTCAAGGAGCGGATGCGGGGCGGGTCCCCTCTCGTCTTCTGCGAGGGGCCTCCGACGGCGAACAGGCCCCCCCACATGGGGGACGCGCTCACGCGCGCGGTGAAGGACTCCTTCCTCAGGTACCACATCATGAACGGCCGCATGGTCGTCCCCTTCATAGCCGGCTGGGACTGCCACGGCCTCCCCGTGGAGCTCGAGGTCGAGCGCGCCCTCGGCCTTGACGGCAAGGCCGCGGTCGAGGCCTTCGGCGTCGGCCGGTTCAACGGGCTGTGCCGCGAGAGCGTCGTCCGCTACAAGGCGGACTGGGAGGGCATGAGCCGCCGGATGGGCTACGGGATCGACTACGAGGGCGCGTACCTCACGATGTCGAACGAGTACATCGAGAGCGTCTGGTGGTCCTTCAAGCAGCTCCACGCGAGGGGGCTCCTCTCGAAGTCGCTCCAGGTGGCCCCGTACTGCCCCAGGTGCGGCACTTCGCTAAGCACCCACGAGGTCGCCCTCGGCTTCGAGGAGGCCGAGGTCAGGTGGGTCATGGTCAGGTTCGAGATCCCGTCCGTCGGGGCCTCCGCGCTCGTCTACACGGAGTCACCTTGGACGCTGGTGGCCAACGCGCTCCTCGCGGTCGACGCGTCGAAGCGGTACGGCGTCTACGAGGTCTCCGGCAGGAGGGTGCTCGTGGCGGAGGACAAGGCGCACCTCCTCGGCCCGTCGCCAGTCCGCCTCAAGGGGCTGCTCGGCTCCGAACTGGTGGGCCTGGCCTATGAGCCCCCGTTCAGGTACCACGACTTCGGCGGCAGGGCCTACAGGATAGTCAACTCCCAGGAGGTCGCCAAGGAGGAGGGCACAGGGATGATGCACGTCTCGCCCCCCTACGCCTCCGCGGACCACCACATAGGGGCGGCCGAGGGCCTGGACCTCTTCGACCCGGTGGACGACTCCGGGAGGTTCACCTCCGCGGTCCCCGAGCTGGCGGGCCGGAGCGTCAGCGACGCCTCCTCGGAGGTCGTTCGCATGCTGGAGGCCAAGGGCCTGCTCTTCGGCTGGGGCCTGACGAGGCGCTCGAGCCCGTTCTGCTGGAGGTGCAGGAGCCCGCTCATGTACAAACTCAGGGACGCATGGTCCGTCCACGCCTCCGGCGCCAAAGGGCGCATGGTGGAGCTCAACTCCGGCATCAGGTGGGTGCCCGGCGAATACGGGCAGGGCAGGTTCGGCAACTTCCTGGAGGACGCCAAGGACTGGATCGTGAGCAGGAGCAGGTACTGGGGGACCCCGCTCCCCGTCTGGAGGTGCCCCAACGGGCACGAGGTCTGCGTCGGCAGCGTCGAGGAGCTCGCTCGGCTGTCCGCGGGCCCGCTCCCGGAGCCGCTGGACCTCCACAGGCCCTCCATCGACTCCGTCCTGCTGCGCTGCCCGGAATGCGGGGGCGAGATGTCGCGGGAGCACTACGTCCTCGACTGCTGGTACGACTCGGGCTGCGCCCCGTTCGCCCAGTACCACTACCCGTTCGAGAACGTGGCCGAGTTCGACACCCACAGGGCAGTGGACTTCATCGCCGAGTCATCCGACCAGACCCGGGGCTGGTTCTACACGCAGCACGTGGTCAGCACCCTGCTCTTCGACGCCCCCGCCTTCCGGTCGGTGCTCGTGCTCGAGCACCTCCTCGACGAGAAGGGGAGGGCGATGAGGGCCGGCCCCGAGGGCGCGGTCTCGACGGAGAAGGTCTTCGGGACCGTCGGCGCGGACGCCGCCAGGCTGTACCTGCTCGGGTCCACCGTGTGGCAGCCCGTCAGGTTCTCCATGGAGGACGTCAGGAAGACGATGGTCGGCACCCTCACCACCGTCCTGAACCTCTACGCCTTCTACTCCTCCAACGCGAACGCCTACGGGTACACGGGGCAGGCTGCCAGGGACCGGACCCACGACCTCGACAGGTGGATACTCTCCAGGCTGGACTCGACCGTCATCGACGTCAGGGCGGCCTTCGACGCCATGGACGTCCAGTCCGTCGTCCGCGCGGCGACGCGCTTCGTGGACGACCTCAGCGGCTGGTACGTCCGGAGGTCGAGGAGGCGCTTCTGGATGGAGAACGACCCCGAGGACAGGTTCTCCGCCCACGCGACCCTGCACGAGTGCCTCCTCACCCTCTCGCTTGTCATGGCGCCGGTGGCGCCGTTCTTCTCCGACTGGCTCTACAGGTGCCTGAAGGGGCCCGAAGGGTCGGTGCACCTCGACAGCTTCCCGAGCGCCGACGGTGCGAGGATCAACGCCTCCCTGGAGTCGCAGATGGCGGTGGTCAGGCAGGCGGTGGAGGCCGGGAGGACCGCGAGGCAGGGCGCGAACGTGAAGCTCAGGCAGCCGCTCGACGAGGCGGTGATAGCGTCCAGCAGCGACGTCGCATGGGTCCTGCGCAGGTACGAGAGGATGCTCGCGGAGGAGCTGAACGTCAAGCGCGTGGAGTGCATCGAGTCCCGAGAGGAGATGGTGGAGTTCGCGGTGTCGCCCAACCTGAGGACCCTCGGGCCCAGGTTCAAGGAGGCCGCCTCGGATGTCTCCAGGATGCTCGGGCAGGTCGACGCGAACGAGCTCGTGAGGCACCTGAGGTCCTCCGGGAGGGTGAGGCTGGGCGGCTTCGACCTCTGCGAGGACGACGTCATAGTTTCGGAGAGGCAGAGGGGCGGGTACGCCCACTCCAGCTCAGGCGACATACATGTCTACATCTCGCTGGCGGTCGACAGGAAACTGAGGCTCGAAGGGCTCGCCAGGGAGTTCATAAGGCGGGTCCAGCACATGAGGAAGGAGCAGGGGCTCGAGTTCGAGGACGAGGTCGACGTCGAGTACAGCGCCCACCCGGACATCGAGGCGGCGGTGTCGTCCCACATGATGCACATATGCCACGAGACGCACGCGCGCGCGGTTGTCAGGAGCCAGTCTCCGGACGGGGCTAGGAAGTGGACGGTGGACAGGATGCCGCTGGAGCTCGCCGTCAGGAAGGCCGGACGGTGACCTTCCGCCCGTCCGACACCAGGACCTTCTCCATGACGTAGGCGTGCCTGCCGGTCCCGTAGTAATCCCTCACTATCGCCCTCAGCGTGTACCCGTGTCTCGTGTACATCGCTATGGCGGGCGCGTTGCCCACCTCCACCTCGAGCCCGAACGTCCTGGCGCCCCTCCTCCGCAGGGCCGCCTCCGTCTCGAGGAGCAGGGTCGTCCCGAGCCCCCTCCTCCTGTGCCCCTCCAGGACCGCAATCGACGCGATCCTCCCCTCCGCCATGCACCCGGAGCAGAGGCATAGGGCCGCCCCCACCACGGCCCCCTCCTCCTCCGCCACCAGGGCGAACGCGTCGGTCCTGAGCAGGAACGCCTTCAGGGTGTTCTCGGAGAACTTCTCGACGCCGAAGCACGCCTGCTCCAGCTGCATGAGCAGGCCGAGGTCCTCGAGGGCCGCCTCCCTGACCTTCACGGCCGGATGTACGGCCTAGCCCCGATATGTCCGTTGCGCCGGAGCCCGAAGGGCTTATATCCGGATTGGGGCTTCAGCATCTGGATGGTCGCGATAAGGGGAGTCCTCTCCGAGGACATGGTCGGTAAGGCCGTGCAGGTGAGGGGCTGGATATACCGTACCCGGAGCAGCGGCGGGATCGTGTTCGCCGTGCTCAGGGACTCGACTGGGATCGTCCAGGTCACTGTCAAGAAGGGCGCTGTGCCCGAGCCTGACTTCATAGCGGCCACCAACGCCGGCATCGAGTCCTCGGTGATGATCGAGGGTGCGGTGGCGGAGGACAAGCGCGCCCCGGGTGGGTACGAGGTCAGGGCATCCAAGTTCACCCTCGTCGGCCCGGCCGAGCCATTCCCGATCACGGAGTACCAGAGCACCGAGCTGCTCCTCGACCTGCGCCACCTCTGGATACGGTCGAGGGAGCAGACGGCCGCGATGCGGATCAAGGACTCCCTCATCATGGGCGCGAGGGACTGGTTCCACGAGAACGGCTACGTCGAGGTCAACCCGCCCATAATCACCGGCGTCGCGGCCGAGGACAGCACCCAGCTCTTCCAGATCAAGTACTTCGACAGGATCGCCTACCTGTCGCAGAGCGCCCAGTTCTACCTCGAGTCGCTCATCTACTCCTGCGAGAAGGTCTTCTCGCTGACGCCTTCCTTCAGGGCCGAGAAGTCCAGGACCCCCAGGCACCTGGCCGAGTTCTGGCACCTCGAGATGGAGGCCGCGTGGGTCGACAACGCCGAGAACATGGAGGTCCAGGAGCAGCTCGTGACCGCGATGCTCCACAGGGCCGCGGACGACTGCAGGGCCGAGCTCGAGCTGTTCAAGAGGGACCCCGCCGACCTCAGGCGCGTGGTCCCGCCGTTCGACAGGATATCCTACGGGGAGGCGATCGAGAGGCTGCAGGCCAAGGGCCTGGACGTGAGCTGGGGCTCGGACTTCGGCGCCGTGGAGGAGCGCGAGCTGACGAAGGACAGCGGCATCCCCATGTTCATCATGAACTACCCCAAGGAGCTGAAGCCGTTCTACATGAAGGAGAACCCGGACGACCCCAGGACGTACAAGAACACCGACCTCCTGGCCCCCGAGGGCTTCGGGGAGATCATAGGCGGGAGCGAGAGGGAGACGGACAACGCCCTCCTGGTCGAACGGATCAGGGAGA
>CAZXWO010000065.1:0-5310 GCA_964644565.1 uncultured Thermoplasmata archaeon | reverse complement strand
TGCACGAGAGGGACGCGGTCAAGCACTTCGTCAACCTGTCGCAGATGAACTTCGGGGTGGACAACGGCCTCTACCCCTTAGGCTCGTGCACCATGAAGTACAACCCCAAGGTGTGCGACGAGATCGTGTCATGGCCGTCCGTAGCGGACATCCACCCGCTCCAGGACCCCTCGACGATACAGGGCGCCCTCAGGCTGATGTACGAGCTGGAGAGGATGCTCTGCGAGGTGGGCGGGGTCGACGCCGTGACTCTCCAGCCGGCCGCGGGCGCCCACGGCGAGTACACGGGCGTGCACCTGGTGCGCGCGTACCACGAGGCGCGTGGGGAGACGAGGACCGAGGTCATCCTCCCGGACACGGCCCACGGGACCAACCCTGCGAGCGCCGCGATGGTCGGATACGACGTCCTCGAGATACCCTCGAAGGAGGGGTGCGTGGACATCGAGGCGCTCAAGGCCGCCGTGTCCTCGGACACCGCCGCATTCATGCTCACGAACCCCAACACCCTCGGCCTCTTCGAGAAGGACGTCCGGGAGGTGGCGGGGGTGCTCCACGACGCGGGCGCGCTCCTCTACTACGACGGCGCGAACCTCAACGCCATCATGGGGAAGACCTCCCCCGGCAAGATGGACTTCGACATAGTGCACTTCAACCTCCACAAGACCTTCGCCACCCCCCACGGGGGGGGCGGGCCAGGCGCCGGGCCGGTGGGCGTGAAGAGCAGGCTCGAGGAGTTCCTGCCCGTCCCGAGGATCGTCAAGGACGGGGAGGCGTTCGCCCTCGACTACGACCGGCCGAAGAGCATAGGGAAGGTGAGGGCGCACTTCGGCAACTTCGCGGTCCTCGTCCGCGCGTACGCCTACATGAGGATGCAGGGCGGGGACGGCCTCACGGCCGCGTCGGAGAACGCGGTCCTGAACGCCAACTACCTCAGGCACCACCTCAGCAGGGACTTCGAGCTGCCGTACGGGCAGCTCAGGAAGCACGAGTTCGTCCTGAGCGGGAGGCCGCTCAAGGCGAAGGGGCTCAGGACCCTCGACTTCGCCAAGAGGCTCCTGGACTACGGGTTCCACGCGCCCACGATCTACTTCCCCCTGATAGTGGACGAGGCCATCATGATCGAGCCGACCGAGACGGAGTCCAGGGACACCCTCGACGCGTTCGTGGAAGTGTGCAGGAAGATACTCGCCGAGGACCCCGAGACGGTGAAGTCGGCCCCGCACAACACGTCCGTGAGGAGGCTGGACGAGGCGAGGGCCGCGCGGGACATGGTGTTCAGCTGGCGCGCCCACGAGAAGAAGGCAGCGAAGGACGGGCAGGCCGGCGTCAGACGCGCTTGAAGCTGGCGCAGATGAGCGTTCTGGTCCCCGTTATTCCCTGGATGGTCCTGATCTTGCCCAGGATTATGTCGCACATGCGGTCGTAGTCGGCGGTCTCAACCCGCGCGATCATGTCGTACTGCCCGAAGAGCTGGTGGACCTCTCCGACCTCGGGGAGCTCGCGCATCTGCTCGAGCACCTTGGACTCCCTACCCGTAGCGGTCGTTATGAGGACGTACCCTATCGCCAGAGCGGTCACCTGAGGTTGGCCTAATGGTCGAATGCGTACTTATAACCTATCGGGAGTGTCCACCGGTGCACGTTCTTGGACGGTTGTGTGCACCGGCAATGGGGCCAGGTGCGCGGGGGCCGTCGCCCCTGCCCCCGTACGAACCTTATATACCCTCAGCGACGATTGAAGGGCGTTCACCATGGCGGGGCTCATCGTCCTGGAAGGCATAGACGGCTGCGGCAAGTCGACGGTCGCGAAGGCGGCCGCCGAGAGGCTGGGGGAGCGGGCCGTCCTGACCCGGGAGCCGACCGACTCGTGGATCGGCAGGGCGGTCAAGGAGGGGGACGGGAGCGAGATAAGCCCCTACACCGACGCGCTGCTGTTCATGGCCGACCGCGCGCAGCACACCCTCGAGATGGCGGAGCTCGTCCGGAGGGGGAGGCTCGTGGTGTGCGACCGCTACTACCACTCGACGGTGGCCTACCAGACGGCCTCGCTGAGGCGGAGGGGCCATGGGGACAACTTCGACTGGCTCCTCGACGCCAACACCCGGATATCCCTCAGGCCCGATGTCACATTCCTCCTCGTCCTCCCCCCCGAGAGGATGCCCGAGCGCATATCGGACAGGGGAGAGAGGTCCAGGTTCGAGAAGCTCGACTTCCTGAGGGAGGTCGCCCAGAACTACGAGAGGCTGGCGGCTCTGGACAAGGCCATCGTCAAACTGGACGCTACGGCGCCGGTGGACGACGTGGTCCTGAAGGTAGTAGACACCGTTAAGGAGAGGAAACTTTAATAGAGCGAGCGGGCTCAGAAGTGATGCGATGCACCCAGCGGATCATATAAAGGGCACCAAGAGCGACAAGCTCAAGGGACGCAAGGTCGTGCTCGGAGTCACGGGCAGCATAGCCGCGGTGGAGTGCGTCAAGCTCTCCCGCGAGCTCATCAGGCACGGGGCGGAGGTCCATGTCGTGATGTCCAGGGACGCCCAGGCTATCATCCACCCCTACGCGATGGAGTTCGCATCGGGGAGGCCCGTCACCACGGAGATCGACGGGCGCGTGCAGCACGTGTCGTTCTGCGGCGACGTCCCGGACAGGGCGGACCTCCTCCTGATCGCCCCCGCGACCGCGAACACGATATCCAAGGTGGCGTGCGGGATAGACGACACGCCGGTCACCACCTTCGCCACCACGGCCCTGGGCTCGGGCATACCCGTGATAGTGGTGCCAGCGATGCACGGCACGATGATCCGGCACAAGGCGGTGATGGAGAACATCGAACGGCTCAAGGGCATGGGCGTGCACGTCGTCGAGCCGAGGATGGAGGAGTCCAAGGCGAAGATGCCCGACATCGACCATATCGTGTCCTGCGCCATCCTGGTGGTCGGGAAGAACGACCTCAAGGAGAGGCGCGTCCTTGTCATCGCGGGCGCGACCGAGGAGCCGATAGACGACATCAGGGTCGTCACGAACAAGAGCTCCGGCGAGACGGGCGTCGAGATGGCCAGGGCGGCGTACGAGAGGGGCGCGTCGGTCGACCTCTGGATGGGCCGGTGCGACGTCGAGATACCCAGCTTCCTCAAGGTCACCAGGTACTCCACGTTCAACGACCTCGCCTCGCTCGTCAGGGGGCTGGACCACGACGTGGTCTTCTTCCCCGCCGCGGTCTCCGACTACTCGCCCGTGAAGGCCGACGGGAAGATCCCCTCCGACAAGGACTCCGTCACCGTCACCCTCAAGAGGAACCCGAAGCTCATAGACGGCATCAAGGCGAGGGTCGTGGTGGGCTTCAAGGCCCAGGCCAAGATGGGCGAGGAGGCCCTGGTCTCCGAGGCGAAGCGCCTCCAGGAGAGGTCGAAGTGCACCTTCGTCGTCGCGAACAGGATCGAGGACGTCCAGAAGGGGACGACCAAGGTCGTCGTCGTGGCCGGTGGAGGGGCGCCCCACCGCCTCTCGGGCACCAAGGCCCAGGTCGCGGACAGGGTCATCGACATAGTCGTAAGGCTGCTGTGATAACATGATGAAGGCCAAGGCTTTCAGCCCGGGCCATGTGACGGGCTTCTTCGAGATCTGCATGGACGGGGACACGCTCTCGGCCGGGTCGCGGGGCGCCGGCATGTGCCTCTCACTGGGCGCGTCGTCCGAGGTCGTCCTCGTCCCGGCCACGAAACAGTCCATCAAGGTCACGATCAACGGCAAGGGCAGCAAGGCCGAGGTCACCAAGCGCGCCATCAGGCACCTGATAGGGGACAAGGGCTACAGGGTGGAGGTCGCCACCGAGCTCGAGCTCCCCGTGAGCCAGGGGTTCGGGATGAGCGCCGCCGGCTCCCTCTCGGCCGCGATGGGGGCCGCGATCCTGCTCGGCAAGGAGAGGCAGGAGGCGTACGAGGCGGCCCACAGGGCGGAGATCGAGTCGGGCTTCGGCCTCGGCGACGTGGCGGCGATACACAGGGGCGGCATCACCCTCAGGAGGAGGCCGGGCCTGCCCCCGAGGGGCGAGGTGATAAGGATACCTGGCGAGCCGGAGGTCGTCCTAGCCGTCATCGGCAGGAGGCTCCTCACCAAGGACATCCTCAAGGACGAGGCCAAGAGCCGGGAGATCAACGACAAGGGCGGCTACCTCGTCGACAGCCTCGTGAAGCAGCCCTCGCTGGAGAAGCTCATGACCAACTCGAGGGTCTTCGCCCTCGAGACCGGCCTCGCCACGAAGCGCATCGCAAGGGCGATCGACACCGCGTCGATGCACGGCCAGGCCAGCATGTCCATGCTGGGCAGCTCCGTCTTCGCGATCGGGGACACGCAGAGGCTCCGGGAGGCGCTCTCCGCCTTCGGAGAAGTGCTCGTGTGCAAGGTCGACACCGTCGGCCCCAGGATCGTCTACGCCGTCCCGGACTCCTCACTCGTAGAGGGTGAATAGGCGGTCGTCGCAGCCCACGTCGAAGAGGCCTATCCTAACGCCGCAGTCCAGCCACCCGTGGGCGTAGTTCACGCAGGCGAAGGCGTTGACCAGGTCGCCCTTCCTGGCGAAGTCCCGGGCGTCGTCGAAGTATGCCCGGGCCATCTCGAGGAAGTCGTCAGCCATGCGCTTGCTGAAGGACCGCTCAGGCGCGGCGATGCGCACCTTCGAGAGGGCCTCCGACGTTATCCGGATGTACTTCTCGACGCGCTCCTCGCTCAGCACGGCCTCTGCGCACATCTCACATCCTTCTCGACGGGATGACCTCGACGCTCTCGCCGCCGTGCTTCGACTCCCTGGGCCTTATCTCGACGAACAGGGGCATCGACACGCCGCCGCCGGTGATGATGGCGGTGCCGATCGGCAGCCTCTGGATCTCCTCCTCCATGCCGTCGGTGAGGCCCTCGATGGATGAGGCTATGGCCTTGAGGTCGTTGGGGTTGTTGACCTTGAGTATGATCTGAGTGTTGCACTGGCTCAGGACGTTCTTGTCGACCTTGGCGGGCCTCTGGGTGATGACCATGAGGCCCAGGCCGAACTTCCTGCCCTCCGACGCGATGGTCCTGAACACCTTGGAGCAGATGGCGAGGCCCTGCTGGGGGCAGAAGTTGTGGGCCTCCTCCACGACGAGCATCATCGGCGGGATCTTGTCCACCTTCCTGAGCTCGAACAGCGCCGTGCCTATCCTGTTGACTATGAGCTCCTGGATGTCCTGGGGTGTGCCCCGGAGGTTGATGATGGTGGTCCTGCCCTTCTGTATGAGCTCGTCTATCTTGGTGCCCTGCTCGGCGAAGACGTCGATCT
>CAZXWO010000064.1:0-5428 GCA_964644565.1 uncultured Thermoplasmata archaeon | reverse complement strand
ATAGACGTCATCGGCGGCACGGACATGACCATATCCGAGGCCGAGAAGGCGGCCGAGGAGGTGCAGAGCAGGGTCAGCTCGAACGCGCGCATCATATGGGGCGCGGCCGTGGACCCCGCGATGGACAAGACGGTCCGGGTCATGCTAGTGGCGACGGGCGTCAAGTCGAAGCAGATACTCGGCAAGCCCACCGAGAGGCGCTTCAAGGGCGTCGGAGAGGTGGACCTGGTCCGCTGACCCCCCTCCGGAAGCTCCGAAACGTTTAAGAGACCCAATCAGCTACGGTGCTCTCGACCGGCGAGCATGGCTCGCCGCTGCCATTTGTCACGTTACGTTCACGTGAAGAACGCCACGGAGGCCCCGAGATGAAGTCCCTCGTCGACAGTGCCCTTAGCTCGGTCGAAGCGGAACAGACCAAGAGACCGGAAGGTTTCGCGCCTTTCACCGCGGAGGACGAAGAACTGCAGAAGATACTGCAGGGACTCAAGACCAGCATCAAGATCATCGGGTGCGGGGGCGGAGGCTCCAACACCATCAACAGGCTCGCCCAGGCCGGAATAGTCGGCGCGGAGATCTACGCGGCCAACACGGACGCGCAGCACCTCCTGATGACCCACGCGCCCCACAAGCTGCTCCTGGGCAGGAGGGTCACGAGGGGTCTCGGCGCAGGGGCCCTGCCGCAGGTGGGCGAGGAGGCCGCGAGGGAGGCCGAGGACGAGCTCAAGAAGGCCGTCGCCAACGCGGACATAGTCTTTGTGACATGCGGCCTGGGGGGCGGCACCGGAACCGGCTCCGCCCCGTTCGTCGCCCAGCTGGCCAAGGAGGCCGGCGCCCTCACGATCGCGATATGCACGTACCCGTTCCAGGCCGAGGGGTCCATCAGGGCGGAGAACGCCGAGTGGGGCCTTGAGAGGCTCAGGAACGTCGCGGACACGGTCATAGTGATCCCGAACGACAAGCTCCTGGAGCTCGTCCCCAAGCTGGCCCTGAACGCGGCGTTCAAGGTCGCGGACGAGGTCCTCATGAGGTCCATCAAGGGCATCACGGAGATCGTGACCAAGCCCGGCCTGGTGAACCTCGACTTCAACGACATCAAGACGGTCATGAAGGCCGGCGGCGTCGCGATGATCGGCCTCGGCGAGTCGGACGACGACGACAGGGCCGTGACCGCGGTGATGGAGGCCATCAACTCGCCCCTCATAGAGCTGGACATATCGGAGGCGACCGCCGCGCTCGTCAACGTCACGGGCGGCCCGAACATGACCGTGACCGAGGCGGAGCAGGTCGCCGAGGTGATCCAGTCCAAGATCAGCCCAGGCGCGAGGATCATCTGGGGCGCGGCCGTGGACGAGACCCTGGAGGAGACCGTCAGGGTCATGGTAGTGATCACAGGGGTGAAGTCGAGGCACATACTCGGCCCGAAGAAGGACAAGAAGGCCGGCGGCATGGGCCTGGACTTCATCAAGTAGGTGCGCAAGGGTAGGAACGAGATGACAGACATAGTGGACAAGTCCTGGGATCTTCAGAGGAAGATCGAGGAGAAGACCAAGCACGTCGGCAAGGGCAAGTACGGCAGGGTCCTGAAGATGGCCAGGAAGCCGACGGGCGAGGAGTACCTCAAGACGACCCAGACGGTCGCCATAGGCCTGATACTCCTCGGGGGCCTGGGCTTCCTGATCTACTGGCTGTTCGAATACGGCTCTGACATGATCATCAGGGCATTCAGCTGATGTCACACTCAGATGAGGGATCGTTTTGGGACTGTTCGACGTAGAACCTAAGAAGACGGAACCGAAGAAGGAGGCGCAGCACCCAGCGCCGGTCGGGGCGAAGGCCCTCCAGTTCGTGGTCCAGGGGGAGACGAAGAGGTCCGTCGCCTCCGGCGACTCGACGGAATTCGAGGCGGCCCTCAAGATAGCGGACGATGGGCAGACGCACTCGGTCGCGGTGAAGGTCGACACTGTCTTCTCCGCGACGGAGGAGGGGTCCCCCGAGTGGTTCGTCAAGCTCTTCGACCCCGTGGGGGTCGTGTGGGAGAACACGCCGTCCGCGGACCAGGCAAAGGAGAAGGTCTTCGACATAATGCCTGGGGAGGAGAAGAGCCTCACCCTGAGGATCACGTCCCCGACGGGGGCCAGGTTCGGCGACAAGATATCGGTCCTGGTCAGCGCGAACCTGACGGACGACCCCAGCGTGAACGACACGGTCACGCTGCAGGCGACGGCGAGGCAGTCCATGATGGCGATCAAGACGTCGATAGGCCACGAGAAGACCGTGGCCGACTCGGTCGCGAGCAGGGCGAAGCCGAAGCCGATCGGGCTCTTCGCCATACTGTCCCCCGCGACCATCAGGGGGTACGTGTTCGTGGAGGCCATGAACACGGACGCGCTGAGGGAGGTCGTGAAGGGCGTCCGCAGGACCAGGGGGATGGTCAAGGGCGAGACGACCTTCGCGGAGATAGAGCACTTCCTGACGCCCAAGCCCATAGTGGCGGGCATCGTGGAGGGCGACATCGTCGAGCTCATCGCTGGGCCGTTCAAGGGAGAGAAGGCCAGGGTGCAGCAGATCGACGAGAGCAAGGAGCAGATCACCGTCGAGCTGTTCGAGGCGATGGTGCCCATACCCGTTACGATCAGAGGGGACCACGTGAGGGTCCTCGAGAAGGAGAAGTGAACACATGGCAGAGAAGCTCGAAGTGCTGGTGGACGGTGGCAAGGCCACCCCGGGACCGCCGCTGGGTCCGTCCCTCGGTCCGCTGGGAGTGAACGTGATCCAGGTAGTGAACGCGATAAACGAGAAGACGAAGGCGTTCGCTGGCATGAAGGTGCCAGTCACCCTCACTGTCGACTCGAAGACGAAGGCCTTCGAGATCAAGGTCGGTACGCCGCCCACGAGCGCGCTCATACTCAAGGAGATCAAGATGGAGAAGGGCAGCGGCAGCCCCAAGACGACCAAGGTCGGGAACCTCTCGATACAGCAGGCCCTCAAGATCGCCGAGATGAAGAAGGACTCGATGCTCGGCAAGACGAGGAAGGAGAGGTTCAAGGAGGTCGTCGGGACCTGCGTGTCGATGGGCGTCACCGTGGACAACAAGGAGCCCAAGCAGGTCATCAAGGAGATAGAGGCCGGCGGCTACGCCGGCGTGCTCTGACCCCGCCTTATGCGACGAATGCGACTCACCTAGGTGCAGCCTTGGCCATCTTCAGCCTCGCGGCCTCGCACGCGATGGTTATCACGTCCATCGTCGGCGCCGCCGGCGGACAGTAGGCGGTCTCGAGCTTGGCGAACTCGTGTATCGTCATCCCGGCCATTATGCCGACGGCGAAGGCGTTCACCCGCATGTGGACCCTCCCCTCGCCGACTATCTGGGCCCCGAGTATCTTGCCGGTCTCCGGGTGCGCCAGGACCTTGACGTAGATCTCCTTCCTGCCGGGGAAGTAGTCCGGGAGGGTGAACCCCCTGACCTTGCCCACCAGCGGCTTTATTCCAGCGGCCTCCAGCTGCGGGGTCGTCGGCCCGACGGCGGCGACCTGGCAGCCGAACGGTTCCGTCGCCCGCGTCTGCAGGAACCCCTTGGGCAGGCGCTCGTCCCCGCCGGCGGCGTTCACGCCCGCCACCATGGCCATCTTGACGGCGATGGTGCCGAGCCCGCTCACGGTCGGCTTCCCGGTGATCAGCTCTGGGTACTCGGTGCAGTCCCCGACCGCGTAGACGTCCTTGACGCAGGTCTCGCACCTGTCGTCCACCACGATCTGCCGCGTCTGCCCGACATCGCACCCGACCTGCTTCGCCAGCTCGGTCTCGCCCCTCTGGCCCGTGGCGATGACGATGACGTCGGCGTAGAAGGTCCGCTCCTCCTTCGTCTTCCTGTCGACCGCGACCACGCAGTTGGCCCTCTGGTCCCCGAGTATCTCAGTGACCTCGTACTCCGTGAACATCTTGACGTCGTGCTTCCTGATCGCGTCGGCCATCATCTGGCCCATGTCCTCGTCCACCATGGCGAGGATGCAGCTCGGTAGGTACTCGATGATGGTGACCTTGCAGCCCCTGACCATGAGAGCCTCCGCCACCTCAAGGCCCACCAGGCCCGCTCCCACGACCACCGCGCGCTTGCCCTTGGTCGAGAGGCGCTGTATGCCCCTTGCGTCGTCTATGGTCCTCAGGACGAACACGCCCTCCTTGAGCTCCCCCTGGGAGCCCTCCTTGAACGCGCCCTTTATCGGCGGGACCCAGGCCTTGGCGCCCGTGGCGAGCACGAGGGAGTCGTACTGCAGCTCCTCCTTCGACCCGTCGGCCTTCGCGACGTGGACCACTTTCGCCGCGTGGTCCACGGATGTCACGGAGGCGCCGAGCATGAGCCCTATCCTGTTCTTCTTCAGGCGCTCCTCGGGCGCCTCGATGAGGTTGGTGAGCTCGGGGATGACCCCGGAGATGCCGTATGGGAGGCCGCACCTCGAGTACTGGGGGTACAGCTCGCGCTCTATCATGACTATCTCGGCCTGCCTGTCGGTCTTCCTGGCGAACTGGGCCGCCGTCCCCCCGCCGCATCCCGCGCCGACCATCACGATACGCCGCACCATGCAACCAGACCTCCAGGGCCGTCCACGAATCGCCTCGACGCCGTTAAATCGTTTCCATGCCCTCGGGCGACCCCCTGGGGTGGAGGACCGCCCCCGGAGTGCCAGTCCCCTCGCGGGCCGCCCAAAACCATTATAAACCCCCTCTGCATTGGCTGACCTCCCTAGGCATGTAGGAGAGCCCGCGGGGCTCGCCGTACTACATCGGAGGGATCCAAGTGGTAGACCAGCACCTCATAGACGTCATGAAGAAACTGCAGGCCGAGTCCAAGAAGCGGAATTTTGTGGAGTCGGTCGAGCTGGCCATCAACCTCAAGGACATCGACCTGAGCAACCCCAAGAACAGGATACAGGAGGAGATCATGCTCCCCAAGGGACGGGGGCGCGAGGTCAAGGTCGGGGTCTTCGGCAGCTCCGAGATGGCGATGAAGGCCAAGGGCGTCGCGGACGTCGTCATACAGCCCGAGGAGATCGAGGAGATCGCCAAGGACAAGGCGAAGGCCAAGAAGTTCGCGAGGGCGAACGACTTCTTCGTCGCCGAGGCGCCCCTGATGCCCACGATCGGCAAGAGGCTCGGAATAATCCTGGCGCCGAGGGGCAAGATGCCCAAGCCGATACCCCCGGGCACGGACCCGAAGGCCGCCATTGACAAGCTCAAGGTCAGCGTGAGCGTGAGGACGAGGGACAAGAAGACCTTCCACCTCGCGATCGGCACCAACGCCATGTCCCCGGAGGACCTCGCAGAGAACCTCGACGCGGTCCTCAAGAGGCTCACAACCAGGCTGGAGAGGGGCAGGATGAACATCCGCTCGGCCTATGTCAAGACGACCATGGGCCCTTCGTTCAAGGTG
>CAZXWO010000063.1:0-5626 GCA_964644565.1 uncultured Thermoplasmata archaeon | reverse complement strand
GGCTTGCGGCCCTTCCTGATCCTGTGCTTCCTCAGGCCGCCCTTCCTGACCTTGGCCCTGACGATGACGAAGCCCTGCTTGGCCTTGTAGCCGAGCTGGCGCGCCTTGTCGAGCCTGAGGGGCTTCTCGACGCGGACGAAGGTCCCTTCCTTCCTCCAGTCGACCATGCGCTGCCACATCAGCTGCTTCATCTCGTCGCTGTCGACGTCCTTCCAGGCCTCGCCGATGTAGTGGTACATGCCCTTGGCGGGCCCGCCCTTCTTAGAATCCTTCGCGCCAGCGGGCGCGGGCGTCTTGGCCTCTGCAGGCGCCTCGGCTGGCGCCTTTACCTTCCGCTCCTTCTTGGGAGCTGACTCAGCCTCTTCTGCCATCGTGTCACATCCAGCCGTTAAGGGTTCACGCCCTTCGGGCGCACATCCCCTCGCGAGACCGAGGCGGTCTCGCCGCTGCGGGCTGGAACAAAAGGATAGGGCTATTTAAACGTGTTGCGCCCGCGCCGCCTTCCGGCCCCGGACGTAGAACGGCTCGGCCTGCCTGTCGAGGCGGACCAGCGCGCCGGACAGGACGAGGGAGTCCAGCCGCTCGCTGGCCTCGCGTCCGGACATGCCGGAGTTCACCAGGACATCGATGGCCTGGGACCGCCGCAGGGGGTGGGTCCCGGTTATGTCCACCAGGTGCCGCACCGGGTCCGCCCTGGACTCGGGCATCTCCGAGGTCTCCGGGTGTGTGAAGTCCACCGCCCCCGGGATCTCGCGCAGTGCCAGCTCGACCGCCTCCCGTGTGGGGGGCTGCACGGACGTCACCGACGGGGGGCGCAGGGGGGCGGTCAGGTGCGTCTCCGCCGGGCCGAGCTCCGAGATCAGGGCGCCGATGGACCTGAGCGACTCGGGGGAGTCGTTGAAGCCACGGACGAGCATGACCTCGGCCCACGTGATGTCCGCGTGCTCCGAGCAGAAGGCCCTCAGGCCGGCCAGGTACCCTTCGAACGTGACTGAGCCGTGGGGCCTGTGCAGCCTCCTGAAAGTGGCAGGGTCGGCGGCCGAGACGGTCGGGAGGACGGCGTCGAAGCCGGCTGCCTCGGACATGACTGTGCCCGTCCCGAGCAGCGACCCGTTGGTGAGAAGGGCGGTCCTGCCGGACCAGCCGGCGGCGACCCCCGCACGGACGTCCCCGAGGTTCGACGCCAGGGTCGGCTCGCCGTCCCCTATCACGGTCACGTAGTCGGTGTGGGGGGCCTGTGCCAGCTTCTCCTCCACCGCCCTGACTATGTCCTCGGTCGGGGTGTAGACCCTCCTCTCAGTGGTGAGGACCGTGGTCCTGCCGAGCTGGCAGTAGACACAGTTGTAGGAGCAGACCTTCCTCGGCACCACGTTCACGCCGACAGACATGCCGAGCCGCCTGGATGGGACCGGCCCGAAGGCGAGGGCCTGTTCGCAAGGGGCGCGGACTTCTTCTCCGGCCATGTGCCCTGATGCACCGATGGGGATATGCCGAATCCGGCTAACTGGTTAGCCTGCCGCGGGAAAAATCATGGCTAAGGGGTTTGAGGTCACTTCTTCTCGACCGGTTCGGAGAGCTCCTTGAGCCTCTTCCTGACGTCCTCGAGCCCCTGCTCGAGCGACTTCTGGACGTCCTGCAGGTACGCCAGCTCGTCGTCCCTCGACGGGGCTGCGTACGCCGGCGGGGCGTACGCGGCTTGGAACCGCCAGCCCCTGCCGGGCCCGCGGCCGAGGCCACGCCCGCGGCCGTAACCGCCGAACCTGCCTCCGAACCCGCGTGGGCTCATGAAGCCCGGCGCGTCGTACCCCGAGCAGTAGCCCATGGCCCGTCCAGTCCTGGGGCCGTTGCCCCAGGGTCCGGTCCTGTCTCCACCAGGCATTATTTGTTCACCTCCTTTTCCTTGTTGATCCTCAGGCCCTCGATTGCCATCCTCAGGTCCTCGAGCTCCTGTTCCAGCATCTCCTCTTCCTCCTCCAGCATGCGCAGCTCCTCGTCCCTGCCCATGGTCATGGGCCCGTGGTCCGGCCAGAAGCCCGCTTCGGGGCCCGGGTAGACCAAGTCGGGCGGCGCCTGCGGAGGGTAGCGCCACGCGCACCTCCCCCGGCCGTAGCCGGGGACGCCCGTGGCGTAGTACATCCTCCTGTGCCTCCACCCCCGTCCGTATCCTCCGAACACCTCTCTCACTCCCTCTTCTCCCCGCTGCCCCTCAGGACGTAGTCCCCACCGGAGATCTGGATCGCCCAGCCGTTTATGAGCGCCTCCACCAGCTTCCTGCGGGCGGACGTGAGGTCCCTCCAGAGCGTCTTGCGGGAGACGCCCATCATGCCGGCGGCCTCCTCGTGCGGCAGGCCCAGCAGGTCCACGAGCCTGAGCGCCTCCATCTCCTCGATGGAGAGCCTGGCCATGCCTGTGGGCGACCCCGCCGCGGTGCGGGGGTAGTACATGTCAGCCGGCGGGACCCAGTCGATCCATCTCCTTCCTCGGCGACGGCCCCTCGGTCCGGGGTTCATGATAAGCAGTAGTGCGCCCAAATATATCTAATTTGCGCCCTGTTGAGACATATCTATTTAAAGACTTGCCATCCTGACGGGCGGCCTCACGGCGAGTACGACTCTCCCACCCTTCCCAAGGAAGCCCTGCCCGGGAACGCCGCCATCATCTGGGCCTTCTCGCGGGTGCAGTGGCACAGGACGAGCCTCTCGAGGTCCGGGGGCAGGTAGGCGGCCTTAGCGCCGTGGAGCCCGCCCACCAGCCACGAGGGCTTTGCGAACTCGCTCACCCTGGAGAGGATCACGCCGAGCCCGGGGTGGGCGCACCCTGTCAGAACCACGCCCTTGCCCCCGTCGACTATGACCAGCGACTGCTCCATCAGGGGGCTGCCGAGCTGCCCCGTCGACATCACGCCAGGCATGACCTCGACCGGGCCCTCGACCTCCCTCAGCTGGGCCTTCCTCGAGATCTCCTTCTTGAGGTTGTCGGAGAATGACGCCGGCACGAAGACCTCCAGGTCGTCCGACCTCATCGGCTCGGACAGGACCTCGGTCAGCCCCGACAGGTGGTCCCAGTGCGTGTGCGACACCACGACCTTGTCTATGTCGGCGAAGGAGACGCCCATGCGCCCCAGGTTGTACCTGAGCATGTGCCCGTCCCAGCCGCAGTCGAAGAGGACCCGCCTCTCGCCCCTGGAGACGACGGCGGAGAACCCCCACCCCGTCTGGTAGCCCTCGTTGCCCTCCGAGTCGTACGCGATCGATATCCTCCAATCCGAAGCCATGGGCGAGCACACTCCATGCCCTCAACCGCCGCATGTGACTAGACGATGACGGCGAACAGGTTTGCCGTGGCGTCACATGAAGTCGTCGAGCTTGAGCTTCTTGTCCGTCTTCCTGGGCTGGGCCGCGACCTTGGCGGCCCTCTTGTTCTCGAAGTCGTTGTCCTTGAAGGTGACCTGCTGCGCCCCGCTGACGAGGGACTTCTGGTCCCAGCCGAACGAGTCCGTGACCCTCGAGATCGTGGCTGAGAGCCTGGTCGCGTAGTACCTGTAGTCGGGGCGGGCGGTGAACTCCCTCCCCTGGACCCATGGCTCCACCTCGTTCGGGGACTTCCTCCCGTCGGTGACGACCCACGAGACCTTCATGCCGGGCTGGAACTCGTACCCCATCTCCTGGAGCTTCTTGGCCGCGCGCACGTTGACCATGCGGTCGCTCGCCTTGTAGGAGTCGAAGTCCCTGACGGTGCGGGAGATCACCAGCCTGGAAGCGTCGACGTTGCCGGCCATGAGGTCGTCTATGGCCGCCCTCGTGAGCGCGACGGCGCCCTCGTTGTCGCCGTCCAGGACCTTCTCGAAGACCGCCTGGAGCGTCTCGCTCTGGAGGTCGAAGGAGTCGGTCCTGCGCATCTCGTAGCCCCTGACGACGAGCTCCTTCCTGGGCCAGACCATGCGGCCGACGTACCTCTTCTTCATCCCGTGGGAGAAGAAGGGCTCCATGATCTTCTCGAACTCGAGGACCATGCCTCCCTTGGAGAAGCGCTCCGCGATCTGCTGGCCGAACCTGATGGACGCCTCGAGCTCCTTGTGCGGCGAGAGGAAGAAGACGGAGTCGGTGTCGGAGTAGATGACCTCCAGCCCCTCCGACTCGAGCTTCTTGATGAGGTCCTTGGTGGCCTCCCTGGCGAAGGCGGTGATGCTCGCCCCAATCCTAGGGTCCGTGAACCTGTAGAACGACGAGGCGAGGACGCCGTAGAAGGAGTTCATGAGTATCTTGATGGCCTCCTGGAGGCCGTTGTAGTAGTCCGCCTCCTCCGGGGTCTTGGCATCCTTCATCGCCTTCTTAGTGAGGGCCCTCTCGCGCATCAGGTCCTCGAGTATGCCGGGGAGGAGGCCGACCCTGACGCCCTTGTCGAGGAACCGGGCGCCGGTCGGGGACACGATTGCCCCGTCCGGGTGGAGCGTCGTGAAGCAGATGTTCTTCGAGATGATGGTGCTCGGGTACATGCTCCTGAAGTCCAGGGTGAGGACCCAGTGGTGCAGGCCCGACTTGATGTCGTGGACGTACCCGCCCTCGATGGCCTCCGCGTCATCGTAGTTCCTGGAGGTCATCGGGACGGCGACGCCGTTCCTGTCGGCGAGGCGGATGAGTATGGAGTCGATGAACTGGGAAGTGGTGCCGTTCACGACGTCGTCCAGGGGGAGCTTCGACACCGCCGCGATGTCCATGCTCCTGTTGAGCATCGCGATCTTCTCGAGGACCCTCAGGGCGAGGTGCGCGTCCTGGGTGCAGTACTTCATGACCCTGTCCTTGTCCGCGGCCCATTCCTCGTCCATCTTCTTCGGGTCGACGTCGTGCTTCTCCTCGCCCAGGAGGAGCTTGGAGACGGCGTTCAGGGTCTCCTGCTTGGGCTTCATGACCTTCTTGACCGCCCACCAAGCGTCGATGATGACCCTGCCCTCGCACCACCAGAACCGGTTGTTGTACTGCGATATCGTGCCCGGGTACCTGCCCCAGGAGAGCTCGGGCAGCCTCAGTGCCGTCACCCTCTGGATGATCTGCGGGATGTCGAACCCGTCGATGTTGTAGCCCGTGATGACGTCCGGGTCCGACTCGACTATGAATTCGGAGAAGGCCTTGATCATCTGGGTCTCGTCCCCCTCGAAGGACCTGCTCTCGACCCTGTCCCCCTCCTTGACGACGCAGCAGATGGTGAATATCCTCGGCTCCTTCAGGCTCGTCTCTATGTCGAAGCTGAGGACCCTCAGGCGCGGCCTGAAGGGCTTGATGGTCTCGAACCGCTCGGCCCTCACGACGACGTCTGTCCTGTACCGCCCGTCCTGGAACTCCTCGCCGAACACGCGGACGCACGAGCCGAGGTCGAGGTCGTACATGAACCTGAAGTGGAAGGGGATGTCCGCCGCGAGGACCGTGCACCTCTGCATCACCTGGCCCCTTATGTCCGGGACGAGCCACGGGTAAGTGACCACGACCCTCTTCGCCTTCTTGACCTCGCCCTTGTACAGGAGCTCCTTGTCCTCCATCTTGACGACCCTGGGGTCGCTGCCCAGTATTTGGAGGACCTCCTCCGACGGCTCGAGCACGAAGAAGTAGGGCTCGAACCCGGTGTACCTGAC
>CAZXWO010000062.1:0-5671 GCA_964644565.1 uncultured Thermoplasmata archaeon | reverse complement strand
AGGGGCTGCTGAACAAGGTCGAGATGGCCTTCAGGTGCTACGACCCGTGCAACTCCTGCGGAACGCACTCGCTGAACGGCGGGCCGGCGCTAGAGGTGACCGTCAGGAAGGCGGACGGCTCGGTCGCGGAGAGGCTCAGGAACTTCTGAAAACCCCAACGAGGGGCGTCAGCCCCTCGCGCCCATGATTTTCCACCCCGACAGGATGAATATGGATGAGGTGCTACCCTTGGACGTGAAGACCCTCATAGTCGGCGTCGGGAACCCCATACTGTCGGACGACGGCGTGGGCATCTACGCGGCCAGGATGCTGCTGGCGCGCGGGCTCCCGGACGTGTCCATAGAGGAGCTCCCTGCCAGCGGGCTCGAGCTTCTCGACATGGTCATCGACCACGACAGGGTCGTGATAGTCGACGCCATACAGACCGAGGGCGGCTCGCCGGGCGACTTCTACATAATGGCCGAGGAGGACTTCAAGAGGTCCGTCCACGGGACCTCGCCGCACGGGTTCAACATCGCGACGGCCCTGGCCATGGGGAGGCAGGTCGTCCCGGAGAGGATGCCCAAGGAGATCCACTTCGTGGCGATAGAGGCCGAGGACGTCGAGAACTTCCGCGAGGGGCTGACGCCGAAGGTGGCGGCCAGCCTCCCGGCGATAGTCGACATGATAGAGAGGGAGTTCATAAGACGCGGGGGCTAGCATATCCTGGGGACGGGGTCCCCGACCGGCGGTTCGACGACCCTCTTCCCACCTGTGTGCGTCTCCATCATGACGCCGCGCACGTCTGCGACGGCCTCGCCTATGATGGCCGCCCTGGCCCCCTCCGGCACGGACCTCACCGCCCTCAGGACGTCCTGCGCCTTCTCCGGGACCACCGAGAGGATCACCTTGCCCTCGTTGCCGATCTCGAACGGGTCTATCCCGAGCATCTCGCAGGCCGCGAGGACGGCCCCGTCCATCGGGATGTCCTCCTCCCTGACCCGGATGCCTACCGCAGACTTCTCCGCCCACTCGTTGAGCAGGTTGGCCAGGCCGCCCCTGGTAGGGTCCTTCATCGATGTGACGCCGCCGACCTTGAGTGCCTCTGCGATGAGGTGGTTGAGCGGGGCCGCGTCGCTCTTGACCACGGTGTCGAACCCGTAACCCTCCCTGAAGGAGAGCAGGGCCACGCCGTGGTTCCCTATCGGGCCCGAGGCGATGATGACGTCCTTGTCCCCGACGCCCGAGTCGTTCGGCCAGTCCCACTCGAACCCCCTCGACCTCCTGACCTCGGCCATGTTGTGGTCCAGGTGAGGGGAGCGCCTTCCGATGCCGCTCGTGTTTATGAACAGGCCGTCGGCGGCCCCCTTCTCCACGACCTTGGTGTCGCCTGTGACTATCCTGACGCCCGCCGAGCGTGCGGTCGAGCTCAGGCTCTTCATGATGGTGTGGAGCTCGTCGGTGGAGAACCCCTCCTGGATCACCATGGCGCACGAGAGCGCGACCGGGGTCGCGCCCATGACCGAGAGGTCGTTCACGGTCCCCGCGACCGCGAGCCGTCCTATGTCCCCGCCCGGGAAGAAGAGCGGCTTGACAGTGTAGGTGTCGGTTGTGAAAACGACCCCGTCGACGATTGCGGCGTCGTCGAGGGCGCCCAGCGGGATCTCACCGTAATCGTGCTCCAGCTCCTTCAGCACGAACTCGCGGATGAACTCCTGCATCCGCTCGCCGCCGGCCCCCTGGGCCATGGTGATCTTCGACATGAGCGCGCACCCTCAGTCCTGCGGAACAGGTCGGTGGTAGTAATATCTTTTGGCTGACTGGCCCGGACTGCCCAGGATCCGCTGGATAGGTTGATTACGCGCGATCCGGATACCGGTGCTTATGCTCTCAGGGGTGATCCTGGCCGGCGGCAGGGGGAGCCGCATGGGGGGCGACAAGGGCCTCGTAGACCTTATGGACAAGCCCATGGTCGTGCACGTGGTGGACGCGCTCTCGACCGTCGCCGAGGACATGACCGTGTCCGTCGGTGGGGGGTGCGCGCCTGCGTATCAGCGCGCCCTGGGCACCCGCGTCAGGACCGTCGAGGACCGAGCGGCCGGGAGGGGGCCGTTGGAGGGGCTGTGCAACGGGTTCGCGGCGCCGCGGGAGACGTATGTCGCGGTCGTCCCCTGCGACGTGCCGCTCCTGCGCCCCGAGGTCCTGAGGCTCCTCGCAGACAGGGCCGTGGGCAGGGACGGGGCGGTCCCCGTCGTCCGCGGGTACCTCGAGCCCCTCGTGGCCGTCTATGAACGGGACGCGGGGCTGAGGAGCTTCTCAGAGGAGCTCGAGACGGGGAGGGGCAAGGTGACGAACGCCCTAGCCAGGATGGATATCGAGAGGGTCGAAGAGGACGACCTGAGGGTGGTGGACGGCCAACTACAGAGCTTCTGGAACATCAACTCCAAGGAGGACCTCATGAAGGCGGAGGAGATGGTCCGTCGGAGGTCTCGCCATCGCTGACCGCCTCCTTGGCCTTCTCGATCTTGGCCACTATCCTGCCCTTTGCCCCGTCCAGCTGGAGGTCTCCCACGAAGTGCTCCCTCGAGACGTTCTTGAGATAGTACGCACCGTAGGCCGCTACGACCATCCCGGCAAAGACGTCGAAGAGGAGGTCCACCATGGTGTCGGAGAGGGAGTACTGCATGCTGCTCCCGGTCAGCTCGTCGACCAGGTACTCCATGAGCTCCCATGATACGCCCATGGCCATGGTGAACATGAGTATGAACAGGGCGAGGAATGAGTCCGGGAGGTATATCGACTCCACATACTTGTCGAGCGCCACGACGACCACGAACGCGAGAGCAGCGATCAGGGAGGAGGACATCGCGTGCGTTATGTGGTCCCAGCCGGGGAAGCTGTCGTATAACCCTGAGAAGCCGCCCACGACGTGCAGGAAGAGCGCGAGGACTATCCACAGGTTGAGTTCGACGGGCAGGACGATGCTCAGGTCGCGCCTCAGGAAGGAAGGTATTTCTGATATGACCAGGGACACCAACGCAGCCGGGACCCAGGTGAAGTTGTCTGTGATCACGCCCCCGAGGATGACGGCGGCCATCCCCGCCTGCATGATCCTGGAGGCGAGCTTCAGCTTTTTCCCCATCCAGGCACCTCCCAGAGATGGATCAGCCCCAGCACCTCCCGCCTAGATTCGGGCATCGCATTGATGTAGGCGCCGTACACGACGCCCATCACCACGCCCCCGACTGTCGCCCACAGGAACTCCTTCATGACCTGTGAGTTGGATGTGAGGTTGTCCGTGTCGGCGAAGACGTCGGCGAGGTATTCCCCTATCTGCCAGAAGCCGGAGACGGCCATCGTGAACAGCACTACGAAGAGGACCGAGAACGACCGGTTCATCCTGACTGTGGTGTACATCTGCAGCTCCAGAGTCAGGAGGAAACCGATGGTCGCGAATGAGAACGCGAACGACAGCCCGGTGAGGTCGTCCCACCAACCAATGCTCCCGATCAATGCCCGGGACCCCTCGGATATGTGGAGCAAGATCGGGCTCGACAGCAGCAGCGTCATCTCCCAGGGGAGCGCCTGGAACGGGTCCCTCGTAGTGGCTATAGGGAGAATGTAGAGTGATATCGCGGCGATCCCGAAGGCTGACCAGAGCAAGTCGACCCTGAGCACGACCAAGACCGTGCAGAAGAAGAGCAGAGTGCACGCCACCCAGGACACCTGGGCCTCAATGGTCCTCCGGCGCGACCTCACCCTGGGCGCAACCGTATCTCTAGACACGTCTCCTCTGGCCATCGTCCCCGAGTCGCAAGACACTTGGCCGTAATTAATCCTTGCTCGTGGAACCCGTCAGGACGCGAGGCCGGTCGCGGGGGGAGGGCGCTGAGGGGGAGATTTGAACTCCCGAGGCGCTAACGCGCCACGAGCTCGCTGGCATCGGCAACTGAGCTTCCAGGCTCGCGCCTTACCGGGCTGGGCCACCTCAGCTTGGGTGACCATCAAAAGGGTGTCCGTATTTAAGAATATCCGCCCGGGGACGGGCCGACCCGCAGTGCACCATAACGGATATATCCAGACCATGCCATCACAACGGCGATGACGCTGCCGAAGCTCAGGGAGGGCACCCGGGAGGCCGTAGAGCGGTTCCTAGCCGAGACTCTCGCCAAGACCGGGGCGAAGGGGTATGTCCTCGGCGTGAGCGGGGGCGTCGACTCAGCAGTCGTCCTGCGCCTCGCCGTGAACGCCGTGGGGAAGGAGCGCGTCCTAGGGCTGATCATGCCTGAGAAGGACTCCCCGACGGAGGACACCAGGGACGGCGAGGACCTCTGCCGGTCCGAGGGCATACAGTACGAGGTGTTGGACATCAGCGACCCAGTGGGGGCCTTCAGGAATGTCATCGGGGACGAACCTGACAGGAAGGCGATGGCCAACGTCAAGGCGAGGTGCAGGATGATACTCCTCTACCACTTCGCCGCCACGCGGTCGAGGCTGGTGCTCGGCACCTCGAACAAGAGCGAGATGCTCGTAGGGTACTTCACCAAGTACGGCGACGGCGGCGCGGACCTGGAGCCCATAGGGGACGTATACAAGACGCAGGTCTGGGAACTGGCGCGCGCCGTCGGGGTCCCGGAGAGGATCATCAAGAAGGCGCCCTCCGCAGGGCTGTGGAAGGGCCAGACCGACGAGTCCGAGATGGGCATCACGTACGCGAAGCTGGATGCGATCCTGTTCGGGCTCGAGCAGGGGCTGCCGGAGCAGGAGGTGGCCCGCGGGGCGGACGCGAGCGCCGCCGAGGTCGCGCGGGTGCGCGACATGGTCAGGCTCAGCGCCCACAAGCGCGGGTTCCCCCCTGTCGTGAAGACAGGGCTGAGGACGCCCGGGCCGGACTGGCCCTAGGGGGGCTGCTGGCCCCTGGGCCTCCTGCCGGGCCCCCAAAGGTTTATGTAACACATTCCGTTTGCTTGGAGTCACCAGGCTCCCGTAGTGTAGTCCGGCCAATCATTCGAGCCTCTCGAGGCTGCTCTTGCAGCAGGCCGGTGAAAGCTCGATACCCGGGTTCAAATCCCGGCGGGAGCACCATCCCTTCTCATGCCGGCCCGGGGTTCGACCCCGCGCGTCAGTGTGCCTATAATGCCTCCGGGTCAGGTACATATAGCAGCGCAATGATTCGAGGCAGGGCCTGACTCGGAACACGGTCAGTCAGGCAGCTTCGGGGGGAATCACATGAGAAGGCAGATGTTCGTGCTTTTGGCGAGCGCAGTGGTCGTCGCCGTCCTTGCCGCGCCGGGAGTGTCCGTCGCGCAGAACGGCCCGTACTACAAGGGCGGAACTAGCGTCGATTCGGAGACTTGGACTCTGGCGATCTTCGTCAGCGGTGACAACAACCTTGAGAGCTACTGGGACAGCGCCAGCCTGCCCGGCCTGCTTAGCCTGCCGGCCAACGAGGACTTCAGCATAGTCGCGTATGTGGACAGGCTGAGCACGGAGGGCACGGAGGTCGTGGAGATCAGTGGGGGCGTCAGCACCCCCGTGGCCGCGTACGATGAGATGAATTTCGGCGACGGGCCCACCTTCGAGTGGTTCCTCGAGGACGTGGCGCTGAACTACCCGTCCGACAAGCTCGCGGTGGTGGCGTGGGACCACGGCTACGCCTGGAGGTACATCAGCGACGACGACTCATCCGGCG
>CAZXWO010000061.1:0-5673 GCA_964644565.1 uncultured Thermoplasmata archaeon | reverse complement strand
GATGACAGCGTGACGAGGGGCATCTCCGCGCCGTCTATCCTGGGGACGATCCTCGGGTCGGTGCGGTGCGGGTAATCCCCTGAATCCTCCATCCTGCCTATGTGGATGGTCCTTCCCGCCATGCCCTTGAACCCCTCCGAGTTGAAGACCGAGAGCATGATCGCATCCAGGCCGTCGAACAGGTCGATGGGGCCCGCTACCTTCCCGATGTCTGGCATGTCCTCCGTGAACGCCCTCTGGAGGAGGCCGCAGCCAGGCAGGCGCAACCTGGCCTTGCCGACGGCCCTCAGGTGGGCTCCCGCGTCACCGTTGTAGCCAGGGAACTCCTCCCAGGCGTCGGCGAGCACCGGCACACCCTTGTCCACTTCCTTGAGCAGCCTGGCCACGAGCCTCCTGAGGTCGTCCCCGTCGAGCGTCGAGGACATCGACCTCAGCATGCCCCCCACGCTGACCCCGTCTATGTACACCCTGTGGAACGTGTCACCCATACCCCTCTGGATGCAGGCCTTCCACTCCGGGCCGCCCTTCACCTTCCCGTCGTCCAGGACGGCGTTCTCGAACACGACTATCGAGGAGTCGTCCTCCAGCTTCGACGACAGGAGCTTCCTCCTGATGTGTTTCCTGGCCCTCGCGCTGAACTCGATGTGCACCCTCCCGATGTCATCGGCCTCGGGGACTGCCTTCCTAGGCCTGGTGACGATGGGGCGGCCCCGGTTCGCCTCCAGCCTCCTGGCGCTCTCCCCCGCCCTCGACCGGAACCCCTTGTCCCGTGACGCAGACCGGGTGGTCATGTCCTTGAGCATCGCCCTCGCGAGGGCGAAGGACAGCTGGCACGGGACCGCGTTCCCTATGAGCTTGTACCTGTCGTTGAGGGTCCCCGCGGACAGCTGGAAGTCGAGCGGGAAGCCCTGTATGCACGCGACCTCCCTGACCGTCGGCTGGCGGTACACCTTCCGGCGCCTCCCCTGGTACCTGCCTGTCCTGTCCGTGCCAAGGACCAGCGACTCCCTGGATGAGGAGTTGGCCGTGGCCATTATGGTCCTCGCGGGCTGGCTCAGGTCCTCGGGCAGGCTCATCCTGCCGTACTGGATGTGCCTCCGCTTCAGGTGGCGCATCTCCTCCCAGTACATCGGGTGGAGCGAGGTGTCGTAGAAATGGTCCCTCAGCCGGTCGACCCTCACCTTGTGGTCTGGGTAGTTGGGGTCTCTCACGTACCCCTTCTTGCCGGCCGCCTTGAGTCCCTTCTGCAGGCTCTGGAGGAGGCCGCCGAGGCTGACATCCTCGTCCGCATCCACCTTGAACCCGTCCATGGACGCGCACGGGAAGTCCCCCGCGATGAAACGCTTCCTGTTCTCGTGGGCGCCGTAGTCCGAAGCCACGAAGACCTTCCCGTGGGGTATCCGCAGGCAGTCCCCCTCGAGGCCGAGCTCGCGCCACCGCGGTTCCGGAATCCCGAGCTTCTCGTAGGAGATGGTCCACCCCCCGTCCGGGGACCTGTCGCACTCACTGTCGAGCACCTGCTCCAACCTGGGGACGTTCTCCATCAGCCAGTACTTCGGACGGAATATCGACACGAACGCCAGGTGCTTCCGCACGAGGAGCATCCCCTTCTCGATGTCCCCCCTGCCCCCCTTCTTCGCGAACGAGAACTCGGTGCACGGCGGGCTGCCTATGACGATGTCGATGGTCCCGTGTCCGGACTCCAGGCGCCTCTTGATGTCCATCATCTCGTCGACACCGGCCTTGAGGAGGTCGGTCCTGTCCGTGACTCCCAGGCCGTTGATGGCGTGCGTCTCGCAGGCCGGGGGCCAGAAGTCTATCCCGTAGACGACGTCGAACCCGCTCTGGTGGAACCCTTCGCTGAAGCCCCCTCCGCCGCAGAACAGGTCTATGACCCGCACCCCTTCAGTCCTCGTGCGCATCGTCCCCGTGACCTCTGGCTCCGATCGATGAACCCCCTTAACTGTTTTTCCTACGGGTGTCCGGAGGTGCTGCAGGCGTTTGGCCGCGCCAGCTACATGCAGTCCGCGGCCTCAATAGGAGGCCGGGCGTCGGTCCATCGTATCAGGGTATGGATATGGCGGCCGGTGTCGCGTTCGATACGATCGAGATGGCCTTCGTGTACGGGATCGTCACTCTCGCCTTGGAGGGGTCCGGTGCGCCCGACGGGCCCGACCGGGGCCGCGAACGGCGTGAGCGGGTCTCCAGCCTGCTGAGCCAGGCGGGCTATGAGGTAATCATCGTGTCCGGCAGACGAAAGGGCGAGCCGGGTGAATGGGTGGAGGTAGGGCGTCCTGGCGTGGCCCCTGAGGTCATCGTGGACATGACGGCCCCTGGCCGGCCTCGTGACACGGTGCTGCTTAAGCGGTCGAAGGCGGGCCGCTCGTTCATCCGTCGGGGGTAAGGCCGTTGACGACGGCTGCCAGGGCCGCCTACGGCCTCTTGCCGCGGGGCCGGTCCTTGAACAACCGGCATTCGGCCCTCGGGACCTCCTCAGGCCTGCAACCCCGGTGATACCAGCTGCACTGGGCGGTCAGTATGTCCTCCACCTCCTGGATCCGTTCCTGGCCCTCCACCGTGAAGCTGTGCCCGCAGACGCAGGGGACCCTGACCGCGTATCTCTCCCTGGACTCCTCCCGACCCCGGTCGAGGCCGCTCCGGTACGCCTTCCTCCAGTCGCGCCGCTCGAGGCCGACCCCCTCCCTGACCAGTTGGCCGACCGTCTTACCGGACGTCCTTGCCATCTCATCGAGCTGTCTCTTCTGCGCCTCCGAGACGCGCACTGATATCACGGGCCTCTTCTCGTCGTAACGGTCCTTGGCACCGTTCTTGCGTCTCTCACCCATATCATGGCCTCCACATGTAGACGACGTGTCCCTCGACATGGCTCCCTCCCCCAAGGGTGTGGTTTACGTCCGTGTTTACGATGTCGTATTCGGACCGTATTCGGTCTTCCCGTAGCATGTTTACGGTTTTCTCGTGAGACATTCGTATACACGGGTCAACTGGCGACAACATCACGGGCCCCTCCTGGAACGACCTACACCCTCTTTCCGCTCTTTGTCGAGGCTGCGCGGCGCCCTGACGAAGTCCCTTGAGTCGTACTTCGCCTTGAAGGTCGTGGTCATGCCCCCGGACCTCACCACGGTCGTGATGTCAATGTCGATGTCCCAACCCTCCTCCCATATCCTGAGCCCCGGACTGGAAGCCGCCTCTGCGGCGAACGCCAGGTGCATCGCGTCCCGCAGCCTCCTCATCCGCGCCGCGAGGTCGTGGTCTCCCTGGCGGTCGCTCCTAGGCTCTTTGAGCTCGAACCTGGGGTTCAGGAAGACCTCGAGAGCCCTGGTCGATTTCCTGGCGAGGTAGGAGAGCTCGTCCTTCTCGGCCTTGGGCAATCGCCTGACGATGTCCACCGGTGCCTGCAACACCCTCGCCAGGTGATGGTCCATCCCGCTGTCTATGATGCCAGGCGCGAACCCTGACCTCCGGAGGTCCCCGATGACCCATGAGCCGTAGATGTCGAGTATCCCCGCCATGTTCTGGATGGTTGGTGTGATCGAGTAGTGGGGGGACTCCTTCTTCTTCTTCGGGGCTTTGGCAAAGGTCCGTATCAGGACTCCGCGCTCATGGAGACGCTTCGTGGCCTTTGTCATCCCTGGCTTGGTCCCGCCGCCGACCCTGCCCTTCTTTGACATTGCGACTTCTGCTGGATTCTCTGACCCCTCGGAGGAAGACCTTGTGACCGGACGCCCCAATCGGGCGATCTGAGCCACGTACGTGGGTTGGTTTCCGTTCGCTGCGATTGCCAATATGGCTAGTCCTTCGTTCAACCATGAGAGCCTCCTCCTGTCACGGAAATCCTTATGTGACACTAGATCACCACCGTCGTCCTGGATATTCGCGGAAACAATATTAAATCATTACTAATCATCAGTGACCGATACGACATCCGTCGTTGTTTGCAGCCGACGAATGCTCATCTAGTATAGGAACAAATGCTCTTGAACCCTTACTCTCTCTCGCAGACTTTATGGTAATAAGTCGTGACTAATCACCCCGGGGCAAGTGCCCCGTGTGAGAAAAATGTATAGGAACGTGATGAAGGCGCTGGCCGAGGTGGAGATTGCCCTGGTCGACGCCGGCGTGCCCGAAGACGACGCCGCAGCCTTGGTGGACGGCTTCGAAGCCGCGGTGGAGGAGTGTCTGGACGAACTCGAGAGCGAAGAGGCCGATGATGACGGCGACCACGAGGGGGCGGAAGAGGACGACCTCACCAAGGAAGGCTACAGGAAGGGCTGAGCCTTCGGACGGCAGGCGGGTCTCCCCGCCCGCCCCCTCTCTTTTTCTTGTCCGGGGCTCGGAGGATCGCGAGACACCGACTCCCACATGCTAGTCTGCTGGGTCACGAGATGACACCTTCAAATAAGGCGCCTGACAATCCATCCCTCGAGACGAGGATATGCAGCGGCGAGCTGCAACAACTCGTCCCTCGAGTGGATCGAGATGCCGGCGCGAGTAACGGACGGTGTCAGAACCTCTCGGTGCAGAAGAGAACCACCCGGACGAGGAAGGGCCGGAGACGGAGGGCGAGGTCCATGGGCCGATACCCGTGGTTGTCCGACATGACGGCGTTCCTCGAAGGTGTCGATCCGTACTACGGCGAGGCGACGCTGAGGACCATGACCAGGGGGCTCAAGGTCATACACGACGCCTTCCTGGAGCTGAGGAGGGACGGGAAGGTCTCGACGACGAACCCCAAGAAGCTCACCAAGCGGGACGTCGAGATGTTCCTGGAGTGGATGAAGACCAGGGGCACCAGGAACGGGACCGGGCTCAACCCGACCACGAGGGCGAACTACATGCTCTACCTCGAGAACCTGCTGAAGTGGGTCGGCAACCCGGTCATAACACAGATGAGGGCGCTCCATTACATCCGGTTCCCTCAGAAGGTGCCCTCCCAGGTCCAAGTGCTCTCCAGCGAGGAGATAGAGGAACTGCGTGACAGGCTCAAGGACATGCCAGGATGGACTGGCAGCGTCGCGAGGTTCATGGTGGCCATGTATGGCTACTCTGGACTCCGCCGGTCGGAGCTCCGTCGCGCACGCCTCGTGGACCTCGACACCGAAGGCTGGACTATCGTGGTGGCTCACCCAAAGGGTGAGAACAGCTGGGCGGCCCCAGGCGTCGCCGTCATCCTCCCTCCCGGGAGGGAGGCGGTGAGGACGTTCCTGGAGGAGCGGAAGGAGTATCTCAGCGAGCATGGTCTCGAAGGGCACGAAGCCTTGGTGCCCTATGTGTATCGGGACGGCAACATGGGATACTTCACGGACGGCATGTGGGGCTCGGTCAAGGACGACGCGCAGAGGTACGCAGGGATGCCCTTCAAGATGCAGCAGCTGAGGGCGAGCTTCGCGCAGATGTGCAAGGACCGCGGCGCGTCGATCGAGGCCGTGTCGAGGGCTCTACGGCACTCGACGACGGTGACGACCGAGCGCTACTACGCGCGGATCAGGCCCGAGGACGCGTTCCGTGAGATCGAGGATGCGTTCGACCGCCCACGACGAGCCAGATAGTAGCCAGTGGTTCTATACCCTCTGATTGACGAAAAGCCAGATGTCGCGAAGTGCAGGGAGCCGGATTTGAACCGGCGGACGCCTTCGCGAATAGACCCTG
>CAZXWO010000060.1:0-5866 GCA_964644565.1 uncultured Thermoplasmata archaeon | reverse complement strand
CCGCGTCCTTGTTCGGCTTCCTGATGTCCACGCCCGCCTCCTCGAACTGGTGCTGGACTATGAGCATGGCCTTCTCGAGGTCCCCGTACTGCGCGCAGAAGTCCTGGATGATGAAGTCAACGACCTCGGAGAGGGTCTGTGGCAGCTCCTCCGCCCCCTTCGGCCTGCTGGCCACAACGTCCGCCACCATCAGCTCGCCGAGCGTGGCGAACGCGCTCTCCACGTTCTCCCCCGTCTTGGCGCTCGTCAGGAACGTGTGGTACCCCAGGTTCTTCCCTATCGACTCCATCATGGTGACGGCCATGGAGTCCTTGTCCGCCAGGTCGTGCTTGTTCCCGACCAGCACGGTCGGCACCTTGCCGACGGCCCCCTCGATCTCCGGTATCCAGAAGTCCTCCAGGCTCTTGACCGTCTCCGGGCGCGACAGGTCAGCGACCAGTATCACGCCCTGCGCGCCGCTCAGGCTCGCGGTCCTGATCTTGGAGTACTCCTTCTGCCCGAGGATGTCCCAGAGCATCATCCTCAGGTTGATGATCAGGTTGGGCTTGGTGAGCTGTATGTCCTTCTTCGAGACCTTCGTCCCTATGGTCGCGATGTACTTGTCGTCGAACTTGTTGACGACGTACCTCGCCGTGAGGGAGGTCTTCCCGACGGCGCCGTCGCCCAACATGACGACCTTCTTCAGGAGCTCCTTGAGTTCCATCCAGTAGCGCGATGGGCGGTGTTGTTCTTAAAGGCTTCTTATGCGCCCCGCGGGCTCACCGGTACTTCCCCGCCAGGAGCTTCTTCATTATCGTGTCCACGCCCACGAGGTCGGCCTTGTCCCCGGCCCAGTTGCTGAGCTTGTGCCCGAAATGCTGCTCGATGTCGTCCGTCACCAGCTTCATCTGGGCCCTGAGCTTCTCCGGCTTCTTCGTGGATATGACCGCCGCGATCACGACGTTCTGCGAGTGGGAGATGAATATGTCGTAGTTCTCGAACCGTATCTCCTTCAGCTTCCCCCCGGCCTCCTCGAAGCTCTCCTTGATGAAGTTCTGGACCGCCGTGAGCATCCCAGCCAGGATGTCGTCGTCCTGGTCGGGCTTGAGCCGCCTGGTGTAGTGCTTCAGGAGGCGCCCGTCGGGGGTCATGAGGAATATCTCGTCTATTATCGTCGGAGAGGCCTGCCATATCATGAAGAAACCCGCGACGTTGATCGAGACGAGCACGGCCGCGAGGCCCACGAAGAACATCCTGGTGTTCGAGTCCTCGAACGGGACCAGGAAGGCCGTCACGGCGAGGGCGACGAAGACGCACAGGGACATGACGATGAGAGTTTCAATCTTCACGTCGCGGTGCATCGGACCGTATGATTGGACGGCCTCAGGATAAGCCTTTCGGAGCAGATGTCGAGGCGCGGGGCGGAGAACACGAACCCCTGTGACTGGAAAACCGCTAAATACGCTCGCGCCCGCTTCACCGCCGAAGGCGAGTCGATGAAACTCTACGAATACAAGGCCAAGGAGCTGCTCAAGAAGCACGGCATCCCGGTCCCCGAGGGGTTCGTCGTGTCCTCCCCGGACCAGGTTAAGGAACTGCCGGGCCCGGTCATGGTCAAGGCCCAGGTCCTGATCGGGGGCAGGGGCAAGGCCGGCGGCATCAAGCCGGCCGACACCGTGGAACAGGCCAGGGACGCGGCCAAGGCGATCCTGGGTATGAACATCAGGGGCTACGTGACCAAGCAGGTCCTGCTCGAGAGCAGGCTCGATGTCGCCAAGGAGCTCTACCTGGGAATCACGATCGACAGGAGCAGGCGGGGCCTGCTGCTCATGGCCTCGGCAAGCGGCGGCATGGACATCGAGTCCGTGCCCGAGGACAAGCTGCTCATGCTCTCCATAGACCCGCTCATCGGCTACCAGGGATTCATCGGGAGGAGGGTCTCGTCCTTCCTCGGACTGGGCAAGGAGCAGGCCGCCCAGATGGCCGAGGTGGTGAGGAAGCTCTACGCGCTGGTCGTCTCGGAGGACGCCGAGCTCGCCGAGATCAACCCGCTGGTGATCACGAAGGACGGCAAGGTCGTCGCCGGCGACGCCAAGGTCACCGTCGACTCCGACGCCCTCTTCAGGCACAGGGAGTACGAGGGCATGGAGGAGGACCTCACCCCGCTCGAGGCGAAGGCCAAGGAGCTCGACATAGCCTTCGTCCAGCTCGATGGTAACATAGGCGTCATAGCCAACGGGGCCGGCCTGACGATGGCCACGCTGGACAGCCTCAACACCTTCGGAGGGAAGGCAGGTGTCTTCCTGGACCTGGGGGGCACGGACGACCCGGAGAAGGTCAAGAGCGCCATGCTCCTGATGGAGGAGGCGGACCCGAAGGTCATACTCCTGAACATATTCGGCGGCATCACCAAGTGCGACACTGTGGCCAAGGGGGTGCTCGAGGCGATAGAGGCGAGGCCCACGGAGACGCCGATAGTGGCCCGCATCAAGGGAGTGAACGAGGAGCTGGGCCGGGAGATGCTCAAGGAGGCGGGCATGATACCCGCGTCGGGGCTGAGCGAGGCGGCCGAGAAGGCCTCGAAGGAGTCGCTGAGGTGACAACATGACCGTCATAATCGACAGGGACACGAAGGTGGTGGTCCAGGGGATCACGGGCTACCAGGGCACATACCACTCGAAGGCCATGCGCGACTTCGGCACGAAGGTCGTCGCGGGCGTCACGCCAGGCAAGGCCGGGGAGAAGGTCAACGACATACCGGTGTTCGACTCCGTCGCGGACGCGGTCGCCCGGACCGGCGCGAACACCTCGTGCGTCTTCGTCCCCGCGGCGGGCACGAAGGACGCCGTCATGGAGGCGCTGGACGCGGGGATACGGACCATAGTCGTCGTCACGGAACACGTCCCCGTCCACGACGCCATACACTTCGTCGCGGTGGCCAGGAGCAGGGGCGTCACCCTTGTCGGGCCGAACTGCCCGGGCCTGGCCGCGCCGGGGATAGGGAAGGTCGGCATCCTCCCCAGCAAGATATTCGCGAAGGGGAGCGTGGGCGTGGTGTCGCGGTCCGGCACCCTGACGTACGAGATCGTCAACGCGATGACGGAGAAGGGCATCGGGCAGTCGACATGCGTGGGCATAGGCGGCGACAGGGTCCCGGGCACCAACTTCGTGGACGTGCTGGCGAGGTTCCAGGACGACGAGGACACCGAGAAGATCGTCATGGTGGGGGAGATCGGCGGCACCGCGGAGGAGGAGGCGGCGGAGTTCATCAGGGCCCGCGTGACCAAGCCCGTGGTGGCGTACATCGCAGGCAGGACCGCTCCGCCCGGGAAGAGGATGGGCCACGCCGGGGCCATCATCGCCAGGGGCAGGGGCACCGCGGACAGCAAGATCAAGGCCCTCGAGGCCGCGGGCGCGAAGGTGGCGAGGATCCCGACGGACGTGCCAGAGCTGCTGAAGTGAGCCCGCGCCAATACCATTAGATACGATGAGAGTCAGTGGACACCGGATGAGCGCGCGCCTCGAAGCGGTCATGTTCGACGCAGGGGGGGTCCTCTGGGACCTCGAGCCCCCGGTGGAGGCGCTGTTCGCGGCCGCCCTCTCCAGGCGCGGGGTGAGCGTGGACGGCGCCGTCCTGCGGGAGGCCGTCAAGGGGGCGGAGAGGCTCCTGGACGAGGACTTCGCGAGGCTCGAGGGCGGGGACGAGGGCGCCTACTGGACGGAGTACGACGGCCTGGTCCTGGGCGAGCTGGGCGTCCGCGTCGATGTCGACGAGTTCGCGAGGGAGCTGAGCAGGGAGTTCAGGGGCGTCGCGACCAGGGAGGAGAGCTGGGTGCCCTTCCCGGACGCGGTGCCGGCCCTCGAGGCCGTGCGCGGGAGCGGCCTCCGGACATGCCTCGTCTCCAACGCCACCGAGCTCGCCCGCAGGGTCCTGAGGCGGCTGGACATGGAGAGGCTCTTCGACGTCGTGGTCATATCCGAGGAGGTCGGGGTGAGGAAGCCGGACCCGAGGATCTTCCGGCTGGCCCTCGACGAGGCGGGCGTCGAGCCGTCGGAGGCAGTCTACCTCGGCGACAGGCCGGCCACGGACATGGTGGGGGCGACCAGGGCCGGCATGAGGGCGGTGCTGGTGGACAGGAGGGGCACATACCCGGGCGCTCCCTACGAGAGGGTGGACGGGCTGGCCGGGATCGAGGACCTGCTCAGGCGCCTCAGAAGTCGTCCGGCTCCGGGAGCCTCAGGCGCCTCAGGTGGCTCTTGTCGTTGAGCCTCACGACCTCGTACTCGTCCTTGCCGTGCACCTTGAAGACCGAGATGGCGCACGGGTCGTGCTTGATCTGGTGGATCTCGCCCAGCTTCCTCTTCATGAGGTACGCTGTCATCATCTTGAGTGGGACCCGGTGCGAGACCACGACCACCGTCCCGGTCCCGTGCGTGAACAGGAGCTCCCTGAGCTGGCTGTTGACCCTCTTCCAGGCCTTCGACGCGCTCTCGCCCGATGGGGGCCTGAAGCGGGTCGGGTTCTCCCTCCACTTCTGCAGGAGCTTGGGGTGCCGTCCCTCGACCTGGGCCTCGGTCAGCCCCTGCCACGCGCCGAAGTAGATGTCCGTGAAGCCGTTGCCGACCCTCACCTCGATCTCGTGGGGCTTGGCGATCCTCCTCGCGGTCACGAGCGAGCGCTTGAGCGGGCTCGAGTATACCGCGTCGAAGACGACGTCCTTCAGGGCCTCGGCGGTGGCGTCGGCCTGGGCGATCCCGGTGGCGTTCATCCGCATGTCCATCTGGCCCCGGAACACCCTGTCCTTGTTCCAGTCGGTCTCGCCGTGCCTTATGAGGATGAGCTCCAGGGACATGGTGACCTGAGCCATGCTCCTGGAGCTATATATATCATCTATCAGGCGCGCTCACGTCACGACTATGTCCACGTCGAGGTCCGCGGTGACCCTGAGGGTCTTGACCGGGAGGTACCCCACGAGCATCTTGGCGTAGACGGTGACCTCCACGAACACCGAGCAGGAGTAGTTGCCCGGCGCGTCGAAGGTCGCCTCGACGAGGGCCAAGGGGCCGAACTGTTCCGAGGACTCCGATACCATGCTGCCCACCTGCGGCCCGCCCTCGACCATCAGCGTGGCGGCCTTCAGGTCCAGCGAGGTGCCCACGAACCACGGGTTCTTCATCTCCTCGTGGACCTTGGTCACGAGGACCTGGAACGTCGCGGGCTGCCCTGCAGTCACGTTCTGCTCGCCGCTGACGGAGACGCCCCAGGTCGTCTCTGCGACGTGGACCGCGTCGAAGAGCCACCAGATGTCGAGGTCCCCCGCGTAGGAGCCGAGGTTGGCGTAGGGCGACGGGGCGAGGTAGTCGGAGCCCGCCTCCGGCAGCACCTGGGGGCTGATGACCGTCCATATGACCAGTATGAGAACTATCACGACGAGGGCCACGATCCCGAAGAGATGAGGCACCTTCTTCCTCGGCTTCTTGACCTTCTTCTCCGACTCATACTCCTCTATCCACTCCTCCCCGGGCTCGGCGGGCCTCTCCACTGCGGGGGCCGGCTCGGGCGTGGGGCCAGGGGGTGGCACGGGGGATGTCTCCGCATCCGGCTGCGGCGGTTCCTCAGAAGATGTCATATGCACCCATCCAGCAGTTGCCATTGGCCCCTGGTCAAATCAAGATTTCGGTCCCGCGGGGCCCGGCCCGGACGGCCTCCGCGGGCCGCCTCCACTGGAACCGCTGGTCTTCGGGACACGCACGGCAACGCTTTTATATGGGACCATACATAGCGGGATACCCCAGCCCATTGGCAGGGCAATTCCTAAGTAAGGAATCGGCTCCTGTTATAGTGGGGAGGGATCGTGCACCCGGGCATCGACTGACCGGGGAAGAT
>CAZXWO010000059.1:0-5953 GCA_964644565.1 uncultured Thermoplasmata archaeon | reverse complement strand
GGCGGGAGCGAGAGGGAGACGGACAACGCCCTCCTGGTCGAACGGATCAGGGAGAAGGGCGAGGGGCTGGACAAGTACTCGTGGTACCTCGACCTCAGGAGGTACGGCTCGGTCCCGCACTCGGGCTTCGGCCTCGGGGTCGAGAGGTTCCTCACCTGGGTCTGCAGGATGGACCACATCAGGGACGCGATACCGTACCCAAGGACCGTGTCCAGGGTGTTCCCCTAGCGGCGCGCCATGCGGGTGCAGTACTCGGTGTATATCTCCGCGGCCTTGGCCACGTCCTCGACCCTCACGTTCTCGTCCGGGATGTGGCACCCGGCCGAGTCCCCCGGGCCGCAGACCATGAGCCTCTTGTTGGCCGCCTTGAACATGACCATCTCGGTCGCGTAGGGCACCGACAACACCTTGGCCCCGGGCCCGACGACCTCCCTCATGGTCCTGACCGCCTCTATGCCCGGGTCGGTGCCCACGGGGTCCAGCTCGTGCAGGACCTTGACCTCGTAGCCCGAGTCCCCGATCTTCCCCCTGACCAGCTCCAGGACCGCCTTGGTGCTCATGTCGGGCGGGTACCTGACGTCCACCTCGGCGACGCACTCGTCGGGGATGACGTTCATCGCGGTCCCGCCGCGGATCGTGTCGACGCACAGGGTCATCTGCTCCTGGGGGTCCTCGGGGGGCCTGTACACGTCCTCGAGGCCCTTGAGCACCGAGACCATCTTCGCGATCGCGTTCTCGCCCAGGTGCGGCATGCTGGCGTGCGCGGGCTTCCCCCTGGTGGTGATGGAGAACTGCACCAGCCCCTTCTCCCTCACGACGATGTCGAACTCGGTCGCCTCGGTGACCACGACCGCGGGCGCGGCGGAGATCGCCGGGTCCTTCGACGCGGCCGCGGCGCCGTCCATGGACGTCTCCTCGTCGGTGGTGAAGCATAGGGCGAAGGGGACGCCGGCCGCCACGAGCTTCTCGGCGGCGAGCAGCATCGCCGCGCACCCGCCCTTCATGTCGTTCGTGCCGCGGCCGTACATGACCCCGTCCACGACCTCGCCCTGCCCCCTGGTCCAGCCGGTGCCTATCGGGACGGTGTCGAGGTGCCCTGAGAGGACCACCCCGCCCTTCCCGTGCTCGCCGACGAACGAGGGCTTCTCGTCGGAGCTGTACCTGCGAACGTCCATGCCCAGCCGCTTCATGAAGTCCGACACGTAGCCCGCTATGGGCGCCATCGGGTCCGTGTCCTGTGACTTCATCAGGACCAGGTCCGTCAGCACCTTCTCGGCCTTGGAGCCCATGGTCATCGCACCTTGGTGTCCCTGGCGATCCTCTCGGAGACCAGCACGACGAGCCTGGAGAGGTGGTCGAGGTCCTTCATGCTGGCGCACTCCGTCGGGGAGTGGGTGTACCTCATCGGTATGCCCAGGGGCATCATGAGGGCGCCGAAGTCCTGCATCACCGCGCCGTCGGTCGCGCCCCCGCCGGTGCCGTACTGGAGCGGCACCTTCCCCGCCTTCGCGACCTCCTCCACCAGCTTCCTGAGCTTCGGGGAGGCGACCGCGGCATGGTCGAGCATCCGCAGGGCCGGCCCGGAGCCGAGGAGTATCTTCTCGTAGGTCTCGCCCTGGCCCGGCCCGTCCGTGGTCGTCATCGTGTCTATGGCGAACACGTAGTCGGGGGTCATCCTGAAGCCGACGACCTTCGCCCCCTTGAGCCCGGTCTCCTCCTGGACGCTCCAGACGAAGGTGAGCCGCAGCGGGAGCTTCTTCTTGCGGAGCCTGTCCAGCGCCTCCAGGAGCACGGCGCACCCGGCCCTGTCGTCCACGCCCCTCGCGCAGACCATGTCGCCTATGAAAGTGACGTCCTTCTTGAGGACCATCGGGTCCAGGACCCGCACGCCCAGCTTCTCCGTCTGTGCCCTGGTCCTGGTCCCGACGTCGACCCTGACCTCCTCCCACCCGACGACCTTCTTCCTGTCGTCGCTCTCGGTCATAAGGTGCGGGGGTTTCAGGCCTATGACCCCGGTCACGAGGCCCTTCTGCGTCTTGATCTCGACGACCCTGCCGACGAGGGTCCGGTCGTCGATCCCCCCGACCTTGCGGATCCTCAGGGACCCGTCGGGCTCCATCTTGCTGACTATGAGGCCCAGCTCGTCCATGTGGGCTATGAACACGACCTTGGGGCCCCTGTCCCCGACCGTGACGGTCAGGTTGCCGATGTTGTCCTCCTCAGGCTCGAGGCCCATGGCCTCGACCTTCTCCCTGATGCGCTCCCTGATGTCCTCCTCGAACCCGGAGACCCCGGGCACCCGTATGAGCTCCTCCAACAGTTCCTTCAAGTCATCCCCTCCTGACGAAAGGCGGCTTCACCACCTCGGCTGCGACCAGCGTGTCCCTGACCTTGACCTGCAGCTCCGTCCCGACGGCCGACATGCCGACCGGCACGTAGCCCATGGCTATCCCCTTCTTGAGTACGGGCGACATGGTGCCGCTGGTGACGGCCCCGACCTTCTGTCCGCCCCTGGCTATCTCGTAGCCGTGCCTGGGTATCCCCTTGTCCTTCGCTGCGACGCACACCAGCTTGTCGTACGACCCGGACGCGCGCTGCTCCTCGAGGGCCTTCTTCCCCATGAAGTCGTGCTCCCAGTCTACGACCCACGACGGGCCGGTCTGGACGCTCGTCTGCGACCCGTCGAAGTCCGTCCCGGAGAGGAGGAGCGCCTTCTCAAGCCTGAGCGTGTCCCTCGCGCCGAGGCCTATGGGCCTCAGCCCCAGGTCCCTCCCCTTCTCGAGCACGGCCCTCCACACGTCGTGCGCGTCGGCGTTCTCGCACACGATCTCGAACCCGTCCTCGCCGGTGTAGCCGGTCCTCGACAGGTAGGCCATGATCCCCTCGCCCCGGCCGTTGGCCGAGGCCCGCTCCCTCAGCAGCTCCGTCTTCGGGCGCGAGCCCTTCGAGTCGATGTGGTCCAGCCTCGCGAAGGTGGCCCAGAAGGAGCCGAGCGGCCCCAGGTCCGCCGAGGTGAGCCTCTGGACGACCTCCGAGGCCTTGGGGCCCTGCACCGCGATGGCAGCGAGGTCCGAGGACATGTCGACCAGCTCCTGTCCGTTCAGGTGGCTCTCGACCCACTTCCTCATCTTGGAGGTCGTGGCGGCGTTCGGGACCATGAAGTACTCGTCCTTGCCGAGGGGCGTGGCGATGGTGTCGTCGAGGATCATGCCGCGCGCGTCGAGCAGGTGGGAGTATACGCACTTGCCGACGGGCGCCTCGCGGACGTCGTTGGTCATGAGCAGGTCGACCACCTCACCTGCGCCGGGGCCCCGTATTATGAAGTCCCCCATGTGCGAAACGTCGAACGCGCCACAGGCGTTCCTGACCGTCATGTGCTCGTCCATTATCGAAGTGTACTGGATGGGCATGTCCCACCCGGCGAACCAGACCATCTTGGCACCGAGCTTCCTGTGCTCGTCGTTCAGAGGGGTCGCGTTCATGCAGGGCTAATCAGGGAAGGTGTGCAAAAACCTTGGCTATGTAATCGGGCCGGTGGCTCACCGGTAGTGGTCGATGAGCTTCATCATGTCCTTCTCGAGGCCGACGCTCACGGCGGGCGCCTCTATGACCTCGACGTTCCTCTCCAGGAGCGCCAGCTCCTTCTCGCTGAAGGCGTTGGGGCTTATCGGCACCAGTACGGTGGACCGGCTCTGCATGACCTGCTCGTTGATGTGCTCGACGAACCTGAGGACCTGTTGGAAGCCGTTGTTGATGACGAGGTACTCGAGCCCGTCTATGATGACGACGCACTTCTCGTAGCGCTCTATGAACGAGGAGGTGATCGTCGCGAGGGTGCCTATGCTCGTGGGGTTGTGGTGGTCCTTCCCAGGCGTGTGGCTCAGCCACATGACGCGGGTGTCCCCGAGGTCGAAGGTCTCCCGTATCTTGTCGGGGTACTGCCTCGTCACGCACAGGCCCGGAGCGCCCCCGGCTATGGCGGTCTCGAAGAGCTTGTACGAGAGGAATGGCTTCCGCTCCCTGACAACATAGCACATCCCCTCCTCAGGATGTATCATCTCGACGGCGCTCTTGTCGTCCGAGCCTATGCCTATCCCTCCTCAACGTCTCGGACAGGTCCCGTCCTATAAATACATTGTTCCTGCTGGCAATCTGCTGGCCGCGATGCCATCAGTCACGTTCATCTAGCAGTTGAACGACCTTCTGCTCGAGGGCCTTCGCGGGGATGTCCAGCAGGGTTATCACGGTGGTCTTCCCCGATATGCCGGGCCCGCTCTTCTTCGCGCTCACTATCCCCAGGGTGTCTAGGTCCTTCATGAGCCCCCAGAACGCGGTGTGCGCCCTGGGCCTCTCGTCGCGCTCCTCGCACGCCACTGCGTAGGCGGACTCGGCGTCCCTCGTGGTTATGTATGCCTTGCCCCTGGATGCCCTCGCGATCCCGAGGAGCGCGAGCCTCTGGTGCAGGTCCAGGCCGGATAGCTTCGACTCGGTGATGGAGCTGTACGCCTCGGCCTTGGCCCCCCTCACGTGCTCGACCCCTATCCTCCCGGCACCTTCCTCGTCCGCGAGCATGCCGGCCTTCTCGAGAATCTCGATGGCGAAGCGCGCGTCGCCCCACTCGGCCGACGCCTCCGCTATGATGTCGAGGGCGCCCTCCTCGGCCGCCCCCTCGTGGAGTGCCAGCACGGACCTCTGGGCCACTATGTCCCTGAGTTCCTCCGCGGTGTACTTGCCGAACTCGATGAGGTTCGTGCGCTTGAAGGTGCTCGTGGAGGCCGCGTCGAGCATGTCGAACACGTTCTTCTGCGACACCAGTATGAGGGACACGAGCGGCCGCGAGTCCAGCTTCTCCTCGCCGAACCTGGTGAGCTTGTAGATGATGTCAGGGCCCGCCTTCTTCAGAAGCACGTCCGCCTCGTCGAGGACGACGACCATGTGCAGCTTCCTCTTCTCCAGGTCCTTCCTCAGTATCCTCAGCATCTCGGTGATGGAGAAGCCCCTGTCGGGGAAGTTGGGCTGGAAGTGGTTCACGATCTGCAGCACCACGGCCGACTCGCTGTTCCGCTGCCTGCAGTTCACGATCGTCCAGTCGACCGCCTTCTGCTTCTTCTCGGCGTGGTCCTTCAGGTCGATGCAGAACCGCTTGGCCGTGGCGGTCTTGCCGGTCCCGACGCTGCCGGTGAGGACTGCGTTCTGCGCCCCGTCCTCCTCCACGACCGGCCGGAAGAGCATGATGAGGCGCTTCATCTGCCCCTCCCTGTGCACGAGCCTCGGGGGGACGTAGTCGAACGACAGTGTTCGCTGGTCCTTGAATACGCTCTTGCCCACGGTGTCCCACACGTCGCTCATCCTCAGAAGTGGCTCGCAATCGACTTCACTCTATTTTAAGGAAAGGGGGCCGGGGCCCGTCGGGGCAAACGATTTTATGGTGACAACCCCGTCGAAGGTCGGGTGAGAACACGGGAACAGAGGAGGATATAGTCAGCGCGGTCCTCAGGAGCACCAAGTCGATGATGCAGTCGGAGACGCTCGTCGTCGAGGCCGTCCAGGACCTCGTCAAGGACGAGGTCAAGAGGCACATAAGGCAGAAGCTCGAGGCGGACCCGGAGCTGCGCGAGGAGCTCAGGCTGGCGGTCGAGTCCCTCATGGAGGCGAAGATCAGGGAGGCGTACGCCCTGCTCAAGATCGGCAAGTGCGGCGCGAAACTCGGGATCGCCCTCGTCCCCGACGACCTTCGGAAGGAGATAGGGCACGAGCTCGCCAGCATATTCGAGAAAGAGATGAGCAGGATGCTCGAACAGGGCTGATGCTCACCGTGCGCTCCCGGCTGGGCGGGACCTCTAGGTCCCGGCGTCCGAGGACGGAATCAGAGAAAGAGGTTTGAGACTAAAGGAAAAGATCTCAGCCGAAGAGCGCACTGAGACCGGCCGCAGCCTCTGCCTCGGAGACGCCC
>CAZXWO010000058.1:0-6004 GCA_964644565.1 uncultured Thermoplasmata archaeon | reverse complement strand
CCCCCCTGCTCATCTCGATGTATATGTTGCCCAGGAAGGCCACGGGCGTCACGGCCCCGCCGCCCGGTGCGGCGAACGTGGCGTTGACCTTCAGGAGAGAGTTGGCGAGGTAGATGGCCCCCTTGTCCGTGCTGAACACGTACATGAGCTGGCCGCTGACGTACTCAGGGTCGCTGTTGAGGTACCCGTCGACCATGGTGTACATCGTGTTGTTCTCCTTCACCCTCCCGGTCGCCTTGTCCAGGCCCGCGACCAGGCCCATGGTGTCCGACTTCCCTACCATGACGATGAAGTCGGGGGAGGGGTGCAGGGAGGTTATCTCGAAGTCGTAGACCCCGGTGAGGAGCAGCTTGTTGGACCACGTCGTGTCGCCGGTGACGCGGTCGTACGCGACCACCTCCTGCTCGGTCGATGCGACTACCACGTACTCCTTGCCCGACGCGGACGTCGGCGAGTACGGGTAGGGGAACGCCATCATGTTGTTCCCCGTCACGGGCTCGAAGGTCCTGTTCCCGATCGTGTAGTTGCGCGACCAGACCATGTCCCCTATCGTGATGTTGGTGACGGTGCCAGTCAGCACCGACGCGGTTATGTTCAGTTCGTACGCCCTGATCCCCAGGTCCGTCGGGACCAGGACCATGCTGCCGTTCTCGAAGTCTCCGTCGACCACCAGAGGGTTCCCGACTATGGTGGCGTCGTCGATGGTCATCCTGTTGACGAAGTCCACGGCGTCGACCCCGGCCTCGAACACGCCCCCGGGCCGCTTGTTGAGCATCCACAGGTTGTGGTCGTCGGCGAAGGCGACCGCGAGCCTGGCACTCTGCACGACGAACGAGTAGCCGTTCCAGAGGTTCGAGTTGTACTTGGGCGTGAACGACAGGTTGTAGGTCGAGACCAGGTCGAAGGGCGCGGCCGATGGTGTCGCGATGTAGGAACTGTACTGGTAGAGCATCGCCCCCTCCTCGGTGGCGTTCATGATGAACAGGAAGGAGGTGGTGTAGTGCACCTGTGTCATGTATGTGGCGTTGGCGGGGAGGTTGACCGTCGTGGGGCTGCCCACCACTATCCCGGGTTCGCCCGTCAGCTCGCTCGTGCCCTCGCTGACGGGGAACACCAGGGCGACCCCCTCCTGCGAGTAGGCCAGCACCCTCTCGAGCGGGTGGTCCCTGTGGCTGGACGTCAGGCCCAGCACCTTCGTCCAGTTCCCCTCAGCGGTGAGATTCATCGAGGCGTAGTCCGCGATGAACGTGTCCACCGACGGGGCCTTGAAGTCGTCGTCGTATGGGGCCAGCCAGGGGGCGAACACCGCGACGATGAAGAACCCCAGGACGATGGCCAGGCCGGCGAGGCCGGTCTTGGACTCCCTGTACATCTTCCAGGTGTTCCTGAAGCCCCTTCCGAACTTCCTGAGGGCCCTGCGGCTGGCCACCTGGAGGTCCCCCGCCTCGGGGGTCTTTGCCTTCTTGTCCTCCGTCTCGGTCAAATGCGCACCCTCGGATCGAGATAGCTGTAGAGCAGGTCGGCCGCGAAGTTGCCCAGCAGCACCATGAGCGTGATGATGTAAAGGGTGGCCTCGGCGACGGGGAAGTCGAGCTGGTTAAGTGATTGTATGTAGAGCGCCCCCATCCCCGGGAAGCTGAACACGTTCTCGAGGACCACCGCGCCCCCGATGGCGAACACGAAGGCGATTATGAAGGATGTCACGACGGGCAGCATCGCGTTCCTCGTCCCGTGCCTGAAGAGGACCTTCCTCTCCGGGAGGCCGATGGCCTTGGCGGTGATCATGTAGTTCTCGCCTATGACGTCGAGCATCGCGGTACGCATCAGCAGCACCGTCCCGGCCAGGGAGAGGAGCAGCAGGACGATCATGGGCAGGAACATGTGCCAGAGTATGTCGACGAACTTGAACCCGAAGTCCCCGGCCTCCATCCCTAAGATCACGTCGGTCTCGTCGTACCAGCCCGTCAGCGGGAACCAGTCCAGCTCGGACGCGAATATGACCAGGAAGATGAGCCCTATCCAGAACGAGGGCATGTTGTAGAACACGAGGCTGACGACGACCGTGCCGCCGTCCAGGACGCCCCCCCTCTTCCAGGCGATGAGGGCGCCCAGGTATATGCCGATCAGATAGGCCAGGATCGTGGCGCTGCCGAACAGGAGCAGCGTCCTCGGTATCCTGTCCTCGAGGATGTCCCAGACGGAGACGGCCCGGCTGAACGACAGCCCGAAGTCGAAGGTGAGCATGTTCACCATGTACAGGGCGTACCTCTCGAGCGGGGGCTTGTCGTACCCGTATAGGGCCGTCATGTAGTCGATCTGCGACTGGGTTATGGTCGGGGCCGTCCTCAGCAGGTCCTGCGGCTTCGCCGGCAGGGACTCGAACATGATGAAGATGAGGGTCAGGATTATGAGCAGGGTTATGAAGGTCTGGATGCTCCTGGCGACGATGTAGCGACTCATCCCTGCCATCGTTGTACCCCGGTGCCGAAAAAGTTTGGTGTGTTTGTGAACAATACGTGTGCTATTAAAGCTTTGGTCAGTTGCTGTACGGTGTGCCTGCGCGGATGGCCCTAGCCGCGATGGCTCGCGCCCGAAGAAGTGAATGAAAACGATGGAAGAGGTTTGCGGGAAAAGGTTTCGCCTTCGGCCCGTCTATTCAGTCTTCTCCTCGGATACCACGACCGTCTCGGGCGCTTCCGGCTCTCTACCCCTCATGATGAGGAGCACCAAGAGGATCACCGCGACGATCGCCAGGACCGCCACGAGTATCCACGGGAGCATGTCCGTCTCGCCGTCGGTGTCCGACGACGCCTCATCCACCAGGGTGAAGGTCACGGAGACCTCGCTGTCCTGTCCGAGCGAGTCGGTGGCGGACACGACGATTGTGTGCTCTCCCTCGGCGAGCCCAGCGAGGACCTCCGAGATCAAGACCACCGTCGCGCCTTCCGAGTCGAGCAGGTCTATCGGGGTGCCGCCGTCCACGGCCAGGGTCGCGGCCGCGAGCCCGTTCATGTCGTAGACGCTTCCCAGCACCGTGGCGTTGGGTCCGACGACCTCCTCGTCGTCACCTGGTACCGACACAGCCACCGTGGGCGCGTGGTTGACGACCGCGACCATGGTCCTGGCGCTGGACGACTCGTACGTGCCGCCCGTCGTCAGGTCGACTGCCACGAATCCCGCCGCCACGCTGGACAGCTCGGAGGTGTCGATCGCGAAGGTCGCCATGCCGTCAGCGTCAGTCACCGCGTCCGGGTTGAACGGCACTCCGCCGCTCGCACCGACAGACACCGGCAGGTTGGCCACGGGGTCCCCGTTCTGGTCCACGACATATGCGTTCACGATGGTCGCGAACCCGAGCGGCTGCGGCGTCGCGACGACCTCGAACGACCCGAACGCGACTCTCACGATCGGCTCGAAGACCAGCTTCGTCTGGCTCAGGAGCGAGATCGTGCCATCGACGTAGGCCCTCATGTACATGATGGGGACCGTCTCGATGACCGGCAGGTCGTACGCGCCGGAAGACGCGTTGTACCGGGCGCAGGTTATGTCCCAGGACGCGAACCCGTCGGCCCCGGTCGTTATGCTCGTGTCCGGGTCCAGCCCGAAGGCGGTCCAGCTGGCCTGGTAGGCTGCAGCCTCGGCTCCGCTGACGAGGGCGTTGCTCTCGTCGTAGACCCACATGTCGATCGTGGTGGTGTCGAAGTCGGACGTCTTGGCCTGGAGCACCGGGTCGGCGATGTCCCACCTTACTGTGGTGAAGGCCATGGACCTGCCGTAGCCGTATCCGCTCGATATGGTCGTCTCGCCCGTGATCACGTGGTTGTACGTGTTCCAGTCGAAGTCGGCCGTCGAGTCGGGGCAGAGGTACACCATGAGCGCCTGGTCGAGGTGCGCCAGGTCGACGCCCTCGATGGTCATCTCGTATACGCCTGCGACGATGTCCACGCCGTGTGCGTCAAGGTCGACCCACGACTCCGTGGCGTCGTCCCACACCCACTCGGCAAGGTACTCGGGCGCTGAGTACGACCCGGCCGAGACGATGTTCACGCCGTCAGCCGCGGTCAGTATGTTCATGCCCGCGTAGTCGTACAAGGTGTTGTACTCAGAGCCGGACCAGTCAGTCATCTGTCCGTAGTCCGTGGCCGCCACGAGAACGCTGCCCGTTATACCGTCCGCCGCGACCCCATCGGAGTCGAACACGTGGAAGGTCAGGTCGACCGTTCCAAGCGCGTCGATGAACTTGGGGGTCGCGTACTCCGCGTACCCACCGTACATCGGCGCTGCCGGCGGGTCAGCCGGGTCCACGTACGTGAAGGTGACCGTGTCGCCGATCGCGTTGGGCGCGGTCAGCTTGCCTATCGTCACCCTCAGGGCGCCGGAGGCTCCGGTGTCCGCCATCGTGACGGTGATGTCCGCTGTGCCGTCAGCCGCCGTGGTCACCTCGGTGACCGGGGAGGTCACCATCGCCTCGTCGCTGTAGACCACATCGAGATCCTCACTGCCGATCGCGGTCCCATCGACGTCAGTCAGGCTCACCGTTATGGTGGCCGAGCTGGTGGTCGGGCTCAGGGCCGTCGTTGTCACGGCGTCCACACTGACGAGCATCCAGTCCGGGGCGGCGTCGTTGTACACGACAAGGCCCGCAGAGGCCACGTTGGTGTACAGGTAGCCGTCCATCGACACGGACGCGGACACCGACACGAGCATGTGCTGGTTGAGCAGGTCGGCCGGTGCAGTGTACTGCATGACGACGGTGCCGTCAGCTCCGGTGGTGGCGATCTCGGGGTCGATCGTACCGTACCCTAGCAGATACTGGTCAATCATGACCTCGGCGCCCTCTACCGGGCCGTTGGCGTCAGCGACATAGCACACGACGTCTATGGTCTCGCCGGCGACGACCGAGGTCTTCTCGGGCGTCACGACGACTGCGAGGCCGCCCCTCGTGTATGTCCTGATGGCCGCCGAGTCGGAGTCGGTCGAGGTGCCCATCGTGACATCGACCCTGACGGTCGACTCACCGATCTGGGTGCCCGTCACATCGAACGAGAACATGCCGTCCGCGCCGGTGGTCCCCTCTGCCGGGGACACGGTCACGCCTCCGCCGGTCGCGTTGACCGCTACGGTGGCTCCCTCGACGACGTTCCCGACGTCGTCTATGACTATGACGGTGGCCTCGACGCTCTCACCGGATTGGACCTTCCCTGGCAGGGTGAGTCCAGCGCTGACGTCCGTGACGGCTCCGCCACCGGATGTCTCGCCCTCGCCGGCGTAGTCCAGGAGGGACAGGCAGAACCCGTTCATCAGCGTCCCGTCGAACACGGTCCAGTTGGTCCAGACCTTGTTGTGAGCCTCGACGTTCACCCTGTAGTACAGGATGTTGCACGGGATGGCGTCGGCGATGATCCCCTCGCCTTCCCTGGTGTAGGCGATCTGCTCGGACGTTATGAACGTCCCCCTCGCCTTCTGCTCGAGCTCGTAGAACGCGTCGGCGTACGCGATGGTCTCCGCGTCCGCGAGCGTGCTCACGCCGCCCAGTTCAGCGTAGTAGGGGTTCTCATAGGTCGATGACCAGAACGCCCACGAGTTGGACGTCGCCATCGGGCCGTATATGTCGAAGAGCAGGCTGACGCACTCCGTGTACCCGGTGAAGCTCCAGCCGAGCTCGAGCATCTGGTAGTCGAACGCGGTCAGCTTCGCGACGAGCGTGTTGAAGTCGATCGGCTTCGCCTCGACGTTTATGCCGGCCCCTCTCATGTTGGTGGCCAGCATCTCGCCCGCCTTGATCCTGATCGGGTCGTAGTCCGCCGGCGGAGTCATCAGGGTGATCTTGTCCATCAGGCTGCCGTCGGGCATGTCCCTCCAGCCGTCCCCGTTGGAGTCGATGTACCCCGCGTCGTCGAGCAGGTCGTTGGCAACCGTGGTGTCGAAGGGGTACTTCGTGACCGACTCGTTGTGCCACTCGCCGAAGAACGGCGGGACGGCTGCCGAGCCGGCCTGTCCGAAG
>CAZXWO010000057.1:0-6055 GCA_964644565.1 uncultured Thermoplasmata archaeon | reverse complement strand
CTTCGGACAGGCCGGCTCGGCAGCCGTCCCGCCGTTCTTCGGCGAGTGGCACAACCCGGCGGTTACGAAGTACGCCTTCGACATCGACGTCGCGAACAGCCTGCTCGATGACGCAGGGTACACTGACACCAACGGCGACGGGTGGAGGGACATGCCTGACGGGAGCCTCATGGACCCGATCACGCTCCTGACCCCGCCGGCCGACTACGACCCGATCAGGATCAAGGCGGGTCAGATGCTGGCGACCAACATGAGGGCAGCTGGTATCAACGTCGAGGCGAAGCCGATCGACTTCAACACCCTGGTCGCGAAGATGACGACGTTCGAGTACCAGATGCTCGAGCTCGGCTGGAGCTTCACCGGATACACGGAGTGCGTCAGCCTGCTGTTCGACATATACGGCCCGATGGCCGGCTCCAACTCGTTTGGCTTCTGGTCCCCGACCTACGAGCACCCTGACTACGCCGAGATAGGCGGCGTCAGCACTCTCGCCGACGCGGCGACCATCGCCTATGTCGACGAGTTCGCGGAGCTGGAGCTGGAGGCGAGGGCGAGCTTCATAACGTCCGAGCAGATCGACCTCGTCAAGCGGGGCGAGGCGGTCATCGCCGACGCCATCCCGTGCAACGTCCTGTACTACAGGGTGAACGTGGAAGCGCACAGCAAGGTCTGGACGAACTGGACCGTGTTCGACGGGACGCTGATGAACGGGTTCTGCCTGTCCCTCCTGGACTACGCCGGCGAGGGCGAGACCTCCGGCGGCGGAGCTGTGACGGACGTCAGCGCTGGACTCACCCTACCGGGGAAGGTCCGCTCTGGTGAGACCGTGACGGCCACCGTGGTCGTCATCGACGAGGTCGGCGGCCTCGTCGAGGGAGCGAGCGTCGCGGTCAACGTGACCGGCGGCGGAGTCGTCGCCTCCCCGATGGAGGGAGTGACGGGCGCCAACGGCGTGTTCACCTTCGACGTGACTGGGACAGCGATAGGCGAGTCCACCGTGAGGGTGGACGTCACGCTGGACACCTCGACCGACTCCGACTCGGCCACCATCAGGACCTACACCAAGGGTGGCCTTGGCGTGGTCGTGACGCCCGAGAAGGTATCGGTCGTCGCAGGGGAGACGATAGACATCACCTGCTATGTCGCCGATGCCAACGGCCCGGTCGAGGGAGCCACGGTCATGATCGACCAGTACCTGCTCGGGTACGGTACGATCGACCCGGAGACCGCCATCAGCGACGCTGACGGCTTGGTCGTGATGCAGTACACCGCCCCGGCCGCGGACCTGTTCAACCAGCACATGATGGTGCTCGTGGCCGCATCGGTGTCCATGGACGGGTACCTGTACACCAACGTCGGCCAGGCCAGCCTTGTCGTGTACAACGACGCCGCCCCGGACTGGATGCTCGTGAACATCGACGCCGTCACTACGACGGCGCTGAGCCCGACGAGCCCGTCGGCGACCATAACGGCGCTGCTCACGGACGACAGCGGCACACCGATAGCCGATGAGACGCTGTACGTGTCGTACAACAACGAATCCCTGGTGGACACCCCGGTCGAGACGGTGACCACGGACGCGAGCGGCCTCGCGGACATCGACGTCACGATGCTGGATGTGGGCTACTCCTGCGCCCTGAGGGTGACGGTGGACATCATCACCGCCCCGAACGCGGTCGCCGACACGGTGACCTTCACCTACGTCGACCCGGACGACATACCGGCCGAGCCGATGTACGGAGGGTACATGCAGTACGACACCAAGTTCGCCGCTGAGTGGGGCACCATGGCCCTCTCGGTCTACGTGAACGACCAGGACGGCAACCCTGCCGACGGCGTCAACGCGACGGTCGTCCTGCCTGCGACCGCGTACGGCCAGCTGCTCGGGTTCACCGAACTCGAGTTCAACTCGCTCTGGGAGTGGGCGGACATACGGATCGAGACCGCGATGGACGAGCAGAACATCGCGACCTCCGGCAACTTCGCTGCACCGCTGATCGACAGGGCGGCCGAGTTCATGGACTTCTGGTACGGGTTCATACCGGTAGGGGTGACCATAACCGGCGGAGTGTACGAGACCGAGCTCTATGGAGAGAGCCTTGCGCACCTTGACCTGTTGAACAAGGTCTACGTGCTGCCCGGCTCGTACGGAACGGGCATATTCGACGGCGAAGAGGACATCGGCACGAGGGACGACTGGGGCCCGTGGATCGTGAGCTTCGTGTTCCACGGCCAGACCCTGATATCCAGCGAGTGCGGGTACGGCAGGGGCATGTCGTTCACCGGCGTCAGGTACGAGATAGCCGACCCGGTGATGCAGGCGAAGACAGCCGACTTCGACACCACCACCGTCGACATATGGGCGTACGACGAGGACAACAACGCGGTCGAGGATGCGATGGCGACAGTCTACCAGGCCGCCAGCAACACCGACTACGGTGTCATCCCGAGCGTCGGCAAGACGACCGAGCAGCAGGCGACGGACGCCTCTGGGCACGCCAGCTTCGAGATCGTCTGCGCCAGGTGGAACTCAGCCACATCTGCCTACGACCTGCCCGTCATCGTCACGGTCCCCAACATGTACGTGAGGGCCTACGTGGACGGGACGATATCGCTCCTGAGCGAGACGAAGCTGGTCTTCGAACCCATCGTGAGGGTAGCCTTCGCGTCGTTCGAGGCAGCGATCGTGCCGCAGCCTCTCGGATTCGCCATAATGGTGAGCGGCAGCGTGGTCGACCAGAACGGGGACCCAATAGCGGACCTGCCGGTGAGCGTCGCGGTGAGCGGCGGGACGGCATACTATACCGAACTGCTCACTGATGCGAACGGCGAGTTCGTCGTCTTCATCGACCCGGCGGATGTGATGGACGCCGCGGCAGCCTTCGTGGCTGTCGAGGTCACGACAGGCGGACTCTACGAGTCGTCCTCGGCCAAGGCCATGCTGGCAGTGTACAACCTGGCCCCGACCGTGACGATCTCGGTGCCCGAACCCGACGAAGAGGTCGTCGGGCCCAACGCGACGGTCATGGGCAGCGTGTACGACATGAACGGGATCGCAGCGGCGACCCTGACTGTCGACGGCGGGACCCCGATAGACCTGCTCACGGTGGAAGGCGCGACCGTGGTCGACATCTCGAGCGTCCTCACCGGACTCGCCGAGGGAGAGCACACCGTCGTCGTGTCAGCGACAGACGCGCTCGGACAGGACAGCGAGGTCTCCGTGACCTTCACCCTGGTGGATGAGGCGACGGCGGACACCGACGGCGAGACGGACATGCTCCCGTGGATACTCGTGGCGGTCCTGGCGATCGTCGCGGTGATCCTCTTGGTGCTCCTCATCATGAGGGGTAGAGAGCCGGAAGCGCCCGAGACGGTCGTGGTATCCGAGGAGAAGACTGAATAGACGGGCCGAAGGCGAAACCTTTTCCCGCAAACCTCTTCCATCGTTTTCATTCACTTCTTCGGGCGCGAGCCATCGCGGCTAGGGCCATCCGCGCAGGCACACCGTACAGCAACTGACCAAAGCTTTAATAGCACACGTATTGTTCACAAACACACCAAACTTTTTCGGCACCGGGGTACAACGATGGCAGGGATGAGTCGCTACATCGTCGCCAGGAGCATCCAGACCTTCATAACCCTGCTCATAATCCTGACCCTCATCTTCATCATGTTCGAGTCCCTGCCGGCGAAGCCGCAGGACCTGCTGAGGACGGCCCCGACCATAACCCAGTCGCAGATCGACTACATGACGGCCCTATACGGGTACGACAAGCCCCCGCTCGAGAGGTACGCCCTGTACATGGTGAACATGCTCACCTTCGACTTCGGGCTGTCGTTCAGCCGGGCCGTCTCCGTCTGGGACATCCTCGAGGACAGGATACCGAGGACGCTGCTCCTGTTCGGCAGCGCCACGATCCTGGCCTATCTGATCGGCATATACCTGGGCGCCCTCATCGCCTGGAAGAGGGGGGGCGTCCTGGACGGCGGCACGGTCGTCGTCAGCCTCGTGTTCTACAACATGCCCTCGTTCTGGATAGGGCTCATCTTCCTGGTCATATTCGCGTCCGAGCTGGACTGGTTCCCGCTGACGGGCTGGTACGACGAGACCGACGTGATCTTAGGGATGGAGGCCGGGGACTTCGGGTTCAAGTTCGTCGACATACTCTGGCACATGTTCCTGCCCATGATCGTCCTGCTGCTCCTCTCCCTGGCCGGGACGGTGCTGCTGATGCGTACCGCGATGCTCGACGTCATAGGCGAGAACTACATGATCACCGCCAAGGCCATCGGCCTCCCGGAGAGGAAGGTCCTCTTCAGGCACGGGACGAGGAACGCGATGCTACCGGTCGTCACTTCGTTCATCATCGCGTTCGTCTTCGCCATCGGGGGCGCGGTGGTGCTCGAGAACGTGTTCAGCTTCCCGGGGATGGGGGCGCTCTACATACAGTCGCTCAACCAGCTCGACTTCCCCGTGGCGGAGGCCACGCTTTACATAATCACGCTGATGGTGCTGCTGGGTAACTTCGTGGCAGACCTGCTCTACAGCTACCTGGACCCGAGGGTGCGGATTTGAACGAGACCAAGGACAAGAAGGACAAGACCCCCGACGCAGGGGACCTCCAGGTCGCCAGCCAGAGGACGCTCAGGAAGTTCGGCAGGGGCTTCAAGAACACCTGGAAGCTGTACAGGGAGTCGAGGACCGGCCTCGCCGGCATGGCCATAGTCCTGGGCTTCTTCATCGTCGCGATCTTCGCCCCGTGGCTCGCGCCATACGACGAGGACTTCAGGGCCCCCTCGATCGACACCTTCATCGCGGACTACGCCTCGATGAACCTCACCGCGGAGGGCAACTGGACGCAGGTGCTCGGCCTCACGTCCAACCACAGGGACCACCCGCTCGAGCGGGTCCTCGCGTACTCCGAGGAGGGGACCACCCTGGTGTTCCCAGTCAGCGAGGGCATAAGCGAACTGACAGGCGAGCCCGGCATAGTCGTGGGCAACCCGACCAGGATCGGGCTCCCGGCGAACGCGACGTACCTCGCCCAGGTCCACTACTCCACCTCCTTCCTGTTCATCATGAACACCACCGAGGAGGGGGCGATGCTCTACCAGTACAGCTCGTACATAGCGACTCCCTCGGCCGCCCCGTTCGACCTGGTCTCCACCTACAACCTGTCGTTCACGCCCAAGTACAGCTCGAACCTCTGGAACGGCTTCTCCTTCGTCGTGCAGAACGCCAGGCTCGCGATAGTCTTCGCCGACGACCACAACCTCTGGATGCTCAACAAGCGCCCCGGGACTGTCTTCGAGGCCGGCGTCGACGCCGTGGACTTCGTGAACCGGATGACCATCGACGACGCGACCATCATCGGGAACCCGCTGGTGGTCGACGGCGACTTCACCAACGGGAGCATGATGTTCGTCCCCACGGACCTGGGCATCAGGGCCTACGCCTTGAACATCACCGCCTCCGCGCTCACGGGCACGGTCAGCAACATCACGATAGGCGACATGGTGTGGTCGCGCAACTACACCATCGACGACAGGGCCTTCGAGCCCGTCACCGGGAACAACATGATGGCCTTCCCGTACCCGTACATGCCCACCACGGCGCTGGGGAAGGAGTACGTCGTGGTCGCCTCGACCGAGAACGAGGTCGTGGCGTACGACCGCGTCACGGGCAACACAACGTGGTCCAGCAAGCTCCTCCTCACCGGACTCTACGACTTCGAGATCACCTCTCTCCACTCGTCCCCCGACTTCATCGTGATGGTCGGCAAGGCCGAGACCATGGGGCTCGTCGCGGGGATCGACAAGGCGACCGGCAGGGTGAAGGAGAACAACACGATGTACACCACGGTCGACGGCTACCTGAACAGCGACCCGCAGTACGTCAGCGGGCAGCTCATGTACGTCTTCAGCACGGACGAGGGGGCGATATACCTCGCCAACTCGCTGCTCAAGGTCAACGCCACGTTCGCGGCCCCCGGCGGCGGCGCCGTGACGCCCGTGGCCTTCCTGGGCAACATATACATCGAGATGAGCAGGGGGG
>CAZXWO010000056.1:0-6241 GCA_964644565.1 uncultured Thermoplasmata archaeon | reverse complement strand
GTTGTAGTCCGCGAGGAAGTCGTACCAGCCGGTGTAGGCCGCGAAGTCGAGGCCAGCGTAGACATAGGACCATGACGACCAGTCCCAGTCCGTGCCCCACCACAGTGACAGGCCGCCGCACATGGTGGTGCTCCCGGCGTTGTCGAGGTAGATCACGGCGCCTTCGACCGCCGCGATCATGGCCTGGGTCATCGCCCTGAGCCCGGGGTCCGTGATCTTCGAGTTGGCGAGGATCTGGTTCCCTAGGTCCACCATGTCCACCTGGTACTTCGTGTAGAACACGGAGTAGGTGTTCCTGACGGCGGTCTTGTAGGCCCTGTAGTACGCACCCAGGTTGGCGTGCACCTCGTCGCACCACGCGTCTATGGTCCCCATCGCCTGGGACAGGGCCCCGATGCTGATGGCGCTCAGGGTCGCGTAGTAGAACTCGCTCCTCGGGTCGTAGTACTGGGCCCACCCGGCTATCATGTCGCTCGCGACCTGGTCCGGCGTCCTCGCCGGGTCCAGGGCGACGGGCGTGAACATGAAGTCGTACGGGAAGCCGTCGCCCGCGACGGTCTCCACCGACGCCACCAGTATGTCCACGAGGCCCGTCTCCGACAGGGTGTACGCCGTCTCGATGCTGGCCATCGAGCACGCGTCGCACGAGAGGATGTCGATGTAGGCGCCGGCACCCTCTATGGCCGCCCTCAGCTCGTCCAGGTACATCCAGTCGTCCGAGGTGTCGTCCCCGCAGAAGCCGTTCCACGCGCTCCCGTGGTCCCAGAGGTCGACCAGCAAGTGCTCGGACGGGTACCGCACAGCGGTCTGGTTGATCACCCACTGGAGCGTCGCGCCGTCCCCGAAGTTCATCTCAGGGAACGTCTCGACTATCTGGGCGTCGGTGCCCTCGATCTCCCACAGCTCCGTCCCCGGGTACTCCAGCCGGTCGACGAAGGCCACTATGTTCACCCCGGCGCTCGCCGGGATGTTCTGCAGGTACAGGAGGCTGAGCCCTTCCCAGTACGTGTCGAAGTTGTTGTCCGCGTCTATGTACAGGCTTATGGTCCAAGGGGCGACCGTCTCCGCCGAGGCCCTCCCTGTCAGCCCTCCCGCCATGAAGACGGCGGGGAGGACGAGACAGAGGGAGACAATGGCGCAGGCTGATGCCCCGCGTAGTCCCCTTCTCATGTAGTTCCCCCACTCTGCCCGGCCGAAGCGGCCGTGCCGAGTACCGGCATGTTGGTCTGACGTCTTAAACGAATCCCTGCGCCCTGGCCATCAGGCCAGCTCGGTCTCCCTGAAGAGCAGCGCGCCGAGTGCTATGAGCGAGACGGCGAGGGCCGCCAGCACCGCCCCGGACGCCCAGGGTGCCGTCGCGTCGGCGAAGGAGGCGATGGAGCCGAAGTCGACCCAGTCGGAGCCCACGCTCCTCAGGTAGTGCTTCACAGACACCTTCTGTATGGCGCCGGGCAGGGAGCCGATGAACCCCTCCCAGATGAAGGCGTAGAAGAGGCCGAAGAACACCGGCTTCTTCAGGAGGACGCTCACCGCGAGGAACAGGGCCGAGTAGACGAACGAGCCGACGACCACGAGCGCGGTGAACTCCCCCCAGAGCTCCAGCGCCTCGCCCCCGAGGTCCACCTGGGCGAAGAACGCGAGGAACCCCGCGGCGTTGACCACGACCATCGAGATGGAGACCGTCAGGGCCAGGGGGATGTAGTACCCCACGTACGAGACCGCCCTGTCCAGCGGGGCGGTCGCGACGTGGGTGATGCTCTTGTCGTCGATCTCGTCCCTTATCAGCGACGTCCCGTAGATCATCGCCAGCACGGGCATGAAGAAGAAGAGTATGAGGACGTCGAGCAGGTCCGCGCCGTCGGAGGTGCCCACGCCGTTCTGCGCTCCGGCGTACCCCATGACGGCGGCCACGAAGGCCGCCACCAGGATGGTGATGAAGACCTTCCTGCTCAGCAGGAGCTTCTTGAGGAAGTGCCGCGTGATGGCCGCGATCCCCGTGAGCGCCTTCGTGATGTCCATGTTCACCGCCCCACGAGGTACTTGAATATGGCCTCCAGGTTGTCGTCCAGGCTGTACATCTTGTTCACCGAGCACTCCGCGCCCTCGATCAGGGCCGGGAGCCTGTTGAAGAAGTCGTCCGGCCTGGAGACCTGGACCGTTATGCCCTTCCTGTCCTGGTTGTATGCGACCGAGACGGTGAACCCCTCGTCCAGCAGCGCCTTCGCGAGGACGTCCATCCGTTCCCCCTCGATGACGATGTTGTGCGGGTGCTTGTCTATCAGGTCCCTTATCTCGGAGATGTCGCCGGTCGCCACGGCGCGGCCCTTGTAGATGAGGACGACGTTGTGCGTCATCCGTTCGATCTCGAAGAGGACGTGCGACGAGACTATGACGTCGTGTCCTCTCTCCCTGTGGAGCCTCCTGATGATGTCCATGAGGTCCTTACGGACGAGCGGGTCGGTGCCGCTCAGCGGCTCGTCAAGTATCAGGAGCTCGGGGTCGTGGAGCAGCGCGCCCGCGATCTTCATCCTCTGCTTCATCCCCTTGCTGTAGCCGCCGATCCTCCTGTCCAGGGCGGGCTCCATCTCCACGAGGCGCGCGACCTCCGATATCCTCCCGGAGAGCGAGGGCCCCCTCATCGCGTGGAGCCCTCCGAGGAGGGCCAGGTACTCGCGTCCAGTGGCCTCGTCCGGCAGGCTCTCGTAGTCCGGGCAGAAGCCGATGGACGAGTGGAGCGCGGGGTTCCTCCAGGGCACCTGGCCGAGGACCTTCATCCTGCCGGTGCTCGGGGTGATGAGCCCGAGGGCGAGCTTGAAGAGCGTGCTCTTCCCGGCCCCGTTCGGGCCCACTATGCCTGTGATCCCGTCCCTCACCTCCAGGGTGAAGTTGTTGAGGCCTATGACCTCGCCGTACCACTTGCTGAGGCCGTACGCCTCCATCACGAAGCGCTGCGAGCCGACGATGCCCTCTATCCTCCCACCACCTGCTTCTTCAGCCTCAGGTAGACGATCGCCGCCGGGGCGCAGATGAACGCGGTCATGAAGCACGCGAGGGCCGGCCAGTTGACGTAGTCCGGCATGTCGACCCCGAATATCCATCCGGTCGAGAACGAGAGGGCCTCCGCGGGGCTGATGATGCTCCACGCGGGGTCGAACTCCGCGAATATCTCCGCGACTATCAGGAGCACGAAGAACGACATGAACGTCCCGACGGCCGCGTAGCTCTTCCTCTTGGTGAACGAGGACATCATCAGCCCGTAGGGCACGAAGAACACGGTGATCAGGGCGCCGGCCACGACCGTCCTGGCGAGCACCCCCGCGCTGTGCGCGTAGTCGTCCCCGGACTGGGTCGCCATCGACGCGACCGCGACCGCCACCGGGGGGATCGCGCACATGATGCTCATCACCAGCACCGAGGCCATGCCCTTGCCGGCCAGGTAGTCCCTGACCTTGACCGCCCTCGAGAAGTAGAGTACGAAGGAGCGGCCGGCGATGTCCTCCGAGATCAGGTCCGACGTCACCACCGCCGCGAGCAGTATGGCGAATATGGACATCGTGTTGCCCGAGCCCATGTACTCGAACATCGTCTGCGCTTCGAGCACCTCGTGCGGCCCGATGACCGAGAAGATGAGCTGGAACGCGTGGAGGAACAGGAACCCGAGGGCCAGGATCACGAGCACGCCGGTGGCCTTCATCTTGTGCCTGAACACGCTCCTCGCGATGACGTACATCCGGGCCTTCTGGGCGCTCCTGTCTCCCTTCCAGGCGCGGTACTCGATCGGGTTAATCCCCACCGGCGCCACCCCCCTGGAACGCCTGGAGGAACACGTCCTCCAGGCTCATCCGGTCCGGCGTGTAGCTCCTGACCTGGACGCCGTGCTCCCTCGCCAGGGCGAAGATCCGCCTGCCGTCCCCGCAGCCCCGCACAGAGAACGAGGTCTGGCCGACGCCCTCGTCCGTCCTCCTCGAGATGCTGCAGGCCGCGCCCAGGGCCCTCGAGAACGCGTCCAGGGCCCTGGCGTCGCCCCTGACGGTGAGGTTCTGGAGCCCCTCCTCGCCGGCCATCAGCGACCCCATCTTCCCCTCCCTGACGAGCCTTCCCTCGCTTATGATGACCGCGTGGCCGCAGACCCTCTCGACCTCCTGGAGGATGTGCGAGGAGACGATGATGGTCTTCCCCGTCGCGCCTATCCTCCTCACGAGGTCCAGCATCTCCTCCCGCCCGTTCGGGTCCATGCCGCTCGTGGGCTCGTCCAGGAAGAGGAGCGCGGGGTCGTGCACGATCGCCTGGGCGAGCTTGACCTTCTGCTTCATCCCGGTCGAGTACGACCTCACCAGCCGGTACCTCTCCTCCCCTATGCCGACGAAGTCCAGGACCTCGTGGCACCTCTGCATCGCGTCGCGCTGGTCCATTCCAGAGACCTGCCCCATGTACGAGACCAGCTCGACGGAGCTCATCGAAGGCAGGAGGCAGTCGTGCTCGGGCATGTAGCCGATGTCGTCCCTTATCCGGAGGCTCTGGGTCTGCGAGTCGAGGCCGCCCACGGATATGCTCCCGCGGTCCAGGGGGACGAGCCCGAGGGAAGCCTTGATGAATGTGCTCTTGCCCGCTCCGTTGGGGCCCAGGAGGCCGATCACCCCTTCCGGGATGTCCACCGTGAACCCGTCCAGGGCCACCACGGGCCCGAACCGGACCGTCACGTCCTTCGCGGAGAGCCGGCGTGCAGCAGGCTCAGAACCTCCACGGCCGACCTCCGTCATCGGGTCCACCCGTCCTGCATGGTCGTCGCCGATATATCAGCTTCGGGCGGACGTCCGCCAGGTCATTCCAGCGACAGGGTGCCGACGACCCTCAGCTTCCCGCCCTCGAGGTAAGCGAGGACGGCCTTCGAGCCGGGCCTGAACGCCAGTGCCTTCTGGAGGGAGAGAGTGAGCCGCGGCCTCCTCCTGTCACCGGCCTCGGAGACGTCCTCCACCCTCGCGGGCACGAACTGCATCCAGTGCCCGACGTGGAGGACCATCCCCTTCGTGATGGGGTTGAGCCAGTACTTGACGACCTCGGCGTCGCACGTCAGCGATGTCCTGGAGACCATCCCGGGGTCCGTCGTGAGGACGGTCCCCCTGTCGAGCTCCTGGGCGGTGATGCCCTTGAGCGCGAGGCCGACCCTGTCGCCCTTCACGGCCCAGTCGAAGTCGTCGTCGTGCTTCTGTATGGACCTTATCTCCGCCTTCTTGTCGTCCGGCAGGACCCTGAGCGCATCGTGCTTGCGGATGTGCCCGTCCGCGACCCTGCCCAGGACTACCGTGCCGACGCCCTTGACGTCGAAGTGGTGGTCGACGGGGACCGACCCGCACGACGCCCCGGCCGGCTCCTCCGACGGGGACTTCTCCGCCTCGGCGAGCATCGTCTCCCTCAGGGCGGTGGTGTCGTCCTGTACCACATCGTAGCCCTCGAGCACGGTGCCCTTCACGAACGGGGAGACCTGCTCCGCTGTGATGTAGTTCCTGAGGACCATCCAGCCCCTTCGGACGCCCACGCAGTCCAGCATGACGATGGTCTCCCCAAGGACCGGCCCGATCTGGTCCACCACCAGGAGCGCCGCGTCGGCCATGGCCGCGCAGTGGAACAGGGTGGAGAGCCTCTCGGGGTATTTGGTCGGCTCCACGAACGTGACGGTGGTCTCTCCCCTCTTGATGTCGAAGAATGTCATGTCGGATGCGGTCGACCTCTTCCCGAGGTCCTTGGCGTAGTCAGGGGAACCGACGACCGCCACTGTGAGGTTCGCCATGCGGTCATGGGGTACGCGGGTTGCCTAATTAGCCTTTCCCAAAAGACGCGCCACCGGTGGCCAGGGGCGGTTCACCGAAGCTTCGAGTGCTGGTCCAGGACCATGCATATCTCGTTGCTGACGTCGTGGCTCACGGTGCCGGCCTTCTCCTGGTCCCTGACGTAGTCCCTGGCCGAGACGATGGAGATGCGGGACGCCTTGGCTATGACGCTGGCGATGATCGTGCGGGCGACGGCCTCGTCCACCTCGTAGTGGGCCATGATCTCCCTGAGGCCGTACTTGACCGAGTTCAGCCTCCCCACGTTGAGCATCGTCGTCCTCTCGTTCTCGCGCGGGGAGTATCTCCTCGGTTCGCTCCTTCGCCTGCCCCTGTATCCTGTGCGCTGGACCGCCAACACTATCTCTCCGGATGCGTATCCATACGGTCCGGTCGTACTTAAAGTTGACTGGCTT
>CAZXWO010000055.1:0-6755 GCA_964644565.1 uncultured Thermoplasmata archaeon | reverse complement strand
GCGAAAGCCAGGCCGACCAATCCCGCTATGGGGATGACAAGCGTGACGTCTACCATCCTACTCTCTCCCGTTAGGCTGGCGCAGGATTAGGTTCCCCGTATAAATCATTAACCGACTTAGTGGGGCAATTGTGTCCCTGAATCGGCATAAGGCCAGTCTCCCGTCTGAGCCGCCGGGAACGACACCGCCGTACGATAAGCGGACGGGTGCGACGGCTGCATCGAGGACCAGAGAATCAAGATGTGTAAGGGGTTTGGGCCGAGAGACTCGGGCTGGCCTATCTCTCGATGAGCGTCTCGACGTACCTGACGAAGCCGAGCTTCTGTATCTTGTCGGCGATCTGCCCCACCTTCTCAAGGCCGGGGACATCGAGGAACGCCACGTAGTCGTAGTGGCCGAACACCGGGTACCCGCTCTTCACGCCGGGTATCTTGGTGATCTTGTTGGCGTCGACGTACGTCTTGGGCTCAAGCATCACGAGAACTACTGCCTTGACCATCTGTAACACCTCACACCTCTGGGAACCCTATCAGGGTCTCGACGATCTCGACGCCCTCCGCGCTGTAGATGTTCATGCCGACCTTCGCGATCTTGGCCAGGTCAAGGTCCTCCGTCTCGACGGCGATGTCCCAACGTCCGTGGACGGGGAACGCGTCGACGACGCCTGGCTGCTTCCTGGCGATGTCGACCACCTTCTTCGTCTTCAGCAACTTGCAGCAGACCAATATGCACGCCCTTACCATGCGAATCCCTTCCGCTGGTTCTGCTCAAGACCTTCACCGATATATAAGTTGTTCCCTGCTGGAGTGCGCACTCACGAGGGCGGGAACAAGAGCAAAAGGATTATCATGCATCAGGGAGATTTGACGCATGCGAAGCCGTCGCGCGGTGTAGGTGATTCTCACGAGCCCAACGGAGGACAGCGCCAACAAGAAGAAGGACTTCCAGAGGACGAAGGACGACGATCTCGACCTCTTCCTGACCAAGAAGGACCAGGCCAAGGCCTCCCCTCCCCCCGCTGCGAAGGAGCCCGCCCCGGGGAAAGCCGCGGTGACAGCCGCCCCGCCGGAGGAGCCCCCTAAGGAGGTCTCCGACGACGAGCACGAGGAGCAGATAAAGACCGCCAGGGTCGACCGCCACCAGGCGGAGGCGTACCACGACGTGACCGTCCTCAGGAAGAAGGCGCACGAACACAGCCACAAGGCGGCCAAGTTCTACCACAAGTACAAGACCAACGAGGCGAAGCGCCAGAAGTGCTCCTCCAGGGCCGTCGCGTACAGGGAGAAGGCCGACGTCAGGCGCGAGAAGGCCAAGGAGGCGAGGGCCACGATCCAGGAGTACGACTCCGAGCTGAGGGGTGCCGCCCAGGGGAAGGGCGACCTGAGCCCGGAGTCCCTTAGGAACAAGATCGCCTCCCTCGAGAAGAAGGCGGCCAAGGCCGAGGCGGTCGCCAAGAAGTTCGAGTCAAAGGCCGCGGTCCAGACAGAGAAGGCGGCGAAGTTCCGCACGAGGGCCGCGAAGTTCCTGGAGAAGAACAAGCTCCACGAGAGCGACGCCAGGATGTTCACGAAGAGGGCCGACAACCTGGAGAAGGCGGGGTGAGCCGCTACCCGTCGTCCTTCGGGGACACCCAGTGCAGCATGGACGCCTCCTCGCTCAGGTTCACCGAGTCGGAGGAGTCCTCTCCGTTCGCCCTTATCCTCACCTGGAGCCTGCCGTCCGTGAGCAGCACCTCGGCGGACTCCACGGTGGACCTGTACAATGACACGGACTTCCCGCCGGCAGACACCGCCTTGTCATCCTCGCGGAGCATGCCCGCGCCCTTCAGCATCCTTATCCTGCGGTAGCACGCGGCCATAGGGATCCCGAGGGCGTCGCTCAGCTCGGTTGCGTTCATGGCCTTCTCCGATGTCAGCGCGAGGATCCTCGACGCGTACTGGTCGAGCATCAGCCGGAAGTTGTCGAAAGCATCCATGTGACGGGCCTCCATCAGCTCCTTGAGAGGCCAGGGTCCCTCCGCCCGTGGCCGCCGTTGTCCGCCAGGTCCAGGAATATGGACGCCTGGTCGTAGCGCCGCCTGGTGGCGTTCCTCTGAAGTATGTCGATCTCCCCCGTCTCGATGTCCAGGTGCAGGAAGACCACGTTGTCTGCGCGGAGGACCGGCAGGACCTTGAGCGCGGGGTCGCTCTTGTCGGAGAGGTTCAGGGCCTCCCCGCACGCGGGGCACGAGCCGGAGTCGAGGCTGACGTGCTCGCCGCAGTAAGGGCAGTCCGCGTCCTCGAACGGCCCCGGGTCGAAATCCATGTCCTTGAAGACGCCGACCAGGCCCGGGTCGTCCGTGTCCAGCGAGGTGCCGCACATGGGGCACCTGTGGGTCTCGACCTCGATGACGGTCCCGCAGCGGGGGCACTCCGAGACGAAGCCGGGGTCCGTGGGCTCGTCCTCCAGGAGCTTCATCAGGCCGATCTCGGCGTCGAAGTGCACCAGTGGGGGCCCGTGCGTCTCCATGAACTCATCCAGCGGGTCCCTGGCCTGCTCCGCCTTCAGCAGCTCGTCGACGTCCTCGTCCCTGACGTCCCTGATGTAGAAGGACTTGCACCTGGGGCACCTGTCGGAGTCGTAGCTGACCTGTGCGCCACACTGGAAACAGGTGAACGTGGCACCCGCTGGCGTCCTGAGGCGCGCCTCCGCGTGCCTGGGTGGGCGGGAATCCGGGTCGGTCATCCTGTCCTCCTAAGCCTCTCTGAGCCCAGTGCTAGCTCGTATCGGAACTAAGGTCCGAGCGCCTTATACCGGTGTCGTCCCGGTAATCAGGCATGATAACACCCGGGACTGCTGGCTGACCCTGCCAGTACTGCCTGTGCTGGCGTCCGCAGGACGGAGGGGCGAAGCTCCCGATCCCGGACCAGGACCGACTCGGCAGATCGGAGCCACGCATCGAAAAAGATATAAACGGGACCTAGTATTGTCCTGACTGCGTCCAGACTGACAGCATGTTCTGACGGCGTTGGTAGTGTGCATGACTGAGACCGAGCTGATTCCTGAACTCGAAGAGAAGAGGGCCCGACACAACTCGGAGGCCGAGCGCCACAAGAGGCAGCGCGACGAACTCAACGAGAAGACCAGGGAGTGGGCCGACAGGCGGGACGAGCTGAACGCCCAGGTCAGGAGACTCATCGAGGAGGCGAACGGCCGGCGCGAGATGAGGGACAAGCTCAACGCCGAGGTGCGACAGGTCAAGGCCAACAGGGACGAGTGGAACAGGAAGTTCAACGAGTTCAGCGACAAGGTCCTCGACCTCAAGCGCGAGAGGATGCCCAAGAGCGGCCAGTCCATCAGGAAGTTCAAGGCCGAGCTCAGGGCCCTGGAGAAGCGGCACATGACCTCCGTCATGAGCGTCGAGAAGGAGAGGGCGCTAGTGGAGGAGATGGGCGAGCTCTCCAAGAAGATCAAGGCCATGGAGACGGAGATGGAGCAGTTCACCGAGGTCAAGGTCGCTGAGCAGGAGGCTCGCGAGGCGAAGGACCTGGCCGAGGGATACCACAAGCAGGTCTCCGAGCTCGCCGAGAAGGCCCAGGCCGAGCACGACGCCATGTTGAAGCTCTACGAGGAGGCGGACGGGCTCAGGAAGGAGGCCGACGACGCGCAGGAGAAGTTCATCGAGGCGAAGCTGACCGCGGACGAGGAGCACAGGCAGCACATCGACCACATAAGGCAGGTCCACGACTTCGACAAGCTCATCTCTGGCATCAGGGACAGGACCCGCAAGGCCCGCAAGGAGAAGGACGACGACACAGCCAAGCGGGAGGCTGAGGAGATCTTCGACAAGTTCAAGAGCGGCGAGAAGCTCAGCACGGAGGACATAATGGTCCTCCAGAAGTCCGGGTACATGTGACCTGCACATGCAGCACCGGAACAGGGGGTACGCGCCAGTATGAAAAGCGACGTTTCCGCGGAGACATGCTGGCTAGGCCTGCGAGAGGGCCCCCCTGGCCGCGGCAAGTATATAAGCGGTGGTTCGACAAGTTTAAATACCACACGGCTAATATATCATCAGGGAAATTTTGGGCTAGTTGTTAGAGTGCATCCCATCCCTTCTGACAAGGCTAGCCCTTCCCTTCCCTTTTTTTGTTCCTCAAGATGCGGACTGCACAACATATTTATCCGCATGGGCGCGTTAGCGCGAAGGTCGGTCTGAATGGTGCTGGAAGGGCTCGGCGGGGCGCTCAGAGATGCGATCAAGAAGATAGCGAACGCCTCGCACGTGGACCAGAAGCTGGTCAAGGAGGTCGTCAAGGACGTCCAGCGGGCGCTCCTACAGGCCGATGTCAACGTCAAGCTCGTGCTCAGCATGACCAAGGAGCTCGAGGACCGCGCGCTGACGGAGAAGCCCCCGGCGGGCATGAGCCCCAGGGAGCACGTCATCAGGATCGTCTACGAGGAGCTGGTCAAGATCCTGGGCAAGGGCAGGGAGATCCCCGCCAAGCCCCAGAGGATAATCATGGTGGGCCTGTACGGGCAGGGCAAGACCACCACCTCCGGCAAGCTGGCCAAGGACCTGCACAAGAGGGGCATGAAGGTCGGGCTCGTGGCCGCTGACGTCCACAGGCCGGCCGCATACGACCAGCTGGTGCAGCTCGGCGCGAAGCTGAACGTGCCCGTGTTCGGCGACCCCAAGGAGAAGAGCGCCACGAAGATCGCCAAGAGGGCGATGAAGGAGTTCGACGGTTACGACGTCATCATATTCGACACGTCCGGCAGGCACTCCCTCGAGGACGACCTGATCAAGGAGATAGAGGACGTCGCGAAGGCGGTGGACGCCGAGCAGAAGATCCTCGTCCTCGACGCCCAGACGGGGCAGCAGGCCGGCCCGCAGGCGAAGGCATTCCACGACGCGGTCGGCCTCACCGGGGTGATAATCACCAAGCTGGACGGGACCGCCAAGGGCGGCGGCGCCCTCAGCGCGGTCGCGGAGACCGGCGCACCCATATGCTACATCGGCGTCGGGGAGCACCTCGAGGACCTCGAGCGGTTCGACCCCGACCGGTTCATAAGCCGGATGCTCGGCATGGGCGACATCAAGTCCCTCATAGAGAGCGCGAGCGAGGTGGTCGACGAGGAGAAGGCCGAGGAGGCCGCCCGCAAGATGCTCTCCGGCAAGTTCTCCCTCAAGGACATGTACGACCAGATGGAGATGCTCCAGGGCATGGGCCCGCTCAAGAAGATCACATCCATGCTGCCGGGCTTCGCCGACAAGATCAAGGAGCAGGACATGGAGGCCACGCAGGAGAGGCTCCAGAGGTTCAGGGTCATAATGGACTCGATGACGGACGAGGAGCTCGAGGACCCGAAGCTCATCAAGTCGTCAAGGGTCATCAGGATAGCGAGGGGGAGCGGCACCACCCCCAAGGACGTGAAGGAGCTCCTCAAGCAGTACAACATGTCCAAGAAAGCCATGAAGGGCTTCATGGGCAACAGGAAGGTGCGGCGCCAGCTCATGAAGCAGTTCAAGGACGCCGACATATCCGCCAAGGGGGCCTGAGGGTGAGGAGGTTCGTCGTCCTGGGCCACAGGGCCATAACATCCGCCGACTTCAAGCTGGACGACCTCTGCGGCTCGGCCGGCAGGCTCGACATACTCCTGAGGTGCGTCAACTCGGCGTTCTTCCTCTCGCACGCGATAAGGAAGGACGTGGAGATAGTCCTCATGCTGCTCGGCGAGCCGGACCCGCCCAAGACCATCAGGATAGACGGCTCGGAGGTGAAGTACCTCAACCCCGACGAGCGGAGCACTGGCGCGCTCATAAGGAACGCCCTTCTCCAGAAGGGCGAGGGCGAGAGGAAGTGCTCCCCGGGGATATACGTGTCAGGGAGGGACTACAGGGAGGTCCTCTCCAACATCTCCAAGGAGTCGAAGATATTCTACCTCAAGGAGGACGGGGAGGACATAAGGACCGTCGACTTCGGCCCCGACTGCACCTTCGTGCTCGGCGACGACCAGGACCTGACGCCGGAGGAGGAGGAGATCCTCATGGACTACGAGCCGAGGAAGATATCCCTGGGGCCGATAAGCTACCACGCGGACCACTGCGTCACGCTGGTGCACAACGAGCTCGACAGAAGGACGCCGAGGTCAGGCTGAGGGCTGGCTTGGCACGGGGAAGGGCGCCGACGGACCGACCAGCTGCTCGGGGGTGCCGTTGTCCGGCCAGGTGTCGTACCTCGTGACGAACCTGCCGTTGTGGAACTTTATGGACGCGGACTTCAGCCTGCACCGGTAGAGCCTGACCTTCCTGCCCTTGTAGACCTCCTTCTCGCGGTCCACGGTGATGAGGCCCGCGTCCTCCAGCTCGTGGATCCTCCTGTAGCACGCGGCTATGGGGATCCTGCAGACCTTGCTCAGCCTCTGGGCGGACATGGGGGAGGTGTAGGTGAACGCCAGTATCTTCTGCGAGTAGTCGTCCGCGAGGAGCTTCGAGACTTCCTTGGCCTTCTCTTCGGGGGTCATATGGGCTCTGATGATTAGAGCCCCTGCGTCATTTAAGCAGGTTTTCTTTCGGTTATCAGCGCTGATAAGTAGTCCGCCAGTGCCCCCGGCCCACGAGGGCGCGAAACCATTATCTCCCCTGGGATTATCTACTGCCGAGGGGAAGGTACCCCATGCCAGTCTGTCCATTGGATTTCAGGTACGGCCGGCCCGAGATGAAGGCCATATTCGACGAGGAGAACAGGCTCCAGAGGCTGCTCGACGTCGAG
>CAZXWO010000054.1:0-7460 GCA_964644565.1 uncultured Thermoplasmata archaeon | reverse complement strand
GAGGAGGCGAGTTCGATGCCTTGTGCAGTTGTGCCAGTGATTGAGCTTAAGGGTACCGCGAAGACGGTGAAGATCGGCGGCGGGATGACGCCGGTCCTTGTTGGAGAGAGGATCAACCCCACGAACAGGAAGGACCTGATTGCGAAGCTGAAGGCCGGGGAGTTCGGGGTGCTGGAGTTCGAGGCCAAGAGGCAGGTCGAGAACGGCGCCGACATCCTGGACGTCAACGTGGGCGTCCCGGGCATAGACGAGAAGCACGCGATGCAGGAGGCGCTCAGGATCGTTCAGGAAGCGGTCGACGTCCCGCTCTGGATCGACACGTCGGACCCGGCGGTGCTCGAGCTGGCCCTGAAGAACGTCAAGGGCCGCGTGGGCATCAACTCCACGACCGGCGAGGAGAAGCGGATGGACGCCGTGATACCGCTGGCGGCCCAGTACGACGCCGCGCTCGTGGGGCTGTGCATCGACGACGCCGGCATCCCGCAGACCGCCGAGAAGAGGGTCGACATCGCCAAGAGGATCATCGCCCGCGCCGAGAAGGAGGGCATGGACCGGAAGAACATCATCATCGACTGCGTGGCGCTCGCGTGCGGCACATCCACGACCGGTGCGAAGGCCACCCTGGACACCATTAGGATCTGCACCGAGGAGCTCGGCGTCAACACGACCGTGGGCCTGAGCAACGTCTCGTTCGGGCTCCCGGACAGGCCCAGGCTCAACGCCGCGTTCATGCTGATGTGCGCTGGCCAGGGCATGACCTGCTTCATCGGCAACCCGATGGACCCGAACATGCAGTTCTCGCTCAAGGCCTCGAAGCTGTTCTGGGGCGAGGACAAGTTCGGCATGGGCTACCTGACGTACTTCAGGAAGATGCAGGCCGCCCAGGCGGGAACAGAGAAGAAGTGAACCTGCCAGCGGTGTGAAACCCCACAAACCTCTTGGTCCTCCTTATTCTCATCTGTTCGGACAAGAGGGCTAGCGCTGGACATGTGATTTGGCTGGGGCAGGGCGGTCCTACCGCTTCCTCAGCTTCGGGTTCAGCACGTCGTCGAGCGCATACCCCACGAGCGAGAACGAGAGGACCATCGTGATGATGGCCACGCCTGGTGCCAGGATCCACCACCAGGCCCCCTTGCTGAACGCGCTGTAGTCGTACGCCCCCTCGAGCATCGCGCCCCAGCTTATGACGTTCGGGTCTCCCAGGCCGAAGAACGTCAGGAACGCCTCGGAGAATATCGCCAGGGCGATGAGGAGCACGGTGTTGGCGAATATCAGAGGCATCACGTTGGGCAGTATGTGCACCCCGATGATGTGCGCGTCCCCGGCGCCTATCGCCCTCGCCCTCTCGATGAACTGCCTCTCCTTGAGGGTGATCACCTGGGACCTCACTATCCTCGCCGTCGAAGGCCAGCCCGTGATGCCGATGACGACTATGACCCAGATGAACTTCTGGCCGAGTATCGCCATCATCACGATCATGAGCGGGAACCAGGGCAGCACGAGGAAGAAGTCCGTGACCCTCATGAGGACCTCCGACGTCACGCGGCCGAAGTACCCTGCGGCGAGGCCGACCGAGGCCCCCAGCACGACCGAGATCAGGGTGGCGACGAGCCCCACCATCAGGCTCGCCCTCGCCCCGAAGACAGTCAGGCTGAATATGTCGCGCCCGGAGGTGTCCGTGCCGAACGGGTGTATCATCCCGGTGTACACCGACTCGTTGAACATCGGGGGCAGCGGGTTGACCCAGTCCGGTCTGACGGTCGGCTCGACGTAGGCGACGCTCGTCGGGTCCGGTGCCACCGCTATCCACGGCGCGAAGACGGCCATCACCACGAACACCAGCAGGACGATGAACCCGGAGAACCCGAGCTTGTTCTGTCTGAATATCTTCCAGGTCTTCTTCGACGACTTGACGCGCAGGCGCAGCTTGTCGATGTCCGTCTTGGTCACGAGCGCGCGGTCCCGGCGGAGCTTCTTGGCGACGAACCAGACCGTCCCGGCGACGACCAGCACGGTCAATGTGACCTTGAGCCAGTTCTTCTCGAGCCATGTCGGCGGTGCGTACACGTCCATGTAGGTGGAGGTCGAGTTCGTCAATCCCCCCACGTCCGTGACCGTCAGTGTTATGGTGTAGTTCCCGGTCTCGTTGAAGTAGTACGGCCAGACGGGTCCCACGAACTCGTCCAGCACCTCGCCGTCCTTGGATATGACCCACTCGTACAGGACTATCCCCGCGTTGTCAGTGGACGCGGACCCGTTCAGGGTGACCAGCGTGGACTGGAGGATCCTCAGGCCCCGGCTGGCCTTGGCGACCGGGGCTATGTCGTCGACCCTGACGGTCATCGTGGCGTAGTCGACGCCGGAGTTGCCGTCCCCGTCATAGACGACGAGGGTGACGTTGTACGCGCCGGTGGACGAGAACATGTAGACCGGGCTGACGCCGTAGAGGGTGCGGGTCCCGCCGTCGTAGAACGTCCACGTGTAGTTCACCACCCCCACATCGTCCGTGGAGCCGCTCCCGTCGAATGTCACGTCCATACCGAGGTAGACGGTCCTGTCAGGGCCCGCGTCCGCGACCGGGTGCGTCTCGTCCTGCATCGCCGACGCGGTGAGGCCCGCGACGGGGGCCCACAGCGCCGGGGCTGCGAGGGAGAAGAACAACAGCAGGAGAACCGCGCCGATGGCCCCAACGGCCGGAGCGGTCATCTTCGCTGAGGGCGCTGTCCGATCCCTGTTCTCGCATGAGCAGTCTGAGACAGACACATCCATCACCCTCAGATCTTGACCCTCGGGTCAAGGTAGAAATACACTATGTCGGCGATCAGATTGGCAATGAGCACGGCCACGGCCATAAGCAGGAAGAGCGTCTGCAGCAACGGGTAGTCGAGGTTGACGACCGCCTCCCACGTGAGCAGGCCGAGCCCGTCGTACGAGAATACCATCTCGACCATTATCGTGCCACCGAGGACCCATCCGACGCTGATGGCCAGGACCGTCACGACAGGGAGGAGCGCGTTCTTCATCGCGTGGTCGTTGAGTATGCTCTTGTTGGACACGCCCTTGGCCCTCGCGGTCGTGATGTAGTCCTCCGTGAGGACGTCCGTGAGGGAGTTCCTCATGATGAGCGCGAACTCCGCCATGATCTCCAGGGTGAAGGCGATGACCGGGAGGATCAGGTGGTAGCCCCGGTCGAAGACCTTCTCGAACGGGTTCATGTATGCGTACTCGGTCGGGCTGTACGCACCGGATAAGGGGAACCACTGCAGCTCCCCGGCGAACAGCATCAGCAGTATGAGGGCGAACAGGAAGGTCGGCATCGAATAGAACACCAGGGCGAACGCCATGCCCAGGGTGTCGGCGGGCTTGCCCCTCCTCCACGCGGCGAACTTGCCGAGCGCGACCCCGAGCCAAACGGCGAGTGCCGTCCCGATCCCGACCAGCAGGACCGTGTTGAATATCTTGGGGCCGATGCCGTCAGCGATGTCGCTCCCCTTCCACACCCCAGTGCTGACGCCCAGGTCGCCTGTGAACACCTGGACTATGTAGTAGTACAGCTGGACGAGGATGTGTTCATCCAGGTGGTACTCCTCCCGTATGAGGGCCTTGAGCGTCTCGTCGCCGGACTTGGGGACGAGGACCGCCGCGGGGTCCCCGGGCATGATCCTGAATAAGAAGAAGTTGAATGCGATGATCGCGAAGAGGGTAATCACCAGGTAGATGATCTTCCTCGTGAAGTACGTGCGCATGTCCATGTCAGTCATACCCCCCTGTGACTGCTCTGCCTTTCACCGAGTATCTCTCTCCCCTGGTTGTGACCTTCCGCATCCTGGAACGCCATCGTCGTTATGCTATATTATGAAACATGTTTTTGGCCCGGGCCAGTTCCGCCCGGGCCGTTATGGTTTTCACTCTCCGAGCGGGCTCTCGCCCTCCTCCTTCTTCCCACCTTTCTTCTTCATCAGGAGGACCGCTACGACGACCACGACTGCTACAGCCGCCGCGGCTATGACGAGCCACATCCACGTCGGGAATTCGGAGTCGGGAGTCGGCGGCGGTACCAACGGCTCGAGGTCGAAGAACAACGGGTTCGCCGTCCAGAACGCATCCATGCTCCTGCCCGGGTCGTTCTCCCAGTCGCCCCAGCCCTCGAAGGTGTCAGTCCTCCAGGCGTATGTCTGGTACGGGTACGCGAGAATGATGTACCCGGCGTCGAGGTAGTTGGCGCGCTGGCAGTTGTCCGTGTACTCCTTCCTCGTGTCGTAGTCGAACTCCGAGACCGACTTGCTGTAGTTCTCCTCATAGGCCTCGGACGTGTACATGTTGTCGTTCCACCCCGCCCATGACCACTCCGACTGGCAGAACAGCATGAAGTTCGGGTCCGGGTCCGCGCTCCAGTACCATATCATCGTGTCATAAGCGTAGGAGTAGGCCTTCGTGCTCAGCAACGCCTCGGTCATGACCGTGTACGTCAACGACACGCCGACGTCCGCCCAGATCTCCACGAGGTACGCTGCTATCTCCTTCTCCTCGGGGAACTCTATCCTTATCATCATGTCGAAGGCGAGCGGCGTGTTCGGGGGAACGTACCCCTCCTGGACCGCGAGGCTGTCGACCGTGGCGACCCTCACGTTGGGGCTCTCCGACGTGTATCTGTACCCCGATGTCTCGAGGAGCTGCCTCGCGGCCTCGAGGTCGTAGGCATACAGTTCGTCCGCGGTCGGCTCATAGTGCCAGAGCTCGTTGACCGGGGATATCAGTGTGGTCCCGACATCCGCGTACCCCATGTAGTACTGGTCCACGATCCACTGCTTGTTGGTGGCCATCGCAAGGGCCTGCCTCACCGCCGGGTCGAGCCTGGCAGGGTTGGGGCCTGCGTTGTTCATGTTGAACGCGATCTCAGTCCAGTACTGGGTGGCCTTCAGGCCGTCGAAGACCTCGACGTCCGTGACGTCCCCGTCCTCGACGTCCGACTTCAGGGCGTCGTACTCCGACGGTGGGAACTGGGCGATGTCGAGGTTCCCGTTCTGGAGCGCCAGGTTCATCGCGACAGAGTCGTCGTAGAAGTACATGATGAGCTTGTCGAACTTGACATCGCCGCCATGGTAGTGCGGGTTCCTGAGGAGCGTTATGTGGTTGCCCTCGAAGTACTCGTCCTCGATGTCAGGGCCCGCCATGAACGGCCCCGTGCCGACAATCGGCGGCCCGTCGTCATCGTACAGCCCGGTCCAAGTGAACGCCACGTCGAACGGCGTCATCGACGAGAGCTTGTGCCTCGGTATCATCGGGACGCAGACGAGCTCGGCGTAGGCGGCCGCGATAGGCTCCTCGCTCTCCCTCTCGTAGAAGTGGATCCTTATCGTGTCCTGGTCCACGGTCTCGGCGTAGTCCATGAAGTAGGCGTAGGGCTGGTATGCCCACCATGTTTCATAGTATTCCCCGTTCTGGTCTATGACCCACTCGGCGTCCTCGGCCGTGAACGGCTCGCCGTCGTGCCACCTCGCGTCGGGGTTCAGGTCGAACTCCCATACGGACCCCAACGGCTCGCCGCTGGCGATCATGTCAGGGTCAGAGAGCGGGACCATCGACCAGTTGGTGGCGATGTTGCCCACAGTCTCGAAGTCGTTCCCCACGGAGTGCAGGGCGTCATAGACGAGCCCGTAGAACACATAAGCCGCGTCCGTCAGGCCGACCATCGGGTTCAGGCTGTCGACCTTCTGCATGAACCCTACCCTCAGGACCGTCTCCGTCTCCTCCTCGTCCTGGGCAACAGCGGAACCCACAACTCCGAACAGCCCGCCTATCGGTATGCATAGGACAGAGGCTATGGTCACAATGGCACACAATGAGATTATCTTGTCCAGTCTCCCTACCAAAGTCGTTCCCCCACACTTCGATCTGTGTCAGATCCTTCCTCAGGCCCGAAGGCCGAGCAGGCTGTGCCTGGCCTCCGCCACCCCGCGCCGCTTTCCCACGCCGAAGCCCGTGAACCGGGAAAACACCTCGGCCGGCGCACAGGCACGTTGAATGTCCGGATTGGTATAAGAATATTGTCACAATGAAAGTCCGGATTCTCAAAGCATTCGACGCCCGCCCCGAAAATCGAAACGAAATTGGAAAAATGAGTTGAAATTTACCAGATTCGTTGTCCCCTGCGCCAATCCGCGACACATTCGGGTACAGAGGGTGAGTTTCTCTGCGTTATTCGACGACCGGCGCACACCAAACGCGTACATCGACCTCCCGACGGCGAGTCTTTTCGGCGACATTTCGAAGAGCTCGAACCCCGCCGCGAGCGGATGACGAACCGTCGTTTCGGCGCATTGCAGATATTGGCCCTGGACGTCGGGAATCCGACCATCTGGATGTCACGAAGTGACAGGGTATTTATAGTCGCGAGTTCTTTACCGGCGCTAGGTCGAAAGTTGAGCCGACGACATGGGGGAAGTTACTGACATGTCTGAAGACGTGAATACTAGTGCAACTGCTAGTGAGCCTGCAAAGACATCTTCGTCGTCCTCATCCAGGGGGGACAAGAGGAAGCTCGGTCTGATGATCGTGGCGGTGATTGTGGCGATACTGCTGATCAGCACCGCCGTGTATGTCCTCGTGATACGAGACGGCGACGATGAGGATGGAATCGGTCTCGAACTCGAGCCCGAGATCCTCCCGTCAGACGACATCACGGTGGACGCGGGGAAGATGGTAGAACTCAGCGTGACGAGCCTGCTCGTCAACGAGAGCGAGGAGATATCGTACGAGGTCGATGCGTGGACCAACGTCACCTATTCGTGGTCGAGGTCCCCGTACGACCTGGGCTCCTTCAACCTCGTGGCCAGGAGGACCGTGGAGTTCACTGCCACGAACGTCTCAGCGTCGGGTACCGTGACATGCACGATATCATGGGAGGATGAGAGCGTCCAGGTAACGGCGGACGTGACTGTGAACGCGCCGTACCTTGACTCCGTGTTCGTGACGCCATCAACGAAGACGCTCGCTCCCGAGGAACCGTACACGTTCACGGCGTCCGCCCTGAACTCCGTTGGCGAGGCCGTCACAGGACTGACGTACTCTTGGACAGTGTCCGGTATGGACGCGGCGGACTACACGTTGAGCGCGACCACTGGCCAATCGGTGACATTCACCGGGCTCGTCGACGGCAATGCGACCCTCAGTGCGTCTGCCACATTGGGCGGGATAACGAAGTCATCTTCCGCATCGATAGCTGTCGGTGGCGCCCCGATGAGGACCGTGGACTACCGCTATTACGACCTGTTCAACGTCCCGTTCGGCGAGTGGTGGGAGTGGAGATGGTCCTACTACGGCACCGAGGAGGTCGTCAGCTGGGAGTACCCCTACGTGTTCAAGTGGTACGGTAACACGACCAACGTCTGGCTCTACACCAACCAGAGGCTCGAACTCACCGGCAGGAACATGCCAGAGGTCAACATGAACGAGAACCC
>CAZXWO010000053.1:0-7889 GCA_964644565.1 uncultured Thermoplasmata archaeon | reverse complement strand
CCGCGTTCGCCATCGTGATGATCGCCATATCGGTCTGGATATTCAACACGGACCGCCTCCTCACCGGGAGCACGAAGAAAGGTCTGCTCGAGAGGCTGATACCGAGACGCTGACGCTCCCGGAACCCCGCGGGGACACAGAGATATAGCCTCCGCGCGCATCACAGCAGTGAGATGCTGTCCGACATCTGGGAAGCGTTCACGGAGGACCTGTATTTCCAGGTCGCCATGCTGTTCGCTATCGCGATGGCGGCCAGCCTCCTGTTCTCCAGGTTCGGCCTGCCCAAGACTGTGGGGCAGATTGTCGTAGGGATTGTGATCGGGCCGAGCCTCCTGGGAATCGTGACGCTCTCGGACGGCATAAAGATCAACGAGGGGCCCAGTGTCATCAGCCTCCTAGCGACCTTCGGTTCGACCATCATGCTGTTCGTCATCGGGCTCGAGTGCGACTTCAAGGAGATCTACACGAAGAAGAACATCGCCATCGCCATCGGTGGCATCTCACTCCCGTGGGTGGGCGGCTTCACCCTCGCGAACCAGTTCCTCCCGGACGGCGACCTTGCCCAATCGGTCTTCATCGGCACGGCCCTGGTCGCCACCAGCGTTGCGATAACCGCGGGCGTCCTCAAGGAGATGGGGATACTGTCCTCGGATGTCGCGAAGACCATACTTGGCGCTGCCGTCGTCGACGATGTCCTGGGGATGATGGTGCTCGCAATTTCCGTCGGGGTCGGCACCGGAGCGGGGATTGACGTCTCGGACCTCGCCTGGGTCGTCGTGGCCGCGGTCCTCTTCGTCTCCCTGGGGACGCTCCTGGGGGCGAAGCTGTTCGTGAAGGTGATCGCGGAGACGGAGAGGAGGGGGCTGAGGCATGGCGTCCCCGAGAGCGGGTTCCTGCTGGCGCTCGCCTTCGCCTTCGTGTACGCCTTCGTGTCCCACCAGATAGGCATATCGGCCATCGTTGGGGCCTTCGTGGCCGGCACGAGCTTCGCGGGGTGCGAGTACAGGAAACAGTTCAGGGAGGGCATCACCTTCCTCGAGTGGGCGTTCGCGCCGATATTCTTCATCTCCCTCGGCGTGCTCGTCGACGTGCGCCTCCTGCCATCGGACATATGGCTCTTCACCTTCGCGCTCGCAGGGGTGGCGATAGCGACCAAGGTGGTCGGCAGCTACGTGCCTGCCAGGATGTTCAGGATGAGCCGCAGGGAGGCCGTGACCGTCGGCCTCGGGATGGCGGCGAGGCTCGAAGTGGCCATGATTATCGCGGTCTACGGGCTCTCCGCGGAGATCATCACACCTACCGTCTACTCGGTCATCGTGGTCATGGGGGTCATATCGGTCCTGGTGGCGCCCACCCTCCTGAGGCACGTTGCGAAGGGGCTGTCCCGAGGCTCGGGGGGGCCGCCCGGGACCGATGCGTGCAAGCCATGAACCCAGGATCCCCTCATGTGAACTCCGTCGCCCCCAGCTGATGGGCCTTGGGCAGAGGAGCAGTCAGCAGCGGTCCTCACCGAACTTGAAGCCGCAAGGGTCGTGGATTTGCTCCGCCCTCGTCCTGGGGTACTTCCTGCACTGCGGAGGCCTGACGGCATAGGCCTGGCACTCCGACTTCCCGAACTCGTCGTACTTGAGGAACGGGCACCTCACGAAGAACTTGCAGCATTCGCCGCACCTGAGGCACTCGCCCGTCCTCGTGCTGTCCACCGGGAGAGCGAGGCTGGTGCAGAACCTCTTCAGCTTGCCGTCGAACGGCCCGCTCTTGGTCCTCTGCGCGCCCATGAGAACAGGGGGTCATCGCCGACCACCAGATAAAATCCTTCGTCGCCGTAATCGTCGACAGTTCCTTATCCGGGAGCGGCAATCCGCGCCCGGTAGCATGCCCGGGAAAGACGGGGTGGTCATCAGGGTCACGGAGGACCTCGACGCAGTGAGGGAGCTCTGCACCAGTGCGGGGCTGGACATGCAGGACGGCCCGCTCGATGGGATCGTCGTGGCGTACGGGGCGTACCTCGGGGAGAGGCTCGTCGGCTGCGCGACCATGCAGTCCCTGGACGGGGGCCGGTTCCTCGAGTACGTGGCCGTGGATGCCAGCGTCAGGAACAGAGGGATAGGGGCGATGCTAGTCGCCAGGATCGAGGACGAGGCCAGGGCGAGGGGGATGAGGGAGCTCTGGGCGAAGGCGAGGGCCCCCGGGTTCTACCGGAGGATAGGGTACAGGGTGCTGGGCGACGCGGAGCGCGGGCCCAAGAACCTGGACACCTGCCAGAGCTGCCCGCAGTTCCGCAGGGACTGCTTCCCTGCGATCGTGGTCAAGGAGCTCTGACGCCCTCCGACCGCTGTGTACAGAAGTAGGCATCGACTGCACACTGACCCGCAACAGGGTTAACTACTCCGCGGTCGTTCCCGAGTGCGGGCGATGGAAGCTCATCCGCGCTCATAGGGGGGAACGGGTCTTGGCGTTCGAGGACATGAGGAGGGCGCTCCTTTGCGCCCTCGTGGCAGTAGCTATGATTGCGGTGACCGTCACGTCCACGGTCGGCGTCGCGGTCGAGGGGGAAGAGCCCGCTCCGACCTCGGACGACGACGGGGTGCGCGACTGGACGGTCGCGATGTACTGGGCGAGCGACAACAACCTCGACGAGTACACCGACTACTTCGTGAGCCTCTGGAGGGAGAGCCTCACCAACACGGAGGACGTCGCACTGTGCGTCTTCCTGGACAGGGTGGACGTGCCCTCGAACATCAGCACCTTCACCGAGGACGGATGGGTCGAGACGATGAACCTGGGGGAGGCGAACTCCTCTTCGCCCGAGACGCTCGCCATGTTCGTCGACTACGCGCTGACGGAGCCGTCCCTCGCGTCCGAGAACTTCATGCTCATGGTCCAGGACCACGGCAACGGGTACCTGGGACTGTGCTGTGACGAGGGCCTGCCGGACACGGAGGCCCTCGAGGCCTGGATGTCGATAGACGGGCTCGGTTCCGGCATACGGGCTGCGCTCGAATCGTCCGGAGGCGAGATAGACATCGTGGCGCTCGACGCGTGCACACTGGGCACGGTCGAGATCGCGTACGAGCTCAGGGGCGTCGCACCGTACCTGGTCACCTCGGAGCTGGGGGTCCCGTTCGACGGGATGAACTACGCGGCCCTGCTCACCGGGCTGTCGGAGGACCCATCGGTCGAGCCGCTGGACCTCGCGTGCAAGCTAGTGGACGACTACGAGGACTGGTACTCCGCGCCGCTCGGGACCTACCCGACGCTCTACCCGTACATGCAGGACTTCGCATCACTTTCCGTAATAGACCTGGATGCCATCGGCGACATGGCCGGCGCGTTCTCTGCTTTCAGGGACGCGGTCATCCCCAAGGACAACTCCCTTGGATACATCCTGAAGACGGCCGCGATGCAGTCCGACCCCTCGATATGGCTCAACAACATGGGAGTCTGGACGTACCCGGACATAATCACGATGTTCACGCTGCTCAGCGAGACCACCGCGGAGGACTACCCTGAGGTCGCGAGCGCATGCGCGGGGCTCGTCGCCGCCGCGGACGCTGCGATAATCCACGACTGGGCCAGCTGGAGGATGAAGGGCGTCCCGACCGGGCTATCGGTCTTCGTCTGCCCGTCGATAGGCGCGTTCGAGGTCAACTGGGACCTGTTCGACCGGGACTACGACAAGGTCGGCCTGGACTTCGTCGAGGACTCCGGGTGGGACGAGGTGCTCAAGGAGTACTTCTACACCGTGAAGCAGTACGGGGACCCGCCCCTGGATTGAGGTCGGAGCCGCGGCGGAAGCGCTGTGAATGGGATCATTGACGGCACGGAGCGCACGCGCTCTCGTACGGCGTCGCGGCTACGTCCTTCCGACCACGAAGATGTACGAGGACGGGGCTATGCCGTGCTTGGCTATCGCCGCCTTCACACGGCGCCCCTCCTCGGTCAGGCGACTGCGCGCATCGAGGTCGGGGTGGTCCGCGAGCCTCTCGAGTTCCGCGTCCACGTCCCCGATCGAATCGTGCAGCTCCGCCTGCCGCTTCGGGTCCCCGCACTCGCGCCTCTTCGGGCAGAACAGGCAGTCCACCGAGTGAGAGGTGTCGAAGACCTCCTTCTCCCGGAGCTGAAGGGAAGCGACTATGTCGAGGATCCTCTGCCTTGCGAAGGTCTTGTTGTGGGTTATCCCTAGGAGGTTGTCGATCCGGGCCCCCCACTCGTGCTGCATCTCCTCGGCCCTCTGCGCATCGGTCTGGTCCCCGTCACAGTAGGCCTCCTGGATGATGAAGTTGCCTCCGGGCCTGACAACACGTTTCATCTCCGCCAGGACCCTGTCCACATGGTCGAGGTGGTGCAGGGAGTTGGATATGCAGACGGTGTCGAAGGAGCCGTCGTCGAACCCGATGTGCTCGGCGTTCATCTTGAGGAACCGGACGGGTTTGCCCACGTACACCCTCCTGGCGTCCTCGATACTGCCCTTGGACGGGTCGGACGGGTAGTAGTCGATCCCGACGAAGGAGTCGTAGCCCTTGAGGGTCTTCATGAGGATGTCGATGAAGCCCCCTTCCCCGGTGGCGACGTCGAGCACCTTGCCTCCGGAGACCGTGCCCAGTTTCTTCGCGATCCTGGTCGCATCGGACGATGCCACGCCCTTCCCGGAGCCCGTCATCTGTGTATTCCTCTGGCCGGGTATCGGTTCCTCACCTAAGGCCTTTTCCGACACGGGACCGAGTCTACTTCTTCCGCCCCATGATCAGGTCGTTGTCATCCGTATGGAATATCCAGAAGAACGCCTGCCATGATCTCCTGCCCAGCGCGCAAAGGCATGTCAGGGCCACTATCGTGATGCACGCACCAGCGATGAAGATGACAAAGGACGTCTCGGGCGCAACTCCCAGATGGCCCAGGAAGTAGATTGAGGCCATCATCGCGGCGCCGATCCCGACCACCAGCCATACCCTGAGTGGCCCGAAGAAGTCCCTGACCCATTCCTGGTCTCTTCCTGTCATTCCACCAGCCCACACCCAGATGGCCTGACCCCGCTTATTGCTTTCCGCTGGGAGTCCCCCCGTCCTCTGCCATCGCAGGTTGGACTGCGTGCCGGGCGGAGAAGGATCATTCCGTCGACCCGGCAGCAGGCGCCGGTGAGGGGGGAGGCTGCTCCGATCCTACTGGAACGATGACCTGGACCTCGGTCCCCCTGAGCTCTTCCACTATGTCTTCCGCAATCCTGTTCTCGAAGTAGTTGAAGTACACGAATGTCGCCAGGAGAGCCGACCCCAGCAATGAGAACATGAAGACCGAGAACGCCGCGACATAGGTCTCGAATGCGACCGCTATCTCCTGGAAGGACACCCTGAGAAGAATGAACAGGGTCCCGAAGGCGAAGTAGCTCTGGAACATCCTCGACCGGATCCCCTTGTAGAGGGTGAACGGCTTCGCCTGGCCCTTCATGCCAGCCCCGAGCCTGCTGAACAAGAACCACGGGAGTATCATCAGGGGGAAGAGGACCGAGGCCGCCGTGAGCAAGGAGAACAGGTTCAGAAGAGCCGCGGGGGACCTGTCTGAGACGAAAGGGTTGAAGCTGATGTATATCCCCAGCACGAACCCGAACAGGAGTTGCCAGAGGACAGGGGCCTTGAGATCAGAGAGAGACACTGACGACCTCGGTGCGGAAGGGCGGAGGCTCAGGGTCCTCGTGTCGACCACTTCGGGTATGTCGAACATCCAACCAATCGCCCTGTCGACCAAGGACGGCCTCTCGGCCCCGCTCAGACGAGCAGCCCGCCTCAGGATGCCCGAGACAACCAGCCTCTGAATGGCCGACATCACACCGACGGCCCCGAACGCGACCAGGTACGCGGCCATCAATGAGATCAGTATGGCGGGGAAGAGGACGGCGGCCAAAATGATGCTCACTGGGACGACGCCTCCGGCGAAGCTGTCGTCCAGCTGCACGAGGTCGGGGGCGTAGACCGCCCCCAGAATGACGACCAAGAGCAATAGGATAGTCAAAACGACAGAGAGGGCCGCCATCCACTTGAGGATCCTCCTCCTCGGGGTCAGGCCGTACTCCATGTTCCTCAGATAAGACGGGATGCCGACGACCAGGAACGACGCCGTGAGACCCCCTAGGAACGTCGATAGCAGGTCGGTGAGAGAGGCGCCCTCGGTATAGTAGTAGGATGCCATCGACCCGGTGGCCGAGACCAAGACCAGCGCGGTGAAGAGGGTGAGCAGCCTCTTGTCGAACCTGCGCTGGGAAATTGCCCCTTCGCGACCCCTGGTCAGGGCAGGTTCAGCTTGGCTCATCAGGACGGGAAACGAGGCACTAGCTAGAATACTTTCCGCGCATGGCGCGGAGAACCCCCCAGAGGGCCATCACGACGGGCCAATCTCTGGTGAGGCTTTGAACGTCTCTGAACCTACACGGTTTCCTCTGAGGATGGCCAACGTGGGGTCGTGACTCCTTGAGTCCATAGCCATTCTCTCCGACCGAGTGCGCATCCCTGGGGGAACCTGTTGAACAGAGACGTGTCCGTCAGGCTCAGGAGCTCGAACACGATGACCACCGAGAGATGCTACTGCCGAAAAGACGCCGACCTCGCTAGGCTCGAAGTCCCCCGAGCCTTCGACGGGTCGGAAAAAGCTCCGAGTTTCAATCCCCCCTGATTGACCGAAAGTACGATTATACTGGCTATGCATGAGAGTGGACCGAAGGGGATTCGAACCCTTTTAATAGCCAGTAAGTCGGGCAAACCGTTCAATCAGGTCGGATTGAGAACGGAGCTAAACCCCTTCTTCTTTCTGCCCCCAATGGCCTTTTCTCTGGTAGTGTGGACCCCGCCGTGCTCGAAATGAAGGGAATTCAATGTCCAAACCGAATGGATTGCTATTCACCGTCCCGATGAGAACCAATAAATGCAGCATGCGCGTTGGAGCAGCTGATACTGATGAAACCAGCGTTGTTCGTTCAGGATATTCAGAATGCTTGGCTCTACGAACCAGACAGCAATCGAGATTTGAGGAAGTCCATTGAGAATCGTATTGATGCAATAAACGAGGCAATCGCTTGGTTTCGAAGCAAGGACCTTCCTGTCATAATTGGCTACACCGAGAACGAAGAAGAGGGGGTGTCGCGTGGCACTGGGGGCTTCGAAGTCCCGAATTCGATAGACATCGATAAAAGGGATTTCAGAGTAACGAAGCGCCATGCTAACGCCTTCGCCAATCCCGACTTGAGTGCCAGACTCAAGAGCGAAGGATGCGACGCCATCGTCATCGTGGGACTGAGCGCGAGTGGCTGTGTGCTGGCCACATACTTCAGTGCATTCGATTTTGATGTCCGTCCGTACCTGCTCAAGGGCTGCGTTGCATCTGCTCACGAGAAGCACGTACGATTTGCAGAGGAGATTTGCGACACCCTGAACCTGCGCGAACTCGATGACGCCGTCAGATGAGATCTGATCAGCTCTCAAAATGAGAGTGGACCGAAGGGGATTTGAACCCCTGACCTCCTGCTTGCAAAGCAGGCGATCTTCCACTGATCTATCGGCCCCTTCTGGATGGACTTGGCTCATCGGCCATTCCGGTTATATAGGTTTCTTGCGCCACCGATGTCATGCGCATGGGCATACGCCCGCGCGTGCAAAGGCTGCGTCGAGACCCGAGGCCCGCCACATTGAGACGGGCTTGGACATGTCTGCCGTAAACGGTTCAAAACACCATCTGTGCCATACCGCACGAGTGGTTTTATTGTCCAGGGGCGGAGGCGACTCACGACCTCAGCACGATCTCGATGTTGACGCCGTCCGGGACCTGTATCCTCATGAGCTGCCTGAGGGCGCGCTCGTCCGCGTCGAGGTCTATGAGCCTCTTGTGGACGCGCATCTCCC
>CAZXWO010000052.1:3082-8290 GCA_964644565.1 uncultured Thermoplasmata archaeon | reverse complement strand
GTGGCCGTTCTCCATCCTGATGAACCTGACTCTGAACTCCTGCCCGGGCATCTCCTCGGCGTGCACCCCGTCCGGCGGGTACCTGAGCGCGAGCACTAGCTCCTTGTGCGCCTTGAGTATCGCCCTGCACTTCTCCGTCTTCGGGAGCCGGTGATACGAGTTCGCGTCCCGGGCCCCGGACGGGATCGTGATCGTGCTGCCGTTCCTGTAGTTAGCCAGGCCCTTGGTCGAGATGACGATGACCTCACCCTCTCGCAGTCCGAGTAGCTGGTGCTTGAGCGTCCGGTGCTCCCCCTCGATCATGGGGCCTTCTCGTCACGGATCTCGAGCAGCGCCTCGAGGAGCGGGGCGATCTTGGAGTTCTGGCCAGCGAGGTAGCAGAGGACGCCCACGGCGACGAGCGCCCCGGCGATCGTGGCAGCTATCAGCACGGTCAAGAGCATGTCTGGCATCGGATGATCACCTGATGGGGCTCAAGGGCCGGCCTGGTGGTCGATTTGGGGGGAATCCTAGTGGAACACTGACTAGAAGCCGACCGTTGAGTGCGTCCCATCGGTCACGTCATAATCCCTTCCTAGGATAATGAAATTGCGTTTGGTACCAAACGCATAGGTTAAATACTACCCATGAGCGCGCTAGAGACTGATCCGGCGGAACTCGCGGTCGATCGCGGTCTTCACGAGCTGCTGGATGGTGATATGCTTGCCGTCCATCTTCACCCGGATCCGGGCTTGGTGGAGGAGCTCGCGCTGTTCCTTCGGGATCCGGATATGCAGCCCGACAAGCTCCTCCGCTTCGCCCATCTACTCAGTCCTCCACGACTTCATGTCCAACCACACAAGGTACGCGAGAAGCACGAGCATGACCCCGTACACGCAGACGAAGACCGCGAAAGGAGCGAGCTCTAGGTTGATCACGTCATGCCCCCTTGGCCTGCAACCTGGCGATCTCCGCTTTGAGTCCCTTGATGGTGTAGTCCTTGTCGCGGAGCTCGAAGTCCTTGGTCTTGATGACCTCCTCCAGGTTCGCTATCTCTAACCGCTCTAGTGCGACCTCTGGGCCCGGCATCTCGTGGCCGCAGACTGTGCATATCCAGCGTCTAGGAGCACCCCACATTTCTACGACTCCGTCACACTTGGGGCAGCGGCGCGGACTCACACGTATCTCCTTCTCTGTCCTCATCAGTCATCGAACCCCCAGAGTGCGTACTCGAGGTCCTTGACGAGCCGGTCGCGCCCGAGGAGCGTCATGAGCAGAGCCCAGAAGACGACTGGAGGCACCAGGAACGCGAGCGCAAGGCCTCCAAGGATGCCCTTCGGCCGGTTCATATTCTGTACGCCTCCTGGAAGGTCCTGATGAGGTGCTTCGTGCTCAGGTGAGTGTATATTAACGTCGTCTGTAGCTCCTCGTGCCCTGCAATCTGGCGTACCGCTTCGATCGGGATCCCGCGCTCGAGCATCTGCGTGATCGCCGTGTGCCTGAGCGTATGAGGCGTTACCCGGATCCGTCGAATGCCCGCGTCCTCTGCCATCGCTGGGACCCGGTTCTGGAATGTCCTCGCGACGGTCCTCGAGGCGAGCCCCTCCTTTCGAGGATAGACGAACTCCTCTGAGGACGATAGCTTGATCTCACAGAGTCGCGCCGATAGAAGGGCGGCTGTCCGTACATCGAGTGGGACCCGCCGCTCCTTATTGTGCTTAGCGATCTCCGCTCTCACGGTGAGCTCGTCCCGCTCCAGGTCAATGTCCTTGATCCGCAGCTCCTCGACCTCGCCTACGCGCAGCGCAGAGAAGAGCATCAAGGACACCGCTATGAAATCGTCGACCGAACTCGCCGCTTTGAGAAACCGTGGGATCTCCTGTTCAACGAGGACGACGGGGAGGTCGTCGAGCCCTTCCTCTTTCGCATTTCCCGAATTTAGCTTCCTGCGATGCCTATTCGAGGTCCGTCTCATGATTGCCCGTCCTCCGGGTTTTCGGTAAGATCCCCATTTTGCGAGAGGCGCTTTCGTTCGGCCCGGTCGGCTATCAAGAACGGAAGGTAGAGCGCCACTATGATTGTGAGAATCAGTATCGTTGGGCCGAAATCAAAGTCGGGCAGCACAACCAAGACAAAGACTAGGGCACCCCCTATAATCAGCGTGGTGATCAGAGGGCCAACTTCTAGCCAGATGTTGTGTTCTTCTTCAACATTCACTTTCATCCCTCCTCCTTCTCCTGGGCGGCCTCAGCCCTCGCCTTGACCTCCTTCCAGGGCTCGACTTGGATGTCGGGGTCGGTCAATTCGACCATCTTGAAGAGCAGCCAGCCGATGAACAGGCGTGCGTGGGTCATCGCGGTTTGCACCCCTCCTCACGCTCGTGGTCCTGCAGGCGGTTGACCCGGTCCTCGGCGTGCGTCGGCCACCACCAGTACTCATGAGTGACCATGAAGGAGCCGGTGCCGACATATATGATGACGGTGACGATGGACGCGGCCCACTCCGCGAGCGAAACGTAGTAGCCCAGGAGGAGGCTCATGGCAGGGCCGGCGATGAAGAACAGGATTCCGATGACAACGAAGAGCCCGCCCAGCGGGCCCGAGACCTGGTCGCTCATGGGAACAGGACCTCCTTTGCCCTGACCTCGTCTCCTCGGACCTCGATCAGCCCGTTCCTCTTGAGGATGCTCAGGTAGCTTGAGAAGGTCCCGCCTGAGACCTCGAACCCGGAGAACTCCGCGAGGTCACCCTTGGAGACCGATTCGGCATAGTTGTCCACCAGGACCTGCAGCATCCTCATGGCCCCGGACTTGAGGTTCCTTGCCCACATCGCCATGATCTCCTCATGCGTCGACGGCGCTGGCGGCACCTCGCCGATGAACTCTAGCCCGGACTCCGTGACTCTAACATTGCGTCCCGAGTCCTCCTCGAGGTAGCCCAGCCTCTTGAGGGTGGAGAAGTAGGACGCGAAGGTGCCACCCGAGGGCGTGAAACCGGCGAGCGTCCCGAGCTGCGCCCTGGTCAGCGTCAGCGGGGACCTCGAGGCAAGCTCGCGAAGCATCTTGATGGCGCCCTTCTTGAGCTGCTGCGAATCCTCAGTGTCTGGCCGAGCCAGTTTATCGTACGAATAACACTTACTGTTATCGCGCCGGTTACACTCAGTGTTAACCGTACGGTTCGATGGAGACAGATGGGTACTCATAGGGGTACCCTTATGGCTCCCGAAAGAGGCCCCCTTATGAGTACCTATGTCCGGGACCTCCGCGAGGACCTGCTTGACTCGGAGGAGCAGCTTCGTGACTGTGGCCGCGCTCCTCAACTGCTGCTTGAGCTCGTGGATCTCCTTGAGGAGCGGCGCCGTGGCCTTGTGGACCTGCTGCCTTAGCTCCGGCCTCGAGAGACCCTGAGACGGCGCCGCTCGCGCCCTCTCGAGGTCCTTCTCGAGCTGATGGATCCGGGCCTGCAGCTTTGGCACGGCGGCGACCTCGGCCTTCTCCTTGGAGAACTTCTCGAGTTGCGCCCCGAGTTTCTTGATGATCCCGGAGACGTCCGTGGTCACGGGCTTCTGCTCGAGCAACCCGGACCTCCTTAGGTGCGTCTTGTCCGGATGGAAGGTCTTGAAGTCCCGGATCCTGATCTTCTGGAAGATCCCGCCCTGCTTGAACAGCGTCGGAGCCCAGAACCAGGCCTCCTGTCTGCGGAGGCCCGCGAGCCCGGCCTCGAACTCCTTGATGCGTCCCTGCTGGTCCCACGCCTCGACCCATTCGGTGAGCGCCTTCCGGTCCTGAGGGCTTGTGAGCCCGAAGACCATCAGGGCGTCGACCTGCGTCAAGACGTCCTTGTTGATGGTCGCGGCCCTCTGCGAGACCATGATCACGCCTATGCCCTTGTTGCGACCCCTGGACACGAGACGCTCGACGGACTCGAAGACTTCCATCATATCAGGCCTGAGCTTCTGGGGGACGAGCTCGGGAGCCTCCTCGAGGATGACGAGCCTCGGGGTCTCGTTGATGGTGAAGAGCCTGTGACAGAAGTCCCGGACGAACTCCCGGTAGGCAGCCTTGGGTTCCTCCGAGAAGTCGATCACGCAGGAGATGTTCGCCTGCACGACTGCGGCCGCGACCTCGGCGCCTGCTCTCCGGTTAAGCTTGAGGTCCCCATGCGAGCCGCCGATCACCAGGACCGGGAGGCCTTCAGACTTGCCATCCAGGGAGCTCTTGATGCCCCACATAATCCCAACAGGGTCGAAGGCCACGAATGGCAGCCCTACGCCGACGAGCTCCTCCATGATGACCTTGACCCCGCCGGACTTCCCGCCGCCCCTCTTCCCGATGATACCGACTGCGCTCTCGAGGAAGTCCTCTGCGTTGAGCTCGAGGTCGGTGCTGACCCTGACCTTTCTGGCAGTAGTCATGGATTCCTTTCCTCCTTGATCTCCAGGGTGCTCATGCCCTGGCCGCGGTCGCCGCTCTCGATCTTCCAGGCCTCCCAATCCTCCGAAGCCATCAGCTTCAAGACGAGTGAGAGTTCAAAGAGTGTGTTCATCATAGGAATCAGGTCCTCGATCATCTGCATCGCCGGCGTCATCCTGGCGTACCGTCGTCTCTGGACCCAGCGGTAGAGATGGAAGAAGGGGTCGAGCCGGTAGGCCCAGCCCGGGGTGATGGGAGCCATCGCGTATCTGTGCTCGAGCGCTTTGATGATGTTCATGATCTCTTCCTCCCTTCGATCTCCTCAAGCGCGCCCCTGCAGCGCCGGTGCACGACCTCGAGGATGATGCCCACAATGGTCGTCGCACTGAGCCAGAGCATGAGAAAATAGAAGAACTGCATCCCCTCGCCCATGCTGATCACTCCGTCTCCATCGGGAGCGTGGTCCTCGAGAAGTTGAGTCGCGACCTCGGGCACGAGCCGTTGTTGCAGCTGTAGATCCTCTCGATCAGGCCGTTGCCCAGGGGGCGCCATCCGACCCGCTTCGCCGGCGTCTGGCAGTCAGGGCATGTGATCATGCTGTGGCCTCCAAGGGGGCTGTCAGGACCATGCCCGCGACCATGCAAACCAACAGCCAAACACCTATGAAACACACCGCGAATGTTGACGCCCCGAGCACCAGGAGCTCAACCGCGCCGATACTCACAGTGAGGTTGGCCCAGACGACACTGAGGAACCACCCATCCCATTCCGCTTCGTTCATGCCTCCGCCCCCTCGAGCTCGTCGCCGTGCGCCGCCT
>CAZXWO010000052.1:0-2982 GCA_964644565.1 uncultured Thermoplasmata archaeon | reverse complement strand
GCGCCGCCTTCTTCGGGGCGTAGTACCTCGACCCGGACAGCTCCTTGTGTGCTCGGCCCGCATGGACCGCCACACCGTTCTCGTGCTGTGTCTCGAACCCGCAGTCCTCGACCGGGCACCTGTAGATTTTGAAGGCCCCGCGGCAATTCATCGGGTCTGGTCGGCGCGCGGGGGTCTCCTTCACCCGGCCCTCGAGCATCTTGTCGAAGAGGTTCGGAGGCCTCCGCTCCTCGCCGGCGTTCGCGATCCTGTAGAAGGACGAGCCATTGTCCTCGACGAAGACGACCAGGCTCTCGTCCGCGAGCTCCTTGAGGACCTTGCCGACCGTGCCGTGCTCCCGCTTCGTGAGCCCGAGCTCCGCCGCGATCGTCGCCAGGTCCGCCCGCCTGAGCTTCGTCCTCTTGAGATACTCGTAGACCTGCTTCTTCATCATGACCCCAGGCACCAGGCCGGTGGGGGTCGTGTCAACACCCACTATCGTCTTCTCCATCGCTTCCATGTCGTGTGTTCCTCCTTAGAATCGACCTTGACTAGACGCCGAACCTCTGCGTCGTGCGCCAGCACGCCGAGCCAGAACCGGGCGGCCTTCGTCTTCGGCAGCCCCTTCGCCTGCGCCTGGTACTCCGCGAGCCGCTCCTCGGGCGTCGTGGCCCCCCTGGCCCCGAAGTCCTCGAGCTTCGTGCCGTGGAGCTCCGCGGCCTCAGAAGGCATCGAGACCCTCCTTGGGCTTCGCCGGGATCGCGAGCTCCACCGCCTTCGCCGTGTCCTCCAGCCCCAGCCTCCGGACCTGCTCCTGGACCAGCGCCTTGTCCAGTCTCAGCGCGTACCCCTGGCCTAGCCTGACCGTGAGCCGGCTCAGGCCTACCCGGCGGAGGCAGTTGCCGATCGACCGGGTCGTCATCCATTTCAGCTCAGGGTAATCCTCCTTGAGCGCGGCCATGAGGTCCTTGTACAGCACGCTCGTGACCGCGTCGTCGGGGGCGTTCTCGCCCTCGATCGCGAGCTGGAGAACCTTGAGCAGGACCAGGTTGTCCGTCGAGAGCTGGTTGTCGACGCGCCTGATGATTTTCTGGCCAGCAACGAACTTCGCGAGGTCCTCCGTCCACTCAGGACAGATGTACTGCGCGAGCATCAGCAGCGGCTTGAAGAGCTCCCAATCCCTGTTCCGCAGGTCGTACCGCTTCCGGAGCTCCGTGTTGTACTTCTCGTCCCTGGCGTCGTCGTAGAGCCTCGGGCCCGAGGCGAACTTGAAGAAGAAGAGGTCCTTGCGGATCCGCTTGCAGAGGTCGTGGTTGATCATCTGCTCGCCCTTGCCCGCGTCCAGGGCGACGAGCATGTTGATCAGCAGGCACCGGCTCTGCAGCGCCTCGTCGATTGGTTGGATGCTGGCGAGGGCCTTCGGGCTGTAGGAGTTGAACTTGCGGACCAGGAAGGCGTCGCCGTCCTTCTCGACCAGGCGGACGACCCCGCTGCTCTTGTAGCCGCCGTTGAACAGGGAGACCCTGTCCTGGTCGACGCCACGGTCGCCCCCGGCGCCCACGAGCAGGTTCTCGGCCTCGTCGTAGCAGATCGTGCAGTGGTGTTGATCGACGTCTCGGAAGAGGGCCGGGTTCGAGATCCTCATGCCCATCTCCGCGTGGTACGCGAGCTCGCAGATCAGGTCGAGGGCGGTCGTCTTGCCGCTGCCCTTGACGCCGTTGAACCAGATGTATGGGAACGCCGGGAACGCCTCGTGCACATAGGTCGCCGCGATCCACAGCGCGAGGAGCGCGGAGACGCTCTCGTCGACCTCGAGCATCCGGTGGATCTCCTTCCTGATCAGCTCGAAGGTGTCCCTCGGGTTCGCGGCCTCGACGTGCTTCTTCGCGAGGATCCCGTCGAGCGTCCGGAGGTCCATGGCCCCCTCGAACTCGCAGAACTTCGCGAAGACCCGCATCTGTCCGCCGAGCTCGAGGCGGTCATCGGCGACGAGCTCGGGCTTGACGTCTATCCATGCGTTCCCGTTGTTGGTCGCGGCGTAGAGGATCAGGGAGACCTTCTCTGTAGTCGTCTCCTCGTGCTCCTGACCGACGCCCTGGGTGTTCTTCCAGTTGCCTCTGATGTAGTACGACTTCGTGACCTTCGCGGGGAGGATCAGGCCTTCCGTCACGTACGAGGAGCCGATGCTGTGCGGGGGGCTCGCGAGCTGCGGGAGACCTAGCTCGAGGACGATCTTCGCGTTGTCGCAGGTCCTGCGGAGGACCTCGGGTATCGCGGACTCCTCGGGGTCGACGATTTTAGGCTCAAGTTCACTAGGTTCACTCGTGGTTCACCAACTCCCGGAAGTATGCCAGTGTAGGTGTGTAGTGAACCTAGTGAACCTAGTGAACCAAAAAACCGGAAGAGACCCTACCCCCCCCTCGCAGGGTGGTACACTAAGTTCACTAGATTCACCCAGCGGCAGTGAACCTACAGGTGAACCTGGGGGCAAGTTCACTCCTCCAACGGTACGAACTTCGACATGGACGTCTGCTTAGCCGCGGCCTGCCGGTACTGCAACCGGATCGCGTGCAGGGCCTCTCTGTAGGCCGCTGCGCGCGCGTGGTGCCCCCACTCGCAGGCCATACGGTAGTTGTGGGCTAGGAGCTCGAGAATGGGCCGTAGATCGACGACTACGGGCTCTGGGGGCAGGGAGGCGCCCGGAAGAGTGAGAGGCGCTGCTGCGGGGAAATCTTGGGCTATCACAGGCGTCCCTCCCTGCTTAAGGGGTTTGGGGGGTTCGAGGCGGGGCCCTCATGAGCGGCTGGGGATGGGTAGCCGCAGGGAGCAAGGGCCCCGTCTTCATAGGTAGGGATCGAGGACGCACGTCCGGAGGACGAGACATGCCCTCGACCATGGTGGTCGATCAGCTTCGCTGCAAAAGGACCGTACAGGTCACGGTTCTCGTGATTCGGCAGGAGCAGCCAGCCTGCAGCAGGGGCCGGTATCCCTTCGCGCCCGCTC
>CAZXWO010000051.1:0-8294 GCA_964644565.1 uncultured Thermoplasmata archaeon | reverse complement strand
CCGAGGCGCCGCAGGCCGCCGAGCCGGAGCCCGTCAGCGTCCCCGAGGCCGCCCCCCCGGAGCAGGAGAAGGAGGCGTCAGCGGCCCACGTGGACACGCTGGAGAGGTCCTTCTCGTACCTGGTCGAGGAGGACAGGCCCGAGACGTCATACAAGCTGTTCATGACCGCCCTCGGGAAGGGGGTCAAGGGCTACTGCGTCACGCGCAACTACCCCGCCAAGATCAGGACCAAGTTCGACCTCAAGGACACGCCGGTCATATGGCTGTCCAACGTGGGCAGGGACAACGCGATAAGGCCGAAGGACCTGGAGAAGCTGAGCCTCGCCCTGGAGCAGTTCCTGTCCCAGCCCGACGGGGGCATAGTGCTGCTGGACGGGCTCGAGTACCTCATCACCAACAACAACTTCATCACAGTGCTGAGGCTGATCCAGTCCCTGAGGGACCAGGTCGCGATCAACCAGTCCATCCTGCTCATGGCGGTGAACAGGTCCACCCTGGAGAGCCACCAGCTCAACCTGCTCGAGAGGGAAGTGGACCACACCATCCAGGGCTGAGTCAGCCCAGGAGCTTCGAGACGACCTTCTGCAGGCCCGGGACCGTCGGGTACATCGAGACGTCCTCGGGCGGGACCCACTCGTAGGCCTGGTGCTCCCAGTCGATACGGACGTCGGTGCCGCCGACGTCGAACAGGAACGCGTGCACGGTCCAGACGACGTCCCCGTCCCTGAACATCTGCGGGTCTATCGACCGCGCCATCTTGACGGAGCACAGCCCCAGCTCCTCCTCGAGCTCGCGCCTCGCAGCCTTCTCGGGCGCCTCCCCGTGCTCGATGTACCCGGAGACGCCGGCCCACTGCCCCCTGTAGGAGCCCACGCTGTTGCTGCGCTGCAGGAGCAGGATCCTCCCCTTGTGCCTCAGGATGTCGGTGACGACCCCCTTCTCGGCCACGTCCATGACCTCCACGGTGCCCCTGTCCGCGTCGACCCGCACGGAGTCCCCCGTGCGCATCAGGGTGACGTCCACCCCGTCGACCATAGGGATGCCGGACATTATCGCTCCCGTGGCGACGATCGGCTCCGCTGAGGCGTTGACGATGGCGCACGGGGCCTTGCCGTTCACCTTGAGCTGGTACATTGAGTAGGACCCGACCGTGGAGCCCTTGCCGTAGGGGAAGCACAGGACCGAGCCCGCGACCGATGCGCCCCTGCACTCGCACTCCGGGTCTAGGACCCTGCCCGTGGAGGGGTCGACGCCCCCGAGGAACGAGAGCGGCGCGGACGAGCACAGGGCCCTGCCCTCGGCGCAGCCCCCCTTTATCCTCCTCCCCTTCATTATCGTGATATCGCCTCCAGCAGCTGGTCGGTGGTCCTGAACGTCGCCCTCTGCCTCCCGAGGGTCGGGAGGTAGACCATGGCCTTGCCCGAGTCTGAGGCGGTCCGCTTGTACATCTTCTCTATCGGGGAGACCACCATGCACGTGTCGCACAGGACCTTCCCGAACCTCTTGAGGACCCTGACCGCATCGGGGCATGCCGCGTAGGCCTTCCTGCACGTGCAGAACCACACGTCCTGCTCCTTGGACGGCCTCCGGTCCTTCAGGTACCTCGCCATCGACCTCAGCTCCGCGGGGGAGCAGTGCGGGCAGCCCAAGGCCACCAGGTCCCAGGAGTCGTCGCCCGCCAGGGACTCCCGGCAGGCGGCCAGCTCGGACTCCGGGAGAGAGACCCGCTCCTCGACCCTGGTCGAGTCCACCCTCGACCGGCCGCCCCTTTCCGCGTAGACGTACATGGACACCGCGCTCGTGGCGGCCATCGCGGCGCCGAACGCCTTGTGCTCGTCCTGGGTCAGCGACAGGCCCGGCAGGTACGGTATGCGGTTGCCGGCGATCTTGCCCACTACGTAACCAGCGAGTGGGACCAGGCCATGGGGGACCTCCCCCAGGTCTATCCTGACCCTGGGCAGCCTGTTCTCCCTCAGATGGAGGCCGTACTCGGCGGTCTTGCCGACCACCGCCGCCGCCAGCGCGGACGGGCCGCCCTCCCTGTTGGTCATGGCCCCCAGGACGGAGTTCGCGAACACTGTCGCGGACGACTCCGCCCAGGCAATGTGCTGGCCGGCCCTCGGCCGGTTGCCCGAGAGGTAGGGGGTGCACGTGTAGAGCGGCTCGAGCCCCATGGACGAGTATGCCGACACGATCCTGGCCTGCTTGGCCCTGAACCCGCTGTCGACGCCCATCGACCGCCACCGCCTCATGTCGAGGCCGAGCGGGTTGACGGACGCCCTGACGGTCACCTTGGCCTCCTTGGAGAAGTCCTCCAGGAACTTGATCCCGGCGTCGCCGATGGTCTTGAACGACGCGCCCGAGACCTGCGCCGAGGACACCGGGATCAGCCTCTTGGCCCCGTATATGTCCCCGATGGCGACGAGTAGCTCCATGGCCTTCTGCCGCCCAGGCCCCTCCTCGCCCGCGAGCGTGCGCTCTTCCTTGGAGGTGAGATACATCGCCTGGAAAAAGACCGACTGGTATAATAGAGTGATGGGGCGGGAGGCGGGCCTGTCGGGAGTTTCGGGCCGCTATGCGACGGCCTTTCGAACCCGAGTTCGAGGCTCTCCCCGCGCGCTCGGGCGCTCCGGAGGCCCCAGTGATATCCGAGCTACACTACAGGCCCGGCCTGCTGTAGGCCATGTCCATATATCTAAGTATCTAGGTCGCCGCCCGGCCCTCAGAGGGTGATGCCGATCATGACGAGGCCCGTCACGACCACCGCCAGGGCGACGGCCTGCGGCCAGGTGACGCGCTCCTTCAGCACGGCCACCGCCAGGAGCGCCGTCACGATCGGGTAGGCGCTGGTGACGGGGACGACCAGGGACGCGTTGCCGTCCTCGAGCGCGTAAGTGTAGGCGAATGCACCGATGACGTTCAGGAAGAGAGCGACGCCGCCCAACGTCCACGCGGTCCTGGTGGGGTCCTCCCCCTTGAATGGCGCCGGCCGCACCCTCCTCGCCCAGGCGTAGAGGACGGGCGCGGTCATCGAAGAGATGACGTAGAACCCGAACAGGTTGCCGGCGGTCACGGCCTCGACCGCCACCTTCGACGTCAGGCTCCAGACCCCCCATGCGAGGAAGGCCAGGAAGGCGAACGTCAGAGACCTCCTGCTCAGCGAGTGCGCGGAGTCGGGGTTGGGCTCGTAGGAGAGGGCCATGACACCTCCTATGATCGCGACGACCCCGAGCGCCTGCACGGCGGAGAGCCCCTCGGACAGGAAGAGCATCGCGCCGACCACGACCAGCGCGGGGTACGCGGCGGAGATCGTGCCCACGATTGCCACCTGCCCCTCGAGTATGGACTCGAAGTAGCACAGGTACCCAGTTATGCCGATCATGCACGACGAAGCCGCGAGCACCCCCTCCCAGAGGCTTATGTCGACCGAGGTGTCCCTCCAGACCAGGTAGGCGACGGAGTACATGACCCCCTCGACCAGGGCTATGATCAGGGCGACCCTCGCGACACCGAGCTTGGCAGTGCTGTACTTGGCGAATATGCCGCTGAGGCCCCAGAACAGGGCGACTGAGAGCGAGAGGTAGAACCAGGTCTCCATGGGCGCCGCACTCCGCGGACAGGGTGAGCCTGGGCACGTGAATGCATGCCGGTATTGAAGGTTTTGGCCTTCCCGCCCCAAAACCTCGAAATACGCGGGGACACCTCACGGTCCGAGGGCATCCGATGGTCGCGGCACAGAGGGTGAAGAGGCCTTTCGGCGTGCTGGTGCTCGCCCTCGTGCAGGTGCTGTCAGGCCTCCAGCTGCTGGGGGCCGGGCTCTGGGCGCTCGCGGTCGCGGCCTATGCGAGCACGCCCGAGGGGCAGGACGCCCTCGAGTCCGCGATATCCCCTTGGGTGGCCGACAACGCCGGGTGGATATTCGCCCTGCTGGGGGTCGTCCTCCTTGCCCTTGCGGTGTTCTCGCTGCTGCTGGCGAGGGGGTACATCAAGGGGCACGAGGCGGCGAGGGCACGCGGAAGGAAGGTCGCCCTGTACGCGATCCTCTTCGCCCTGGTAGGGATGGTCCTGGTGCCGAACAGGGCCGACCCTGGCGCGCCGATATGGACCATCCTGTTCAACATCATCATCTACGTCTACCTGAACAGGGAGAAGGTGAAGAATTACTTCAGGAGCGGGAGATAGGGGTTTCAGGGGTTTGTGGCCGGGTGCGCCCCGGATCACTTCTTCTTGAACTCGGTGTAGCCGCACTTGCCGCACGACACCCTGTTCGGGTGCTCGGCCATGAACACGCCCGGGCCGCACTTGGGGCAGTGGGGCTTGGTCCTCTGGAGCTTCCCGTCCTCGACCTTGTAGAAGTCCTTCTTCGCGACCCGCACCTTCTTCTCCTTCTTCTTCTCCTTCTCGGCCATCGTCAACACCTCACGCCTTGGGCTTGGCCGCGGGCGCGGCCGCCTTCTTCGCGGCGACCTTCTTCTCCTTCAGCTTGTTCCTGACCAGGATGTGCTCCCGCTCGTACTTCATCGCCGCGTCCTTGGTCTCGTAGACCTTGGCGTAGCCCACGGTCGCCATCCTTCCGAACTCGGAGGTCATCGCGTCCACGATCACCCTCTCCTTCGGGGCCTTCAGCAGGGCGGACAGCTTCTCCCTGACGGCGTCCCTCTGGGGGGTGCCCTCGTCCACGTGTGAAGCCTTGAAAGTGACCTCTACCCTCTTCAGCAGCTCGTTCTCCCTCTTCTCGACTATCTCGATCTCCATGGTCTCACCGAATCATGCGCCTGACCGCCGCGGACGCGAACGCCCGCGTGTCGCTGTCGACACCGACTACCATCAACCCCTTATTGGGGATGCCATATATGACTTGCGCCCCTTCCGGGGCGTTTATTATCGCCACTAGGGCCGCCAGGTCCTCTTCCCCGGAGACCTCGACCTTCACCGTGTCGGAGGCCCTCACGGCGTCCCTGACGGCCTTCCACATGCCCCTCGTTATCTTGGCCGGCGGGTTCTCCACCTTCACGAGCCTGCCCCGCATCTCATCTATCAGGGCCTTGGACGCGCACTCCTCGGACCTCTGGGTCCTGTAGTCGAAGACCGCGACGTCCGGGGTCATGCCCATCTGGAGGAGGGTCACCGTCACGACGTCGCCCACGGTCACGACCCTCGTCGCGCCCTCGAGGTGCTTCCTCAGGGCCCTGGGGGGCACGAACTCGCCTATGGGCCTGGCCAGCTCGTCCCTGAGGTCGTCGGGGAGCTCCAGGTCGTTCTCGGGGAACGACTCATCGAACCCGGAGGGCGAACTTGCCGTTGACACTTATGCCCATCCTCCTGGCTATCTCGGACTTGGTGTGGTCCAGGATGATGACGTAGCCCTGCCACTCCTTGGAGGTCTCGCCACCGCAGAGAGGGCACTTGTCGTCCTCGGTCACCGCGTTGCAGCGCTTGCACGCCCTCTCGACCTTCATTTCTTCTCCTCCTTCTTCTTGCGCTCTTCCTGGAGCCACTCGAGCTTGCCCAGGGCCGGCTGGCGCATCGTGAGCCCGATCTTGCTCTCCCTCGGGCTCCTCTCGTTGATGCTGAGGGACACGATCCTCGCCCTGATGCTGTCGCCGAGGCGCAGCTCGCGCTTGGTGTCCTTGCCGATGAGCCTCCGCCCGTCGACGTCGACATCGATCCTGTCGTCCATGATCTGGCTGATGTGCAGGAGGCCGTCCAGCGGGCCGAACCTGACGAACGCGCCGAACTTCAGCACCTCGCACACGGTGCCCTCCACTATCTCGTGGAGCATCGGCCTGAACATGACCGTCTCGAACTTGACCTTCTGGTAGACGGCCCCGTCGCCGTGGATTATCCTGCCATCCCCGAGGGGCTCGATGTTCCTGACCAGGACGGTGTAGCTGCCGTCGCTCTCGACCTTGTTCTGGAAGGACTCCTGGGTCAGCCTTGCGGCGAGGGCCTGGAAGTCCTCCCCGAGCAGGTTCGGGGGTATCCTGACGACGTCTTCCTTTGAGGCAATAACGTACATCTATACAGTCCTCTGGCGAAATGGCTCGCGGCTTTCTCGATTACGCTCGGTGTATATATGGTTTGCCGAGGGGGCTCCCCCTCGGCCAGTTACGTTATGATGAAGAGGCCGACGAACACCAGCGTAACGGTCGACAGCAGCTTCACCAGCACGTGTATCGACGGGCCAGCGGTGTCCTTAAGCGGGTCCCCGACCGTGTCGCCGACGACGGCGGCAGCGTGCGCGAGGGTCTTCTTGCCCCCGTAGTGGCCCTCCTCGATGTACTTCTTCCCGTTGTCCCACGCGCCACCGCCGTTGTTGAACATGTTCGCGACCATTATGCCGGCGATGGTGCCGACCATCAGGAGCCCGCCCACGGCCTGCGGGGCGTCATATCCCAGGTATGCCATCGATATGCCGAACAGCACGGGCACGAGCACGGGGAGCAGCGCCGGGAGGACCATCGCCTTCAGGGCCCCCTTGGTGGCTATGTCCACGCACTTCGCGTAGTCGGGCTTCGACTCCCGGGTCATGATGCCCGGGTCCGCCTTGAACTGGCGCCTGACCTCGTTGATCATCTGGTGGGCAGTCTTCCCGACCGCCCTTATCGCCAGCGATGCGAACAGGAACACGAGCATGGCCCCCAGGAGCCCCCCGACGAACACATCGGGCTGCGCCAGGTCCACATGGAACGCCAGAGAGAGGTCGCCGTCGAACTTCTTGATGGCGACGCGCTCGAAGTAGGCCCCGAACAGCAGGAACGCCGCCAGCGCGGCGCTGCCCATCGCGTAGCCCTTCGTCAGCGCCTTCGTGGTGTTCCCGCAAGCGTCCAGCTTGTCCGTCCTGCGCCGGATGTCCTCGGGCTGCTTCGACATCTCGATTATGCCCCCAGCGTTGTCGGTTATGGGGCCGAAGGTGTCCGTGGCGAGTATGAACGCGCAGGTGGCCAGCATGCCCATCGTGGCGACCGCCGTCCCGTAGAACCCGTATATGAGCTCGTAGGTGTCGAAGTTGGCGATGCCGCCCATGTCCCCGGAGTCGGGGGCCGCCATCTGGCCGAGGGCGAACGAGCCCATCAGGGCCACTATGATCGCCACGACCGGCATCGCGGTCGACTCCATCGCGATCGACAGGCCGGTGATGATGTTGGTCGCCGGCCCCGTCGTGGACGCCTCCGCTATCTCCTTGACTGGCCTCCACGAGCCGGATGTGTAGTACTGCGTTATGTAGACGATGACGATGCTGAGCACTATCCCGATGATGCCCGCGCCGAAGAAGTACAGGTATCCGTCGCCCAGCTCACCCTCGAACATGATCTTCGTGGCGAAGAAGAAGAACACCGCCGCCAGGGCGCACGTCACATAATACCCCATGTTTATGCCCGACATCGGGTCCTTGCTCTCGTTCCTAAGCCTGACGACCATGACCCCGACGATCGAGGCGAATATGCCGAACGACCTCGCGACCAGCGGGAAGAATATCCAGGCGAGGGCGGCCCCCTCGTCCCACCTCATGCCGGCGGGGGCGATCTCGGTCCAGAAGGTGAACAGGCTCAGGCCGAGGACCATCGCCCCGATGTTCTCGGCCGCGGTGGACTCGAAGAGGTCCGCGCCCCTGCCGGCGCAGTCGCCCACGTTGTCGCCCACGAGGTCCGCTATAACAGCGGGGTTCCTCGGGTCGTCCTCGGGGATGCCAGCCTCGATCTTGCCGACGAGGTCGGCGCCGACGTCCGCCGCCTTGGTGTATATCCCGCCGCCCAGCTGGGCGAAGAGGGCGGCGAAGCTCGCACCGAATGCGAAGCCGATCGCCGCGTCAAGCGACTCTGATATGGCGAAGTCCATTCCGCTGTTGAACACGTAGAAGACGCCAGCGACGCCCAGCAGGCTGAGGGAGACGACACCCATGCCAGACACCGCGCCGCCCCTGAAGCTCGTGATGAGCGCCTCGTTGAGGCTCCTGCGCGCGGCGGCCGCGGTCCGGATGTTCGACCTCACGCTGACGTACATCCCGATGTACCCGGACAGCGCGGACGCGAAGGCGCCGACGAGGAACGAAAGGCCAACGTATATCTTCGGCTCGATCAGCGCCCCGATCAGTACGCTGAGTATGATGCTGATCAGGATGATCGTGCTGTACTGTCTCTTCATGTAGGCCATCGCGCCCTGCCTGATGGCCTCTCCGATCTCCTGCATCTCGGGCGTACCGAGGTCCTTCCTGAAAACGTACCAGGTCAGATAGGCCGCGAAAGCCAGGCCGACCAATCCCGCTATGGGGATGACAAGCGTGACGTCTACCA
>CAZXWO010000050.1:0-8922 GCA_964644565.1 uncultured Thermoplasmata archaeon | reverse complement strand
ACTGACGTGTCCAGGCCGCCTGAGTATGCGAGGAGTATCTTCGGCTTCTCCTTCTTCTGTCCAGGGTTGTCCATGGGGTCGTCGCCTCCGCCCGTCCCATTCGACGGGGCGTATATGGGCATGGTGACATCGCGAGAACAGAGGGGCCGGAGCCGTGTCGCATTCCGGACACACGGTGGCCGCGGGGCCGCCGCCCGCGGGCCGATGTCCGGCGCGTCTGGCACCATCGGATTACAGTGTCCAGCACCCTTAAGTAGGCGCAGAATATTACTTCTCGACAGCGGACTGAGTCACTTGGCATACAAGAGATACAACCCGGACGACGAAGCGAAGATAGGCCCCGACGGCCAGCCGGAGTTCGTCAGGGTGCGCCTGCCCCGCAGGAAGGACAACGAGATATTCGGGATAGCCGACCAGCTCTTGGGTGCCTCGAGGATCAAGGTCATGTGCGCGGACGGGAAGTCCCGCATGGGCCGCATTCCAGGCAAGATCAAGAAGCGCATGTGGATCAGGGAGGGCGACCTGGTCATCGTGCAGCCGTGGGAGTTCCAGGACGAGAAGGCCAACATCATGTACAGGTACACCAAGACCCAGGCCATGTACCTGAGCAGGAAGAAGATGCTCCCCAAGTCGATCGACATATTCTGAGGCCCAGGGTGGCGTCTTTGCCCTACGACAAGAAGAGCCAGGACGCGGAGACGGCGATTGAACGGATAGTCGACTCCTGGAAGATGCGCAGGAAGGACGACGACGACAGGAAGTCGTACGACGAGGTCTTCAACAAGCAGAACCTGATGCGCATCTACAAGCTGATGTCCGACGGCGTCCTGGACGTCTTCGACTTCACCATATCCACCGGGAAGGAGGGCAACGTGTTCAGGGCCAGCACCGTGAAGGGGGAGCACGTCGCGGTCAAGATCTTCAGGACGTCCACGGCCACCTTCGGTGACATGTACAAGTACGTCGCGGGCGACCCCCGCTTCTTCGGCGTCGGCGGGGGCAACCGCAAGAGGCTCATCATGGTCTGGGCCGAGAAGGAGTTCATGAACCTCGAGGCGCTCCACAGGGTGGGCGTGCGGGTGCCGAAGCCCATCGCGCGCAACCAGAACATCATAGTCATGGAGTACATAGGCGACGCGACGGAGCCCGCGAGGCAGCTGAGGAACGTGCAGCTGGAGGACCCCGGGAGGGTCGCGAGGCAGATCCTCGACTACGTCTCGCTCGCGTACAAGAAGGCGTCACTGGTGCACAGCGACCTCAGCGAGTTCAACGTGCTCGTCCTGGACGGCGAGCCGGTCATCATAGACGTGGGCCAGGCCGTCCTCAAGGACCACCCGAACGCCCATGAGTGGCTGAGGCGGGACGTGACCAACATCGCAAGGTACTTCAGAAGGAAAGACGTAAAGATAGACGTCGAGGCAGAGCTGAAGGAGATCACCAGGCCATGACCCAGTCCGTCAAGATACCCAAGGACCGCATCGGGGTGCTCATAGGCAAGGGGGGCGAGACGAAGGAGGCCCTCGAGCACCGCACCGGCGTGAGGCTCACCATAGACTCCGAGGAGGGGGACGTCGAGATCGACCACACGCACGCCCCCGACCCCGCGATGGCGCTGGCCGTCCAGGACGTCGTGGTCGCGATAGGCCGCGGCTTCTCCGCAGGCAAGGCCATGAAGCTCCTCGACGAGGAGATCTTCCTGGAGGTCCTGGACATAAGGGACTACGTCGGGAAGAAGCCGGAACATGTGGTCCGCATGAGGGCGAGGGTCATAGGGACCAGGGGCAAGACCCGGAGGATCTTCGAGGAGCTCGCGGGCGTTTACATCTCGGTGCAGGGGAACACCGTCGCGGTCATCGGCGACCTCCTCCAGATAGATGTGGCCAAGCGCGGCCTGGACATGCTCCTGTCGGGGAGCGAGCACGCGGCCGTGTACAAGTTCCTGGAGGGCAGGCGCCCAGAGATAAGGATAGACGGCATGGGCTTCTCCTGACCCCGGCCACGGTTGAAATATCATGGACTCCATTCACGTTGCTGACATGGCGGAGGACATCGCGGGCAGGTTCGAGGAGGACATGGCATCCATACCCGTCGGGCAGGTCGCCGGGGACAACGAGAACGGCCGCATCATGAAGCTGATGGCCCACGTGTTCCTGAGGCTATGGACCCGGGTCGCGACCGAGACGGGCCAGAAGCTCACCATGACCCCGTTCCAGTTCTCCCTGGGGACCTACCACGGACAGATGAACTGGGTCGTGAACGAGGTCATGAACTTCGAGGAGCTGCCGCGGATACTGATCGCCGCGAGCTACGGGCGCGGTCACGCGCTCGTCGCCGAGACGTACAAGCAGAAGGACGAGGACCACGTGAGGCTCTTGTTCGCCCTCGACGAGGAGGAGGTCAAGGGGAAGCCCCTCGCCGTGAACTACCTCCTGTACGACACGCCCGTCAAGGGCTTCAAGTTCGAGAAGGCGGTCGAGGCGCTGAAGGCGGCCATGCCGAAGTGGTTCGAGACCGTCGCGACCAGGAGCGACGAGCCGCTCTGGGACTACTGCCGGGAGAACCTCGAGTGCGTCGGGGTCTGAGCCGCACCGTCAGAGGGGCGCCCCGCACGACTCGCACTTCTCGTCGTGCTCGCCGTTGAGGCCGCCGCAGTACCTGCACCGGACCTTGATCGTGCCCTTCATGGTCTCCTTGACCGACTGGGCGACCTCCTCCTTCAGCCGCTCCCTCTCCTCGTCCGCGGCCCTCTGCGCCTCCGCCCTCCGGTCCTCCTCGGCCCCCCTCCGTATGAGGATGTTGGCGACCCAGAGGAACGGGGCCACGAACGCGAAGATTATGAAGAACACGGGTGCCCCGATCGAGGCCACGAAGTACGCGGACGCCAACGCCAGGATGAGTACCACTATGAAGATGACGGCCGTGCTCATGCGCGGCGCCTCCGGCAGGGGTTCCTCCTCCGGGGCGCTGGTGTTCCGGAACTCATCCGGGATGTCGTTCAAGCAGTCCCTCCGCGGGCATGAGCGCAGCAGCCAGTTATGACCTTTTCTCCGGAGCCCCGCCGGGCAAACGCTATATACGCCCTCGTCCTGCTCAGGCCGAAGATGTCCGAGAGGCTCGAGATCGCAGGGCGAGCGCTTCAGCGCCCTCTGTGCAACCACTGCCTTGGCAGGCTTTTCGCCAAGCTCACCACAGGCATGGCCAACGACCAGCGCGGGGCGATCGTCAGGTCCCTCATGCCGGGAGCGGCCCCCGACCCCGGGAGCGCGGGCTGCGACGTGTGCAGGGGCCTGTTCGACGAGATACCCAAGTTCGCGGACATCGCCGTCAGGTCGTCCGCGGGGTACGAGTTCTCGACCTTCCTCGTCGGGACCAAGGTCGACGCCGAGCTCCTCGAGAGGGAGGAGCAGCTCTGGGCGGAGGTGGGGGCCAGGGAGACCGAGACCCTCAAGTCCGAGCTCAACAGGGAGATAGGCAAGCAGGTCGAGGCCAGGCTGCAGAAGCCGGTCGACTTCACGAACCCCGACATGGTCTACCTGGTCGACACGAGGTTCGACAGGGTCGAGACATCCGTGGCGCCCCTCTTCGTGTACGGCCGGTACAGGAAGTTCTCGAGGGAGATACCCCAGACCCGGTGGCCCTGCAGGGACTGCAGGGGCAAGGGGTGCCCCAGGTGCGGCGGCAAGGGCGTCATGTACGAGAAGAGCGTGCAGGACCTGACCGGCCCCGTCGTCATGCGCCACGCCCAGGGCGAGGAGGACTTCTTCCACGGCATGGGCAGGGAGGACATCGACGCCCGGATGCTGGGGAACGGGAGGCCCTTCGTCGCGGAGGTGAGGCGGCCCCGTGTGCGCACCCTGGACCTGACGAAGGTGCAGGAGGATATCAACGCCTCCGCCGGGGGGCTCGTCGAGGTCGAGGGCCTCAGGCCCTCGGGCAGGGCCGAGATGAGGGCCATAAAGGAGTCGACGCACTCCAAGACCTACAGGGTCAGGGTGCGCTTCCAGCACGATTTCGACCATGGAAAGGTTAATGATATAGTTCGTGTATTGGCCGAAAACCCTATAAGTCAGCAGACTCCGAACAGGGTGTCGCACAGGCGTGCCGACCTAGAGCGCATAAGGGCGGTCAGGTCCTTCAGGGCCGAGTCCGTCGAGGGCCTCGAGGCGGTGTTCGTCGTCGAGGCGGACAGCGGCACGTACATCAAGGAGCTCATGCACGGGGACGAGGGGCGCACGAGGCCCAGCGTCGCCGAGGTCGTGGGCGTGCCCTGCGAGGTGCTCTCGCTCGACGTTATATGGATCGGAGACCAAGGGGCGGAAGGACATGGTTAAGGCTTCCAAGGGCTACAGGCGCAGGACGCGGTACGTCATGCAGAAGCGCGCGAGAGACAGGGGTCTCTCTCCGATCACCAAGGAGTTCCAGACGTTCGAGGTCGGCGAGAAGGCCTCGGTCACGGTGGACCCGAGCATTCACAAGGGCCAGCCCCACATAAGGTTCCAGGGCAAGACAGGGACCGTCAAGGGCATGCAGGGCAGGGCCTATCTCCTCGACATCAGGGACGGGGACATGATGAAGGAGATCATCGTCAAGCCCCAGCACCTGAGGAAGTGCTAGAGGCCGGACAGGCACTGGCTGGTGTTCGCCATGGAAGACAAGAAGGTAGCCACGCTCGCGGAGGTCAGGGACATACTGCTCGAGAGGCAGGAGCAGGGCGAGCTGACGCCAGAGCAGAAGCTGGCCCTCGAGCACAGCCAGAAGTTCGCCAGGACCGAGTCCAAGAAGTCCAGGAAGCTGGTCAAGGAGCTCCTCGAGCTCGGCTTCGTATCAGAGTTGAACGCCGTCAAGATAGCGGACGTGATGCCTGACCACCCGGACGACGTCAGGGCCATGTTCGCTAAGGAGAGGGCGAACCTAGAGAAGAAAGACATCGAAAAGATTCTTAGCGTCGTAGAGAAGTACCTCTGACGAGCGGAGGGGGGATTGTCGTTGGAGGACTACGCAAGGATTCTAGATTACCTGCCCCAGGGGCTCCCGGACGACCGGAAGTTCAAGCGCGAGCCGATAGCGTACGCCCTGGGCGACGACCAGTTCAAGCTCTTCGAGCTCGTCCCCAAGCCCGATGTGAACCTGGCCGTCGGGGACAAGGTCTACATAGGCAAGGACCTGAACCTCAGGCAGGAGATCCTCCACGTCAAGAGGCGAATAAGCTACAGCGAGCTCACGAACGCCTCCCAGAGCGAGCTCCCGTTCGTCGTCATGGACGTCATCAGGGCGCACGAGGACAGGTTCGTGAGGTTCTTCAACGAGTCGCAGGCGATCACCACGAGGTTCCACATGCTGGAGCTGCTCCCGGGCCTGGGGAAGAAGACCATGTGGAGCATCATCGAGGAGAGGAAGAAGGGCCCGTTCAAGTCCCTCAAGGAGGTCGAGGAGCGGGTCCCGATGGCGCACCAGGTCGACAAGCTCCTCGCGAAGCGGATCGAGGAGGAGCTCTCCAACCCCACCGAGAAGTACCACCTCTTCGTCATGAGGTGAGGCCGGTCCGGACATGAGAGCTGAGGAGGTCAGGTCCGTCCTCGAGTCGATGGGCAAGCGCCCCACGAAGAGGCTCGGCCAGCACTTCCTGCTCGACGAGAACATCATCAGGAGGCAGGTCCAGCTCGCCAACCTGGTGAAGGGCGAGCGCGTACTCGAGATAGGGCCGGGCATGGGCAACCTGACCGAGGAGATACTGAGGTACGGGGTCAGGCTCGTCGCCGTGGAGCAGGACCCGGGGTTCTGCGGGTTCCTGAGGCGCAGGTTCGGGGAGAGGATCGAGCTGATACAGGCAGACGCCGTGCGCGCCTTCCTGCCCGAGTTCGACAAGGTGGTCTCCAACCTGCCCTACCAGATCTCCTCGCCCATCACTTTCAGGCTCCTCGACATCGGCTTCGAGTCCGCCGTCCTGATGCTCCAGAGGGAGTTCGCCGAGCGCATGGTCGCGAGGCCGGGCTCCCCCGAGTACGGGAGGCTGTCGGTCGGCGTCTACTACAGGGCCGGGTGCGAGATCGCGATGAACGTGTCGCGCAGCTCCTTCTGGCCCCAGCCAAAGGTGGAGTCGTGCGTGGTCAAGCTTACGCCGAGGCCGCCGCCGTTCAAGGTGGGTGACCCGCAGGCCTTCGCCGACGTCACCAGGGCGCTCTTCTCGCACAGGAGGAAGAAGGTCTCGAACTGCCTCGAGACTGACCCCGCCGTCAGGAGGTTCGTCACCGTCGGCATGAAGGGGGCCCTGAAGTCCCTCCCTCACGCGTCCGAGAGGCCCGGGGACCTGACGCCGGAGCAGATCGGCGAGCTGACCGACGCGCTCCTCGCCCTCAGCGCCTCTTCGGGAAGTACCTGCTGACGATCGCATCGGCGATCTTCGCCGGCCCGTCGACCAGGACGTCGCACACGGGCACCCCGTACTTCCTCTCGTACTCCTTGATGTGCGCCTCGACCTCGGCCCTGGTCAGGTTCTCGTGGTTGAGCGTGATGCCTATGACGTCGGTCTGGGCGAACGCCCTGATGAGCTCCATCTCCCTGTCTATGGTGCCGTTGGGGAGGTGCAGCTCCTCGGCGTGGTAGCTCCTGTACTTCCTGCCCGGCGCGTGCTGGAGCACGATCGTGTTCGGGGCCGAGGCGTTCACGATGGTCCTGGAGCCGACCACGTACGCGGGGTGGCTCAGCGCTCCCTGCCCCTCGACTATGATGACCTTCGGCTTCTCCTCCCTGTACGCCTGGTCGATGGCGTTCTCGAGCTCGCCCACGACGTAGTCGCCCCTTATGGCGTCGAGCGGGATGCCGTACTTGGAGCCCTGCAGCAGGCCGGTCTGCCCCGTGGCGACGAAGGCGGTCTTGATGCCCCTGTCGTTGAGCTCCTTGGTGAGTATGACCGCGGTCGTCCTCTTGCCGGAGGCCGCGTCCGTCCCCAGGACCGGTATCCTGATGCAGTCCATCTTGGCCGCCAGGCCCCTATAGTAGTGCATCTTGTCGAGCGGCGGCTCCTTCCTGATGTCGACGATCTGGACCTTGTGCTTCCTGGCGAGCGGGGCGAACTCCTCGTCCTCCGCGAGCCACTCGTGGAGCCCGGAGATGACGCTGACCCCGTTCTCGATGGCCACCTTGACAGGCTTCCTGAACTCAGGCGGCAGCATCCCGCCGATGGTCGCGACGCCGATTATCATCCACCGGGGCTTGGCCTTGAGCTTCCCGAGCGACTCCTCGACGGAGGCGAAGATCGGTATCCCGTCCCTCTTGCCCTCGAGGACCTCCCCCGCGTCCTTCCCGGCCTGCCTGCTGTCTATCACGCCGAGTATCTTGAACCTCAGCGAGTGGCGGACCAGGCCTGCCGCGGTCTTGCCCCTGACCTTGCCGAAGCCATCCTCGCAGAGGATGATAGCGGTCTCCATGCGACGGGCGACGGCGTGACCTGTATAAATCACCTGCCAACCTATCCCATTGATGGATGTGGCCAGCCCCTCTCTCGCGTCGCCCGTCTGGCCGATGGTCACCTTTTTCTACGCATACCGACATTGAGCCCGGGGGAGCAGAGTGCTGGTAGGCATAGTAGGTAAGCCCAACGTCGGCAAGTCGACCTTCTTCACAGCCCTGACGATGGCGACCGCTCAGATAGCGTCGTACCCGTTCACCACGATCCAGCCCAACAAGGGCGTGGGGTACGTGCGGAGCCCGTGCCCGCACACCGGCTTCGGCAAGCCGTGCAACCCCAACAACTCCCTCTGCGAGGGCGGCACGAGGTTCGTGCCCATCGAGGTGCTCGACGTCGCCGGACTGGTCCCTGACGCACACGCGGGCAGGGGCCTCGGGAACAAGTTCCTCGACGACCTGAGGCAGGCCGACGCGTTCATACACGTGGTCGACGCGAGCGGGGGCACGGACTTCGAGGGCAACCCCGTGGGCGTCGGCACCCACGACCCCGCCCTGGACGTCAGCTTCCTCGAGAGGGAGATCACGTACTGGCTCTACGGCATACTCGAGAAGCACTTCGCCAAGATGGCGAAGCAGGCTAAGCTCACGGGCACCAAGCTCGAGAAGATGCTGCACGAGAAGCTCACCGGGCTCTCGATAACCGAGCACCAGATCCTGGCGGCGTTCAGGCACGCCGCCATAGAGGAGGAGCCGACGCTCTGGGCCGAGGCCGAGATCCTCAGGTACTGCTCGTCCCTGCAGAAGATCAGCAAGCCTATGATCATCGCGGCCAACAAGGCCGACATCGCGCCGCCGGAGAACCTGGAGAGGCTGAGGGCGACCGGCTACCCGGTGGTGGCGACCAGCGCCGAGTACGAGCTGGCCCTCAGGCGCGCCTCCAAGGCCGGCCTGATCTCCTACGTCCCGGGCAGCGGCGCGTTCGAGGTAGCGGACAGGTCCAAGCTCAACGCGAACCAGCTGGCCGCCCTGGACAAGATGTCCTCGTGGCTGAAGGAGCACACCAGCACCGGGGTGCAGGCCATACTGGAGGACGTGGTGTTCAAGGTCCTGGACCTCATGGTCGTCTACCCGGTCGAGGACGAGCACAAGTGGTCCGACAAGCAGGGGAGGGTCCTGCCCGACGCCTACCTGATGCGCAGGGGCAGCAACGCCAAGGACCTCGCGTTCAAGGTCCACACCGACCTGGGGGACAACTTCATAAGGGCCATCGACGGAAGGACCCACATGGCGATCGGGCACGACCACGTCCTCAAGGACGGGGACGTCATCAAGATAGTCGCTAAGGCGTGATCCGGATGGGGCAGTGGGACGTAAGGCTGATAGGTGTAACCTATTCCAAGGGAGGTGGAGACCTGGCGCTCCACCTCTACGGCAAGACCGAGGACGGGCGCTCCGTCGCGGTCAGGTACACCGGGTTCGAGCCCTACTTCTTCGTGCTCGAGCCGTCGGAGGAGG
>CAZXWO010000049.1:0-8944 GCA_964644565.1 uncultured Thermoplasmata archaeon | reverse complement strand
CCTTGACGCAGAGCAGGCACTTGCCGCTCTTGAAGTGCAGGCAGTTCTCCTTGTCTATCGTGTACTTGAGGGGCACCGCCTGCGGGAACGGGACGTATATGGCCTTCCTCTTGCCGAAGCCCATGTCGAACTCGTTGTCGACCTTGACGGGGCACACCTCCGCGCAGACCCCACAGCCGACGCACTTGTCCTCGTGCACGAACCTGGCCTTGCGCCTGACCTTGACGTCGTAGTTGCCGATGTACCCCTTGACGTCCTCGACCTCGGAGTACGAGAGGAGGGTGACGTTGGGGTGCCTGGCGAGCTCGACCATCTTGGGGGCGAGTATGCAGATCGCGCAGTCGCCGGTCGGGAAGGTCTTGTCGAGCTGGGCCATCACGCCGCCGATGCTGGGCTTGGACTCGACCAGATATACCTTGAACCCCATGTTCGCGAGGTCGAGCGTCGCCTGTATCCCGGCCACGCCGCCTCCGACCACGAGCGCCTTCGGCTCGACGGGGACCTCCCTGGCCTCGAGGGGCGCAAGCCTCGCCGCCTTCGACACGCCCATCCGGACGAGGTCGATGGCCTTCTCGGTCGCCCTCTCCTTCTCCTGGTTGTGTACCCAGGAGCACTGTTCCCTGATGTTGACCATGTGAAGCACATATGGGTTGAGGCCGGCCCTCTGGATGCAGGCCCTGAACGTCGGCTCGTGCATCCTGGGGGAGCACGAGGCGATGACGACACGGTCCACCTTCGCCTCCTTGATCGCCTTGACGATCTCCTCCTGGCCGAGGTCGGAGCAGGTGTACTTGTTGTCCTTCGCCACGACGACCCCGGGCATCTTGGACGCCTCCTCCGTGACCCTGGGGCAGTCCACGACTCCGGCGATGTTGCTGCCGCAGTGGCATACGAAAACGCCTATCCTGGGCGCGGTCGGTTCGGCTCCGGTTGTTGGTGGCATGCTTGTCAAAGGACCATCTCTGAGAGGCTCGGGCGACCCCATGGTTCCCCCTCCTCATCGACTTGTCGTGTCGAAGTGCTGTAGCCGGCCCGAGTGACCCCGCTGAGGGGCGCCATTTCCAGCCGACTGGCGCCCACACTCGGCCCAGGTGTCGGACGATTGCAGATAATAAAGAGGTGCTTAATATAGGTTTCGATATGCGTCTTTCGAAAAACGCACTCTCCTAGGCGATAATCGTTAAAGCGCCCAAGGGCAGTTGCGGCTTCTCTTTCAGCAAAGCGCTAGAAAATTCGAAAATCGTATAATCGACGTTTCTCGTTGCGCCCTTTCGCAACGGATCCGCCTCCGGTTGCGTGAAGCGCATCCCTCCTAAAGATGTTTCCATCGGCGTGTGTTCCGTTGCCAGGGGCCGCCCGACGAGCTTCGTCCCGTCCACCAGCGGGACGGCGGCGCCATCGGCTCGGCGCCCCCGCCGCTCAGGCCCCCTTCCTCCTGTACCTGTGGGCGATGTGGCAGCTCCCCTCGCGGGAGACCATGCATGGCCCCATCGGGGTGGCTGGCGTGCACGAGGACCCGAAGAGCGGGCACTCCTCGCTCGTCAATATGCCCCTGAGCATCTCGCCGCACCTGCACCCCTCGACCTCTCCGTACTCCTTCTCCTGGACCGGCCTCAGGAGGTCCTCGAACCTCTTCCGCGCGTCATGTGTCTCGAACCTCCGCCTGATCGCGAGGCCGCTTCCGGGTATGATGGGGAACCCCCTCCACAGGACGTCCGATGGCTCGAACACGTCGTCCATGGCCTTGACGGCGCTCGGGTTTCCGTCGGGGTGGACGACCCTCGAGTACTCGTTCTCCACCTCGGCCCTCCCCCCCTGGACCTGGCGCGCGAGCATGTACACGGCCATCATCAGGTCTAGGGGCTCGAACCCCGCGACCACCTGCGGGATGCGGTACTGCTTGGAGAGGAACTCGTAGGGCCTGGTGCCTATGATGGCGCTGACGTGGCCGGGCTGGATCATCCCCTGGAGGCGCACCTCGCCCATCCCTGCGATCGCCGCGAGCGCCGGTGGCACGGTCCTGTGACAGCTGATGACGGTGAAGTTGTCGGGCGGGTCCGACAGGAGCGCGGAGGCGGTGGTCGGCGCGGTCGTCTCGAACCCTATGCCCATGAAGACGACATCCTTGCGAGACCTCCTCGCGAGAGCGACGGCGTCGTCGATCCCGAACACTATGCGGACGTCGGCCCCGTCGGCCTTCGCGTCGTTCAGGGACCCCTTCTCGCCAGGGACCCTCATGACGTCCCCGAAGGCGGCTATCGTGAGGCCTGCCCGGGCGAGGGCGAGGACCTCCTCGACCTCCTTCGGCGGCGTGACGCAGACAGGGCACCCCGGGCCCTGCCTTATATCGACCCCTACGCGCTTGAACTCGGTGTCGAGGCCGAACCTCATCAGCGTGTCCTGGTGGGTCCCGCAGACGTGCATGAGTGTGAGGTCGAGCCCCATCCCCTCGAGGCGGTCCATGACCTTCCTCGAGGTCTCCCTGTCCCTGAGCTTATACATCCGGGACCACCGCCCGGAGGTTCCTCACGGTGCACTCCCTCCCCCCGGTGATCCTCGCCAGGCCCCCGCACTTGGGGCATTCGAGGATTGGGACGGACCGGTGCGGTGTGTCGTCCGAGGGGGACATCTCCCCCTTGAAGCCGCAGTCGCACTCTATGGCCCCCCTTATCGGGACGATGGTGAGCACGGACCCCTTGAGGATGTTGTCCTTGGTGAGGACCTCGTACGCGAACCTGAGCTGTTCCTCGCCGAGCATGGTGAACTCGCCTAGCTCGAGGACGACCTCCTCGACCTTGGTCGCGTTGTGCTTCTTTGCCTCCTCGATGATCCCTTCGACCATCTGGCTCATGACCGAGAACTCGTGCATCGCCTAGGCCCCCGCGTCCTCCTGTCCGAGCAGCTCCCTGAACAGCTCGAGGGTCTTCTCCGCCTCCTCCCTGTCGAGGATCTGGATGGCGTACCCCGCGTGGACTATGACGAAATCGCCGACCTTGGCGTCGACCAGGGACACGTTCGCGGTCCTGCTGACGCCTCCGAAGTCGACGGTCGCGACGACGCCGTCGATGGACTTCACCTCTGCTGGGACGGCAAGGCACATCGGACGGTCAGTATGTGGGTCCCGATGATAAACGTTTAGCCGAGCCCCGCGCCAGCGATTGCGTTCTGGCCGGCGGACACCCCGCCGTCCCCGTTCGGGATCCGCTCGTGGCCGACGAACTCCAGCCCCCTCGCCTCGACGGCCCCCTTGACCCAGGCGGTTATGGGCCCGCTGAACGACACGCCCCCGGTCAGTCCGACCTGCTTCAGCCCCTCGGACGTGGCGCGGTCGCACGCGCGGTCCGCGAGGCCCGTGACGAGGGTGTGCACGAACGACGCCGCAGCGTCGGCCCTGGCCGTGTCCGAGCCGACATCCATCTCCAGGAGCCGGGAGAGCATCGGGACGGTCCGGGCCACCTCGAGCCTGCCCGACCTCTCGAACGTGAGCTCGAAGGGCAAGTCCGTCCCGCCGGCCTCCAGCCACCTCTCGAGCTTGATCGCGGGCTCGCCCTCGTAGGTCCTCCTGCAGCATATCCCGAGGATGCACGACACAGCGTCGAGGACCCTCCCCATGCTCGAGGCGCGCACGCTCTTGGGCAGCATCTTCGCGTATATGTCCGCGGCCTCCCCGTCGACGAGCGTGGGCTCCTTCCCGGACATGAGCTGGACCGCCGTCACCACACGCTTCGGGTCCACTACGGCCCTGTCCCCGCCCAGGAGCGGGATGCCCTGCAGGGTTCCGAACCTCTCGTACCCGGAGAAGTCGGCCACCATGCTCTCGCCCCCCCACGAGGTGCCGTCGTCCCCGTACCCCGTCCCGTCCCATGCGAGGCAGGTGAGGGGCCCCTCTATCCCGCGGTCTATCTTGAGCGAGGCCACGTGGGCGTGGTAGTGCTGCGTCTCGACCAGGGGGCACCCGAACTCCCTCGCGAGCCTGCGCGCGACTATGCGCGTCGAGTACCTCGGGTGCCTGTCGAGGCCTATGGCCTCGAACTCGCTGACCCCGAGCAGCCTCGCGAGGTGGTGTATCGCGTCGTCGAGGTACTGCAGGGTCGGGTGCTGCTGCGACTCGCCCACGTACTGGGTCAGGAACATCTCCCCGCCCCTGGTCACGGCGCCGGTGACGTCCCACTGCGCCCCGACCCCGATGACGGGCCGCCGGTGGTTCGCCTTGACCGGGACCGGGACGAACCCCCTCGACTTGCGCGTGAAGTTGGTGCGTCCGGAGTTCACCTTGACGACGCTGTCGTCGCACCTGTGGATGATCCGCCGGTCGTGGAGGAGGTAGACGTCCAGGCCCAGCTCGAACGCCTTCTCGTTGTCGGTCACCATCGGCTCCCCCGGCGGGTTGGCGGATGTCATGATGACGCCGTCCGCCTCCAGGTGCTCGAACATGAGCAGGTGGGCCGCCGAGTAGGGGAGCATGGCGCCGATGTTGCCCAGCCCGGGCGAGACCTTCTCGAGCTCGGCGGAAGCCCCCTCCCTCTTGCGGAGGAGCACGATCGGCCTCTGGGGCGACGTCAGGAGCTCCAGCTCCTGCCTGCCCACGACCGCGTACTTCTCGAGGGTGCCGAGGTCACGCATCATGACGGCGTAGGGCTTGTCACCCCTCCTGTAGACCTTCCTCAGCCTCGAGGCGTTGGAGAACGTGCAGACTATGTGCATCCCCCCCCAGCCCTTGAGGAGGCCAACCGAGCCGCCGTCTATCCTCCTCGCGAACTCGGGGAACGGATCGCCGGGGACCGCGTCCCTCTCTTTGTCATATAACGTATACGTGGGGCCGCACACGGGGCAGGACAGGGTCTGCGCGTGGAACCGCCGGTCCTCCGGGGACGAGTACTCCCCACGGCAGGAAGGGCACATCGGGAAGTCCGACATGCTCGTCCTCGCCCTATCGAACGGCACGTCCGCGATGACCGTGAACCTGGCCCCGCACTCGGTGCAGTTGGTGAAAGGGAACCGGTGCCTCTTGTCGCCCACCTCGTTGAAGTCCTCGACGCACCGCTCGCAGATGGCGGTGTCGGTCGGTATCAGAGACACCCTCCTGCCGTCGGTGCTCTCCGCGATCCTGAACTCGCCGAACTCCTCGTCCGTCTCCTCGATGTCCGCCCTGTCGATCCTCGCGAGGGCAGGGAGGGCGGCCCTCAGGCGCCGGAGGAACTCGTCCGCGTCCCGGTCCACGTGCACCTCGACGTTGGAGCCGTTGTTCAGGACGTACCCCTTCAGGCCCATGGCCTTCGCGACCCTGAACACGGTCGGCCTGAAGCCGACCCCCTGGACAATGCCGTAAACTGTGATCTTCATCGGTTACCTCTACAGCCCCAGCGCGGACACCAGTTCGTCCATCCCCTTGCCGCGTCTCGCGTCCATCATTATGACCTTCGCCCCGGGGTTGATCCTCCTCGCATCCCGCTCGAGCACCCGCGGGTCGACGCCCATCGCCTCCGCGAGGTCGACCTTGTTGATCACGATGACGTCGGAGAAGGCGAATATCGGGGGGTGCTTCCTGACCATGTCGTCCCCCTCGGTGACGCTGATGACCACGACGCGCGCGTGCGAGCCCACCGGGAAATCGACCGGGCAGACGAGGTTCCCCACGTTCTCGATGAAGAGGTAGTCGAGGTCCTCGAGAGGCAGGTCGTCGAGGGCGTGGTCGACGAGGTGCGCGTCGAGGTGGCACTCCTTGCCCGTGTTGATGTTCGCCGCGGGCATCCCGTGCGACACGAACCTCTGGTAGTCGTCGTCGCCGGAGACGTCACCCGCTATGGCCCCGGCCCTCTTCCCCTTCGACTTGAGGTGTTCTGCCAGCTTCTCGATTATGAGCGTCTTGCCGGAGCCTATGGCTCCGAGGAAGTCGAAGGCCTTGATGTGGTGCTCGTCCAGGAGGGCCCGGTTGTGGTCAGCGAGGTGCCTGTTCTCGGAGAGGATGTCCTTCTCCATCTCGACCGTGACGACCTTGTGCATGCTCGTGAATCCGGCCTGGCCCATTAATATTTTGGCCCTGCGGGTCCGCGCGCCGTCTCGGCGCGTGGATTAAAAGGATGGGAGGGGGCTACTTGCCCCTCTCCTTCTTCTCCTCTGGGGTTTCCTCCTCTTCCTCCACCATCTTCGAGACCTTGGACTTCAGCTCCCTGTTCTCGTCGAGGACGCCCGTGAGGACGCCCATTATGTCCTTGAAGCCTAGGTCGTTCGGCCTGGCGAGCCTGTTGAGGACCGACATCGCGGAGCTGTCGCTCGCGACGCTCATGCTCTCGATCATCTGCCCGAGGTCGAAGCCCGCCCTCGCGCTGCTGCCTCCCGCGAACACCTTGAGGTCCGCGGTGCTCAGCGCCTTGGCGGTCTCTATGCCGATCTCCTTCTGCATGTCGACGAGCTTCTCGGCGACGAGGGCCCTGATGGCCTCCGGCCCGAACCGGTTGAGCGCGTCCTGGAGCTTCATCTTGGCCTCGGCGTCGGCGAGCCCCCTCTCCCTTATGGGGGAGGCCTCACCCTTCGCCTTCTCGGTGAGGTAGATCCTGTCGCCCTCGCCGTCCAGCCTCTTCTGCTCCTTGTTGATCTCCTCGACCTCGCGGTTCTGGTTCGCGACGACGAGCGCCTTCTGCTTCATGATCTCGGCCATCTTGACCTCTTCGACCCTGACGACCTCGTACTGTTCAGCGACGGCGACCTTCTGCTGCTCGGCGACGGCCTTGTCCTTCTCCTGCTCCCTCTTGGCCACCTCCTCGTCCCTGCGGATCTCCCTCTTCCGGGCCTCCTCGTCGGTCTCCGCCTCCTTGAGCCTCGCGATCTTCCGCTGCTCGGCGTTCTTCTGCCGCGCCTCGCTGTTGATCTGCTCCTCGATGATGGAGGAGATGTCCTTGATCACGTGCGGTGGCTCCTCCTCGCCGTACTCCGCCTTCGTCGGGTCCTTGAAGTCCACCAGCTCGATGTCCTTGAGGTCTATGCCCCAGTGCTGGATGGCGTCCCTCAGGGAGGGCGTCACCGTCTCGATGATGTCCTCCCTGTTGTTGATGATCTCCCTGATCGTCTTCTTGGTGCACGCGTCCCTGGTCGTGGCCGTGACTATCTGCGCGACCTGCGTCTCGAGCTCCCCTATGTTGCCCCCGAACCTCTGGGCGGCCTTGACCGGCTCCGTGACTGCCACGTATGTTATGATGTTGCAGAGGAACCTCGCCCTGTCGATGTCGAACGACATGAAGTTCGCGACGTCGATGGTGATCATCCTCAGCGGCACCCTGTGCACGGTCATGCCGAGCCCGAACAGGAAGAACCAGCTCGGGATCTTGAAGTAAGCAGCCTTCCCGACGGTGTTGTACTCCCTGTGCGGAGACAGCACTCGCATCTTGCCCTTCTGGATGACGACGTCCACGTAGTCCGCCGGGACTATCGTGTACATCGCAGCGAATATCGCGAAGAGGAAGAGGAACAGCACCACTATGATGAGTGCGAGCATCCACATGTCTATCATGCATCCACCTTCTTGCCGGGTCTAATAGCGGTCAACACCAACGTCCCGTCGTACAGCCGCCCCGCGATCATCCGGTGCGGCAGGAGCGTCACGATCTCCTCCTTCTCGACGTAGATGTCCTTTCCATCGTTCAGGTCTCTGTAGGCACTCTCTAGGTCCTCTATCGTGTGGAAGATGATCTTGTCGCCCTTGATCTTGTCTCCAAGGATGAGCTCCTCCACTGAGTAGATCTTCTTCCCTTCCGGACTCTGTCTCATCGTTTCACTTCCCCCAGCTTCACTCCCTCGCGCGGTATCTGGCCCCCGCGCTCTCTTGCCACAAGAACGTCATCGGGCTTTATTAACCCCGAGGGTGGGAGTCCGCGTGTTCACAGCGTGACGCCCAGGGCATATCTGGGTCGCCTGCCCGCGGGCCGGTCCTCAGATCCTCGAGCCGACCAGGAACAGGTGGGGCAGCGTGCCCACGAGGGCCGTCAGGAACACCAGGACGAACGCAAGGACGAAGTGTCCAGTGACGAAGCACAGCAGGATCGATGCGGCGAGCACGACGAGGGTGACGACCCAGACGGCGGTGAACGCGGCCGCCCTCCTGCCCGGCGAACCCCCGATCCACGGGAAGTCGTTGAGGAAGTCGTCCCGGCGTTGGCGCTGCATCTTCTGGACCATGTGGTCGCTCGGGGGTCTGGAGAGCAGCCACGCGCCGCACTTCGGGCAGTTGGTGCCCCTCTGGTTGAACCCGACCCTCTTCCCGCACTTGGGACACTTCAAAGCCCAGATCCCCTCGCCCGAGAATACGTCATTTCGCCGGATGAACCCTTCGAGGCGAGGGCCCTCATCGCCACCGGTCGGACGGGTAGGAGTCCCTTTGGAAGATGTACGAGACCATGGCGAAGGCGGTCACGAAGTTCAAGAACACGAGGAAGAAGGTGACGATGTAGCCGGTGCTCATGAACGGGTTCGGGAACTCGTCGTCCGCCCAAGGCACCACGAACTTGAGGACCAGGGTGTCCGCGACCAGCATGATCGCTGTGACAACCGCGACGACCCGTAGCCTGGCCATCCGTCCTGCGCCCGCTGGCTCACTGCCAGTCGTTCCTTCAGGCCTCTCCATTGGCGTCATGCTCGGTTTCCGAACTGCTCAGCGCTACAACTACATTGCGGGGCTCGCCGGTGGACCGTCCGGCCGGGCTCACAGGTCCAGGAACCTCTGGACCTCCAGCCTCCTGCCCTCGGGGTCCCTGAGGAAGAAGTGGTATATCCTGTACTTCTCGTTCAGCCGCGGGGCGTCCTCGGCGAGGTCCTTGAGGTCGCGGTAGCGCTCGTCCACCTCTGCGTCTGTCCGGTACCAGAAAGTGATGATGCCGCAGGTGTCGGCCCTGTCTCTCCCGCAGAAACCGAGGGCCAGGTCGCCGTGGCGGAGTATGGTGCAGTCCTCCTG
>CAZXWO010000048.1:0-9307 GCA_964644565.1 uncultured Thermoplasmata archaeon | reverse complement strand
TCGTCATGAGGCTCTCGACGGAGCGCCCGGAGGCCGTGAGGGCCGGCTACTGCACCGTCGTGGGGACCGAGCCTCGCGCGGTCCTGCGCGCGCTCGAGGCGCACATGAGGCGCCCCAGGACGAGCTTCGCGCCCTGCCCGTACGGGAAGGGCGACGCCGCGGAGAGGATAGCATCCGCTCTGAAGAAGGACCTCTGATCCTGCTGGATGCGTTCCCTCACTCGAGATTCTGCGAGTTCGCGAATATGATGTCGTAGGCTCCGAGCTCGATGAGGTCGAGCCCCGCGACCCTGAACTCGGACATGCCCACCATCTCCACGCTCAGCCCGAACCTGCCGAACTGCCAGTCCGGGTTGTCCACCCTGAAGGTCTCCTTGAACGTCATGTCGTCGTAGGAGAAGTACCCGCACCTGGCGAACCCAGTGCTAGCTAGCGCGTCGACGTCCCACAGCGTCATGAACGCCCTGTGAGCGTCTATGGGCTGCACCTTGAGGGCGATCAGCCCGGCGGTGCCCTCGGCCTCGGCGAGGTCGCCGCCGTCGGTCCAGGTCGCTCCCCAGTCCTCCGAGTACTTGAGGTGCACGACCACGCTGTTGGCCACCGCGTGCGTCGCGTAGAGCCTCTGCCCGTCGCTGAACAGCTCGGGCCAGAACGACTCGTAGTCGACCGGGCTCACTGCGACAGGGGCCTCCCAGGAGGCGCCGCCGTCGTGCGACACGGACGAGTGGAGGACGTACTTCCCGGACCACGGGACGCCCACGTAGAGTGCGCCGACGAAGTACATGTCGTCGTCACCCTCGCCGCCGAACCAGGAGGCGTTGGTGCCGATCGCGCTGGTGCAGTACCACGTGCCATAGTCGGGCACGGGCACGTCCGCCAGCCTCTGGAACGTCTCGCCGGAGTCGACGCTCTTCGCGACGTACTTGGGTCCTGAGACCACGAGTATCGTGTCTTCTTCCCCGTCCTGGTACACGCACATGCTCGAGTATCCTGGATAGAGGGACATCCCGAAGACGTCCACGGGCGCCCCCCATGTGGCCCCGCCGTCGACGCTCTTGAAGAGGAGGACCCTCCCCGCGGGGTACTCCCATGTGACTATGTACACGCCGTCCGTCCCGGTAGCCAGGTCCAGGCACTGGTAGCTGCCATGCCCGTACACGACGACCGCCTCCTGCCACTTCACTACCCTCGCGGTCGTCGTCGACGCCACTGCCAGAAGGACGAGCGACGAGACGACTGCGATGGCCGACACTACTTTGATGACTCTGCCTCTTGCGAAGGACTCCATCGAACCATTCCCTGGTCAGTCACCACGTCGGCGGGGGTTCATTAGCTTTTCCTGGGGCTGCCCGGCTTGCCGCCGTTATGTCAGTCCACTGACCGCAGGCACTCCCGCCCCCCGAGAACCCTCATATAGTGCGCAGCGTAATGGCCTCCCGTCCGAGGAGAGGTGCGCTAGATGGCTATCGGTGTCAAGAAGTGGTTCATGCTCCAGATGTGGAGGGTGCAGCAGATAGCGGCGATTCTGTCCTTGCTGATGTTGGCCGTCACCGACGCTCTCCTGATCTACAACCTGGTGAGCTGGCGCTCGGGCGTCTTCGAGACGCCCTACACGGGGGCCACCCTGATACTCGTCATCATAGGCCTCGCGATATGGATCGCATCCATACTCTGGGACACCAAACTGAGGATGTGGCGCGAGCAGATGACCGTCCTGGTCGAGCGCAACCCCTACTCCAAGGAGAAGATGTCCCCGAAGGAGATCGTCCACTACAGGCTCGTCTGGCTGCCGCTGCTCAAGAAGCTCGGGAAGGACGACCCCAGCCTGAAGGAGTACGGGGAGACGATGGAGGCGTGGATGGAGCACGTCATCAGGGACGACCCGTCCGTGGCCAAGGAGGTCGAGGACCTGATGAGCTACGTGAAGGGGGCGCCCCTCAAGCACGACAGGGACAGGGACGGGAGCGCCTGATGGCGCCCGGGCAGGTCCTCTGAGGCTGGACGATGGCGCTGAAGGTGGTCGTCGGGCCGGTGTTCAGCGAGGCCGGCGGCGTGAGCAGGCACATAGACGCCATTGCCAGGCATTCGTCGCATTCCGTGTCCAAGTCACCGTCTCCATTGACGAGGGCCGCAATAGGGTCCAGGTCGAAGGGTCCGATGTACGAGGCGTATACGCGGCTGAGGATGCCCCTCGGTCTATGGGGGTATGACATCCTCCACTCGCACGCCCATCCATGGTTCACGAGGTTCTGCCGCCGCTCCCGGCCGAGGGCGTCCGGCTGGGTTCACACTTACCACGCGTTCTACTTCCCTGAGGACTACCCGTCCCGCAGGCTCGAGCCCTGGCAGGTCGACGCCAACGAGGCGGCAGTCAAGGTCGCCAGGGACGCCGACTTCAGGGTCTCTGTCTCCAACTGGCTAAAGGGATACCTCCAGTCCGAACACGGCATAGAATCGGTGTACATCCCCAACGGCGTCGACCTGGCCGAGTGTGTCCGCGCCGATGGTGACAGGTTCAGGCGGGCCCGCGGGCTCTCGGATTTCGTGCTGTTCGTCGGAAGCGACAGCCCCATGAAGAACCACCGCGCCTTCGTGGACCTCGCGAGCGACATTCCCTCGGTGAGGTTCGTGATGGTGGGGCACGGCCTCGACGCCGCCAGCGTCGCCAGGGGCGGCGCCGTCCCGTCGAACCTCACCTGCGTCGGCCCTCTCGACCACGCCTCGACCCTCGACGCCATCGCCGCCAGCTCGGCGGTCGTCAGCACGAGCGTCAGGGAGAGCCAGGGGCTCGCCCTGCTCGAGGGCATGGCGCTGGGAAGGCCCGTCGTCGCGCCGGACCACAGCGGCTGCGCGGAGGTGGTGGGGCGCGGGAGGTACGGCCTCGCGTACGCCTTCGGCTCCAGGGAGGACCTCGCGGAGAAGCTCCAGGCGGCCCTTGCGTCCCCGGACATCGGGGCCCGCGGCCGCGAGAGGGTCCTGGAGGAGTACGACTGGAGCAAAGTCATCATAAAGGTCGACCAGGCGTATTCTGGCCTGTCCAGGTGACCTGTCCGGGGTCTAGAAGGAAGGGAGCCCGCGGACGTTCTCGGTAACCTCGTAGAACGCCCTCAGGGCCGGGTTCCAGGACCTGGCCAGAGCGTAGTACATCAGACCCTCCATGTCCTTGTCCGCCTCCCCCGCCATGCGCATGACCTTCCCCGAGACCGCTTCGTCGAGACTGAACATCCTCGACGCCAGGGCGACCTTGGGCAGGTCCAGGTCCCACTTGTCGCTCCCGGGTTTGTGGTACCCGAGGGCCCGGTCGAACATGCCGCTCCCCTCGGAGACCATGTGGTCCCTCAGGACCCTGGTGCCCTGCTCGGGGTGCACCCTCGACCTGAGGAGGAAGCCGTCCATCTGCACGAAGTCGTAGCGCTCGTTGAGCCTGAACCACATGTCGTAGTCCTGGGTCGTCCTCAGCGACGGGTCGAACGGCCCAGCCTCGTCGAAGGCCCTCCTGGGGATGAGGGTCGTGCAGCCGTTGACGCCGAACCTCAGTCGCCTGAAGGGTGAGATGAACACGGCCCTGCACATGAGCGCCTGGTGCAGCTGCTCGGGCGGCACCTCGGGCAGGGTGTAGCTGCCGAACACCTCGGACCGCTCGTCCATGTACACGACGCTCCCGTAGGGGATCGTCCTCCCTGACCTGTCCCCCAGCCCCCTGAGGAACGCGACCTGCCTCTCCAGCTTGTCCGGCGGGTAGGCGTCGTCGTGACTGAGCCACGATATGTATTCGCCCCTGGACACCTGTATCCCGGCGTTCAGGGCGGTCGAGACGCCGCCGTTCTCCTTGGCGACGTAGCGTATCCTTTCCCCGTAGCCCTTGGCGACGGCCTCGGTGGCGCCCCCGTCGCCGGACCCGTCGTTGACGACAACCACCTCGGTGTTGCCATAGGTCTGGGCCAGCGCGCTGTCGATCGCCTCCGCGAGGTACCTGGCCCCGTTGTAGACGGGGATGACTATAGAAACGAGTGGCTCGTCGGGGAAGGCGCCGTTCATCTCCCTCACTTGTGCCCCAGGGCGATCTTCGCCACGGTCGAGCTCACGTCCTTCACGAGGTACTCCCACGGCGGCGTCCAGTTGGTGGGCCTCGACATCGCGATGTCGACGCACCTGACGATCGAGTCGGGCTCGGCCCCGCTGAGTATGTTGCTCCCGACCTCCACGGTCTCGGGCCTCTCGGTGACGTCCCTGAGCGTGACGTTGGGGACCTTGAATATGCAGCACTCCTCCTGGACGGTGCCGGAGTCCGTGAGCACGCAGGCGGCGTTCTTCTCGAGGCTCACGAAGTCGAAGAGCCCCAGCGGGGCGCATATGCGCACGCCCGGGTCGGAGGAGATCGAGTGGGCCGCGAGCCTCTTCCTCGTCCTCGGGTGGACGCTCCAGACTATGGGCATCCGGTGCCTCTTCCTGAGGGCAGCGAAGGCCTTCACGAACTTCCTCAGCCTCTCCTCGACGTCGACGTTCTCCTCCCTGTGGAGTGTCGCCAGCATGAACCCCTTCGGCTCGAGCCCCATGCGGTCCATGACGTCCGAGGCGCCTATCTCGTCCCCGTGGTGCGTCAGCACCTCCAGTATGGGGTTCCCGGTGACGTGTATCCTGGACGACGCGATCCCTTCGGCGACGAGGTTCTTTCTGCTCCTCTCGGTGTAGGGCATCAGCACGTCGCTGCAGGCGTCTATGACCCTCCGGTTGACCTCCTCCGGCACCCGGTCGTCGTAGCACCTGTTGCCCGCCTCCATGTGGTACACCTTGACGCCCATCCGCTTCGCCGCGTACGCGGACAGGCCGCTGTTGGTGTCCCCCAGGACCAGGAGCCGGTCGGGCCTCTCCTCTCGGATGAGCCTCTCGCACCCCTCGAGTATCTTGGTCACCTGGCCCATCAGGGACGGGGCCTTCGACCTCAGCACGTGGTCCGGCTCCCGCACATTCAGTTGCTCGAAGAAGACGTCCTTGAGCGTGCGATCGTAGTTCTGCCCCGTGTGGACGAGCACGTGGTCGCAGTGCCTGTCCAGGAGCGGTATCACCCTGCTCAGGCGTATGATCTCGGGCCTGGTGCCCATGACCGTCATTACCTTCATCCGAGCAGCTCTCCGTCCTCCACGAGCCTGTCCCCGACCATGAGCTTGTTCTCCCTCAGCAACTTCTCGATGTCCTTCCTGGACATCAGGTCGTCCGCGGAGCTGTACTCCCTGTCCAGGGTCTTCCCCTTACCCCCCTTGGATATCTCGGGGAGTATCGGCCGGATGACGTAGTGGTCCCCCCTGGCGACGGTCCTGTGCCCCTCCTCCTCCGAGACGAGGATCTCGTGGACCTTCTCGCCGGGCCTGATGCCGGTTATGACCTTCTTGACCTTCCTGCTCCCTATGAGCGCGTCCGCGACGTCCACGACCCTGGCCGATGGCACCCTGGGGATGTAGGTCTCTCCCCTGCCTGCGCCCTTGACCGCCGCGAATATCGTGTCCACGGCCCGGTCCAGGCTCAGGAGGAACCTGGTCATGTCGGTCGTGGTTATCGTCACCGGCCCGCCGCCCCTGATCTGCTCGTGGAAGAGCGGTATCACGGAGCCCCTGGAGGCCAGCACGTTGCCGTACCTCACGCATATGAACCTCGTGCGGGGCGTGTCCAGGTTGGCCTTGATGAACACCCTCTCCTGGATGGCCTTGGTCATGCCCATGACGTTCACGGGCTTGCACGCCTTGTCCGTCGACACCCCGACCACCGTCTCGACGTCCAGGCCCTGCTCCGTTATCGCCCTTATGATGTTCTGCGGGCCCCCGATGTTGGTCCGGACCGCCTCGAAGGGGAAGTACTCGCATGTCGGGACCTGCTTCAGGGCCGCGGCGTTGAACACGATGTCGACGTCCCTCACGGCCGCGGCGACGCTGTGGAAGTCCCGCACGTCGCCTATCCTGAACCTGAGCCGCTCCTCGGAGTTGCGGTAGATGACCTCGTCCGTGGCCTTCCCCATCTTCATGTACTCGAGGCGCATGAAGTGCTGCTTCGCCTCGTCCCTGGAGAACACGACCACGCTCTCCGGGACACCGTCCTTCCCCGACAGAAGCCTCTTCGTCAGGACCTTCCCCAGCGAGCCCGTGCCCCCGGTCACCAGGACCCTCTTCTTGTCGAACAGTCTAGCCATTCAAATCACCTCTCGTACTGATGGGATTCCGAGGCCATCTCCCCGACCATCGCCTCCCAGTTCGGCGGGGAGTACCCGGTCTCCTTCTCGAACCTGCGGCCGTCGAGGCTCCTGTCCACCCTCGGCAGCGCCTCCTCCTCTATCTCCGTCCGGAGGCCCATCCTCTCGTTCACGAGCATGAGAAGGTCGTACTTGGATATGGGCTTTGAGGCCACGTGCCAGACGCCTGACATCCGGGGCCGCTCCCTGAGCACCTTCCGGACGACCCTGGCCATCTCGGTGGTGGTGAAGCCTGAGAACACGGCGTTCGTGTACCCCTTCACCCTCCCTCCCCTGTTCCTCAGGAACCACTCGACGAGGCCGTTGGCCGAGCCCAGCTCGCGGCCTATGAGCGAAGTGCGGAGTGTGACGCACCCCTCGGCCCGCACCTCGCCTGCGAGCTTGGTCCTGCCGTAGAGGTCGACCGGGTCGGGCGCGTCCTCCTCCGTGTACATCCCCTTCCTCCCGGAGAACACGCAGTCCGTGCTGAAGTGCACCAGCCTCGCGCCCCGCCTCGCGCACTCGTCGGCGAGGAGGTGCGGGAAGGTCGAGTTGATGAGCTCGCTCGCGACGGGGTCGTGCGCCTCCTTGAGCTGCTTCACGATCCCTATGCAGTTCACGACGGCGTCCGGGCTGGTGGAGGAGATCGCCTTCGCGACGCTCTCGAACCTCGCGGCGTCCACGCCAGGGACGAGCAGGTCGGCCGGGACCAGCCTGGCCCCTACGCCGCCCTGAGCGAGGCCCCTGCACGTGCCGAACGCCTCCTCGCCGCGGCCCAGCTCCAGGAGCAGCCTGTGCCCGAGCATGCCGTACGCGCCGAGGACCAGTACCCTCATCCTACCGGACGATTATCAGCGACGGAGTATATCAGCCTGCCCGGAGTCCTCGGCGGTCAAGTCCATCGGCGTGTAGTACCAAGTCACTGTGGCGCTGCCTCCCTCGGGCCCCAATGGCATGAATGCCAGGACGTACGAGGTGCCGCCTGTCATGGGGACGTATCCCTCGACCACGACGGTGCCCACGGGGACCTTGGCCAGCGAGACCCTGAGGATCGCGACTTCCACCGGCAGCCCGTCGCTCATGTCGTAGACGTCGATGACCAGGCCCTTGAGGCCGTCGTTCTCCACGGTCACCTGCCATATGCCGTCCGAGGTCGGGTGGAACAGCACCATCTCCGCGTTCTCGGACGGGCTCCCGCCGTAGTTGAACACGAGGACGCTGTTCGCAGCGACCTCGAACCCCCTGATGAGGGAGGCCGACACCCCGAGCGAGTCCGTCGCGGTGACGGTGACGTGGTGTTCCCCGTCGACGAGGTCCGGCACGGTGAGATCGAAGGTCCAGTAGGCGTTCCCGGGATACCCTGGCACGACGTAAGGCTGGCCGTCGACCGAGACGGTCACGGACTGCACCCCGTTCGTGTCCTGGACGTATCCGCGTATCGTGACGGTCGCGTCGTCCAGGACCTCGCCCTCGCCCGGCTCCGTTATGACGATGTCGGGCCTCGGGTTCTTGACCGGCACCATCAGCCTGGCCGACGAGAACGCGTACCCGGGCCCGTTCGATGCGAACAGCACGGGCACGAACCCTCCCTCGGAGGAGGATATCCTCGAGGTGTCCAGGTCGAAGGTGACGAGGCCGGTGTCGTCGGGCGCGGCCTCTGAGTGCACGGTGACATCGGTCCCGGCAGCCATGGCGACCGTTGCCTCGGTGAGCGGTTCACCGTCGTCCGAGGCCAGCGTCGCCTGCACCTGGGCCGGCGCGCCGATCAGCAGCGGCGCGGCCGGAGGCACCCCGACCGTCGTCGTCATCCGCGGGTGTATGAACAGGCAGGACTGCGACGTCAGGCATATCGTCCCCTGCGTGACCGGGGCGACCCGGAGGGCCGCCTCGTCCGTCGACTGGGTGGCGACGCCCGAGTTCTGCAGCGCGAGCACCGTCGCGCTCACTGTCCCGTCCGCCCCGGTGTACAGCGCGGTCGGGACCCAGTAGTCGTATGCGTACTCCAGGACGCCGTAGTCCGCGTTCATGTACGAGGCGCTCTGGCGGATGTAGACCAGGCAGCCCTCGACGGGCTCCCCGTCCTGGTCCACGACCGTGGCCGTCACGCCGGATGTGTCGTACGGCAACGAGTTGTACGCGCTCATGACGGGCTTGGAGACGACATGGTTCACGGAGACGACGTCGTAGCACCTGCCGTAGCCGTACCCGCTCGATATGGTCGTCTCGCCCGTGATCACGTGGTTGTACGTGGCCCAGTCGAACTCCGCCGTCGAGTCGGGGCATAGGTAGACGCTCAGGGCCTGATCCAGGTGGGCCAGGTCGACGCCCTCGATGGTCATGCTGTAGACGCCTCCTACGATGTCCACCCCGTGTATGTCGAGCGCGACCCAGTCCCCTGTCATGTCGTCCGGTATCCAGTAGTCGAGGTACTCCGGTGCGGAGTACGCGCCGGTCGAGACGGTGTCGACGCCGTCGGCGGCGGTCACGATCCTCATGCCCGTGTAGTCGTACAACGTGTTGTACTCTGAGCCGGGCCAGTCGGTCATCTGTCCGTGGTCCGTCGCAGCGAGCAGCACGCTCCCTGTTACGCCGTCCGCCGCGGCCCCGTCGGAGTCGAACACATGGAACGTGAGCTCAACCGAGCCGAACACGTCCACGAACTTGTCGGCCGAGTACTGGGCATAGCCGCCGTACATCGGCGCGGCCGGCATGTCCTCGGGGTCGATGTATGTGAAGGTGACCGTCTCGCCGATCGCGTTGGGCGCGGCCAGCTTGCCTACGGACACCCTCAGGGCGCCGGAGGACCCGGTGTCGGCCGCCGTCACGCCGAACACGGCGGTGCCGTCCGTCCCGGTGGTCACCGAGGCGACAGGGCCGCTCACCATGGCGGGGTCGCTGTATGTGACGTCGAGCGTCTCGCCGGCGATCGGCGTGCCGCCCGCGTCCGTGAGCAGGACGGAGACCGTCGCAGACGGGCTCGTCGGGCTCAGTGCCGTCGTAGTGACGGAGCCGATATTGACGAGCATCCAGTCCGGGGCGGCGTCGTTGTAGACCAGTATCTCGACGTATGCCGTGCTGTCGAACGTGC
>CAZXWO010000047.1:0-9762 GCA_964644565.1 uncultured Thermoplasmata archaeon | reverse complement strand
CTGTTCGAGGCCGCCCACAAGCTCAACCACGACGCCGAGCTGAGGAAGAAGATCAACAAGATACTCAAGGAGGCCGGCGTGGACGAGTACCAGGGCACCGTCAACGTGAGGCACTTCGTCGAGCTCCTGTACAAGGACGTCGGCGTGGAGGCCATAAGGGCGAAGGCCAGGCAGGGCAAGGGCATGAAGGCCGCCGTGCACTACGGCTGCCACTTCCTGAAGCCCAGCAACATCAAGAAGATCGACGACGCCGAGAGGCCGCACATATTCGACGACATCGTCGAGGCGGCGGGCATGACCAGCCTGCCCTTCAAGGACAAGGGCTCGTGCTGCGGCGCGGGCGGCGGGGTCAGGGCGAGGACGCCGGACGTGGCGCTCAAGATGACCAAGGAGAACCTGACGAACATGCAGGCCGCGGGCGCCGAGGTCATCGTCGACTGCTGCCCCTTCTGCCACCTGCAGTACGACGCGGGGCAGGCCCAGCTCAAGGAGTTCGGGATACCGGTGCTCCACCTGTCGCAGCTGCTCGGCCTCGCGTTCGGCCTGGAGAAGGAGAAGCTCGGGCTCGAGTGCCACCTGACCAAGGTGAACATCTAAACCAGAACGGGGTGTCCGGACATGCACAAGGCGAACCTCGTGGCGATAACCGAGGTGAGGAACCTGCCCCCGGACATCCTGCCTTTTGTCTCTTTCAGGGCGGACGTCGAGGAGAGGGAGCTCTCCCAGGACGAGCTCGTCGCCGTCCTCGTCATCGACACGACGACGAGCTACGTCCCCGTGTTCCTCAAGGACCCGCCGTCGATAGCGGACATCGAGGCCATGCTCGCCAAGCAGGACGCGCAGCTGACGGGCGAGGCGAGGGCGGCCCTTTCCAAGCACGTGGAATCAGGCTGAAAAGTTCATTACTGACCAAGCGATACACGTGCTGCCCGAGGAGCCACCCGACATGACTCAGACGATGTTCAAGTGTTTCACCTGCGGCAGGGTGTACAAGGACGAGGAGAGCGCCGTCAAGTGCCACAACGCCCCCGTCCAGCGCATCGTCAGGAACGAGAAGGCTCCCAAGCCGAGGTTCCTCGGGAACTGACCGGGCACTTTTCTCGCCCGCCTAGGAGGGACTTGCGATGCCGCTCAAGGAACTGCACAGGGAGATCGACAGGAAGTGGGACAGGCACCTGGCTGAGACCAGGAGGCTCCTCAGGATCCCCAGCGTGTCCATGACCGGGGAGGGAATAGAGGAGACCGCCGCCGCGGTCTCGGAGATGGTGGCGAAACTGGGGGTGGAGCCGGGGCTCTTCAGGGGCGCCAAGAAGAGCCACCCGCTGGTCACGGGCTACCTCGACGTGGGGGCGGAGAAGACCGGCATCCTCTACGGCATGTACGACGTCCAGCCTGTCGGCGACCTCGATCAGTGGGACCACCCGCCGTTCGGGGCGACCGTCGTCAGGAGGAGGCCCTACGGAGAGGTCCTCGTGAACAGGGGGGTGTACAACTCCAAGGGGGCGCTGGCGGGCATGCTCCTGGCCATAAGGACGATGCTTGACAAGGATGAGATGCCCCTGAACATGCATTTCGTGATAGAGGGGGAGGAGGAGTGCGGCGGCCCGAGCCTGCCTAGATACATAATGAAGAATAAGGGGAGGCTCTCGAAGGCCGACGTCGCCTTCGGCTTCGACTACAGCGAGGACTCCAAGGGGGTCCCCGTGATCTCCCTGGGGTTGAAGGGGGTCGTCTACTTCGACCTCGTCGCCGAGGGCAACCCCGACACGGGGGGCCCCATGAACGGGGAGGTGCACAGCGGGGAGGCGTCCTGGGTCCACAACCCCGCGTGGCGCCTGGTGCAGGCCCTCTCCACCCTCGTCGACAAGGACCAGAGGCCGGCGGTCGACGGGCTGTGGGACGACGTCAGGGAGCCCGACGGGGACGACCGGGAGCTCATCAGGAAGGTCGCGCCCCGCTTCGACCCCAAGGCGCACCTCGCCGACATCGGGGTCGCGAAGTTCAAGGGCGAGGGGACGAAGGAGGAACTGATAACCAAGTACCTCTTCGAACCCTCGATCAACGTGGACGGGGTGCTCTCCGGGTACACCGGCCCAGGGACCAAGACCGTCCTCCCGGACAGGGCGATGGCCAAGGTGGACATCAGGACCGTGCCCGACATGACCATCGAGGGGACGAGGGAGAAGGTCATGGCGCACCTGAGGAGGAGGGGCTTCACGGACATCAGCATGCGCACCTACGAGGACTACCCGTGGTCCAAGGTCTCGCCCCGCGAGGAGATCTCCGTCGCGTGCGTCGAGGCCATGAGGTACCACGGCAAGGAGCCCGAGGTCTGGCCCATGATGGCCGGGTCTGCCCCGTTCTACCTGTTCGACCAGGTCCTGGGCGTGCCGTGGGGAGGGGTGGGCCTGGGGTACGGCGCCAAGGCACATTCACCGAACGAGTTCGCGGTCGTCAAGGGGATGCGGGACTTCGAGAAGAGCGTCATCACCGTCATGCACATGTTCGCGGCCTCCGGAGGAGGCCGCGGAGGACTGAGACCGTAGGGGCGCCGAACGGCTTTCGAAAGGCACCGGTACGATATGCGGACCGGGAGTCCCCTTTTCGACCGCACAGGCGCCCGCCTTCGCGCATCTTTCGAAGGCGCGCGCGGACCAGCACACCTGGCGGCCGCCGGATATCGATACAGGCTGTGCGATACATTGTCCGGGTTTGAGCAACGCGGGCGTGCGCGCCCGACCAGCCAGCACGTCAAAACTCATATTGTTTATATAGCATAAAGTCCAATGCCCGCGCGAAACGGGGCCGGAGGAGCGGCCTTCAGCCACTCAATTGAGTATAGGGGAATGACGGATATGTATTTGGGGACATCAATGCGTGCGCTAGCGCTCTTTATCGCGACTGCTTTCCTGTTCACGGCCATCCCGATGGCCGCGGACACGCCCCCGCCTGTGGGAGAGGCGGAGGCAGCGGTCGGTGACGGTTATGTCAAGGTAGGCTACCTGAACATGGAGATCTCGTACTGGAACCCACTGACCATAAACATGGTCGAGGACTATGTTGCCTGCTACCTGATGTACAGCGCCCTGTGGACATATGACGAGGACTGGTCCGGGCCGGTCGGCGACCTCGCCATGGAGTGGGACCAAGAGGTACAGGCCAACGGGTCGTTGAACCTCTGGGTCAGGATCTCTGACAACGCCTACTTCAGGAACATGGCGAACCTCGAGGACACGAGCCAGAAGCTGACCGCCTACGACGTCGCCTGGACGATCAACATGATCAAGAACAACACCGGCTACACCTTCGACTGGTACGTCAGGGAGATATACGAGATAGAGGTCCTGAGCGAGACCGAGCTCATAATCAAGGTAGGCTACGTCAAGGCCACCCTGATCGACGACCTGTCAGGGGTGCCCATCCTGTGCGAGGACTACTGGAGCCAGTTCTCCAACCCCGTGTCGAAGAGCATGACGCCCGAGCAGCAGTACGGGACGGGGCCGTTCGTGTTCGAGGCCCTCCTGACCAACAGCTGGTTCGCGTTCAAGAAGGCGCCCAACTACTACGGGGACATCGACTACGGCGGGGCAAGGACCGTCGACATACCCGGGATAATGTACATCGTCTACACGGACGTCAACTCCATCGCCCTTGCGCTGAACTCGGGCGACGTGGACGCCGTGAACCTCCAAGGGTCGGTCAACACATACATGGAGACGCTCGGCGTCGGCACCACCCTGGACATAGACAAGTACGCGGTCTCGGAGCCGGGCATCTGCGATGTCGCGATCAATGCGATACCCGAGTACTGGGACGACAACAAGTACTACAACGGCAACCCGGTCCTGAGGGACCCGTTCGTCAGAAAGGCCATCATGATGACCCTGGACAAGGACTACATCGTGAACGTAAGGCTGCAGGGCCTGGCCACGCAGGCGGCATCAGTGGTGCAGCCAGGATACTGGCAGGCGGAACTCGATGAGTATCCGTTCGACCCGGTCGCCGCCAAGCAGCTCCTGCTCGACAACGGGTACGCCGACGACGGTGGCACTTACTTGAAGGCGACCGCCGACGCGTTCGCGGTGCAGGAGGGATGGGTGTCCGTGGGCTACGAGCTCTCCGGCATAAGATGCGAGGCACCCGACACAGACGCGAACTACTTCGCCATAGCCGAGGGCTGGGCCGAGGATGCCGAAGATGCTGGCATCGGGCTCGTCGCCGCCAAGAAGTCCGAGGGCATCATGACCTCCAAGGCATGGTACCTGTCCGACTACGACATTTGGGTCTGGCACTGGGGCTGGGGACCTGAGCCCATCGGCGCCGCGCTCACCTGCTGGCTGACCAACGAGCTCAGGGAGGGCGGATACAACTGTCAGGGGCCAATGGGCGAGTGGTGGGTACGCGGTTCCCTCAACGATTATACGGAGAACTACAGCACCTGCCCATTCGTCAACGCGTCCATGATCGACGAGTTCGACATGGACGAGGAGGGCTTCATCGGCTTCTCCTCCTTCGACCAGAACATATCCATCGCACAGAGGACCCTCGACCCGGTCGAGAGGAAGGTCATCCTCGACGAGCTGCAGCAGGTGATCTACGACTCCTACACCGAGAACCCGCCCTACTACGACCTCGGCCTGTACGGCGTGAGCAACGCCAACTTCGTGGGGTGGGGCAACTGGACCGAGCACAACGGACGGCCGATAACCTCCGACCTCCTGTGGATCTGGTTCGACCTCCTGCCCGCGGACAACCTGACGCCCGAGTTCACCAGCGACCTTGCGCCTGACTACCAGGCCCAGAGGGGTGCACAGTTCGACGTCACGGTCGAGGTCAAGGACGTCGATGGCGACCCAATCAAGCTCAACTGCTCGTGGGGGGACGGCGTCGAAGAACACGACTATGAGATAACCGGCGACACCACCGTGCCCACGGAGGTCACCTTCAGCCACACGTACGACACCCTCGCGACCGGCCTGACGCTGAGGATCTCGGCCTGGGACTACCAGCAGAACCATGAGGTCTCCACCAGCGCGACAGTGGACGTCGTCTCTGAACTCGACTACGGCCCGGTTATTACGCCTGGCTCGCTGGTCGGGACCCCGGCGTCCCCGGTCTACATCGACCAGGAGGTCGCGTGGACGGTATCCGCGAGCGACGCCGAGACGGACGAGACCGGCGAGCTCAAGTTCACGTGGGTCTGGGACGACGGCACATACGATGTCTCGTACCAGACCCCGACGGCGCTAGGTGCGGAGGTGACCGACACCCAGACCCACGCCTGGACTGAGATGGGGACGAAGCTGGTGGAGGTGTTTGTGTTCGACGGCTACGAGGACGACGAGACGAGCTCGGTGCACAACGTGTCCACCTCGAAGATCTACACGGTGCTCGAGAACACGGCGCCCACGGACCTTGCGGTGTCCGCTATCCAGTGGACGCCCGGCAACTGGGCCCCGGTATCTGGCTCGGCGATAGACCTCGACCCAGACACCCTGACCTTCACATGGGTGTGGGACGACGGGACGTACAACGTGACATCCGTGCTCAACACGAACCCCGGTTCGGTCGTGACGAACGCCGTCAAGCACATATGGGACTCCGAGGGCGAGTTCGACGTCACCCTCTGGGTCGACGACGGCAACTTGCACAACGAATCCGTCACGGTGACCGCGGTCATATCGAGCACCGCGAACTCGGCGCCCACGGCGCTGAGCCTGTCGCAGGACCCCGACCCTGGCCTGGTGGACGGCGAGATAACCTTCACCGCGTCCGCGAGCGACGCCAACGGCGACGCGCTGACGATGACGCTCGTCTTCGGCGACGGCGAGCTGGCCGTCGCGACCACTGCGGGAGGGACCACGGACGCCCAGACGGCGACCTTCACCCACACCTACACGGAGGAGGGGCCGTTCTCCGCCACGCTCTATGCGGACGACGGCACTGCGAACTCGTCCCTGACAGATTATGCCGTCAGGGTGACCGCGAACGAGGCGCCGGACATAACGATGCAGTCCTCGTACAGCGCGGCCTTCAACGTGACCTTCGAGATAGCGCCCGTGGACATCTCCGACCCTGACGGCGACGAGCTGACCGTGTGGTACGACTGGGGCGACGGCACGCCGATGACTATGGGCGACCCCGAGGACTACTACTCGGCGACCCACGTGTACGGCGACATCGGGACCTTCGACATCACTGTGTATGCGGACGACGGGATGGGCCACAACGAGAGCGTGACCGTGCCGGTGCAGGTCTCGGAGACCAACTTCAAGCCGGTGCTGGACAACATCTCCAAGTCGCCCTCCAAGGACCTATACGATACCGGTGAAGAGCTCACCTTCACCGTGAGGATCAAGGACGTGGAGGGTGACAACGTCACCGTGAGGATAGTGTTCGGTGACGGCGAGAGCGACCAGGTGGTCGTCGACACCCTGCCCGGCAGCGTCGCCGCGACGGTGAACTTCACGCACACGTACGATGCGGCCGGGGACTACACGGTGGTGGCCAGCGTCACTGACGGCGAGGACCACTCGGACATGACGCCGTCCTCGAGGTCCACGACGGTGGACGTCGTGAGCCCGCCAGCCGAGACCAACTGGGTGCTGATCGGCGGGATACTCCTGCTGATAGTCGTCGTGATCGTGGTCGCCCTACTCCTGATGAGGAGGAAGAAGGGGGCCGCGCCCGCCGAAGCAGCCGGCATGGAAGGCATGGCGGCGCCCGACGAACCAGCCCCACCCAGATGAAGGGCGAACGCGATACAAACCCCTTTGACAAACCACTTACACACCCTTTTATGTAGGGGCGTGAGCCGGGCGGATAGGGACACGGACAGCGAACAATGTTAGGAACCGACAGACACCGCACTACCGGAAGGTGAACACTTGGCATCATTCAGACGCGTACTGGCTAAGCGGGTATTCAACGCGTTCATAACGATACTGCTGATTATGCTCGTCAACTTCCTCCTCTTCAGGGTCATGCCCGCGGACCCCGTGGACATGATGACCCCGAGGGACCCGAACACACCGCCGGAGACGAGAGACAGGAACATCGAGGTGTGGGGGCTGGACCAGCCACTTTCCACGCAGCTCTACCTGTACTTCGTCCAGACGTTCACGGGTAATTGGGGGGTATCGTTCTGGTACGAACGACCTGTGGTGGACGTCCTGGGGGATGCGATAGCCTGGACGTTACTGCTCCTGGGGATATCCTCCACGATCACATTCATGGTGGGCATAGTCCTAGGCAAGTACGCCGCGCGGAGGAGGGGAAAACCTGCTGACGTGACCATCACCGCCTTCGGCATCTTCTTCTACGGCATGCCCATCTTCTGGTTCGGGATCATCCTGATGGTCATATTCGTGGGCTGGATCCCCCTGTTCCCGGGGAGTCAGTACATATCGCCGGGGCTCTCGCCGGAATTCTCCCTGCCCGTGATCGCGGACATCCTGTGGCACCTGGCCCTGCCCTGCGCCACCCTGACGATAGGCTCCATCGCGGGGATCGTGCTCATCCAGAGGAACTCGCTCATAGACGTCCTCACCGAGGAGTACATAACCACCGCCTACGCCAAGGGCCTGACGGAGCGGGGGGTCATGAAGTACCATGCCACGCCGAACGCCAGGCTGCCCGTTGTCACAACGATCGCCATGGACATCGCGTTCATCCTGGGCGGGGCGTTCCAGATAGAGGTCGTGTTCAGCTACAAAGGCCTGGGATGGGTCACAATAGACGCCATCAGCAAGCAGGACTACCCGATCCTCCAGTTCGTCGTCCTCATCGGCGGCGTCGCGGTGGTGATCGCCAACCTGATTGCGGATCTGGTGCTGGTCAAACTCGACCCGAGGGTGACGATTACCTGATGGTGGTACCATGAAGTTCGAGAAGAAGTTCGAATCGGGCGCGAGGAGGCTCCTGGCGTTCAACCCGTTGCTGGCCGACAAGGTCGGACTGTCGATGAGGGGCTTCGGCAAGAACACCGACCTGTTCATGGACACATGGATGGGGAAGGTGGGCATAACCATAATCGCGTTCTTCCTCGGCATCGTCGTGGTGGCGGAGCTCTTCGTGCCGTACGACGCTGGCCTGCGCACCAACGACACGCTCGAGGACTCCAGCCTCGAGCACCCGTTCGGGACGGACGACTGCGGGAGGGACGTGCTCACGAGGACCCTGCACGGGACGAGGGCGTCGCTCACCGTCGGGTTCACCGCGATGGGCATATCCATGGGCCTCGGCACGCTGGTCGGCCTGGCCTCAGGCTACTGGGGCGGTTGGAGGGACGAGGTGATCATGAGGGTCAACGACATCTTCCTGTCCATACCCTGGCTCGTCCTCATGATCGTCATCGCGTCCATCTGGGGGGCCCAGGACCTCTTGTCCGTCATCGTGGTCATCGGCATCACCGGCTGGTCCACCACGGCGAGGATCGTCAGGTCTCAGGTTCTCTCGCTCAAGTCGAGGCAGTTCGTCGAGAGGGCGAGGGCCCTGGGGGCGGGGGACGCGCACATACTGAGGAGGCACATCCTGCCCAACGTGGTGCCCCTGATCTTCGCCAACGCCATCCTGACCATCGCGATATCCATCCTCTCCGAGAGCACCCTGAGCTTCCTCGGCCTGGGACCACAGGACGTGGAGACCTGGGGGAGGATCCTGGAGGACGCCTACAACTACGATGTCGCACTCGCCGGCCCGTACGCGTTCATCATCATGCCCGGCCTCTGCATCGTCACGGTCGTCCTGGGGTTCACGTTCATAGGCTACGCGATGGACGAGGTCATGAACCCCAAGCTCAGGAAGCGCTGAGGCGCCCCCTGGGCGGCCCAAACCCCTTCACCAAACCACAGTAATCTTTTAATACGGCAACCTGTTATCGAGCCACCCTATCATCCAACCAGAGGTATCAGATGGCACAGAAGGCGAGGGCTGCGGCGAAGAAGGTCAAGGACAAGTGGCGCGCGAAGGAGTGGTACAACATCCACGCGCCGGACATGTTCAGCAAGATGCAGCTCGGCGAGACCCCGTCGGACCTGCCCGAGCACGTCATGGGCAGGATAGCCGAGGCCACGGTGCAGGACCTCACGGGCGACTTCTCGAAGATGCACATCAAGCTCAGGTTCAAGGTGAACGACGTCAGGGGCTTCGACGCGTTCACGCTCTACGACGGGCACACCCTCACGAACGACTACGTCAGGAGGCTCACGAGGAGGAAGAGGACCAAGACCGACGCCGTCGTCGACGTGACGACCAAGGACGGCTGGGAGGTCAGGATCAAGCCCATGGCCGTGTCCGAGCAGCGCATACAGGCGTCGCAGGAGACCGCCATCAGGAACATCATGAAGGAGTCGGTCCTCAAGGTCGCCTCCGAGTCCACCATAGGCGAGCTCGTCCGCAAGATGATCATGGGGGACATGGCGAAGGCCATATCCGACGCGTCGAAGGTCATCGTACCAGTCAAGAGGATAGAGATCGGCAAGAGCGAGGTCATGAAGGCGGGGAGGCCCCCGGAGCCGGACGAGGCGCCGATAGTGGCCCCAGAGGAGCCGCCGGCGCCTGAGCCCGAACCCGTAGCGGCGCCGGCAGAGGCACCGGCGGAGGAGCCCCCGAAGCCGGAGCAGGCCAAGGACGCTCCAGCCGAGGAAGAGATCCCCCCTGAAGAGAGGGCGCAGTGAGCCCGCGGGGCCGCGCCTGCTCCGAGGGGTGGCAACATGTCGGGGTGGCTCAGCCTGGTAGAGCGTCGGACTCATAGGGAGTTCT
>CAZXWO010000046.1:0-9780 GCA_964644565.1 uncultured Thermoplasmata archaeon | reverse complement strand
GCCGACGCCATACACGGCAACAAGTCGCAGGGCCAGAGGACGAGGGCGCTGGACGACTTCAAGTCGGGGCACGCGAGGGTGCTGGTCGCGACCGACATCGCCGCGAGGGGCATCGACGTCGACGACATATCCCATGTGATAAACTACGACCTCCCCGTGGACCAGGTCGACAACTACGTCCACAGGATCGGCCGGACGGCGAGGGCGGGGGCCGAGGGCACGGCGTACTCCCTGTGCGCGGCCCACGAGCGGGACGCCCTGAGGGAGATCGAGGACCTCATACGGATGAGGATCGATGTGATGCCCCACGCGTACCACTCCAACGCGGCGCGGGACGCCGTCGGCGCCGCAGCGAGGCCGGCGCCGAAGCAGCAGAGGGGGCAGAGACGGCCGGCCCACCCTCGGCAGGGTGGAAGGCACCATCAGCGGAGATAGTCGGTCAGGACTTCCCTCCGAGACCGGGCCTAGGCCTCGTCGTCCTCCCACTTCTTCCACACGAATATGCTCGTGGCGAGGAAGCCGACGCCCATGGCGAACAGGGCGACGCTGTTGGCCGACTCGCGTGAACCCACCGGGTAGATGCTCCACAGCAGCGTCAGCAGGGACTGCATCAGGGCGATCACCGAGAAGAAGATGAGGACCATTATGACGATCCCTTTCATCCCTGCCATGGAGCCGAACCTCGGAGGACCCCTATCGTCCTTCTGGTTCTAAGGCCTTGTCTCGGCGCGTCCCCTTCTCCTCAGCTTCCCCAGGACGTGGGGCCAGAAGTCGGGGTGGTCCACGACCATCTCGCTGAAGAACGCGAACGGCAGCGAGACGGCGGACGCTATGACGACGATCTGGACGGTGATCGTCTCCCCCGTGGCGAAGTATATCGCCATCAGGTCCTCCGATATGCCCATCATCAGGCCCACGATGAAGAACTCCGTGAATCGCATCAGCCTCTTCCTCGGCACCACCGTCTTCTCCGCATGTGTCATCGGGCTGCACCCGTCCGGCGATGCGGCTCTTGGCAGATAGGTTTTCTGTGGAGCAGGGCGCCGGGTCATGCCTCCATGATTGGCTGGGATTGGATCCCGCGGTCCTATGTCCGGGCCAGACTCCTCCCAGGGCCATTCCCCCGGTCACTCAGGCCGTGCTCCGGAGGGGAGTCTGGCCGAGGACGCGGCGGGCCCCTGGACGACCGTCCGGTCCCTTGAGGGCGCCCCGACCTCACTCCTGGATAGAAATGTACACCAATGTACCAAGAAGTGACTTATAGTACATTGTTGATATGACGGGTCCGCTATGACCAGAAGGGATCCATTTTGGCCCCAGGGACGAGGAGATGTCCCCTGACTTCCCAGAACGGTCTCTGACGACCGCGGTGGCGATAGAGAAAGGCTTCACCCTCGACCCGCTGTCCACCTACGCGTCCCTCAGGTCGCAGTTCCCGGGCGAGAGCTTCCTGCTCGAGTCAGTGGAGGGCACGAAGAAGACCGCCCGGTACTCGTTCATAGGCGTCGACCCGGTCCACACGTTCAAGTCCAGCGACGGCACGGTCCTCGCGGACGGGGAGACGTACAAGGCCGAGAACCCCTTCGAGTCGCTCCGCAGCCGCTTCAGGGCGTTCGAGAGCGGGACCTCGGAGCTGGCCCCCTTCTCCGGGGGCATGGTGGGCTACGTCGGCTACGGCACCGTGAGGTACTTCGAGCCCGTCCGGGGCCCCTCCGTGGGGGAGGGCAGGTTCCCCGACCTCTACTTCGTCATCCCGAGGCACCTGGTCTGCTTCGACCACCTCAACTCGAGGGTGATGCTCATCACCCACGGCAGGATCGCCGACCTCAGGGCCGCCCTGTCGGAGGCCAGGCCGCACGAGCCCTCGACGATCTCCGTGGGGGAGGGCGTGCCGAACACCTCGAGGGACGAGTTCGAGCGCATGGTCTCCGACGCGAGGGAGCACATCCTGGACGGGGACATCTTCCAGGCGGTCCTGTCCAGGAGGGTGGACTTCAGGGTCCGGGGCGACTCCCTCGAGATGTACCGCGCCCTCCGCAGGATGAACCCGTCGCCCTACCTCTTCCACCTGGACTTCGACGGCGTCCAGCTGCTGGGCTCCTCCCCCGAGATGCTCGTCAGGCTGGAGGGCACGAGGCTCACGACCCGCCCCCTGGCGGGCACCCGTCCCAGGGCGTCGGACCCGGAGGAGGACGAGAAGCTCAAGCTCGAGATGCTCCTGGACGAGAAGGAGCGCGCGGAGCACCTGATGCTCGTGGACCTCCACAGGAACGACATGGGCAGGGTCTCGAGGTTCGGGACCGTCAAGGTCAACGAGCTCATGTCGGTCGAGAAGTACTCCCACGTGCAGCACATAGTGAGCAACGTCGAGAGCGAGATCAGCCCCGACAAGGACGCGTTCGACGCCCTCAGGGCCTGCTTCCCGGCGGGCACCGTGTCCGGCGCGCCCAAGGTCAGGGCGATGCAGGTCATATCGGAGCTCGAGAGGTCCCCCAGGGGGCCGTACGCGGGCGCCGTGGGCTACTTCGACTTCACCGGCGACATGGACTTCGCCATCAACATCCGGTCGATCTCCGTGGCCGACGGGAATGCGAGCGTGCAGTCCGGCGCCGGCATCGTGGCCGACTCCGTGCCCGAGAGGGAGTTCATGGAGACGGAGCACAAGATGCGCGCGATGGTCGAGTCGGTCAGGTCCATCGCGGGGGGAGGGCGCGCATGACCCGCATACTGATCGTCGACAACTACGACTCGTTCGTTTACAACATCGCGCAGTACCTCGGGGAGCTCGGGGCGGACGTGGCGGTCCACAGGAACGACTCCGGCTCGCTCGACTCCGTCATCGGCTCAGTCGACGGGTACGTCATCTCCCCGGGGCCGGGCCACCCGAGGGGGGCGAACAGGAGCCTGGACGTCATATCGAACGACGGCTACGGGAGGCCCGTCCTCGGGGTGTGCCTCGGCCACCAGGCGATAGCGCACGTCCACGGGGGCTCGGTCGTGAGGGCCTCCAGGGTGGTGCACGGCAAGCTCAGCACGATACACCACGTCGAGGACCCCCTGTTCCAGGACGTCCCCGAGAGGTTCTCCGCCACGAGGTACCACTCGCTCCTGGTGTCCCGGGACGGCCTCCCCGGGGACATCGAGGTGCTCGCGGAGACGGACGCCGGCGAGATCATGGCCCTCCGCGTCAGGGGCAGGCCGGTGTACGGCCTGCAGTTCCACCCGGAGTCGGTGATGACGTCCCACGGCCGGACCATGCTCTCCAACTTCCTCAGGATGTGCGCCAGATGATACGCGAGGCGATCTCGACGGTGGTCGAGGGGAAGGACCTGGACATGGCGCAGGCCAAGGGCGTCATGTCGGAGCTGATGTCTGGCTCCGCCACCCCGAGCCAGATAGGCGCGTTCCTCACCGCGTGCAGGATGAAGGGCGAGACCGAGGACGAGCTCGTCGGCTTCGCCCTCGCGATGAGGGAGCGTTCGGCGAGGATAGCCGCGCCCAGGAACGCGGTCGACCTGTGCGGCACGGGGGGAGACGGCAAGGGCACGTTCAACATCAGCACCGTCGCGTCGTTCGTCGTGTCGTCCTGCGGGGTGCCAGTCGCGAAGCACGGCAACAGGTCCGTCTCGAGCAGGTCGGGCTCCGCGGACCTCCTCGACGCGCTCGGCATACCCTACGACCTCGACCCAGCCTCCGTCCAGGCGGGCATCGACTCGACCGGCTTCGGCTTCATGTTCGCCCCCGTCTTCCACTCGTCCATGAGGGACGTGGCCGGGCCCAGGAGGGAGGTGGGCATACGCACCCTGTTCAACGTGCTCGGGCCGCTCACGAACCCCGCCCGGGTGAGGAACCAGCTGATGGGCGTGTACGACCCGGACATCGCGTCCAAGGCCGTGAAGGTCCTGTCCAGGCTCGGGGTCGAGAGGGCCATGGTCGTCAACGGCTCGGGCATCGACGAGATATCCAACCTCGGGAGGACCCACGTGTCGGAGCTCGTGGACGGGCGTGTGAGGAGGTACGACATCTCGCCGTCCGACTTCGGCCTGGAGGTCGCCGGGCCGGAGGCGCTCACCGTCGGCTCCCCCATGGACAGCGCGCGCGTCGCCATGTCGGTCCTGCGGGGGGAGAGGTCCCCGGGCTCCGACGCGGCGGCCATGAACGCGGCCGCCGGGCTGTACGTCTCGGGGGCGGCGCACGACCTCGACGAGGGGTTCTCGATGGCGGTCCGCGCCATCCGGTCGGGCGACGCCCTGCGGAAGCTGGAGCAGATAGCGGGGTTCGCGAGGGGGAGGGAGGCGGAGAGGCAGATGGCGATGAAGGTGTCCGACCTCCGTTCCAGGAGGATCCTCCCGGCCGCGCTCAGGGCCAGGGCGGCCGAGCTGACGTCGGACCTGTCGCGCGGGATCGCGGCGGCCGACGGCGGGAGGGCGCGCCTCGACGCCCTCGAGCCGGGGCTGCTGTCCGCCCCGAGCGCGCTGTCCGTCATGACGCTCACGAGGCTCAGGAACGTGCTCTCGAACGGGGTCAAGGACATCTCCCCGTCTGGAAAGAGCACAAGGTCCTTCGTCGAGTCCCTGTCGGGGCCGGGCATCTCCGTGATCGGGGAGTACAAGCCGAGGTCGCCCTCGTCCCCGGGCGCCTACGTCCCGCCGGACCCGGCCGTGGCCGCCGAGGTGTACGGCAAGGCGGGCGTGTCCGCCGTGTCCGTGCTGGCAGAGGACGAGTTCTTCGGCGGGGGACCCGAGCTGTTCTCGCTCATCCGCGGGAGGACCGCCCTCCCCATGCTGTTCAAGGACTTCGTCGTGACGGAGGAGCAGCTGGACATGGGCAAGGCTCTGGGCGCGGACGCCGTGCTCCTTATCGCCAAGGCGCTCCGCCAGGAGACGCTCGACGGTTTCATCGGGTCGTCGGTCCGGAAGGGGATGGAGCCACTAGTGGAGCTGCACGACCTCGAGGACATCCGGAAGCTCTCGTCGTGCGGGAACGCGGGGCGCGTGCGCGTGGTCGGCCTGAACTCGAGGGACCTGAGGTCCCTCGCCACGGACGTCTCAGGCCTGAACGCCCTCCGCGGGCACATCCCGCCAGGCAAGCTGGTCGTCGCGGAGAGCGGGGTCAGGGACGGCGCGGACGTGCGGTCGCTGAAGGGGTTCGACGCGGTCCTGGTCGGGTCCGCGTTCATGGAGTCCCCCGACCTGCTGAGGACGGCGGAGGAGATCGTGTCAGCCGGAAGGAGCGTGTCGTGATGAAGGTCAAGGTGTGCGGGGTGACGGAGCTGCAGGACGCCGCCATGTGCGAGGAGCTGGGGGCGGACGCGGTCGGGTTCGTGCATGTCCCCGGCAGGAGGAGGAGCAGGGAGCTGGAGGAGATATCGGACATGTGCGGGTCGCTGGGCCCCATGACCGCGAAGGTCCTGGTCTGCAGCCCCAAGGACGCCTTCGACGCCGAGCGCATGTTCGCCGCCAGCGGCGCCGACATGCTCCAGCTCCATTCCCTGGGGCCCGGGGACCTGGACGTGCTCAGGTCCGACGGGATGCCAGTCATACGCGCGGTCCGCCCCGACCGCGCCGAGGCGTCCGTGTACGCAGGCCACTCCGACATGCTCCTGTTCGAGGATGCCAATCCGGGCACGGGCTCCGGCTACGACTACTCCAAGGTCCCGGTGGACTCCTGCGAGAGGTGCATCATAGCGGGCGGGCTGAACGCCCGCAACATCGACAGGGCGCTCATGATGAAACCATACGCCCTCGACGTGTCCTCGGGCGTGGAGAGCACCCCCGGGAGGAAGGACCCGCGGCTCGTGTCGGAGTTCGTCAGGAGGTGCAAGGCATGACCAAGGCCGGCTACTTCGGGGAGTTCGGCGGGTTCTACGTCCCGGAGATCCTGGTCACGGCGCTCAAGGAGCTGGAGCGCGAGTACGGCAGGCTCTCGAAGGACCCGGCCTTCCAGAAGGAGCTCGGGGAGCTCCTCCGCACGTACGCGGGCAGGCCGACGCCGCTCTACCTCGCCAAGAGGCTCACGGGGCACGCGGGCGGGGCGAGGATATACCTCAAGAGGGAGGACCTCGCGCACACGGGCTCGCACAAGATCAACAACGCCCTCGGCCAGGCGCTCCTCGCCAAGAGGATGGGGAGGACGAGGGTCATCGCGGAGACCGGCGCGGGCCAGCACGGGGTCGCGTCGGCCACGGCCTGCGCCCTGCTCGGCCTCGAGTGCGAGGTTTACATGGGGGAGGTCGACGTCGCGAGGCAGCGGCTGAACTGCTTCAGGATGGAGCTGCTCGGGGCGAAGGTCAACGTGGTCAGGTCCGGCACCAGGACCCTCAAGGACGCGATAAACGAGGCGCTGAGGGACTACGCCGCCTCGAGCGACGACACGCACTACCTGATCGGGAGCGTCGTCGGCCCCCATCCCTATCCGACCCTCGTGCGGGACTTCCAGTCCGTCATCGGACGGGAGGCGAGGGCGCAGATGCATGAGGAGACGGGGAGGCTGCCCGACGCGCTCGTGGCCTGCGTCGGGGGCGGCAGCAACGCAATCGGCCTGTTCCACCCGTTCGTCCAGGACCCGGGCGTCAGGATGTTCGGCGTGGAGGCGGGGGGCCTGGGGATAGAGACGGGCAAGCACTCCGCGAGCGTCGTCGCGGGGGAGGAGGGCGTGCTCCACGGCGCGCGCACGCTCGTGCTCCAGGACGGCGACGGCCAGATCGCGGGCACCCACTCGGTCGCGGCGGGCCTGGACTACTCCGCCGTGGGCCCGGAGCACGCCGGCCTCTGCCGGTCCGGCAGGGCGGAGTACCACGCGGTCGACGACGCCGGAGCGCTGTCGGCGTTCCACCTCCTCTCGGAGCTCGAGGGGATCATTCCGGCGCTCGAGAGCGCCCACGCGGTCGCCTACGCGGTGCGCCTCGCGAAGGGGATGCCCCCGGACGCCGCGATGATCGTCAACCTGTCCGGCAGAGGGGACAAGGACGTCGCCCAGGTGGCGGAGATGGAGGCATCGAGATGAGCCGGGTCGAAGGCGTCTTCGGGAGGCTCGCCGGGGAGCGGGCAGGGGCGTACATCCCGTACGTCTGCGCCGGAGACCCGGACAGGGACTTCACGGTCTCGCTCGCCACGGAGCTGCTCGGGGCCGGTGCGGACATCCTCGAGCTCGGCATCCCCTTCTCGGACCCGGTCGCGGACGGCCCGGTCATCCAAGGGGCCATGCAGCGCTCGCTCGAGAACGGCTTCAGGGTCTCGGAGGTCTTCGGGATCGTGGAGTCGATCAGGCGCGAGGGCCACGAACAGCCCATCGTCCTGATGACCTACACCAACCCCGTGATGAGGATGGGCCTCCCCGACTTCTGCTCGAGGGCCGCGCGGTCCGGCGCCGATGCCGTCCTGATGGTCGACATGCCGCTCGAGGAGTCGCACGAGCTCGACGCGCAGGCCAAGGGACACGGCCTCGACATGATACGGCTGGTGTCGCCGTCCACCACGGATGGACGCATAGGCGAGCTCGTGTCCCGGGGCTCGGGTTTCATCTATGCCGTGTCCGTCGCCGGCGTCACCGGGGCGCGCACGAGTCTGCCGGAGTCTGCCAGGACGCTCCTTCAGCGCGTGGTGCCAAAGTCGTCGCTGCCGGTCGTGCTGGGCTTCGGTATCTCCGCGCCGGAGCACGTGGCCCACGCCATGCAGGCGGGCGCCAGGGGCGTGGTGGAGGGCTCCGCCCTCGTGTCGGTGTACGCCTCCCTGATCGAGGACAGGGAGCGCGCGCTCGAGAAGGCCGCCGAGCACGCCGTGGCGATGAAGGCTGCGACGTGCTCACGTTGAGGGCCGCTCAAGCGTCGGCCGACCGGTCGTTCGCGGGACTGCCTGTCCCCGGTCCGGTCGGTCTCAGGTATCCAGCTGCCAGCTCGACGCCGCCGGCCATCAACAGCCGCATCAGGTTCGCCTGCTTCCTGATCCCCCGGTTCGAGGCGAGCATCTTCCCAAGGATGCGGACGCTGTCGAGCGCGTTCAGGTCGCGGTCCCCGTCGAAGTCGAAGTAGTCCAGGTCCACATCCAGGTTGATGGTGTTCAGGTCGGACTTCCCTGGGATGACCTGGATGTACTCCACCCCGTTCCGGTCGGTCTTGATGATCCAGCTGGAGATGGGCTTCCCGTCGTTCATCAGCGTGAGCTGCACGGTCTGGTCGCCGAGGACCCTCAGGAACGTGCCCATGTCGATGAGGTTGTGCACCCCCACCTCCCTCGTGTAGCGCTCCACGCCGGGGTCCGCGGACTCCTCTATCACGGCCTGCACATGCCTCCCCAGGTTCTTGTCCTGGAGCTGCCCGCCCATGTCGACCGAGAAGCTCAGCTCGTGGAACCGTTCGGCGATGAACCTGGCGAGCGACCTCTTGGACCCATGCCGGATAATGCGCATCCGTTCCTTCTCGAGGAACGTGTCCACGGTCCAGAACCTGGCCATGCAGATGGAGGCCAGCTCCTCGAGCCGCGCGCTGGGGATGTGTTTGGACTTGAATATCGAGTGCATCTCGTCGAAGCGGTTCCAGTCGGTCTCGAAGATGAGCCCCTGGGCGTTCAGGTCCTCATAGAACCGGGTGCCTGGGAAAGGCGTCGCGATGCCGTAGGCCGCGCTCGTGAGCCCTATCTTCTTGGCGTAGGCGGGGAACGACAGTATCTGCTCCTCGGTCTGGTCCGGGAGGCCGATGACGAACGTCCCGCCCGCGTTCCCCCCCCATCTCTTTATGTTGTTGACCGCGTGGATGTGCACGTCCGCGCTCAGGCCCTTGGATGTGGACCTGAGGTCCTCCATGTGCGGGCTCTCTATCCCCATCTCGAAGCCCTCGATCCCCACGGCGATCATCTTCCGCACGACCTCAGGGTGCTTCGCCACCGTGTCGGCCCGCACCTTGACGCCGAAGCGTATGTCGAGCTCATGTGGGGCCAAGAGGTCGCACAGCTGCTCCGCCAGCGCGGGCTTCCCCAGGAAATGGGGGTCGGTGATGTCGACACAGAGGGGCTTGTGGCCGTGGAAGGAGTCCATCTCCAGGATCTCCTCCATCACGTTCTCCGGGGAGCGGAAGCGTTGATGGCCTTTGCTCATGGTCGGCTCGCAGCAGAAGGTGCATCGGCCGTGACACCCTCTGGATGTCGTCAGGACGTCGTACTCTCTGCCGCGCAGCATCCTCGTGCCATAGGCGTATCTCCTGAGGTGCCGGGCGGGGAAAGGCAGGCTGTCCAGGTCCTTGATGAACTCCCGGTCAGGGTTGTGGACCGAATGCCCGTCCTCCTTGTACGAGACCCCCCGGATGCCTTCCGGCCCTCCCTTCTCGACCAGCTCCCGCATGGTGATCTCGCCCTCGCCGCGGACCACCAGGTCCACCTGTGGCTGCGACAGGAGCTCGTCCGGGATGGCCGTCGGATGGTATCCGCCCAGCACGGTCATGGCCCCGTGGCCCTTGGCCAGCCGCGCGATCTCCAGGCCTTCGCTGTGCTCCGTGGCGGACATCGTTATCCCCACGAGGTCTGGGTCCAGGGTCGCCAAGGACTCCTTGATGACTTCTTCGGAGGGCCTGGGCTCCATCTCGAGGTCCAGGATGGTCACGCTCTCCACGGCGTCCTCGACCGTGGCAGCGATGTATTCGAGCGCAGTGGGGATCAGGTCGAATGCGTATGAGAGGCCGTGCCTGCCGGATGGTTTGACCAGGAGGATTCTTTCGAACGACATGATTGAGCCTTACCTGCCGTTGTCCGATAAGAGCCACGGATATTAATAGCAGACGAGACGAGAACG
>CAZXWO010000045.1:0-9981 GCA_964644565.1 uncultured Thermoplasmata archaeon | reverse complement strand
CACTTTTCTCGTGAACTCCGGGTTCGGTTCCTTGGCCTCAGCCAAAACACTCACCGGACGGTGCACGGGCCCGAGCGTATATGAGGGTTTTGCCCCGACGGGTGAAGCGTTATCCTTTAGGGTAAAGCCCTGCTTTCCTCGCCTCGGAGATGAAACGGTCCACCCCCGTGCTCTCGGAGCACGGGACCGCGATTATCGAGTGCTGCGACCACCTCTGCTCCCTCGCGCCGTGCGCCCGCACTATCCCGCGCCGGACCAGGCTGCGGTTCACGAAGTAGCTCAGATTCGTCGAGTCGAGGACCGCGGGCTCGAACACGGTGCACGCGACCCTGTGCTCCACCCCCTTCTGCCCGAGGTGCCTGAAGGCGAGCCTCTGCGCCCCGAAGGCGAGGCGGGCGTAGTCGGGGCCGCAGGGCCGGTGGAGGAGCACGTCCGCGCCGACCTCCGTCCCCTCGAACATGTCCGCGCGCTCCATCGCGTAGAGGGCGTCGTCCAGGACGACGCAGTCGAGCCGCCCCTCGTCCATCATGCGGAGGTTCTGCTCGTCCGTCGATATCCAGACCCTGCAATCGGTGCCGCACGCGGAGAGCGCTGTCGCCGCCGTCAGCACGCACCTCTCGGAGACGAGCGTCCCCGCCACCCTCAGAGCGTCCTCGTCCTGGAGTCTCAGCTCGAGCGACTCGAACCTCCTGAGGAGGGCCCTCCCCTCGGGGGTGAGCGAGGTGCCCCTGCTCGAGGACGACACCAGCTCCGCACCCGTCTTGGCCTCCACCTCGCGGACGTACTTGTGCAGTACTGGAGTCGAGATGCCGAGGGCGGATGCCGCCTTCTTCATGCTGCCGCGGTCCCTCAGCGCCGCGAGGGTCTCCAGCTGCCGGTGGGTGATCTCCACGCCCTCCTCGACGATCACCACCCGCCCCTTCCAGGCCATGCTCATCTCCTCTTCTTGAGGCTGTAGGTGCTGAGGAGCAGCATGGCGAGCGCGAAGCACGCCAGCACGAGCAGCTCGACCCACACATCCTCCACGCCCCAGCCCCTGATCATCACGGACCTGCACCCCTCGACCGCGTAGGTCAGCGGTATGAAGTACGAGACGGGCCTGAGCAGCTCGGGCACGGCCTCCAGGGGCCAGAAGACCCCTGCGAGGAGTATCGACGGGAACAGGATTATCGGCAGGAACTGGACCGCCTGGAACTCCGTCTTCGCGTTCGACGACAGGAGGAAGCCCAGGCCCTGGGTGCCCACGCCCAGGACGAAGATCAGGAGCAGCACCAACAGGGGGCTCCCCTCTATCTGCACCTGGAAGAGGGCGACCGCGGTCACGAGGATGACGACCGACTGCACGAGGGCGACGAGGCCCAGGGCGAGCGCGTACCCCGCGACTATCTCCCCCTCGGTCACGGGGGTCGTGAGGAGCCTCTCAAGGGTCCCGGTCGTCCTCTCGTGCACGAAGGAGATTATCGACAGCATGAACGTGACCATCATCGCCGCGAGCCCCATCACGCCCGGCGCGAAGAAGTCGATGAACTCCGCCCCCTCGCCGTACACCCGGTCCTCCGTGACGACGATCGGCGGCAGGACGTGGTACTCCGAGACGATGACCTCCTGCACCGTCAGCCGGACCTCTCCGGTGATGGCCTGTGCGATGTTCGTGTTGCTCGCATCTATGTATATGGTTATCGCGCCCGGGCCGGTCGTCGGGACCGAGCCGATGTCCTCCACGGACTGCAGCACGTTCTCGGTGAAGTTGCCCCAGAACACTATCGCGGCCCACGCGTCCCCGGACTCGACCTCGGAGACCGCGTCGCTGACGGCCGACCCGCTGGCCTCGCCGGGCGAGGGGCCCTCGGGGTTGACGATGTAGATCCTCTCTATCTTCAGCACCCCACCGGCCGTCAGTTCTTCCAGGACCGCTTCGGATGCCGACGAGTTCCCGTAGGTCGCATCGAGGTTCACCACCACCACGGAGACATCCTCGATGTCCCCGCCGAAGGTGTACCCGAAGATGGTGATCATGAAGAGGGGCATCAGCACGAGGAACCCCGCGGTGCGCCTGTCGTGCCTGAGGGACCTGAGGACCTTCCTCGAGACCGCCAGCACCCTCGTCCGGTTCATGCCGCGTCCCTCCTGGAGTACTCGAGGAAGGCCTCCTCGAGGCTCGAGGTCGAGGTGCGCTCCATGAGGTCCTGGGGCCTCCCCTCTGCGATTAGCTTCCCCTGCCTCATCATGCCGACTATGTCGCACCTGCCGGCCTCGTCCATGTAGTGGGTCGTGATTATGATCGTCTTCCCCCTTGACTTCAGGTCGGAGAAGTTGCGCCAGAACCCCACCCTCAGCTCGGGGTCGACGCCGACCGTCGGCTCGTCCAGGAACAGCACCTCCGGGTCGTGTATCATGGCGCACGCGAGGGAGGCCCTGTGCTTCATGCCGCCGCTGAGATGCGACACGAGGCTGTCCCTCCTCTCCGCCAGGCCGACCATCGACAGGAGCGCCTCCTCGCTCTTCGCGAACCCCTCCCGCCCCATCGAGTACAGGGAGCCGAACAGCTGGAGGTTCTCCGAGACGGTGAGGTCGGCGTAGATCGCCAACTCCTGCGGCATGTACCCTATCCTGGCCAGCGACGCTCCCGGGAGCGGGACGTCCTCCTCCAGTATCCTCGCCCCCCCCTTCGTCGGCCTCAGCCTGCCAACCATCATCTTGATGGCGGTCGTCTTCCCGGAGCCGTTGGGGCCTATCATGCCGTAGAGTGTGCCGCGGGGCACGGACAGGTCCAGGCCGGCCACGGCGACGAGGTCCCCGAACTCCTTCCTCAGTCCCCTTGTCGCGACCGCCTGCCGCTCATCCGAGCCTTCCCCGTCCGCCATCTCCGACCACGGCCGTCACCAATGACCGTTTCGTCTCTAGATATCGCTTGCGGTGATGTCCCGCTAGTTCATGCGTCGGACCGCCCCAGCCGGGGGACGTGCGACGCCATCCGGTTCCAGCGGAGAACCCGTACGCCGCCCGCGCGCCCGCCCCGGTCTGAACGGTTATATACATACGGAATCATGTAGAAGTTCGTTCTTGATGCCCCCTAGGAACTACATACTCAAGGTCTGTCTTCTAGGAGACGGTGCCGTCGGCAAGACGAGCCTCGTCCACAGGTATGTGTACGACGCCTTCGACGACAAGTACATCATGTCCTTCGGGACCAAGGTCTCGAAGAAGACGGTCGAGCTCCCCGAGGCCAAGGCGGACCTCATGATCTGGGACATACTGGGGCAGAAGACCTACGAGACCCTCCACGGCGCGTACTACCGGGGGGCCGCTGGCGCCCTCGCGGTCTGCGACTTCACGAGGCCCCAGACACTGGAGTCCCTCGCCTCCTGGGTCTCCGGGTTCAGGGGGGTCGTGGGCGAGAAGCCCGTCGTCATCCTCGCGAACAAGAGCGACCTCCCCAAGTCCTACGGGGTCGAGGACGTCCTCGCTTTCGCCTCGACGATGGGCTGCGAGGTGATGGAGACGAGCGCCAAGACGGGCGCCAACGTGGAGTCCGCCTTCTGGAGCCTGACCTCCAAGATGCTGGAGGCGAACAAGTGAGGCAGATCCCGTTCTTCGTCATGCCGGGCATCGCCCTCTCGCACCTCAGGGAGGAGCTCGAGATCGTCGAGGGGGAGCACAGGGCCAAGCTCATGATCTACAGGTACGGGCAGAGGTGCGGCCGCGCGCTGGTCCAGTCCTACGGCCTCTCGTGCAGCTCGGTGAGCGAGGTGAGGGCCGTGGTGGAGCCGATTTGGATGGAGGCCGGGCTGAGCAGGATGTCGGTGGAGTCGGCCGAGGAGGCGGACATGGTGGTCAACCTCCAGGAGTCGGTCGAGGCCAAGGAGGGAAAGACCTGCGACTTCGCGAGGGGCTACCTGTCAGGCATAGTCTCGGAGCTCACGGGCAAGAGGTTCGAGGTGGACGAGGTCGAGTGCGCGAGCGAGGGATACCTCGCGTGCGTGCTCCAGGCGTACGAGGTCGTGGACAGCCTCAAGCCCCTCAACAAGGAGGAGGTGGAGACCGCGAGGAAGTACAACCTCGAGTCAGGGTACTCCTACCTCATCAAGGAGGAGATCCCCGACCAGGCCTTCGACATCTTCGTCGACTCGGCCAAGCACGGGGTCCCGAGCCTCTGCGTCACGAGGGAGTACCCCGAGAAGGTGAAGGAGCGCTACGCGCTCAAGGGGATCCCGTTCCTCTGGCTCTCGATGGACCAGGAGAAGAACTACTCCAGGGAGCCGTCGAACCTCGCGCTGCTCTATTCGGACATGAAGACCTTCATCACCACCAACTCCAGGTGCGTCGTCCTCCTTTCCGGAGTCGAGTACCTCATCTCCCAGAACGGCTTCCAGAAGGTCCTGAAGCTCCTGCAGCACCTGAACGACAAGGTGGCGGTGACTGACTCGACACTGCTGGTCCCGATCAGCCCGCTGACCGTGTCGGAGCCCGAGCTGAAGATGCTCGAGAAGGAGATGCGTTCGTTCTGAGGGGTCGGGCGGTGAGGTCGCGGTGAAGTACGCTGTCATCATCTGCCCCAAGTGCGGCAAGGCTAAGGGCGTCGAGGCGGAGAGGAAGACCACCTCGTGCCCGTGCGGCAGGGAGATCGTACTGTCGCGCGCGAAGTTCCTCTACGAATCCAACAGCCCCTCGGAGCTGGCCCGCGCGGTCGCGGAGGCCAACGAGCAGCTCGGGGAGGGCGTGAAGCCGAAGGCCAGGAGGAAGAGGGCCCCGAAGGACCCCTACGCGGGCGTCGCAGAGCGCGCGCGCGCCGTCAAGGACCCGCTCGAGCGCATGCGCGTGGTCGCGCAGGAGCTCACCTCGATGCACGGCTCGTTCGGCTACGACGACGTCAAGAGGGTCGCCGCCCTTGTGGGCAGGGAGTCCCCCGAGGACATGATCGCGAGGCTGCAGGAGCACGGCCTCATATACGAGACGTCCGAGGGCACCTACAGGACGGTCTGAGGCTCACTTCCTGACCTTCTTGGCCTTCTTCGCGTGGCCCCTCACGGAGTCCTGGATCAGCACCGGCAGGGACAGCCTGTACACCTTCGCATAGCCGTACACCACCACGGCCGAGGCGAAGGCCAGGCCGAGCAGGTTGAGGGGCGGCTCCACGATCTCGTACATGAAGAACGGGACCATGAACAGGTTGTACGCGATGTGAACGAGCATAGCCTCTGCCAGGTACGGCTTCACCTCCCCGCGGGCGACGCCGATCCCGATGAAGGTCGTCGTCGCGCCGTGGAGCAGGACGAGCTGCAGGCCCATGAGGGAGTAGGCGACCATGTCCACCGCGGTGACGGTCTCGAGCGACAGGGCGCTCACGTAGATCGTGGCGAAGGTGTACGTCGACGATATCCCGAGCCCCATCGACACCCCGTAGAAGGCGGTGTCGACCTTCCTCTGGAAGCGGGGCAGGTTCAGTATGACGAGCTTCAGGAGGCACTCCATCGCCGCGAACCCGAGGATCAGGAGTATGAGGGTCTCGACTGACGAGGCCGTCTGGCCCCACGACTCGAACGCGAATATGAGCATGCCGAGGACTATCCCCAGTGCGAAGAAGGCGAACAGCTTCCGGTCGTCGAAGAAGGGCTTCTCGACCGCGGGGTAGGTGTACTTCCTCAGGGTGAGGAACATCAGGGCCAGCGCGGGGGCGAACCCCGCGACGGCGCTCACGATGCTCAGCAGGTCTGCCATCTGAGCCTCCTGTAGCGTTCTGACGTTGATAACTTTATAGTATGCCCCGCTCGTGCTGTTGCCGAGGTATAGACATGGCGAAGTGCTCCAGATGCGGTATCGAGATAGGGGAGTCCGCGGCCTGCCCGACATGCGGCGCGCCGCCGAGCCAGAGCGTCTTTGACAAGGGCGTCAGGAAGACGGCGCACGTGACCGGGAAGGTCATCGGGGCGGGGGTCGACGTGACCGAGACGGTCGTCAAGGAGACCAAGCCGGTCTTCAAGAAGGCCTTCGACCTCGGCAAGAAGGGCGTCGTCAAGGCCAAGGACAAGACGAAGGAGGTCGCGAAGGACCTCCAGGACAAGTAGGCGCGTTCATCTCCTGCGCCCGCCGGGCCTGGCCTTCTTCTGTGGCCCGAGCCCGTCGGCGAGCTTGTCGAAGTAGTGCGCGACCACGCAGCTCTCCGTGCACACTCCGCACCTCGTGCAGAGGCTCCCATCGACAGTGATGCCGCCCTCGACCTTGATCGCGCCCTTGGGGCACGCCCTCACGCATATGCCGCACCCGGTGCACATGTTCGCCCTTAGCACCGCCCTCGCGAGCTCGTCGAAGAGCTTGAGGGCGTCCTCGGGCCCGGGCGCGACCGCGCTGACCTGCCCGCCGGCGAAGGCCTTGCCTCCCCCGTCACGCTTCCTGACGAGCACCACCCCGAACTCCTCGTTCGGGGTGACGTCCCCTATGGTCTTGAGCATCTCGGAGGTCTGGGACAGCGCCCTCGCCTCCGGGAGCTCTATGACAGCGTCGACCGAGTAGCCGCCGGCCGTGCAGGGGCTCACCCCTTTGATCACCTTGAGCCCGAGCGAGTCCGCCCGCTTGGGGGAGACCTTGATCCCGAGCCTCTCCGCGAGCTCCTTCATCTTCGGGGGCAGCTCCTTCCAGCGCCAGAAGCCGTACGCCACGAACTCCCTCGGGAGGGAGTTGTCGACGGCCCACGCGTCGAGCTTCGCCTGCCACGCGCGGGACAGGTCGGGGCTCAGCCTGGCGACCTCCGCGCTCTCGCTGGCGAGGGACGAGGGGCACATCCAGCAGCCGACCCTCTCGATGTCCTCGTCGTAGAGGGGGTTGTATGGCAGCTTCGCCGAGATGATGTGGAGCCAAACGTCGAGGGCGCTCCACTCCCTGATCGGGTTGACTATGACCTGACCGGGGACGAACGGGTTCTCCTCGATCAGGCCGATGCCGGCCCTCGAGAACGACTCCAGGCGCCTGTTGCCCTCGACCGTCAGGGTCCCGCCGGGGAACCGTTCCTCGACCAGCTTCGCTGCGGGGGCGAGCTTGCACACCTTGCAGCACCACCTGAAGTCCTTGGCGGGCGGGCCGAAGGCGGGCATGTTCTCGTCGAAGGCGTCCTCGGCCTTGGCGACGAGGAGCCTCAGCCCCTGCGACTCCGCGAAGGTCTTGACGTACTCCCGCGTCCTCGGGTGCTCGAGCCCTGTGTCGATGAACACGGTCGCGAAATCGTTGGTGAGTGACCTGACGAGGTCGAGGACCACGAGGCTGTCCTTCCCGCCGCTGAAGGAGACCGTCAGGGGGAGCGGGTGCTGCGCCATCGCGTCCCTGATCTCGTGCTCCGCCTTGGCCTTCTTGGCGGCCATGTAGTGCTGGTTCGCCCTCACGACCGCCTTCGTCCACGCCCTCTTGCCGCGGACCAGCGGGTCCGCCCTCGCGAACTCGCGGACCTTGATCCCCTTCTCGGAGGAGCGCAGCTGCGCGGCGTCGACCTTGGCCGTGCCGCACCCGATGAACCTGCCCATCGTCAGCACGACCTCGTCCCCGGCTGTTATCCCCGGATCGAAGGACTGGATCGCGTCGGGCGGGACGTGCTTGCCCTTCATGTGCCCGTCCGCCTTTGAGAGGACCACGGTCTTCTTGGAGTCCATGCCGGCGAGCATCCTCGCCCCGTCGAGCCTGAGCGTGAGCCTGTAGTCGCGCGCCTCGAGGTCGTACCACAGCTTCGCGATCCTCTGCCCGTCGATGATGACCTCCTCCGCCCGGTCCTCCCCGGAGGTCTTGTTCAGGAGGACGACCTCGGGCACCAGCTGTTGCACCCCGAAGTGCCTGAGGAAGAGGTACCTGAGCCGGCGCTTGGACCCCTCGAGGGCTATCCGCACCTCGCCCGGCGGGAGGAGCTCCACCGGCCTCCCCTCGCCGCCGCACTTGCCGCAGCTCCTCCCTATGACGGGCACGTTGCACGTGTCGCACCAGAAGAGCTGTGTCTGGACCTCGTGGCTGTGCTGCATGACGGGCCGTGCTATGACGGAGCCCTGTAATTAACCTGTGCGCCCGCGTGCGCTAGCAAGTTATAATAATCGGCCCGCTGTCACGGGTCGCATGCCATGGGGCAGGGACTCCGAGTACAAGGTCGTCGAGCCTAACTACTCCTACAGCTACTCGGTGTCGCCTTACGGGCCGGCGGCCCAGAGGAGGGAGCGGTTCTTCGGCAGGACCGAGTTGAAGCACATAGCCGTGGCGGTCGCGGTGCTCACGGCGGCCTTCACCATGGTCATCTGGGACGGCTACTCGGACACGCTCGTGTGGTCGCTGGGTCTGGCGGCGCTCGTGGTGGTCCTCGGCTTCTTCATGCACGAGATGGCCCACAAGGCCATGGCGAAGAAGTACGGGTGCTGGGCGGAGTTCAGGGCGTACAACACCGGCCTCTTCCTCGCGCTCGTCATGTCCTTCTTCGGCTTCCTGTTCGCGGCCCCAGGAGCTGTGTACATCTCAGGGAACATAACGAAGGAGCAGAACGGGAAGATCAGCATCGCGGGGCCTGCGACCAACCTCGCCATCGCCCTCGCGTGCCTCCCGTTCGCGTTCATCGGGTCGTTCCCGTCCGTGGTCACAACGGTCGCCTTCGGCCTGTTCTTCTTCAACTCCTTCCTGGCCGTGTTCAACCTGGTGCCGGTGCCGCCCCTGGACGGGTCGAAGGTGTGGGCGTGGAACAAGCCAATCTATGTGGCCGCGATGGCCGTCGCGGTGTCACTGCTCGTCCTTGCGTGGCTCTGAGCCAGGACATGCGGGGGCGCACTTCTCGTCGAGGAACGCCGGGTACCTGAGCTCGTATATGATGCTCCCTTCCCAGTCGAAGATCTTCCCGGGGTTCATGATGTTCTTCGGGTCGAGGGCCTTCTTGATGGCCCTCATCACGCCGATCGAGTCGGCCCTCTCCTTCTTCATGTACGGGGCCTTGGTTATCGACACGCCGTGCTCGCCGGTGACCGTGCCGCCGAGCTCCAGGACCTTGTCGTAGATCTCACCGACCGCCTTCTCTCCGGCCCTCCAGCTCTCCTTCGAGTAAGGCTCCACGAGCATCTTGGTGTGGAGGTTCCCGTCGGCCGAGTGGCCGTAGGTGCCGACGATGACCCCGTGCCTCTTCGCGATGTCCTGGAACGCGACCACCGCCTCCGGTATCTTCGATATCGGTACGGACATGTCGTCCGCGAGCGCGACGGAGACGAACTTCTCCCCGTACCTGCTCAGGGACGGCATGATGGCCTTCCTCGCGAAGGTCCACTCGTCTATCCTCTTCTTGTCCCTGGACTTCTCGGTCGAGACGGCGCCGCTCTTCCGGCAGATCTCCTCGACGGTGACCATCTCTTCGTCCACCGCGAGCGGGTGCCCGTCGACCTCGATCATGCACAGCGCCTCGCAGTCCGGGAGGCCGATGTTCATGCACTTGTTGACCGCCTTGATGCAGACCGAGTCCATGAGCTCTATCGCCGAGGGCAGGAGCGGCTTCGCGATGATGTTGGAGACGCACTGCCCCGCGTCCTTGAGCGAGTTGAACGCAGCGACGGTCATGCCGGAGGCCTTGGGCTTCACGGTGTACCTCATGGTTATCTCGGTGATGACGCCCAGGGTGCCCTCGCTGCCGACCATCAGCCTGTCCAGCTGGTACCCGGAGGAGTTCTTGAGCGTGCGAGTGCCGGTGTGGATGATCTCGCCCGTGGGCATGACGACCTCCAGTCCGAGGACGTAGTCCCTGGTGGCGCCGTACTTGATCGCCCTCATCCCGGACGCGTTCGTGGCGACCATCCCGCCGATGGTGCACGCCTCGCCGCTGCCTGGGGTGGCGGGGAACCAGAAACCCCTCTTCCCCAGCTCCGCGTTCAGCTTGTCGTATATGACCCCGGGCTCCACGACACAGTACAGGTCCTCGACGCTGATCTTCTTGATCCTGTTCATGTGGGTCATGTCGATTATGATGCCGCCCTTGACCGGGAC
>CAZXWO010000044.1:4017-11179 GCA_964644565.1 uncultured Thermoplasmata archaeon | reverse complement strand
AGGGCCACCGCTGCCGCCGCCACCACCACGACAAGGTTGTCCACGGTGAACTGGATCTCTTCGCTGCGCTCGACCGACCATGACGCGCCCCCGACCGTCACGGCCCCGTCGCTGTCCTTGAGCTCGTAGGTGATGTTCAGGTGGTCCGGGTCCTCGAAGGTCGTGGTCGCGGTCTTGTCCGATGACCAGCCCGTGTCCCAGGTCCCGTCGGACTCCCAGTCCCAGCGGACCAGCACCTCCTCGGGGCGGTCCTCGACGTCGCAGCAGTTCAGCAGCTCGATCGTCAGGACGTTGGAGGGGGAGCTCTCCCTGGTGATGGAGTTGCCGTGGTCCATGGGCGGGATGTTGACGTAGGCGTCGTTGCCCTCGACCGAGAAGTATGCGATGCCCGTGAACGGGGACATGGGGACGTGCACGACGTAGTCACCGTCCGGGTAACCGGAGGCGTTCAGGACCTGGGGCTCGAAGACGACCACCTCGCCCGGAGAGACGGTCTTGAACGAGGAGATGAGGGTCGTGTCCATCGGCTTGAAGGTGCAGCCGTTCTCCCTGACCACGACCATGTGCCAGAAGTCCTCGACCGAGCCCACGATGTGGACTTCCGTGTCGCGGCCGTTCGTCAGGACGCACGAGACCTCGTACATGAACGGGGAGGTCTCCTCCACGGTGACGTCGAGGCTCACGCCTTCCCACTCGGCCATGTTCACGAGGCGGAAGGTCTCGGGCATCAGGCCCACCATCGAGTTGTGCTTGAACAGGACCGACCGGTTGACGGCGGGCCCGGCCGCGCGGACCTCGTGCGTGGGCGGGGTCGTGGAGGTGCTGCGCGCGTCGGTGTACTCGTCCACCATCGTCCAGTACCCCTCAGCCTCCATCGAAGCGAGGACGGCGTCGAAGAGGCCCGTCCCCACCTGGGCCCATTCCGAGTGGTTCATGCTCCACCAGGCCGGGTCCTCGTTGTCCAGGTAGATGAGGGCCGAGCCGTTCGGGTACAGGACCGTGCCCCAGTAGTAGGCGACGGAGCCGTTGGCGTAGTACATCGTGCTGTCGAGAGACAGGACGTCGACCTCGGGCGACGACGCGGACGCGGCTGCGCGGTCGGCGGACGGCGGAGAAGCCATGGAGGCGACCAGCATCAGCACGGACAGTGCGAGCAAGAACGGGACCACCCGGGACATCACATTTCCCCCGGACTTGAATCCCGCCGGCGCGATATGAACCCTTGCCTGGGTTCCGCGAACGGGCGTCACCGGACGGTGTCCAGGACCAGGAACCTCTTGGGCTTGCTCGGGTCGACCAGGAGCGTTGCGGTCGTGCCGACCTCCTCCCTCACCCTGGTCCTCGGGAGGTACCCGGTGACCCTCCTCGAGCTCCTCATGGTCTCCGCCTGCCACCTGTACTCGTACTCGACTATGAGGGTGTCCCCCGACTTCCTGACCGAGACGACCTTCCCCTCGACCTCCACCCCCGAGTCGAGGACGGACGAGTACATGTTCCGACGCCAGTAGATGGCCACGAAGCACGCCGCGACGTCGAGGACCAGCACGCCGTACATGTAGGTGAGGTCCACGGCCTCCCCCTCCGCGTCGGTCACCCTCGACACGACGAGTATCGTGAACAGGAGGAAGAAGGGAGTCGCGAGGAACATGTAGACGAAGACGTCCCTCATGAGCATCTGCCCGACCGTGGGCCTCGGGCCCGCCCCCAATCCTAAGTCGTCCACCCGGTCCGCCCCCTCCCTGTCGGATGGTTGTGATGCGGCTGGGGTCCTAAAATACCTTGCTCCCCGGGGCTATGGTGCCCTTCGCGAGCGCGCCCATGCCTATGAAGGAGTTCTCGCCTATGATCGTCCCGACGTCGATGGTCGCGTTTATCCCGGTCTTGACGTCGTCGCCCATGATCGCCCCGAGCTTCCTCCTGCCCGAGCCGGTCTTCTTGCCGTCTATGACGACCATGACCTCCTTCTCGTCCAGTCGCAGGTTGGCGATCTTGGTGCCCGCCCCGAGGTTGCACCTCTCGCCTATGACGCTGTCGCCGACGTAGCTCAGGTGCGGGACCTTGGTCCCGTCCATGATGATGGAGTTCTTGACCTCGACCGAGTTGCCGACCCTGCACCCGTCGCCTATGGACGTCGAGGGGCGGATGTAGGCGTTGGGGCCTATCCTGCAGTCCCTCCCTATGATGGCCGGGCCGACGATGTAGCTCCCCGCCATGACCTCGGAGCCCTTGCCGACCCTGACCGGCCCCACTAGGGTCGCCTTGTCCGAGACGGTGCCCTTCACATCGGGCTGGAGGCCCTCCATGAGCATCCTGTTGGCCTCGAGGAGGTCCCAGGGCCTCGCGACGTCCATCCACTCCCCGCTCAGGAGGTGGGCGTAGATGTGGGACCTGGCCATCATGATCCTGAAGGAGTCGGTGACCTCGTACTCTCCCCGCACGGACTTCTTCGTCTCCGCTATCGCGTCGAATATGGCCGGCTCGAGCACGTACGCGCCGGCGTTGACCAGGTTCCCCTCGGGCACCTCCGGCTTCTCCGCGATGTCCACCACGACCCCGTCCCTGACCCTGATGCAGCCGTACCTCCTCGGGTCCGGGACCGAGGTCAGGGCCATGACAGACCCCTTGACCTTCCTGTGGTGCGCCACGATCCCCTTGACGGCGCCGTGCGTGAGCACGACGTCCCCGTAGAGGCAGAAGAAGGGCGAGTCGACCTTGTCCTGGATCATGCTGATGGCGTGGGCGGTGCCGAGCCTCTCCTTCTGCTCGACGTACTCTATCCTCACGCCGCACTCGGAGCCGTCCCCGAAGTGCTCCCTTATGCGGTTGGCCTTCCAGCCTATCAGGAGTATGATGTCCTTGATTCCCGCGGCCTTGAGGGCGTCTATGTTGTGCTCCAGGAAGGGCTTGCCCGCCACGGGCAGCAGTGGCTTGGGCGTGTTGGACGTCAGGGGCCTCATCCTGAGGCCCTCGCCCGCTGCGAGGATGTAGCCCTTCACTTCACGCACCTCCTGACCGCATCGGACATGTCCTTCATTATGCCTTTGGCCCGGGCGGCGTCCCTGGCCTCGGCCAGTATCCTTATCTTGGGCTCGGTCCCGGATGGCCTCACGAGCGCCCACCCGTCCGCGAACCGGTGCCTGAATCCGTCCATGGTCAGGAGCTCCTCGGAGTCCATCGATCCCATCTCGGCCTTCAGCCTCTTCAGGACCTTCGCCTTGTCCTCCGCCCTGAACGTCACCGAAGTCCTCAGGGTCGGGTAGACGGGTATGCCCTTCCTGAGCTCGGAGAGCTTCTTCCTGGAGGCGATCTCCGCGAGCCTCGCTGCGGCGAGCACGCCGTCGGGGCAGAAGGTCTGGTCGGGGAAGACCCATGTCCCGGACGGTTCCCCTCCGAAGTCCGCCTTTGACCTCTTGACCTCCTCGCTCACGAACACGTCCCCGACGCGCGTGCGCACGACCTTCGCGTCTATGTAGTCGTCCACGGCCATGGAGGCGTCGACCGTGACGACGACCTTCTTCTTGCCGTAGCGCTTGGCGAACAGAGCCAGGAGCTGGTCCCCGCCGAGGAACTGGCCCCTGTCGTCGATGGCGACCATCCGGTCCGCGTCGCCGTCATGGGCTATGCCCATGTCCGCCTTCATCGACACGACCGCGTTCCTGAGGTCCCCGAGGTTCTCCTCGGTCGGCTCGGGCATCCTCCCGGGGAAGTGCCCGTCCGGGTTGGAGTTGATGGTGACGACCCTGCAGCCCATGCGCTGCAGCACAATGGGCGTGACGTTGAAGGCGGGGCCGTTGGCGCAGTCGACGACGACCTTGAGTTTGGCCTTCCCGACGCCCCTCAGAATCCTCTGCGCGTGCATCTCCGGCATGTCCGAGAGGACATGCCTCAGGCCCACCCCGTCCCAGGGCTTGAGCTTGAACTTCCTTGATGAGACGAGCTTCTCGATGCGGTCGGACTGCGACACCCCGAACCCCGACCCGTCGGGGTTCCAGAGCTTGACCCCCGCGTACTCGGGGGGGTTGTGGCTCGCCGTGAGCATCACGCCGGAGTCCATGCACCTGGTGGCCTCCGCCAGGGTGGGCGTGGTGACGAGGCCGCAGGAGTAGACCTGGCACCCGCATGCCATGAGCCCCGACGAGACGGCGGCCTCCATCATGGGCCCGGAGGTCCTAGAGTCGGTGCCTATGACGACGTTCCTGGCGCCCGAGCCGACGGCCATGCCTATGCGGCAGGCGAGCTCCGGGGTCATGCCTTCGTTGACCACGCCGCGAACGCCAGACGATCCGAAGAGCGACATCCGATGGACCCTCTCGTCTCCGAATGATACACTCTGATATATTACAGGTACGGGCGTCCGCTGGCGCCCCGCTGCAGGGGGCCGCGGCGGGCAGGGTGCGCCAGCGCTCAGGCCGGCGGGCCGGGCCGCCTGCCCCTGAGCATCAGGTACATGACCGCCATCACGGCCGCGACGACCAAGGCCACGACCAGGCCGACCATGAGCAGCGTGTTGAGCGAATCGGAGTCGTCGAGGCTCTCGCCGGTGCTGTCGAGTTCCTCCCTGACGGCGTCGAGCTCCTCGAGCGCCTCGGCCAGGTCCTCCTGGGCGACCGTGAGGTTGAACAGCGCGCCGTCGAGCTGGAACTCCAGCGACTCGACGTCGTCGTCGGCCGCCTCGAGCTCCGCCTGAGCCTCGGCCAGGTCGGCCTCGGCCGCGTCCAGCTGCGTCTGCATGGAGACCAGGAGGGCGAGGGCGGCGTCAAGCTGCGTCTGGAGGTCGGCGACCTCCCCCTCCGCCTCGTCCAGGAGCGCCTGGACGGCGGCGTAGTCGGCCAGCGCGTCGTCCAGCTGGGCCTGCAGCAGCGCCATCTCCTCGAGGGCGTCGGCCAGCTGCTCCTCCAGGGCGTAGACCGGGTTGACGTAAGTGACCGTCACGCTGTCCGTCGCCGAGTTGCCCGAGAGGTCGGTCGCAGTCGCCGTTATGGTGTTCTCCCCCTCGAGCAGCGCGACCACGCACGAGAACGAGCCGTCGCCGCCCACGGAGACGACCGCGCCGTTGATGTCCAGGGCCGCACCGGGCTCCGTCGTGCCCGACACCTCGACCGTGGGCACCTCCAGGGTGACGCCGTCCGACGGGCTCTCGATTGAGACGGGCGGCGCGTCCAAGTCGGGGTTGAGGTACGTGTTGGCCCAGACGTTGTACCGGTAGTCGTCGTTCTGGAGCCAAACGGCGAACACGTTCCCGATGCCGTCCACGGCGGCGTCCACCCCTGCGGACCCGCCCGTGCCGTTGGTGGACGCGAGCTCCATCCCGCCCCAGCCCACGCCGGGGACGTACCTGCTGGAGCAGATCGTGTTGCGGACGCCGTCCGACTGGTACCACAGGGCCGTGCCGTTGCCGTGCCTGTCCACGACCACGAGCGGATGGGTCGCGAAGAGGTCGTTGCCCTCCACCGTCCCCGCAGGGCCCCAGCCCTCGCCCGGGACGTACCTGCTCGACCATATGCTGTCGACGCCCGCGTCGCGCTGCTGCCAGACGACCAGGGCGTTGCCCGCCGGGTCGCACGCGATCCGCGGGTACACGGCTTCCTCGACGTCCTCGTCCTCGAGGAGGGTCGCGGGGCCCCACCCCTCGCCGACCGTGTACCTGCAGTACAATGAGCTGTAAAGGCCGTCGTTCCACTGGCACCACACGGCCAGCGCGTTCCCCGCCGGGTCGACGGCCACCTTCGGCTCGGCGACGTCCCCCGAGGCGTTCCCGCCGATCATCTCCGCGACGCCCCAGCCCTCGCCCGGGACGTACCGGTTGGCGGAGAGGTTCAGGTGCGACCCGTCCCATTGGGACCAGACCGCGACGACGCAGCCCGCGTCGTCCACGTCGGCGTCGAACGTGTAGGCCCAGTCGACGTAGCCCTCGGCCTCCTCCTCCGTGCCCCAGCCCTCGCCGGGGACGTACCTGCAGGACCAGATGTGGCCCTGCCCGCTGATGTACTGCCGCCACAGCACGGTCGCGTTCCCGTCCCCGTCGATGAGCACCATGGGCAGGCCGGCCTCCTGGGACTGGCCCTCGATGACCTCCGGCTGTCCCCAGCCCTCCCCGGCCACGTACATGTTCGCCCAGATGTTGTTGACGCCGGTGTCGTACTGCTGCCAGACTGCGATGGCGTTGCCCGAGCCGTCCATCGCGACCCTGGGGTTGGAGCAGTCGTAGGTCCCGGCAGAGTCGATCAGGATGGCGCCGGTCCAGCCGAAGTCGCGGACGTACCTGTTGGCGAACACGCAGTTCCTGGAGCCGTCGGGCTGTTCCCACACCGCGAACGCGTCGCCGGAGGCGTCGGCGGCCACATCAGGGTCATAGGCGTCGCCCATGAGCGGCGGGTTCAGGAACTCGAGCATGACCGCCTCTCCCCAGCCGGAGGCCGGGTCGGCAGCCATGGCCTCCTGGGGGACGCTGCTGACGGACAACAGGCATGCTAAGACTGACACACAGCACAGGGCAGTAATGGACTTCCTCATCAGAATCACTCCGGGCACGGTCGGCGAGCCAACGGGACCGGATAACAATCTGGCCTGATGAACGTTTCCGCGACCGCCTGCGCCGCGCGAGCTGACGCTCCCTGCGGCCCACGGTCACGGTCGCCGCCGGCCCCGTAGAGGACGCCGAGCCCCGCCGCTCAGGGCGGGCTGCCCTGCCTTCCCCGGAGCCTGAGGTACATGAACGCCATCGCGACGCCGAAGGCCACGGCCAAGGCCAGTCCGACGGTCAGCAGGAGGTTCCTCGACTCGGCGCCGTCGAGGTCGTCCTGCGACGCCTCCAGTTCCTCCTGGACGCCGGTGAGCTCCTCGGCCGCGTCGGTCAGCTCCTCCACCGCCAACCCAAGTTCCCACAGGGCGGTGTCCAGCTGGGCCTGGAGGAGCAAGATCGCCGCCGTGGCGTTCGCCAGGTCGGCCTCCGCCGAGGACAGCTCCGCCATCGCCGCGCTCAGCAGGGCGTCCGTCGCCTCGAGGTCGGCCTCCACCTCTTCGAGCAGCGCCAGGACGGCCGTGTAGTCGGCAAGGGCGTCGTCCAGCTGGGCCTGCAGGAGCGCGACCTCCGCGGCCGCGTCGGCCAGGTCGGCCTCCGCCTCCGCCAGGAGCGCCATGGCGGCGGTGTAGTTGGCGAGCA
>CAZXWO010000044.1:0-3917 GCA_964644565.1 uncultured Thermoplasmata archaeon | reverse complement strand
CGCCACGTCCTCGAGCGCGGCCGCCAGCTGGTCCTCCAGCTCGTGGACAGGGTTGACGTACGTGACAGTGACGGACGCCTCCGCGTAGTTGCCCGAGGGGTCCGTCGCGTTGGCGGTGATGACGTTCTCCCCCTCCACGAGGGCGAGTACCATCGAGAAGGCCCCGCCCGCGTCCACTACGACGTAGACCCCGTTGACGCTGACGGTCGCCCCCGGCTCGGTCGTCCCCGACACGGTCACGGTCGGCGACTCCGTGGTCAGGCCGTCCGCCGGGCTGTCGATCGAGACCTCGGGCGGGACTATGTCGGGGGAGATGTACCGGTTCGCCCAGACGTTGTCCCGGATCCCGTCGTCCATGAGCCACACGGCCACGACGTTGCCCGACGCGTCGGCGGCCACCTGCGGCGAGGACACGGTCATCGTGTCGTCGCTCTCGGCGAGCTCCGCGGCCCCCCATCCCTCGCTCGGCGAGTACCTGCTGGAGAACAGGCTCCTGTAGGCGCCTGACATCTCCAGCCACACGGCGGTAGCGTTGCCCGCCCGGTCCAGGGCCACCTTCGGGCCGAGGATGTCCTGGGTGCTGTTCTCGACGGCCACCGGGGCGTCCCAGCCGACCCCCGCGACGTACCGGCTCGACATGGCGCTGTAGGCCGCGCCGTCGTACTGCTGCCACACGGCCATGGCGTTCCCGGTCCCGTCGCCGGCCAGGCCGATGGAGTACGCGTCGCCCGCGTCGTCCGTCTCGAGCAGCTGGGCGACGTCCCAGCCCTCGCCCGCCTTGTAGTGGTTCGACCAGATGTTGTAGCGTGACGCGTCCCACTGGACCCAGACGGCGGTGGCGTCGCCCGACTCGGCGGCCACTAGCCTGCAGCCGCCCACATCCCCGTTGTCGTCCGTCTCGATGGCGCCGGGCGTCCCCCAGCCCTCGCCGGCGACGTACGCGTTGGACCAGAGGTCCCAGAGCGAGCCGCCGTAACGCTGCCACACCACGACCACGTTGCCGGCCCCGTCCATCCCCACCGAGGGGTAGTCGTCGTCCCCGACGCCGTCGGCGATCTGCTCGGGCGACCCCCAGCCCACGCCCACGACGTACCGGTTCGCGCACATCACCTGGTGGAAGCCGTCGTACCTCCAGAACGCGACCGTCGCGTTGCCAGACGCGTCCACGTCCAGGCCGAAGGTGCCCACGGTGTCCGCGTAGTCCTCTGCGAGCTCGGGGGAGCCCCAGCCCACCCCGGCCACATACCGGTTGGACCAGAGGTCGAAGTTCATCCCGTCGAACTGGACCCACGCGACCATGGCGCCGCCCTGGCCGTCGACGGCGACGGCCGGGTTGGTGGCCATGTGCGTGTCGTTCGTCTCGACGCGCTCGACCGCGTCCCAGCCCTCGCCCGCGGCGTACCTGCACGCGAAGATGCTGTGCTGGACGCCGTCCCACTGCTCCCACACGGCGAACGCGTCGCCGTTGGGCGCCACAGCCAGCTCAGGGGCCGTGGCGCTGTCGGCGTCCTCGGACTCTATCATCACGGGCTCCCCCCACCCCTCGAGCGGGTCCGCGGCCATGCCGCCCCTGGATGATGCACCCGTCAGGGCGAGGCTTATGATCACGAACATGCAGTAGATAACAGTCAGATCCCTCTTCACGAACTTCCCTCCGTCAGGACCACCTGGCCACCGGCACCGAGGCCGGGCCCGTCGGTCCCGCCGGGGATGGGCTTCGCCGCTGATGAACGTTTCCGCAACGGCCCGCGCCCTGGGGGACGGACGAGGTCCCCCGGGTCCCACGTCCAGGTCGTCCGGACGCCCTCCAGACCAGAGCCAGCTCCGCTGGCTCCGGCTCCCTCCGCCCCTCTCCGGGCTGAGCCAGATACCTCCCTCCGGATAGCCAGCATGAGCAAACGCTTATATATCGAGCATCATGATACATATCTGGGTCATGCCTGGACGGTGTGGCCAGAAGGACACACGGAGGGATGAACGAATGGTTATGGAGCCCATAAGCGTCGAGAAGGCCATGGAGATTGCCAAGAAGAAGGGAATCAAGCCCGGCCGCGTAAAGGGCACGAAGGGCGTGCAGTTCACCAAGGGAAGGAACCCGAGACTCGAGACCATCGACTGGGAGGAGTTCAAGGGGACCCTCGCCAAGAGGAAGCTGTCGGTCTACGAGAGCGGCGGCTGGATGAAGATAATGAAGGCCAAGAAGGGCAAGAAGTAGGTCCCTGGCCTCAGAGATCAGCAAACCCCTTCGTAAACTCCACTTTTGATTCTACATGCATGGGCGGGCCACGTCCACCGGCGGACGGGCCGTGCCGCGGCCAGCCCCTCTCAAGGCTTCAGCCTGAACCCGCAGCCCCTGCAGAACAGATAGTCGCCGGAGACGGGCCTGCCGCACTTGGGGCAACTTGTAGCCTGCCAGCCCTCCGGGGGCGGAGGGACGTCCTCGGCCGGTTGCGGAGCCGCCGGCGGCGGCCACGAGGCCGTCTGCGGGGGGGCGGGTGCCTGGGCAGTCATGAGGTTCTGCGGGAACCCGGGCGCACCCCTGAGCTCGAGCGGCTTCGAGAGCACGGTCCCGTTCACTGCGAGGACGCGCTTGGCCTCGGGGACCAGTGTGACGGTCGCGGGCACGCCCTCGGTGACGAGGCCTTTGGCCTGGCCGCTCCTGTTGAAGTAGAAGGCGCCGAAGTCCCAGATGCCTGACCTGAGGGACGGGGCGTAGCGCCACTCGGCGGCGGTGCCCCTGTCGAGGGCGCGCGCGACCGAGGAGGAGATGCCCCTCGCCTGGAAGGCTATGCCGAGGCTCATCGCCCCGAAGAAGAGGGGCATGACCAGGGCCACTGGCTCGGCGACGAAGTTGATCATGACCGCCATGGCCATGGACATGACGGCGAGGCCGACGGCGTTCACCTTGGGGGACCTGGTGATGCCCTTGAGGGCATCGCGCTCGGGCCCGCTCAGGGGCCTCTCGTTCGGATAGTGGAGGCCGACTCCGCCGATCGGCGTGCCCGGGCCGGGGGCCTGGGGCGGCGGGTAGGTGCCCGTGGTCCACTGCTGGGACGGCACTGGCTGCTGGGCGTAGGGCACGGCGGCCGTGCCTGGCCGAGCACCCTTCGAGGACTTCGCCGGCGTCACGGCGACGACGATCGCTGCGATAGCGATGGCGATGCCTATGGCCGACACTATCGGGTTGAGGCCGCCCACCCCCACGATGGAGAAGCCCTCCTTCTCGAGGTCGAACGTGCCGTGGATCGTCACGCCCACGTTCAGGTACGAGGCGCTGCCGTACATCTGGTTGCCGCTCACCGTCAGCGTGTATGTCGGGGAGAGGTAGTTCACCCCGTCCCAGCCGTAGTAAGCGGTCATGAGGAAGGTGGTGCCGTCGAAGGTCCCGTCGACGGGGTAGCTCTTGGTGTACCCGTCGCCGGTCGCGGTCAGAGTCCCGGTGATGGCCGAGTCGGGCCCCGACAGGACCAGCTCGATGTCGAAGTAGTCTGTTACCGTCGTCCCGTAGGGGCCGATGTATGACTGGATGTAGCCCTCGCCCGGTATCCTCGAGACCCATGTCCCTGAGAGGCCGGCCGCGGACGCGTTCGAACTCGCTGCTGCTAAGGAGAATGCCGTGGCCCCTGTCAAGACCAGGGACATGACCAGGGCCTGTGCCCATACCGTCTTCATCTCTTCACCCTGCCTTCGCCGCGCCCCTAGGAGAAGGGGCGCCGCCAGTGCAAATAGGCGCTGTGTTGGCTATGCACGTCGCTGGTGGGTATTTAGCCCTGCTACCGTACAACGGTCGGAGGTGCGGACGAGGAGGCCTGACAGATGGGTTATTTATACGGCGACAATCATGGGCCCTCGCAACCATCGGGCAGGGATAGCCAAGCCTGGCCAACGGCGATAGATTCAGGGTCTATTCGCGAAGG
>CAZXWO010000043.1:0-11802 GCA_964644565.1 uncultured Thermoplasmata archaeon | reverse complement strand
TTCTTCGTCCTGGCGGCGTTCTTCAACGTGTTCGCCATAAACATGGTGTTGCAGTACCGGAAGAAGGGGAGATGGGCCGACTACCTGTACGGCGAGAGGGTCTACATCATCCTCAGCCTGACCGCGAAGTCGGCCCTCGCCTGGATGGTCTTCGGCGGGGTCTACAGGTTCACGTGACCGGGTCCCGTGTACGCAAACCCCTTCCCCAAACCCCCTGCATTTCATAACAAGTGTTTTGCGCCGCCGTGACGTTGCACGTCCGATGTCCTGGGACGCGAAGGAGATGGACCGTCAGCTCTCGAGGCAGTCCATGTGGCTCAGGGAGTCCTGGATGTGGCTCCTCCAGCAGCGCGTGCTCAAGGGGTGGGCCGGCCAACGCAGGCCGACCGCGCTCGACGTGGGGTGCGGCCCCGGGTTCGTCATGGAGGCGCTCTGGGAGTCGCTGGACGTCCGCGGCATAGACATCGACCCATCGGCCGTGGAGGAGGCCAGGACGAGGGGGCTGGATGCGAGGGAGGCGGACGCCAACGCGCTCCCCTTCGAGGACGGCTCGTTCGACCTCGTCTACTGCTCGTTCCTGCTCCTGTGGGTCAAGGACCCCTCCAAGGTCCTCTCCGAGATGGCGCGTGTCTCGAGGGACTGGGTCGTATGTCTGGCGGAGCCCGACGTCGGCGCGCGCATAGACTTCCCCGAGGAGCTCGCGCCCCTGGCGAGGATGGCGGAGGATGGGATCAGGGCGGAGGGCGGCGACCCCCTCGTCGGCCGGAAGCTCAGGTCGATCTTCCGCTCCTGCGGCCTCGACGCGGACATAGGGGTCCACCCGGGCGTCTGGGGCGTCGAGAAGCTGAGGGAGGAGTCGGAGGCTGAGTGGAGGTACCTGGAGCTGACGGCGAAGGACGCCGGGCGGTCCGAGGCACTCGCCCGCCTCAGGCCCGCCTGGGACAGGGCCGTCAGGGAGGGCACCCTCTTCCAGCACAACCCCGTGTTCTACGCCTTCGCCAGGAAGCCTTCACATGGATGAGTGGCGGTCGAGGCACACGTAGTCCCCGTGCTGCGCTGAGAGGGGGCACCCGCCGCCGCAGAGCTGCAGCATCTCGCACTTCCCGCACCTCTCGTCGACGTACCCCCTCGTCCTGATGCTCGCGCAGAGCGGGTGGCCCCAGATGGCCTTCCAGTCGTCCCTCAGGATGTTGCCCAGGGGCTCGTAGTAGCTCTGGCACGGGATGACGGTCCCGTCCGGCTCGACGGCCATGTTGATGGAGCAGGCGGTGCACTGCTTGATCCCGAGGCCCATGTTCACGGGGTTGAGCTCGCAGTAGGGCGTCGGCGAGTACCAGATGAGCCTGGTGCCCGTCTCGGACGCGACCTCCTTGAGCGCCTCCAGCAGTGTGGCCAGCTCCCCGTAGGTGACCCCCTCCGCGTGCACCCCCTTCCCCGACCGTATGATGGAGTTGAACGCGATGTTCTTCACGCCCAGGCCGGCGACGAACCTCATGGTCTCCTCGATCTGCGCGTAGTTGGAACGCATGATGGTCGTGTTGGTGCTGACGTACATGTCCTCCGCGACGGCCGCCTTCAGTCCCTCGAGGGTCTCCTTCCAGGCCCCCTGCGCACCCGCCAGCCTGTCGTGCGTCGCCGCGTCGTGCGAGAGAATCGTTATCTGGACATGGTCGAGGCCCTTCGCGACGAGCGAGGGGAGGAAGCCCGGCCTGGCCAGGCTCCTGCCGTTGGTGACGAGGCCGGTGATCTGCCCGTGCTCCTCGGAGCGGGCCACGAGCTCCCCGAGGCCCTCGCAGAGGGTGGGCTCCCCGCCCGTGAAGACTATGTGCGGGACGCCGACCTCCCAGAGCCTGTCGATGACCGACTTCCATTCCTCGACCGTGAGCTCCTTCTTCTCCTTCGTGGCGTTGTAACAGTGGCCGCACTCGTTCTGGCACCTGTAGGTGAGGGCGAGGTCCATCCTGTACGGCGACGGGACCTCGTCGGAGCCTATGGACGGGGCGTTGGGGCCCATCACGTCCATGACCGTCTCCTCGCCGTGGACGAACCTCACGAGCCTGTCCCTCGTGGAGGCGTAGTCCTCCAGGGCGTCGGCCTTCCGGAGGTGCTTGTACCTCCGCCGCATGTACCTGTACGACTGGGCGGCGTCCTTGCCCTCTAGGATGCACCGCACGTAGTCCAGGGCGGTGCCGTTCATGAACACCAGCTTCGACGCGTCGACCATGAGGACCCCTTTGCTCCCGGAGTCCACCCTGATGTGGAACCTGTGCCGGGCGAGGTCGCCCGAGCCGTCGTACCTGTACGTCCCCGGCGCGAGACCGAGCGACTCCGGGGACGGGGCCAGGAGCCTGAACCGCCTCATCTCCCTCCCCCCGCGCATGCGCACGCACAGGCGCAGGCGCACGCGCAGCCCCCGCCGATGCCCCCGAAGCCTCCCCCGCCCTTGAGGTATGAACCGGACCTCGAGGACGATATGACGGGGTTGGTCGTCCCGGCCACCTTGCCCGCGAGGGCTCTGAAGTCCTTGACGACGTTGCTGCTCGCGTTCTTGACGCTCGAAGCGTAGCTGGAGGCGAGCTGCTGCGGCGACACCTTCGCCGTCGAAGCCGTCCTGCCGTAGACGAAGTACCCGAGGGGCACGTGGGGGTGGGCAACCGTGGTGAAGCCGTCCCGCATGCGCTTGTCGTAGCCCCTGTCGAGCATCATCCACTCGTGCTGCTTGGCCAAGGAGGATGCGAACTCCTCGGGGGTCCCGGCCGCCTTCACCTGGCGCCAGGCGGCGCTGCATATCTCCTCGTAGTACCTCTTGGTGAGGACGTAGTCGAAGCCCTCGAGCTTCTTCTCCGTGCCCTTTATCAGGTTGACCAGGGTGCTCCTGAGCCCGTCGCCGTCCACACGGCCGTCGGGCTCGATCGCCAGGAGGTAGCCGGTCTCGTACTCGTGCTCGCCCCTCCCCGTGAGCTTCGTGATCCGCATGGGCTTGGCGTCGGAGTCTATCCTCACCATCCCCTTCTTGACCAGCCCGAAGAGGACCATGGTGGCGACCATCTCCAGGGGCCTCTCGAGCACTACGGCGGCCTCGACCGCCGTGAGGTCCCTCCTGGGGCCCGAGCCGACCATGCCCAGGGAGGGCTTGAAGTAGTCCTTCCTCCTGGCCGCCTTGCTGGCCCTGTCTATCAGCACCCCGAGCATGATGATCCCGCCCATCACGAGCACGGGGGCGCACACGCAGGCCAGGTCCAATACCGAGGAGAGGAGGTCGGAGAGGATGTCCCAGACGGTGACCTTGTCGTACCAGTCCACGTACTCCGAAGGGAAGCCTGCGCCGAAGTCGTAGATGCCGGAGGCGATGTCCGAGGGGTTGACGCTCAGCGCGCTCCACGTGGCCACGACCAGGCCCGAGGAGGCGTCCACGCCGATGCTGTCCCAGGGCTGGCCCTCCAGGTAGATTGCCTCGTCGACCGAGGCGAAGCCCTCGGGGAAGAACACCCTCGCCGTGAGGTCCCCCACGGGCCCGTCCTGGAAGGACGGGTCGAACCAGGTCGGCCTCATCGCGATGCCCACGGTGCCCTCCACGAGCTCGTTCTCGTAGACCATGCGCGGGTTGTTGATGTGGAAGTCGAGGACGAACGAGGTGCCGTCGACGTTGATGTACCCCATGACCTCGGAGCCGAACTCGACGGCCACCCCCACGTCGACGTACGGCGACTCGTGGATCAGCGACGGCGCGTACTCGATGCCGCCGACGGTTATCGTCGCCTCAGCCGTGTCGAGGTCGTAGTGCTCGTTCGGGAGGCCTATGTCGACCCCGTCGAGGTAGCCGTAGTTGGTGAACATGAACGAGTAGTCTATGTCGATGCTGCCGTCCTTGAGCACGTGGACGTCCAGGTACTCGTAGTCGACTATGAAGCTGTAGTCCTGGGCCGCGGCCGCGGACGTGGCGGGCCAGGCCGCCGCGGCCAGTAACAGCGACAGGACGGATGCGATCGATGCGAGGACCGGCCGGGGAAGCTTCAACCTGGATCACCACTTCGGGGCTTCCTGCATCGCGAACACCACGCCGCAGTACGGGCACTTCGCCATGAGGCCCCCCTGCACCACGGAGATGTCCTTCTCCGCTATCGGGGCGCCGCAGGACTTGCAGACCATGCTCTTCTGGGCCATCTCGCCGGAGCCCGACATCGTGACGTTGAAGGTCTGCGACACCAGCTTCGGCCTGGCGGCCTCGATCCTCTCGGACCTGTACACGTAGTACATGAGGACGACGCCGATGGCGACCATGACGAGGCCGGCGACGACGTTCTCGACGCCCCAGGCGATGACGAATATCGCGCCCAGGATGACCAGGCATACCCCTGCGAATGTGACTAAGGCCCCCACTACCTTGTTCATCCGAGTCCCGACGGGGATGATTCCCATCGGGCCACATATAACCTTGTCGGGAGAATGCCCGCGGGGCGCCGGCTCACTTCGGAGGCTCCTCCCTGCCCGCGAACAGCGACGAGCCCTTCGCGATCAGCGCCAGCCCGGGGATCCCGAAGAAGAACCCGGGTCCGAACACCGAGCACGCGGCGCCAAGGACGGAGATTGGGAAGGACTTCCTCGCCAGCGCGAGCAGGCCGCCGAGCAGGCCGAGGACCGCGCACCCGTAGATGAGGGCCGCGAACCCGGCGCTCGCCGTGTCCATCCTGCCGGCTTCGGATACGATCAGCGTGGTGAGAACCAGGGAGAACACACCGGCCAGGATGGTCAGCACCCCGCCGACGACCAGGCTGTCCTTCGACTGGTCCTTCGGCTTGGGCTGGGCCCTGAAGTCGTGGCCGCAGTACTGGCACACGTTGGCGTCCCACGCAAGTGCCCTCCCGCACGAGACGCAGTGCCTGATCCTCACCTCGTCCGGCGTGACCACAGGCGAGGCCACCGCATTGCCGCACATCCCGCAGAACCTCATGTTCGCGGGGTTCTCCGCCCCGCACCGAGAGCACTTCATGACCGTCCCTCCGTACGGGAATCGGCCCCCGCAGGCTTGAACCCTTCGGCCCCATCAGCCCAGCTGCTTGCCCACGGCCTCGTCCAGGATCGCCAGGAACTCGGCCTGCTTCTCCGCAGGGATGGTCGCCCCAGACGCTACGGAATGGCCGCCGCCGATGCCCCCGACCTTCTCGGCCGACCTCTTCAGCCCCGACGAGAGGTCGAGCCCCTTGGACACGAGGTACTTCGTCCCCCTGCTCGAGACCTTGACCTTCCCGCCGACCTTCGAGAGGGCTATCGTGGGCTTGCCCTGGTCGAGGATGTACTGCATCGCGAGGCCGCACTGGGCGCCCGCGAGGGACGGGTCCGGGGCCTCGAAGTACTGTATGTGCTGCATCTGCTCGGCCCCGTCCTCCTCTATGGCCATCAGCCTCGCGAGTATCTTGGAGCTGTACTCCTTCCTGAGCCCGTTGGCCTCCAGGAGGGCAGACTTGTCCCCCATGCTGAGGGCGACGCCCAGGCCCTCGTGGTCCATCCTGCCGCAGGCGTTGAGGAGGTCCGCGAGGTCCGCCGCGCTCAGCTCCATCGACGGTATCCACAGGACGTCGGACACGAGCTCCTCGACCGTCTCGGGCCTGCAGCCCTGGCCCATGAGGCGGAGGGAGAGCATCGATGTGAGCTTCCTCCTGTAGACCTCGTCCAGGGAGCCCATCGGCGACTTCGGGTTGATCTTGACCGACTCGAGGAACGCGAGGACGTTCTCCTCCCTGCCCGACAACCCCACGAAGTACGGGTCGACCGAGCTGGACAGGGTGTCGAGGACCGTCGTGCCGGTGAGGTTGAGGCCGCGCTGGACCGTGATGTGCTTCCGCTCTACGGCCTGGTCCAGGATCTGCTGGTTCAGGCCCTTCATCCCGCCCATGTGCTGCCTGTCGCCCACGATGCCCGCGAGGGCTATCGGGGACAGGTCCCAGTTGGCCTGGTCCATGACCACGGACACTATGAGGCTGAGGGATGCGCCGCACGCCTCGCTCATCCCGTCCACGCCGTGGAAGTGCGGGTTGACCTGAAGGACCTTCCGCGACTTCCTTATGGGCTTGTGGTGGTCCAGGGCGACGACCTTGGCGTCCAGCGACTCCAGCCCGTCGATCTGGCCGGAGCCCATGTCCAGGAACAGTACGTTGCCGTTGCCCTCCTTGGCTATGCGCTCGACCGCCTCCGGCTCGAGCCCCTTGACCATGGAGAGGTGGAACTGCTTCCCCATGCGCCTCAGGGCGCCCGCCATGACCGAGGCCGCGGCGAGCCCGTCGGCGTCGTAGTGCGAGATGACCCTGACGTTGTCAGCCTTGTCGATCGCCTTGGCCGCGTGCTTGACCGCGTCCGAGAAATCAGCCGGGAGTGCTATGCTCCCGTTCATTTCGGCCTCACTCGACCTCGAGCGCAGCGCTCGCCATGGAGTAGAACCACGTCTCCGGGACCAGGCCCTCCCTCTTGTAGTACTTGGTTAGCCTGCGGATCTTCGACTCGACCAGGTGCAGCCCGCGCGCGTTGTGCAGGTCCTTCGGGTTCGCCTTGACGTGCTGGTTGATCTCGACGGCCCTCTTCATGAGGTTGGAGAGGTCGTCGGGGAGCACGGGCTTGATGCCCTTCTCCTCGAGTATCTCCTTCATGCTCATGCCCGTCGCGAGCCTCACGTTCGGAACCGCGTACTGGTCCCTGAGGATCAGGCCTATCATCGCCATGTTCTTGCCCTCGCCCGAGAGCTTCGCCGCCAGCTCCTTGACCTCCTCGGCGGACTGGGTGACCCACTCGGGGTTCTTGTCCACCATGGGGCGCTTGGAGCCAGACGTGCCCTTCCTGCTCGAATGCATCCTTGACATCGTACTCTATCTCCGTTAAGGGTTTGACCTGTGGCGAGGCAGGCCGACTATAATCTTCCCTCTTTTAAAGGTTTCGACGACCTCCCTCGCCTGGACGAGCATCTCCCCGTACTCCACCAGGGGGAACGAGAGCTCCTCCGGGAGCTCCGTGAACAGCCGGACCTCGGCGATCTCGGCCGACGGGGCGGGGGAGCAGCAGCGGGAGTGCACCAGCCCGACGATGACCTTCCCGCCCTCGACATCTAGCGACCCTACGGGCTCCAGCGCCATGCCCGTCTCCTCCGAGAACTCCCTCACGGCGGCCTGCTCGTGGGTCTCCCCCGGTTCCAGCCTCCCCCCGGGCATCTCCCACGCGCGCCGGCGGTGGCGCACCATCACGAACATGTCCCCCTGGAAGGCGATGGCGTAGGCGAAGGGCTCCACGCTCATGGGCCCACCACGAAGGCGGCGTGGTCCTTGGCGTACTGCGAGATGTCGACGGCCTCCCGGACCCTCAGGCCCTTGGACGCGAGCTCCTTCTTCGCGTCGGCGTAGACCGCGGCCGGCTCCCTGTTGACGTCGACGCTCCTCGACTTGAGCATGAGTATGCCGCGGTCGGCCTCGAAGTGCCGCATGTTGCGGACGAAGATCTCGGCCTGGTCCCTCTGGGCGATGTCCTGGTAGACCAGGTCGACGCCCTCGACCATGTGGGAATACCCCTCGGGCATCGAGGCGTCGGCCATGATCGGTATCATGTTCCTCCTGGACTCGCACACGCCCACGAGGTCCCTGAAGGACCTCTGGGACACCTCGACGCAGTACACGATGCCCGACGACGCGACGTCCGAGACGTGGGACGCGGTGGTGCCGGACGCGGCTCCGAGGTAGAGCACCCTGCTCGACCTGTCCAGGCCGAGGCCCCTGCCCCCGAGCAGCATGAGCGCGGCCAGCTTCGACCTCATGGGGTCCCAGGAACGGTACTGCGTCCCCTGGAACTCGACCAGGCGCTCGCCGTAGACGTTCACGCCGGGGGCGGCGTTCACCGTCATGAGGGTGCGCCCGGTCGTGTAGACGTTCGGCGCGCCCTCGAGCTCCCTGAACGGGTTCACGAGCGCCATGCGGCTTGGCCTATGGAGTCCCGGATAAAAGAGTTATACGTCGCACATCATACGAACGGGCGATGCCGGAGGAGGACGTCAAGGACCAGATCAAGGCCCTCGCCGACAAGATGGAGGGCCTCGAGGAGTCCGTGAGGATGGTCTCCGGACCTTACTCCCAGCTCCTTGAGTACCTGGAGCGGTTCCAGAAGATATCCACCAGCTACTTCCGGCTCATAGACCTCTACCAGAGGTACGGGGAGATATCCCCCGACCTCCTGATGCCCGGCGTCAAGGACCACATCTCGAGGGAGATAGTCAAAATCCTCTTCGAGAGGGACGGCCAGAACATAACCCAGATCACGGAGAAGCTCAAGGACAAGAGGGGCTCCGCCTCGAGGAGGATAGTGAGGGAGCGCCTCAAGGCGCTCAGGGAGAAGGGCGTCGTGGTGGAAAAGGGGTCCGAGCGATCGAGGGAGTACTGGCTCGCGGAGGCCTACGTCAAGAAGTGGTACGAGCTCCTGGGGCTCGGGCTCGAGAAGAAGGGGAGCGGGTGAGCGTCGGCCACTTATTTCCACTTCCCTTAAGAGCACGGAGGGGGCTAGTGTGTGTCAGAAGGCCCGTGAGAGGGCCTGGAAGAGTGAAGTAAAATGGGACACGACTACGAGGACCCCGAGCAGCTGAAGGAGATACTCTCCGTGGTCTCGACCGAGATACCGAAGCTGATCGAGTCGATCACGAAGACGATGTACAACACCGAGAACGCGGAGAACATGGCCAAGTCGGTGGCGCAGTTCTACAAGTCCATGAGGGAAGCGGGCATGGACGACAAGAGAGCCTTCGAGCTGACGCAGGACTTCATGGAGAGCTTCAGCGTCGGCGGCATGATGTCCAAGGCGTTCGGCGGCAAGTCCGACTTCGACGAGGACGACGAGATAGACGACGTCATCGAGAAGAGGATCAAGGAGAAGCTCAAGGACATAGGCAGGGAGAAGAGGAAGGAGAAGTCCGATGACGGAGAAGACTGAGGGGAGGAAGAGGCCCGACCTGCCGATGATGGTGGCGACCGCGGTCACCTACGGGGCCACCTCTGGGATCATGGTCGGGATCAACTACCTCAGGCTGAAGAGGAAGGTGAGGAAGGCCTCCATGACCTTCGTCAGGGAGCTGGAGCGCGGGGGCGTCCCGCCGGACCTAGCCAGGCGGCTCGGGGACGAGTACGGGACCGAGATCAGCGTCCGCAGGATCCTGGACCTGACGGGCGGAGGCCTCTTCCGGGGGCTCTCGCAGCGATAGCGCGGGCGGCGAATTAATATAGCCACAGCGCCCGATACGATGGCCGTGAAGGCCGAACTGAACGCCATAGCGGACGAGGTCCTGCGCAGGTACCGCGGGCTCCCCAAGGACTACGCCGGGCACATACCGGTCGGGAGGGGGGCCAGCGGCTCCAACACCTCCAAGATAGACAAGTTCGCGGAGGACGCCGTCCTCGCGCTCATGGACGAGAGGGGCACGGACCTCAACGTCCTGAGCGAGGAGGTCGGGTTCGTCGACAGGGGCGGGAAGAAGACCCTGGTCCTGGACCCGATCGACGGCACCCTGAACTGCGTCAGGGGCATACCGTTCTTCTCCATCTCGATGGCCGTGTGCGGGAAGAGCATGTCGGACTGCGACCACGCCCTCGTCAAGAACCTGTACTCAGGGGACACTTACTACGCCCGCAGGGGCGGCGGGGCGGAGCTGAACGGCCACAGGATAGGCGTCTCGAAGTTCAACCGGGACGACTCCATATTCCTCATGTTCGACGGGAGGGACGTCGCCCCCGAGACGGAGAAGGTCAAGGCCCTCGCCTCCAGGGTGAGGACCATGGGCTGCGCCTCCCTGGAGATGTGCCTCGTGGCCCAGGGCTCGGCCCAGGCGCACTACATGAACTGCACCAACCGTTCGAGGATGATCAGGATCGTGGACATAGCCGCCTCGTGCCTCATACTGCGCGAGGCCGGAGGGGAGGTCGTGGACCTCCGGGGCGGGAAGCTGGACATGGAGTTCTCCCTGGACGACAGGAGGAACTTCCTCGCGTACGGCGACCCGCGGATAAAGGAGCTGGTCCTATGAGGATAGGCATCGCAGGCACTCCGGAGCTGAAGAACTTCAAGAGGGTCGCGCAGAAGGTCCTGCAGGAGCTCGAGGGCGAGGACCTCGTGTTCGAGGAGCACACGGCCGAGGCCCTGGGCTTCGACGGGGTCCCGCTGAACAAGATCAAGGCCGACGTGCTGATCAGCATCGGCGGGGACGGCACCATACTCAGGAACATCCAGGCGACGTCCGTACCCATACTCGGGGTCAACGCCGGGGTCCTCGGGTTCCTGACCGAGGTGCAGCCCGACGAGGTCAAGGAGTCCATCGCGCAGCTGCTCAGGGGAGACTACAAGGTCGAGAGGAGGCTCAGGCTCAAGGTCGTGGTGGACGGCAGGAGGCTCAAGGACGCCACCAACGAGGCGGTCGTGCACACGGCCCACGTGGCCAAGATGAGGCACTTCGTCGTCTCCATCGACCACAAGCCCGCCACGGAGATGCGCGCGGACGGGATCATAGTCGCGACGCCGACCGGCACGACGTGCTACGCCATGAGCGTCGGCTCGTCCATCATAGACCCGAGGGTCGAGGCGCTCGTCATAGCCCCGATAGCTCCCTTCCGGCTGTCGTCGAGGCCGCTGGTCGTGCCCGCCAAGAGCTCCATATCCGTCACGGTGCACGAACCGAAGGAGTGCGTGATGGTCATCGACGGCCAGGAGGAGATCTTCCTGGACGGGGACGAGGAGATAGTCTTCTCGGCGTCGGAGAAGAAGGCCAGGTTCGTCATACTCAAGAGCGAGTTCTACAAGAACCTCGAGGAGAAGCTCATGGCCTCCTCGCCGATGATAGGGCACAGACACTGACTCCAGGGATCACGATGCCACCGGTCACGGTCGAAGCGGTAAGGATAGACTACCCGAAGCGCTGGTTCGCCATAGGGACGACCCTCGTCGTCGCGGCTGTGGCGGTCATGGCCTACTTAGCCTACGTCTCCATCGAGGAGTTCTCCCGAACGTTCTGGGCCGCCTGCGCGGTCCTCGTCGGGGCCCCGGCCCTGCTCATACTGGTCCCGCCCGTGTTCACGTGCCACCACCTGGGCGAGAAGGGGCTCAGGCTCAGGATGGGCCTCCTCATGAACACGACCGTGCCCTACAGGTGGATCAGGAGCGTCACCGACTCGAACGTGAACTACGGCCCGCTGTCGGTAGGGATCGGGGTCAGGTACGCGCCCAAGAAGAAGCTCGTGTTCGTCACCTCCACCTTCGGCGGGCTGGTCTCGGTCAGGCTCCAGGGGCCTCAGGCCCTGGGCGGGGCGCTCAGGCCGATGGTGGACCAGGTCGTCATGAGCGTCGAGGACCCCGAGGGGTTCGTCGCGCTGGTCAGGGACCGGGCGGGGCTGGAGGGCTGAGGATGCCCCTGTTCGACTTCACCAGGGGGATGGAGCCCGTGAGGGCCATCAGGAGGCGCACCCTGAAGATGATACTCGAGGCGTCCAAGTCGCAGTACCCCAACGAGTTCGCGGCGATGCTCAAGGCGGACAAGGGCGTCATCAGGGAGCTCTGGCTCCTGCCAGGGACCGAGTCTGGGGAGACCTCCGCGCTGTTCCGGCTGCACATGATGCCCTCCGAGCCGAAGGTCGTCGGGACCGTGCACTCGCACCCATCGCACAGCTTCGAGCCCTCGGACGCGGACCTCGACCTCTTCGGCAGGTTCGGGTACTGCCACATCATCGTGTGCGAGCCGTTCGGCATGAGGAGCTGGGCGTGCTACGACGGGCACGGGAACCGCAGGAAGCTCGA
>CAZXWO010000042.1:0-11839 GCA_964644565.1 uncultured Thermoplasmata archaeon | reverse complement strand
GCTCGAGGACTCGAGCTGCCTGCACTATGAGGAGATCGTGATGGACAACGAGATAATCGGCGCCATCGCGAGGCTCATCAGGGGCGAGTGGGCGGACGAGGACACGCTCGCGCTCGACGTCATAGAGAAGGTCGGCGTGGGGAAGAACTTCCTCGCCCAGAGGCACACTGTAGACCACCTGAAGTCCGAGCACTTCAGGCCGACGCTCATCGACAGGCGCTCCTACGACGCATGGTCGCAGACCGGCTCGAAGACCCTCAGGGACGCTGCGAGGGACAGGGTCAAGAAGATCCTGGCCGAGCACAAGGTCGCTCCGATCCCGGCGGACAGGCAGAAGGCCTTGACCGGTGTGATCGAGAAGGCCAAGAAGCCCATGTGGGGCGGCGAGTCGAAGGTCCACTAGATGGAAAACCTATTCAAGGCCGGAGCGGGCGACCGCCCGGCCATCTAAATCCATTTTTCACATCTCACGATCAGAGAACAGACGACTGGGAAGGCCCGAAAAGGGGGAACGAGAATGGTCAACAGCATAACCGTCAGACACAAGAGGAACGTCCTGACAGACGACGACGTGAGGATGATACGCGGAGCCGCCCTCGAAGTGCTCGGGAGGACCGGCGTCGCCGTCAGGAGCGAAAAAGCGCAGCTGATGCTTCAGAAGGCCGGCTGCGATGTGGACAGGAAAAGCGCAGTGGTGAAGTTCCCCGACGGGCTCGTGAACGAGTGCGTCCGGAAGGCCAACCGGGCCGTGACATTCTACGGGCGCACGAGGAAGCACGACGCGCACCTGGACGGGAACCACGTCTACGTCACAAGCGACGGCAACGGGACCATGGCGATGGATTTCGAGACCAGGCAGAGGCGCGAGTCCAGGAAGTCGGACGTGGCGAAGAGCGCCTTCGTGGCCGACGCCCTGAAGGGACACGGGATCAACTGGCCCAACGTGACCTCACAGGACGTGCCGCAGGGCACAAGGCACATCCACGACCTCCAGGCGTCCCTGGAGAACACCGAGAAGCACATCACAATCGCGACGGACACCACGGCCTGGGAGGTCGAGGACGTCATCGAGCTCGCATCCGCCGCGGCCGGCGGGAGGGAGGAGCTCAGGAAGAGGCCGCTCATCTCGTCGATACACACGAGCTCGTCACCGCTCCAGATCGACGGGGAGGGGCTCGAGGCGGGGTTCGTGGCCGCCGATGCGGGCATACCCATATGCTTCTACGTGATGCCGGGGCCGGGTGCGACCGGACCGGCCACCCTGGCAGGCGCCATCACTGTCGCCGTCGCCGAGGCGCTCGCCGGCAACACCATCTTCCAGCTCAGCACCCCCGGGACCTCGTTCGTGTTCTCCGCGGGCATGGCGGTGCTCGACATGAAGGCGTCGACCAGGGCCGGCGGGTGCCCGGAGCACGGGCTCACCTCCGCCGCCTACGCCCAGATGGCCCACAGCATGGGATTCCCCGCGCTCGTCGGCGGGTTCGTGACCACTTCCAAGGAGCCCGACCAGCAGGCCGCGTTCGAGAAGTACGCCAGCGCGGTCTCGCCGATCCTCGCTGGCGCGGACATGATCGCCGGCATAGGACTCCTCGAGGACTGCAGGACGGTCTGGCTCGAGCAGCTCGTGATCGACTCCGAGATGTCCCAGATGATCGGCCGCACGGCCAGGGGGATGGAGGTCGACGAGGACACGATCGCGCTCGACGTCATAAGCAAGGTCGGCATAGGCAGGGACTACCTCGGCCAGAGGCACACGATGGAGAGGTTCAGGACAGAGCACTTCATCCCGACCGTGGCGGACAGGGCCTCGTGGGACGCGTGGGTCCAGAAGGGTTCGCGCACGATACTCGACAGGGCTGCCGACGAGGTGCGGAGGATCTTCAAGGAGCACACCGTCGAGCCCGTCAGGAGCGAGGTCGGGGAGACCGCCTCGAGGCTGTTGAAGAAGAGGGCGAAGTAGACTACTCCTTCACCGTGGTGAAGACGGCGCAGGTCAGCGTGCGCGCCACGCCCTTGACATCCCTCAGCTTGTCTATGACCAGTCTCCCTATCTCCTCCATGCTGCCCCCTCGGACCTTGAGCAGCATGTCGTACTCGCCTGAGATCATGTGGACCTCGAATATCCCGGGGACGGTGGATATCTCCTCGGCGGTCTCCCGCTGGGACATGCCTGCCTCGGGCCCGAACTGGACGAGTATGAAGGCGGAGACGCCGGCCCCGAGCTGGACGAAGTCGGGCACGGCCGTGTACCTCCTGATGACGCCCTTCTGCTCCATCTTGGCGATCCTGTCATGCACCGTCGCCCTCGGTATGTCCAGGTCCCTCGCTATCGCCTTCGTGGTCCTGCGCGAGTCCTCCATGAGCTTCTCGAGGATCAGGGAGTCCTTCTCGTCCAACATGTACCGTCAATATGACGGAAATAGTATAATATAGTTGCCTTTTTTCGTCTGAATTCCGTCAATTTGAAAGTAATAGTCAAATAGGATGCTGCATTGTCGTCTATTCGTCGATGATTGACATGCAGGAGACCGTGTTACACCTCAGAGAGACGAAGATGTCCCACATACTGCGGGTGCAGACCGCCGCCCTGAAGGCCCTCCATGACTACATGTACGACAACGGGGTGGTCCAGTCCATGCCGGTCATGCTCTCCCCGGAGACGGACCCGCTCAACCACCCGCACTTCGACGCGTCCGTGGAGTACTACGGCCAGAGGCTCCACCTCACGAAGAGCATGATCATGCACAAGCAGCTGGCACTCCTGAACGATGGCTTCGACAAGATCTACATCATGTCGCCGAACGTGCGCCTCGAGCAGGGGAGCCTGGGGGAGACCGGGAGGCACCTCTTCGAGTTCACCCAGGTGGACATCGAGCTCAAGGACGCCACCAAGCGGGACTTCATCGCCTTCGTGGACGGGATGATCGCCAGCGTGTTCTCGTTCGTCCAGAGGGAGTGCGAGGAGGACCTCAGGGCGCTCGGGAGGAGGCTGCGCATGCCGGAGCTCCCGCTCAAGGTCTACGAGTCCGAGGAGCTGAGGGCGGCCTACGGGGACGACTTCGAGAGGGTGGCCTCCGAGAGGGAGAGGGACCCGTTCTGGATCCTGAACTTCAAGAGGGAGTTCTACGACCGCGAGGACAAGGAGAGGAGGGGCTACTACCACAACTACGACATCTTCTGGCCCGAGGGGTACGGCGAGGCGCTCTCGGGCGGGGAGAGGGAGTGGGAGCACCAGGAGATCCTCCGCAAGATGGCCGAGAGGAAGACCGACACAACGGCGTTCAAGAGGTACCTCGAGGTCGCTAGCAGCGGTCTGATACCCCAGACTGTGGGTGGAGGCCTCGGCATCGAGCGCATGGTGAGGTTCCTCACTGGCCAGAGGCACGTGAGGGACGTGGCGCTGTTCCCGAGGGTGCCTGGCGAGATGATAGCGTTCTAGAGGCTCACTTGGCGACGGTCTCTATACGCGCGCCCTCCCCCGGGTGGGTCACGAACGACTCGGAGCCGAGGCCGGCCGACTCCTTGAACGCCCTGACCATGGCCGACCTTATCTTGGCCGACCCGCCGAGGGCGATCGCGAACACCGCCGGTCCAGACCCTCCCAGGGAGACGCCCAGCGCCCCCGCCGACATGGCGCTCTCCCGGACCGCGTCGTATCCCGGGACCAGGGCCTTCCTGTGCGGGATGGCCAGCGAATCGTCCAGGTGCGAGGCGATGGCGCGAACGTCCCGCTTCATCATCGCATGGACCATGCCCGACGCCAGGGACAGGTTGCTGACCGCGTCGCGCATGTGCACCTTCTCCGGGAGGACCGCGCGGGCCTTCCTCGTCTCCACCGTCACGTCCGGCACGACGACCACCACCTCGAACCTGGGCGGCCTGATCTGGAGGATCGTCCGGGTGCGGACGTCGGAGACGACGGTGAAACCGCCGTAGAGCGCCGCGGCCACGTTGTCGAAGTGCATCGCGCCGGAGATGAGCTCCTCGCCCTTCGCGGCGGCCTCGAGCACGAGTTTCTTGTCCTTGACGCCCAGGAGCGCGGCCATAGCGAGGGCCCCGCCGACCGAGGAGGCCGCGCTGCTGCCTATCCCGCTGCCCGGCTTCATGCCCTTCCTTATGGTCATGGAGAAGCCGACGCCGTCGCATCCGCAGGCCTCGGCCAGCTTCATCGCCGCGAAGGAGGCCGTGTTCCTCGTCGGGTCGGTCGGGACGGGGCCCCTGCCCGTGACCCTGACCACGAAGCTGCCGGCGCCCGCGCTCTTGATCGTGACGAGGTCCCTGGGCGTGTCCAGGCAGAGCCCGAACGAATCGAACCCGGGCCCGAAGTTGGCTATGGAGGCCGGTGACGACACGACGGCCTTGCTGTATCTCATCTGGGGTCCCTGGCAGGGCATCAGACGCATGGATATTAAACCCATTGAGGCGGGGGAGGCCTGGCGCATGGACACAAATGTGCAACCGCGGCGAGCCAGCGGTCCGTCCAGTGGGCGCCTCGGCGGCACCCAGATGTGCGAAGGGCTTATATTTTGTCTACACATAGCAGGCGCGCTCCAGTGGGGAGGCAAGATGGCGCCTTTCGAGATGAGATGCATCCAGTGCGGCAGGGTCCACGACATGACCAGGCCTGCCTATGCATGCTCCTCGTGCGGGAACCTGCTCGAGGTGTCGATGGACATACCGTCGGCCCAGCAGAGGCTCTCTGGCGGGGAGTGGAGGGGGCGCCCCCTGTCCGTGTGGAGGTACCGCGAGCTGCTGCCCGTGGGTGCCGGCGCGACGGTCTTCACCAGGCACGAGGGGGGCACTCCGCTCATGAGGTGCAGGAACCTAGGGGAGCACCTGGGCCTGAAGGACCTATGGGTCAAGTTCGACGGCATGAACCCTACCGGCTCCTTCAAGGACAGGGGCATGACCATGGGGATCACCAAGGCCAAGGAGCTCGGCATGAGGATCGTCACGTGCGCCTCTACGGGCAACACCTCGGCGTCTCTGGCGGCCTACGCCGGCCTGGCCGGCCTGAAATGCGTCGTCCTCATACCCGAGGGCAAGGTCGCGCTCGGGAAACTCGCGCAGGCGATGATGCATGGCGCGAAGGTCGTGTCCGTCAGGGGCAACTTCGACCAGGCCCTGGAGACGGTGATGAAGGCCTCCGACTCGCTCGGCATGTACCTCCTCAACTCCGTCAACCCCTTCAGGGTCGAGGGGCAGAAGACCGCGGCGTACGAGGTGTGCGACCAGCTCGGCGGCTCCGCGCCCGATTCACTCTACATACCAGTAGGCAACGGGGGCAACTCGGCGGCGTACTGGAAGGGCTTCAGGGAGTACCAGGACCTGGGCATCGTGGGTTCGCACCCGCGCATCGTCGGGGTCCAGGCGGAGGGGTCTGCCCCCGTCGCCGCGATGTTCTCCAGCGGCTCCGACACGCTCGTGCCGGTGGCGAGGCCCGACACCGTCGCGACGGCGATAAGGATCGGCAACCCCGCCAACTGGAGGAAGACCGTGAGGGCCCTCAGGGACTCCGGGGGCGATTGCTTCACAGTCACGGACGAGGAGATCCTCAGAGCGCAGAGGCTCATGGCGAGGCTTGAGGGGATATTCGCCGAGCCGGCCGGGGCCGCGGCGGTCGCAGGGCTGGCCAAGGACGTGTCGTCCGGCAAGGTCGAACGCTCGTCCAGGATCGTGTGCGTTTCCACAGGGCACGGGCTGAAGGACCCGGACGTGGCCGTGGGACAGTCGGAGAAGCCCGTGGTGGCCGAGGCGTCCGTGGACGCGCTCCGGGAGATAGTGGAGGGCCTGTGACATGAGGGTCTTGCTGGTGGGCTTCGGCGTCGTCGCGCGGAGCTTCGCCGAGGTCGTCCTGTCCGAGGGGCCGAAGCTCGCCAAGGAGTACGGCCTCAAGCCCAAGGTCGTGGGCATCGTCGACAGCCACGGGGCCGCGCTCGACGAGGACGGGCTGGACCTCCGCACGGCGCTCGCCTCCAAGAAGGAGACCGGGACCCTGGCCGGGCTCGGGGACCCGTACCATGAGGGCATGGACGGCGTCCATGCCGTCAGGGAGAGGGAGTGCGAGGTCGTGGTCGAGACGACCCCCACCGAGCTCAACAGGGGCGAACCCGGTCTCACTCACGTGAAGACCGCGATGATCAAGGGCAGGCACGTGGTCTGCACGAACAAGGGGCCGCTGGCCATAGCGATGCCCGCCCTCATAGAGCTCGCGCACCACAACGGGGTCGTGTTCAAGTTCAGCGGCACCGTGGGCGGAGGGACGCCTGTCCTGGACTTCGCCAAGAAGTGCCTGGAGGGGAGCGAGATCAGGAGCATCAGGGGGATCCTCAACGGCACCTCGAACTACATACTCACGAGGATGTCCTCCGAAGGGGCCACCATGGAGGCCGCACTTGCGGACGCCCAGAGGCTGGGGTACGCCGAGGCGGACCCGACCTACGACATAGAAGGGTTCGACACGGCCTGCAAGCTGGTGATAACCTCCAATTACGTCCTGGGCACGGCGCTGTCCATCAAGGACGTTGACGTCCGCGGGATAACCAAGGTGACGGGTGCGGACATCTCCGAGGCGGCGGCCAACGGAGAGACCATCAAGCTCATAGGGAGCGTCGGCAGCAAGGCCAAGGTGTCCCCCGAGAGGGTCAAGCTGACGCACCCGCTCAACGTGTCAGGCACGTTCAACGCGATATGCTTCGACACATATCCATCAGGAGAGGTCACGCTCGTGGGCAAGGGAGCTGGAGGGCCGGAGACGGCCACTTCGGTGGTCAGGGACCTGATAGAGATCAGGAGATCTTTCGCGAGGTAGCTAGGAGGATGCGGGCATGAGACTGGTGATGAAGTTCGGCGGCGTCAGCGTCGCCGACGGGGCGAAGTTCAGGAAGGTCGGCACCATCGTGCACAAGTTCGCCGGCAAGGGCGACCAGGTCGCGGTCGTCACCTCAGCCATGCACAGCGTCACCAACACCCTCGTCGAGGCCGCGAACCAGGCGAGCAGGAAGAAGAAGGATCACGTCCGCAAGGCGGCCGAGGACCTCGCGGAGAGGCACAGGAAGGCCGCGGAGGAGGCCATACGCGACAAGGCGGTCCTCGCGAAGACGCTCGAGTCGTTGAACGCCACCTGCGAGGACCTCAAGAACGTCCTCCTCGGGATCGCCCACATAGGCGAGCTCACGCCCAGGTCCAAGGACTACGTCATAGGCTTCGGAGAGAGGCTGTCCGCGCCGCTGCTCGCGGGCGTGCTCCAGGACCTCGGGATGAAGTCCGCCGCGTTCACCGGCGGCGAAGCGGGCATCGTGACCGACGACAACTTCGGTGCGGCCCAGCCGCTCATGAACGTCACCATGCTGCAGGTCAGACAGAACCTCGACCCGCTCCTCGAAGAGGCTGTCATACCTGTGATAAGCGGGTTCATCGCCCAGACCCAGGAGGGTATCCAGACGACCATCGGCAGAGGAGGTTCGGACTTCACGGCCTCCGTCATCGGTGCGTCGGTGCGCTCCGACGAGGTCTGGGTCTGGAAGGACGTAGACGGCCTCATGACCGCGAACCCGAAGATGGTCAAGGACGCGAAGATGATCGACTCGATCTCCTTCGCGGAGGCCATGGAGCTGGCCCACTTCGGCGCGGAGGTCGTCCACCCCAAGGCGCTCGAGTGCGCGGCCAGGTACAAGCTACCGTTCAGGATCAAGAGCGTCGCAGCGCCCGAGAGGCCCGGCACATCCATAGTGAGCGAGGTGAAGGTCAGGGACGGGAGCGTCGTGAAGGCCATCACCAACATCAACGACGTCGACCTCATCACCGTCAGCGGGGCCAGCATGGTCGGCACCCCCAGGCTGCCCGCGAAGGTGCTCCAGATACTCACCGACGAGGAGATCGACGTCCTCCTAATATCGCAGAGCTCGTCGGAGGAGAGCATCACCCTCGCGATACCCAAGGAGGGCGGCTCGAAGGCACAGAACGCCCTGGAGCTGTCACTGTTGGGCTCCAAGCAGGTGCGCGAGGTGTCGATGGAGGGGGGCCTGAGCATAGTCGCGGTGGTCGGCGCAGGGATGAGGGGCACCCCCGGCGTCGCGGCCAGGGTCTTCACCACCATGGCCAAGGAGGACATCAACATAAGGGCGATCGCCCAGGGCTCCTCCGAGCTCAACATATCGTTCATGATCAGGAAGAAGGACACGGAGAAGGCCGTGAGGGCGCTCCACGACGACTTCAGACTGGGGGGATGATCGGTGGCGCAGAAAGCGGAGGGACTGAGGAGCGACGCGGTCAAGAAGGGCATGTCCAGGGCGGCGGCGAGGGGGCTCATGCGGGCCGTGGGGATGAAGGACGAGGACTTCGAGAAGCCGCTCGTGGCGATCGCCAACTCCTACAACACCATCGTGCCGGGGCACATACACCTGAACGAGCTCGTCGCCGAGGTCAAGAAGGGCGTCGAGGGGGCGGGAGGGGCGTGCTTCGAGTTCGGCGTGCTCGGGATATGCGACGGCATAGCCATGGGCCTTGACGGGATGCGGTACTCGCTGCCATCCAGGGAGATCGTGGCCGACACGGTCGAGTCCATGGTGGAGGCGCACGTCGCGGACAGCTGGGTCGGGGTCACCAACTGCGACAAGATCACTCCGGGGATGCTCATGGCCTGCGGGCGCCTCGACGTCCCGGCGGTCATGCTGACCGGCGGGCCGATGATGCCCGGGGTCTACAAGGACCGAAGGCTGGACGTCATATCAATATTCGAGGCGGTGGGCGAGCTCACCGCTGGCAAGATATCGGAGCAGGACTTCCTCGAGATAGAGAGGAGGGCGTGCCCCGGCGCGGGCTCGTGCTCCGGCCTTTTCACGGCGAACACCATGGCCTGCCTCACGGAGGCGCTCGGCCTAAGCCTGCCGGGGTGCGCGACGCAGCATGCGATCTCGAAGGAGAAGCTGGAGACGGCTCGCAGGACCGGGGAGCTCGCCGTGGAGCTGGCGAGGGAGAACAGGCGCCCGCGGGGTTTCGTCACCAGGGACAGCTTCGAGAACGCCATAAGGGTGGAGAACGCCATCGGCGGCTCGACCAACACCACGCTGCACCTCATCGCCATCGCGAGGGAGTTCGGGGTCGACCTCGAGCTCTCAGCGTTCGACAGGCTCTCCAGGGAGACCAAGCACATAGTCGCCCTGAAGCCGGGCGGCAAGCACTTCATGGACGACCTCGACCGCGCAGGCGGGATACCTGCGGTCATGTCCAGGCTCTCCCGCGCGCTGAGCGACGCGGGCACCGTCTCGGGCAAATCGGTCAGGAGCATCGCCAAGGAGGCGAAGGTCCTGGACGACGACGTCATACGCACGCTGGACAACGCCTACCACGAGGAGGGCGGCATCGCCGTCCTGTGCGGCAACCTCGCGGAGGAGGGGTGCGTCATAAAGCAGTCCGCGGTCGGCGCGAAGCTCAGGAAGTTCGAGGGGCCGGCGAAGGTGTTCGACTCCGAGAAGGCCGCGACCGATGCGATGCTCAAGGGCAGGATCGAGCCGGGGGACGCGGTCGTGATAAGGTACCAGGGGCCGAAGGGGGCCCCCGGGATGCCCGAGATGCTCGGCCCGACGTCAATCCTGGCAGGGCTCGGGCTCGGCGAGTCCGTCGCCCTCGTGACGGATGGCAGGTTCTCTGGCGGGACCAAGGGGCTGTCAGTCGGCCACGTCTCGCCTGAGGCGTACGTCGGCGGCACGATCGCCGCCGTCAGGAACAAGGACATCATAAGGATCGACCTCGACTCCAGGGAGATCGAGGTGCTCATATCCCAGAAGGAGGTCCGGTCCAGGCTCAAGGAGAGGAAGGCGCCCAAGGGCAAGGTCTCCGGGTACCTCGCCAGGTACAGGGAATGCGTGAGCTCTGCCAGCACCGGCGCGGTCGTCTCCGCCCAGGCGGCAGACGGGGACCCCCGCTGACGAGAACCATTATCGTCCGGGTCGCCGATGTGGCCTGGGCCCGGTAACGCGTGATATGGATGGTGGACGCTGAGAGGATCGCCTTCGACATAGTACCGAGCATCCTCGGACTGTTCCTCGTGTGGTACTCGGTCGTCCACATCAGGCGGGTGAGGGCCGACTTCTTCACAGTCATAAGGGGGTGGGTCTTCACTCTCTTCCTGGCATCCCTCGTCCTGCTCTGGGTGCTGGAGATATCCGAGGACTACCTCGGTTCGTGGTCCGAGCAGACGCACGTCGCAGCCGACGTGACCTTCATCGTGATAGCCATCTGGCTCTCCGTGTGCCTGGTGGCGCTCAACACCCGATACAGGGCCTTCAGCACCCTGGACCACTTCTTCGACTGGATGAAGAGGCACCCGGCGAACCTGCTCACCGTGTGGGGGGTCGTCGGCCTCTTCGTGATCGTCTACTCGTGGGCGGTCAACCCCGCGGGGGGCGAGATCAGGGACGAACCGCTGCTGCTGGCAATGATCATCGGCTACCTCGCGGCCTCGGTCGCGGCGGACTTCCTCCTCCCGCTGTCGAGGAAGGACCACGGGCTCTCCCCGAAGAAGGAGTTCGAGATGTTCGGCGGGATGAAGGGCATGGTCCTGGCATGGGTCGGCATGCCCGTCGCCGAGTTCCTCTTCGACATAGTCCTGAACGACCTCGTCGACTACGACGGCCCGAACCCGTACTCATGGGTCATGGTGGGTCTCTTCGCGGCCATACTCGGGACCGTCACCGACACGAGGTTCACGGCCCTCATCGTCGACCCTGAGGTCGAGAGCGCGAAGCGGTCCGGGTTCCGGGCGTACGACATACCGAGGGGCCCGTACCTGGTCGAGGGCGAGAGACCGGACAGCGCGGCCAAGCTGTTCTCCGAGCTGATATCGCTGCCGCTGAGGCCCGACGCGGACCTGCCCACGGTCGGGGCGTCCGCCTCCGCCACGCTGGAGTTCCTGATACCGAGGGGCCTGATGGTCACACGCGAGTACCCCGAGAACATCAGGAACAGCTACAACATCCAGGTCACGCCCATCATCTGGCTGACGGAGATGGCCGGGGAACGGCGGGTCGCCCCCACCAGCCTCGCGGTCCTCACAGACACGATCATCAGGTTCATGGAGAGCAACCCCAACAGCATCGTGCTCCTGGAGGGTATCGAGTACCTCATCACGTTCAACGACTTCAAGAAGGTCCTGAGGTACCTCGACTCGCTCAACGAGACCACCTGGATGACGAAGGCCCGGCTCCTGATCGCGATAAACCCGAAGGCCTACGACGAGAAGGAGCTCGCCCTCCTCGAGCGCGACCGGAAGGTCGTGAGGGGGGACGAGGGCATCGAGCAGCTGACGAAGGAATCCAAGGTGGCGTCCGGCGGGGAATGAGCCCGCTCCAGATGGCCCGGCCGCGCCCCCCACCCCTCAGCAAGTCATTAATAGCGCAAGGAGGTTACACACCGCGGTGCGGTGCACCTGGCCGCGCGTGGGTGCGACGGCCTCGAAACCTGTTGAGCCTTGAGAGAGGGGGAGAGACGTTATGAGGGAATCCTTGAGATTCGGAGCGATGGCTGCGGTCGCTGTGATGGTGCTGACGATGGCACCCGCGTCGACCTCGGCCGGGGACGGAGACGCCGCCTGGACGTTCATGGTCTATCTCGACGCCGACAACAACCTCGAGCCGTGGGGCGTCCTGAACCTAGAATGGCTGGAGATGGTCGGCTCTGACGAGAACGTGAACTTCGTGGTCCTGATGGACCTTTACACCGGGCCCGCGGACCTGCTGTACGTCGGGTACGGGGGGTCCACGCAGGTCGGCGCCGACTACGGCTACCCGAAGGAGGTCAACATGGCCGACCCGGCGGTGCTGGAGGAGTTCATCGAGAT
>CAZXWO010000041.1:0-11854 GCA_964644565.1 uncultured Thermoplasmata archaeon | reverse complement strand
AGATACACCTCGAGAAGGCCGCGCAGGACGACCTCGAGAAGGTCCGCCAGATCGCCTCCAACATCGAGCTGACCAAGGTCATCGACATCGCCGACGTCGAGACGGACATCAACAACATGGAGGTCATGGTCAGGCTCGAGCGGAGGAAGATGGAGAGGAAGTCCATCACCCCCGAGGACGTCCTGAAGAAGCTGAACAAGGCGAAGGGGCTCAAGGGCCTGGCCGAGATGCGCGAGGGCAACGTCGTCATCAAGTGCGACGAGCCGTCGTACAAGAAGCTCCAGAAGATATCCGAGGACACGAAGCACACGCCGATCAAGGGCATCGACGGGATCACGAGGGCCGTGATACGCAAGCTCAGCGGCAAGTACGTCGTGTACACCGAGGGTTCCAACCTCGAGAAGGTGCTCGAGATAGAGCACGTCGACAGGGCGAACACCACCACCAACAGCATACTGGAGATATTCGAGGTGCTTGGCATCGAGGCAGCCAGGAACTCGCTCATAATCGAGGCGTCGAAGACGCTGGACGAGCAGGGCCTGACGGTCGACATAAGGCACATCATGCTGGTCGCGGACCTGATGACCAACGACGGCGACGTCAAGGCGATCGGGAGGCACGGCATATCCGGGCGCAAGTCGAGCGTCCTCGCGAGGGCGGCGTTCGAGATCACATCGACCCACCTGCTGCGCGCTGCGATAACGGGAGAGGTCGACACGCTCGAGGGCGTTGTAGAAAACATTATAGTTGGCCAGCCGGTTACAGTCGGTACTGGCGCGGTCAACCTGGTATGGTCCCCGGCCAAGAAGAAGGAAGGTGCGTGAGCATGGACATCGCGAGAGCTCTGAAGACGGCGGCCTCATCCGGCGACGTCAGGTTCGGCCTCGCCGAGGCGAGGAAGTGCGTCAAGAAGGGCGAGGCGAAGATGGTCGTCCTGGCGAGCAACTGCCCGGACAGGGACGGCTTGGAGGACGCGAAGGGCGTCAAGCTCCTGGCCTTCCCCGGGACCAACGTCGAGCTCGGGGCCGCCTGCGGGAAACCGTTCCCGATATCCGCGCTGGCCATAGTGAGCCCTGGGGATTCGAACATCCTCTCGGCGTGAAGGACTGGTCCTGATGGGCGACATCACCTTTACGGGGGACACCCTCCGGTACATCTCTCTCTTCGAGAAGGTCACGGGCACGCAGGTCAAGGACTGCCTCGAGACCGAGGAGAAGCTCGTGTTCGTGGTCGAGAAGAACCAGGGCTCGAGGGCCGTGGGCAAGAAGGGCGAGAACGTCATACGCCTCAAGAACCTCACAGGCAAGAACATACACGTGATCGAGTACTCCGAGGACCCCGAGACGTTCGTCAAGAACGTCTTCCACACCTACAGCGTCCAGTCGGTTGCGCTCGAGGACCGCGGCACGATCATACACGCGACCGTGACCGTGGACCCGAAGGTGAAGGGGAAGGCGATAGGCAAGAACGGCCGCAACCTCAGGATCGCGCGCGAGATCGTCTCGAGGCACCACAACATACAGAGCATCAGCGTCGCCTGAGGGGCGTGCGCTCGACCTCGAGCCTGTCCGCCGTCGGGTACTCCTCCACAATGTAGGAATCCAGCGGCAGCCCCGGCGCGAGCTCCTCCAACACCCATGGCGCGACCTCGAGCCGCCCCTTCTCCCGGTCTATGCACAGGAGCCTCGGGGGCACGTCGAAGTCCATTATCAGCATGCCCGCGACCCCTTCGGGGTCGGCCGTCTCCACGACCCCCTTCAGCAGCGTGCCGTCGTGGGTCAGGACCTCGTGCGGCCTCCGGACGTTGCGGGCGCGCCTCGCGATCCTCCTCCTCAGCTGTACGCCGTCCTTGAAGGCGGACGAGCAGTAGTGGAGGGGCACCGAGGCGCCGGACCTCAGCGCCTCCATCGCCAGCTCCTCGCTCCCGGCCACGGCCGAGGAGACGTCGTCCTTGACGTCGAACCCCAGTTTCCTCAGCGCCCTCCAGTTGGTCTCCGAGAACTCCAGCTCGTTCAGGTTGACGAAGTCAGCGCCGAGGGCGTCCGCGGAGCGGACGAGCGCCGACAGCTCCTTCGCGCGCCCGGGTATGGCGGGGACCTCGAGCCCGGCCGTCATCCCCCTCCTCTTGGAGATCCTCAGGGCCCCTGCGAACTCCGTCCCCTCGAGCCTGGTCCACAGGCCCACGGGCGGGTGGAACCTGATCTCGTCGAGCCCGGCCCTGGCCACCCTGTCGATCCTGTCCCCGTCGGTCGTGGACGTGTAGAGGTGTACGTGGTGCCCGTCGCCGAACCTCTTCTTGAGGGCCCTGATCGAGTCCGCGGTCCTCTGGACCGCGATGAGTGGGTCGCCCCCGGTGACCCCGGTCCCCAGGGCGTCCATGAGCCCGGCCTCCTCGATGGCCTCCCCCACGCCGCTTATCCTCCTCTCGTTCGCGAAGAAGACGTCCTTGCCCTTCTTCTGCGCGGAGAGCGGGCAGTACCCGCACCTCCTGGCGCACCTCCCGGTGACGAGGAGGACCATCTTCGCCCCCTTCTCGCACAGCACGCAGCCCGGGGGCAGGGTTCCCGTGTACGCGGACCCCATCTTCATGCGCCGGATCTTGCCCACGGCACCTCGTATGCAGTCGGGGCTATTGAACCGATTCCCCCTCCCCAAAAGGATTAATCGGGCGCCCGCCGATTAACCGGCCATGAGGATCGAGAAGAACACGAGGGTCATACTCGCGCTCGACGTCACGACCAGGGATGACGCGCTGCGCGTGGTGGGGGCGGTCAAGGACCATGTCGATGCCATAAAGATCAACTGGCCGCTGGTCCTGGGGGCCGGCCCCGGCATGATCACCGAGCTCTCGAAGGTCAGGCAGGTGATATGCGACTTCAAGATCTCGGACATACCGAACACGAACAGGCTGATAGTCGAGCAGGCGATGGCCCGCGGCGCCTCCGCGGTCATCTGCCACGGGTTCGCGGGGGACGACTCGGTCAGGGCCTGCGTGGACGCGGCGAAGGGACAGGTGTTCGTCCTCACGGAGATGAGCCACCCGGGGGGGAAGCAGTTCACGGCCCCCGTCGCCGACAGGCTCGCGGCCCTGGCGAAGGCCGCGGGCGCGAGGGGCATAGTCGCCCCGGCGACCAGGCCCGACAGGATATCGGCCCTGAGGAAGATAGTCGGGGGCCTGGAGATAATCACCCCGGGGGTCGGGGCGCAGGGGGGCAAGGCATCCGACGCTCTGAGGGCGGGGGCGGACTTCGTCATAGTCGGAAGGGCGATATACGATGCGCCGGACCCGGGCGCGGCCGCCCGGAAATTGGCGGAGGAGACAGCCTCGGTGGGCTGAGGTCACTGACCGCCTCCGAAACGGGGCGTCCGCAATGCCAATATGTGGCATGCCAGATGGCGCCCGACCTGACCACCACGTCCGAAGGACGTGGCCCCTAACGTATATATAGCACCCCAGGCATCCCCAGCCTACTATCGCACTAGGTGGAGTTATCGTTGGCCGAAGCAAGGGATAGTCCTGCTAGGTCCTTTATGCCCAAGCTTTCGAGGGGGGGCGGGGGGCCGAGCGAGTTGGGCACGTGGATAAGAACCAATGGTCCGGCACTGCTGATGCTGACCTTCGTATTCCTGCTCGCGCTCTTCGTGCGGTCCTACTTCGCCTACGACATGTCGGCCGACAACGGCTACATCGTCTCGGGCGGGTCCGACTCGTACTATTGGAGCAGGATCATTGACTACCACGTGGAGACGGGCCTGAACCTGTTCAATGACCCGCTGCTCAACTACCCGGACGGCCTAATCAACCCGAGGCCTCCGTTCTACAGCATGTCCGTCGCCGTCCCAGCGGTGCTGATGGAAGGGCTCTTCGAGACGATGGACGACTCGGTCGGGTTCTTCTTCGTCTGGTCGACCGCGTTCTGGGGCGCCCTGACCGTGGTACCGGTGTACTTCCTCGGCAAGGAGACGTTCGGAAGGAGGGTGGGCATGGCCGCGGCCTTCCTCTTCGCCCTGATGCCGGCCCACGTGCAGAGGAGCGTGCTCTCCAACGCTGACCACGACGCCATAATCCTGTTCCTCATAGTCACGATATTCTACTTCCTCCTGAAGGCCATCAGGGTCCAGGAGCACAGGAGGTGGGTGGAGAGCTGGAGGAGCGGGGCGGGTGTCGCCGCGGGCCTCAAGGCCTACTTCGGCGGGAGCCGCAGGGCGCTCCTCTACGCGATGATGGCGGGCACGGCGTACGCCGCGCTCATGATGACATGGGTCGGTTTCGCCTACGTCACCGTCATCATACTCGTCTACTACCTCATCCAGCTCCTAGTCAACATGTTCCGGTACCAGGACTCCACGAGCATCACCCTGATCATAGCCATCACTCTGGGCTTCGGTTACCTCATGGCGTTCCCGTACTACGCCAACTACAGCGAGTGGTTCGGAGGGGCCGCTTCGTTCTTCGGCGACAGGTTCCTCGTCCCGGTCCTGCTCACGGCCGGGGCGCTGTTCTTCGGCATGATGTTCGTCGTGTCGAGGGACTACCCGTGGACGATATCGCTGCCGGCCATCGTCGGCGTGTCGGTGGCCCTCATCGTCGGCCTCAGCATCTTCTATCCGTGGCTCGGCGAGGCGATCATAACAGGCCAGGGCTACTTCAGCCAGAGCAAGCTCTACACGACCATCGCAGAGGCGCGTGCGCCCCAGTTCTCCGAGCTGGCCCTCTCCTTCGGGATGGTCACGTTCTTCCTTTCGCTCACGGGCCTGATCTACGCCCTGGTGCGGATCCCGAAGCGGACGGGCGCCGAGTACATCTTCATGGTGGTCTGGCTCGCCGCGTCGATATTCATGGCGATATCCGCGGGCAGGTTCATGTTCAACGCGGCCCCGGCGTTCGCTATAGCCGCGGCCTGGGTGTTCGTGGTCATAGTCGACGCGCTGGACTTCAACAGCGTCCGCAAGGCGATGGCCGGCTCGAGCGGGTCGGTGCTGGGCACGTTGCGCAAGAGCATCAAGATCCGGCACGTGGTCGGGGTCCTGTTCCTCGGGTTCATGATCCTGCTCCCCAACATATGGTACAGCGTGGACGCCGGCATACCGTCGGAGACCAAGAGGTCGTACGACAGGGACATCTACTTCAGCATGCCGAGCTTCATGAGGCCCAGCGGCTACGACGAGTACAACGGGTCCAACTGGTACCTCGGCGCGTTCGGGTACTCGCTCCCGCTGCCCTCCTATTACTTCCCTTCGGCCTGGGACTGGTTCTCGGAACAGGACTCGGACGTCTACCCCGTGAGCGCCAAGCCCGCGTACGTGGCCTGGTGGGACTACGGGTTCGAGGCCGTCGCGGACGGAGACCACCCCACGGTGGCGGACAACTTCCAGAACGGTTATCAGTTCACAGGTAACGTCATAATGGCGCAGAACGAGACGGACGCCGTCGCGCTGTTCGCCCTCAGGCTCATACAGGGCGCCATGGCCGACGGCGGCGCCGTCGAGCAGGGCGTCTACGACGCGATGGACGCCTACGGCGTGGACTCGGGTCGCATCCGGGAGATAATCGATGGGCCCGCGCAGCCGGTGATCGACGAGGTCCTCTCGGACCCCGATGTATACGGGCCGATGTCGTCCGACCTCACCGCCGCCAACGCCAGGATAGTCGCGGCCAGGGTCGAGATCGAGAAGGTCGGGCTCGACTCCATAGTCGGCCTGTACGACACGCTGTGCGACGTGACGGGCTGGGACATCAGGTACTTCAACGTCGACTCCAGGATGTTCCCGATCTCGGCCTACTCGACCGGCATATTCTACGCCCCCGCGAAGCTCTCCGACAGGCGCCTCGACGGCTCCACACCGGTGGACTTCTTCAACATCATGGCCATCGACAACAACGGGGTGGCGTACGGGCTGGACGAGGTCACCGCTGACATGTACATCACCAGCTACGAGATAGAGTACACTGACATGTTCTACGACACCATGTTCTACCGGACCATGTGCGGGTTCAGCGGGGCCGACATCGGCGGCAACAACGACGGCCTGCCGGGAGTCTCCGGTTCCCTCCAGAAGAACACCCCCATGCCCGGCTGGAACATGACGCACTTCAAGATGGTCTACAGGACCGCCTACTACAACCCGTGGCCCTCGGACCAGGTCTCGCTGCACTCCAAGGACTGGCGCGCGGTCAGCTACGACGAGGCGCTGGAGCTGTACTCGCAGATAGCCGCCGGAACGATCACCGGCGTGGTGGACTACAGCGCCAGCTCGCTGTACCAGAGCGGCACGGTCTTCCTGAAGTACTACCACGGCGCCTATGTGAACGGCACCGTCACGACCGAGGAGGGCTACCCCGTGGAGGGCCTCTGGGTCACCGTGCAGGACGAGTACGGCATCCCCCACCAGCAGGTGAAGACCGACGCCCAGGGCGAGTACTCCGTGCTGGCACCGTTCGGCAACGTCACGGTCATAATATCCGACGGCCCCGCGCTCAACCCGGGCCTCACGGGCGGCAACGAGATCGCCGAAATCAAGTTCAACGTCACGGACGACCAGGCGATGCGCGTGAAGCAGGACCTGGACGGCGACGGCGTCCTGGACTACATCATCACGAAGGACCATGTGATGAAGAGCTCGCGCGTGTACGGCGACGTGTTCTGGGACCTCGATGCGGAGGGCAACTACACCTCCGACACCGACGTGCTCATGACCGATGTCACCGTCTACGCGGTCGACACGACCTCCGGGATGACATACGAGTTCGACGCGCCCGAGGGGTCCTACGACGGCAGCGTCCCGCCGGGCCAGTACGACGTATACGCCCTCGTGATGGGCGCCAACCTCAGCGTCGCGGAAGATGAGGAGATCACCGCAGGGGAGAAGGCCAACCTCGACCTCGCCGTCGAGCCGGCGGTCCTCAGGGGATACCTTCTGAACCCGGACGGGTCCCCGGCCCCGGACGTCGAGCTAGTTCTCGACGACCTGTCCTCGGACGCGGAGTTCTCGGCGGTCACATCCTCCGACGGCGCCTTCATCTTCGACCTCGTCCTCAGCTCGAAGTACCTGATGACGACCACCGAGGAGGGCAAGACCCTCTTCGACGAGCGGTTCTCCCTCGACTCCTCCCTCCCGACGCAGAGGAACGTCACGCTCTGGGACGAGCGCACCGTGAGCGTAAGGGTGACCGTCGACGGCGTCCCTGCGGCCTATGCGGCGTACGTGCTCTCAGACAACTTCGACCCGCTGAGCACGATATCCGGTCTGACCGACAAGTACGGCTGGGTTAGGGCCGAGCTCTCGCCCGGCGAGTACACGCTGCAGGCGGTCTACACGACCGGCACGGGCTCCTACTCTTCCCAGATGCTCGTCGACCTGAGGGAGTCATCCAGTGTCTCGGGCACCCTCCCGGTGTACGAGGCGTTCAAGATAACGGGCGGGCTGAAGGGCCCGAGCGGCCAGGTCCTGAAGGCCGAGAACATCGCGTTCATAACGGAATCCGGCGCGCGCGTCATGGCGAAGAGCGACTCGCTGGGCAGCTTCGACGTGCTCCTCCCGCAGGGCGAGTACTCGGTCGTGGTCAACTCGTACATCGGCGCAGGGGTCTACGCGGGCCAGCTGACGGTCGACGGCGACCGGACCGGCATGGTGATCTCCCTGTCCGCAGGTGTGAAGATATCCGGCACCCTGTACAAGGACGCGGACGGCGACGCGGAGCCCGACGAGGCCGAGAAGGCCCCGTACGGCAGCATATGCGTCACGGACTCCGACGGGTACGTGTTCACGACCAAGAGCGACGCCAGCGGCTCGTTCCGTGTGGTGTTCCCGAAGGGGGAGCCGGTCACGGTGTCCCTGGCGGACCCGGGCTTCACCTCCTGGTCCCAGGATCTCCTCTACGCTTCTGAGATCGTCGACACCGCCTTCGTGGCGCTCCCCGACCCAGTGACGGTCGCGGGCACCCTCACCTCGGACGGCACGGGCATCAGCGGCGTCACGATCTCGTTCATCCCGGACGAGGGCAGCCTGGCCACGGTCGAGGTCGTCTCCGGCGCTTACGGCAGCTACTCCGTGTCTCTCATCCCCGGCTCGTACACGGTCCTTGTGGACCAGGAGCTGACCAACACCCCAGGTGCGTGGTTCCAGCACGAGTCGTCCATAGTGGTGGCGCCGAGCGGCTCGGTGCTGGCCCTGGACATAGACGCCGTCCTGAGGGTGCACGTGTACGGCACCGTCCTCGGCGCGGCCCAGGACATCAGCCTCGACTTCTCCGGGCCGGAGGACCTCTCGGTGGACCTCCTGACCCTCACCTACTCAGTTTACCTGATGCCAGGCACATACTCGCTCTACGCGACCGGCAGGATCGGCCTGGTCCCGTACGCGTCCATGGACTCGTTCGACGTGTCTCCCACGGAGGCCGAGCACGACATCTACCTCGAGGCCGCGTACGAGGTGTCGGGCCTGATCAGCGTGGGCGACACCGTCGCCACGAAGGTCGTCGCCGTCACGGCGACCTCCTCCGAGGGGATCCAGGCGATGACCGAGTCGACGCGGTACGGCGACTACTCGCTGACCCTGCCCCCAGGCGTGTACGCGCTCCTGTTCCTGCTCGAGGACGTCGAGCACGTGGGCGACTCGAGCTTCTACGTGGAGCGCTGGTACGAGCAGGTCGTGACCGTCGGCACGGACGGCCTGGTCCTGAACCCGTCCCTCGCGACCCGGCTCGACAACACGACGGTGAGCGGCACGGTGGTGGACGAGGACGGCGTACCGATCACCGCGACCGTCGAGCTGTTCCCGAACAGCAGGTACGGCATGTATGCTTCGTTCTCCACCAGTTCCTCAGGGTTGTTCTCGGCCGAGGTCCAGCCGGGTGACTACACGGTGTACGTCTCCAGGTCCGTTGACAGGCGGGTGTCGGTGTCGTACCTTTCGGTGCCGAGGAACATCGGCGCATCGACCGACGTGCAGCTCTCCGTGGGGCAGTACCTCGAGGGGAGGCTGACCGTCGCGGGGGTCCCGGCCAACGAGGAGGTCATCGCGGTCACGAACAACACGAGGCTGGCCTGCGTTCCCTCGGGCGACGGCTACTTCCAGTTCCTTATGCCGTCCGGCACCTACACGGTCAGCTCGAGCGCCGTGAGGACCGAGGGCGGGATGGCGGTCACATACGGCCGGACGGACACGGTCACCCTCGGCGGGAGCAGCGTCTACATCGACTTCGCGCTCACGAGGGACACGGAGCGCTCCGTGGAGGCCTACTGGGACTCGAACAGGACCGCGACTCTGGCACCCGGCCAGACCGTCAGTTATGTCCTGCAGGTCGAGAACACGGGCAACATCGCGGACACCTACTCCCTCACGTGCACCGACGAGGACTTCGAGGTCAAGTTCTCGCCCGCCGAGGTCGACATCGACTACGGCACCTACGGCAGCACGGCCTACGTGGTCGCCGAGGTCACCGTGGGCGACACGGCCGAAGCGGGGAACAACACCGTGACGGTGACGGTCAAGTCGGCCACACAGAGCTCCACCAGGGCCACGGTCGACCTGATGGTGCGCGTGTCGCCTGTCTGGTCGGTCGCCGTGGAGAGCCTCAACGAGTCCTCCCCGACGGACTCCAGGGTCACCACCACCGCATTCCTGCTCAACAACACAGGCAACATCGAGGACGACTACCTCGTCCAGGTGTCGAACGCCGACACGCTGAACGCCTCCGGGTGGTCGGCGAGGATAGTCGACCCGGCCACCGGCGACGAGGTCAAGAACCTCACGCTGGGCGCCTTCAAGTCCAAGGAGCTGGCCGTGGAGTTCACCGCGACGCGCCTGTACCCGGACCCGAAGGCGGTGGCCGTCGTCTTCGCGCAGTCGTCGCTCGGGACGAGCGCCAACTCGCTCGGCGCGGTCCCGGTGATGGTCCCGGACCTGGTCATAGGGCCGGGGGACCTGGACGTCGTCCGCGACGACGTGACCTACGAGTACGACATCGGGAGGATATACCTCGACGTCGGCCTGGCCATCGCGCTCGCGGCCCTGGTAGTGATGTTCTTCGTGCTCAGGAAGCGCAAGGGGTTCGGAGGGGGTGGCAGGAAGTGAGGGCCCGCGCAGACGCCGCGATGGCCCTCCTGGTCACCGCGCTAGTGCTCTCCTCCGGGGCGGCCGTCCTCGGTATGGCAGGAACCGCCTCCGCGTACACGCCGGTCGAGATATCCATGGACGTCCCGACCTTCGCCGGCACCCTGGAGAAGGTCGCGTGCACGCTCAGGGTTACGGGCGGCCCGGCCGAGACGGAGGGCACCAACTTCACTTACAAGGCAGAGGTGGTCGCGGACAACACGACCGGGTCGTCCGTGTCGCCGTCGACGGGCTCGTCGGCCTCGGGGGTGTTCAACCTCACCGTCACGATGCCTGGCGAGGCGCAGACCATAACTGTCAGGGTCAACGTCACGTCCAAGAGCAACAACTCGGTGGACTCGGTCACCGAGGTCAGGGAGTACGAGGTCAAGGTCGTGGAGCCGATAGTGATCAGGGCCACCGTATACAACGTCGGCTCGGTGGACGCCGAGGACGTCAAGGCGAGCTTCTACGCAGACGGGATCCTGCTGGGCGAGCAGGAGTTCTCCGTCGCTGCGGGTGGGAGCAAGGACCTTGTGCACAACTGGACCTGGGCCAACATCGCCGAGGGGGAGCACCTGGTCACGGTCGTCATAGACGACGAGAACGGGCTCGTGGAGTTCAGCGACGGCAACAACGTCTACTCCAAGACCATCTACGTCGGCTCCCAGGGCAACCCGGTCGGCGCGGTGCTCACGGTCGCCCTCATCATAATGTGCGTCCTGGTCGCGCTGATGTTCCTCGCCAAGCCGCAGAAGCGGAAGAAGTGAGCCAGGCCGTTGCATAGGATGAAATATCCAAGAGGCTCTTACCCGCACATCCGAAGGTGAATGCAGTGTCAGAGAACATCGTCGAACTCTCGGACTCCAACTTCGACTCGGTCGTCAAGGGCTCGGAGAAGCTGATCGTCGACTGCTGGGCCCCGTGGTGCGGCCCCTGCAGGATGCTCGCCCCCACGTTCGAGGCGCTCGCCAAGGACTACAAGGGCAAGGTCACGTTCGCGAAGCTGGACACCGACCAGAGCCCGGGGACCGCCGTGTCGCTCGGGATAAGCGGCATCCCGACCCTGATATTCTTCAGGAAGGGCGAGCAGGTGGAGCGCATCACCGGCGTCCGCCCGAGGGCGGACATCGAGAGCACGATGAAGAAGCACTTCTAGCGCGTGTCACATCTTCTTCAGCAGGTCGTCGATCTTCTCCTGGAGGTTCCTGGCGCTCGCCGCGACGGCGACCTCGCCGCGCGTCTTCTCCAGGAGGCTCCTCGCCACGTCCTGCTTCCTCCTGATCGCCACGATCGCGTCGGGGTAGTCGAACCGCATCAGGGCCGTGTACAGGTCCTCCATGCGGTCGAGGAAGTAGTTCGCCCTCATCACGTTCCCGCGCTTCAGCTCGTCGAGGGAGAACCTCCGCAGCTCGCCGACGGTGTCGCCCAGCGCCAGGAGGTACGGGACGCTCTCGACCCCCAGGTCGTCGGGCGAGGGCACGTCGTCCCTCTCGAGTATCGAGAGCATGATGCCGACCTCCGAGAACTCCTGGAAGGCGCTCTCGACGTAGCCCGCGGAGGCGAGGTCCGGGTGGTCCGCCAGCAGGCTGGACAGGCGCGACGCCTCGTCCTTGAGGTCCTCCAGCTGCTCGTCGAACTCCTCCTCCCTGTGCAGGGCCTTCATCGTGTTGCCGGAGAGCCGGACGACAGCCCTCGACGACTTCAGCGCGACCTCCCTGATCTGGTCCTTCTCGTCCAGCTCCTCCTCTATCTTCGA
>CAZXWO010000040.1:0-12504 GCA_964644565.1 uncultured Thermoplasmata archaeon | reverse complement strand
TGTCCATGAGGACGACGTCCGGCTTCAGGGCCTTGTACTTCTCGATGGCCTCGAGCCCGTTCGCCGCCTCTCCGACGATCTCGTGGTCGTGGGACTCCAGAATGTCCCTAATCATCTCCCTGATGAAGGGCGCATCCTCCACGATTAGAACCTTAGCCATCCTGAAGACCTGCCTGTCCGTGGACCCACACGTGGTGCATGCCCACTTCAGCAGTAAAGAAGAATCCGGACATATATAAGTTGGCCACTTTGGGTCTCGTGCATGATATCTACTCTCTGATATGCGGCCGCCGGCGCAGCGGCCGGACGTGTCGCGCACGCCAACGGGTCCGCGCACGCGTGGCCTCGCCGCCGTTCTCTCACGCAGAATGCCTACGGCATTCTCGTCCGACGATTGGCTTGCGCAATCCAGCACCCGCAAACAAATAAATACGATGTCCGCGCTACTGATAATCGTCCGACAGTCGTCGGACTCAGAAGGGATGGGCATGGTATTCGGCATCGGAAGAAGGGATGCTCGCGACATGCGGGACGCACAGGAGCCAGCAAGGGTTCCGTACAGGCTCGCGTCCTACGAACACGACCACGAAGGCAAGAGGTTCAGGTCCTCCAACGTGGTCTACAGCTTCTGGAGCGCGTCCAAGTACGTCCTCATCCTCTCCCTCATACTCTGGTGGCTGCCGATGTTCGGCCAGATGATCGCCGGCTACGTCGGCGGGAGGCGCGCGGGCGGCCCATGGCGCGGCGTCGCGGCGTCGATAATACCCGTGGTGTGCCTCTACATGGTCATCACCGGCTTCGACTCAGGCTTCCTCCCCTCCCACGTGATGGGCGTGGCGATAGCCCCCGCAGCCATATCCGCGTCGCTCAGCCAGAGCGTGCCGTTCATCTCGCCGTACATCCAGTTCTCCTCCGAGTACGTCGGCTCCTTCGTTGCGGCGCTCTCCGGCGCCAGCCCGTACGGGATAAACACCTACGTCCTCACGGTCGCCTTCGCATACGTCGGCGGCATCCTCGCCGAGCAGAGCAGGAGGGAGATCGAGTACAACTCCGGGGCGATGATGTCCAACACCACCGTCCTCGTCGCCGACAACCAGGCGGCGGCCCAGCTCCCGGCGGCCCACCACCCGTACGCGTCGCACAACGGCCTCGCTCACATCATATCGTCAGCCTTCCCGTGGTCCAGGCACGAGCACGAGGGCCCGTACGGCTCCCTCGCGTCGCACGGCCGCTCGTCATGGTCGCACGCGGTGCCAATGAGGTACGACGACGGCTCGGCCGTGTCCGCGGCCATGCTCCCGCCGGTCCACGACGGGGCGCGCACATACAGCCGGGCAACATCGAGGTCGAAGCCGGCGAGGTCCGTCCGGACCAGGGTCGCGAAGGGCGACCCATGGAGGAGGGCGGACAGGAGGGCCAAGCACCACTACACCTCGGCCCAGAGGTTCGTTGAGGAGCCCCGCCCGGAGCCCGAGTACGAGGAGGGCGCCAGGCATGCTCGCCGCAACGTCTCGAGGATAGTCCCGGGCGACGAGAGGTCCGTGCGCAGGGCCAGGAAGGCCGTGGATGGCGAGTGGGGGCGCAGCCGGCACGCGACCTTCGCGGACAAGCCCTCCCGCCGTGCGGCCTACGCCGAATCCGAGGAGGGGCCCGGGGAAGTGCCGGTCCAGAGGCACGCGCCGAGGAACCCGGGGAACCACTGGGACAGCATCTGACCCCCCGCTTCGGTAGTGAGACGGATATCTTTTTATTCGGTCACCGCTTCGCACGCAGTGCGCGACTACAGGCGGAGCGGTTTCGATGTTCTGTGACAAGTGCAAGTGCCTGCTCTTCCCGAAGGACGGGAAGCTGGTGTGCAACAAGTGCGGCGCGGAGTACACACCGGGCAGGAAGTCTCAGGTGATCAAGCACAAGGGAACGGAGAAGGAGATGGCGGTCATGGGGGAGCTGTCGGGCACGCTCCCCACGGCGGACGTCGAGTGCTCCAAGTGCGGGAACAGGACCGCCTACTGGGTACTGAGGCAGACCAGGGCCGCGGACGAGCCCGAGACCCGCATATTCAGATGCACGAAATGCTCGCACTCGTGGCGGGAATACTGAGCTGGATGCATGCGAAAAGCTTTTTAAAAGACCATAGGGTTACAGGTAGGTACGGAAGGGGGGCTAATGTTCCAGGCGAAAGCCAGAGCTGAAGTCTTGAAGGAAGTAGTGAACGTCGTGTCCACGCTCGTGGACGAGGCCAAGTTCATCGTCAACGCCGACGGCCTCTCGATCAGGGCGGTGGACCCGGCGCACATAGCCATGGTGGACCTCTCCCTCGGCAAGGACGCCTTCGAGGAGTTCAAGGCGGACGAGACCGAGATAGGGATCGACATCGACAAGCTCAGCCAGTTCCTGAAGCTGGCCCGGTCTGACGATATCATCGACCTCCGGCACGACGAGGACAAGCGCAGGCTCAGCATCGTCGTGGGCGACATAACGAGGCGGATGAGCCTCATAGACACGACGGGCATGAGCGACCCCAAGGTCCCGAACCTGAGCCTCCCGGCGACGGTCACGGTCAAGGGGGACGACCTCACGCAGGGCATAAGGGCGAGCGAGACTGTGTCGGACCACATCGCGCTTGTCGCGAACCCCGAGGGTTTCGAGATGAGCTGCGAGGGCGACATGGACCAGGTGCATTTCAAGAAGTCCAAGAAGGACCTGGTTGCGCTGGATGCGCCGTCGAGCGTCAGGAGCCTGTTCCCGCTGGAGTACTTCGCCAACATGCTGAAGGCGGTGTCCTCGGGCAACACGGTGACTCTGCAGCTGGGCAACGATTACCCGGTCAAGATGGAGTTCAAGATCGCCGGCGGCAAGGGCGCCGTGCGCTACCTCCTGGCCCCGAGGATCGAGAGCGGTGACTGATGAGGCGGTTCCTGCGTAGTATCACGGCTCCTGAGAGCAATATCTCCAAGCGGTAGCGGCCATGCTCGGTTGATGTCCATGAAGCGCGCAAGGATAGGGGTCCTGGCCTCGGGCGGCGGAACGAACCTTCAGTGCATCATCGACGCGTGTGAGCGCGGCGAGATAGACGGCGACGTCGCCGTGGTGGTGTCCAACGTGCCGGAGGCCTTCGCGCTCGAGAGGGCCAAGAAGCACCGGATAGACGCCTACGCGTTCCCGCACAAGGGCGTGACGAGGGAGCAGCACGAGGCCGACATAATCGAGTGCCTGGACCAGCACGGCGTGGACCTGGTCGTCCTGGCCGGGTACCTGAGGATACTCACCCCTGTCTTCATCAGCAAGTACGCGGGCAGGCTAATGAACACCCACCCCGCGCTCCTCCCCGCGTTCGGGGGAACGGGCATGCACGGACTGAACGTCCACAAGGCGGTCCTCGACTACGGCTGCAAGGTCTCGGGCTGCACCATACACTTCGTCACCCTGGACGTCGACGGGGGCCCCATCATACTGCAGAAGGCGGTTCCGGTCCTCGAGGACGACACCCCGGAGACGCTCCAGGAGAGGGTCCTGAAGGAGGAGCACAGACTCTTCCCGAGGGCGGTGCAGCTGTTCGCGAGGGGGAAGCTGAGGCTCGAGGGGCGCCGGGTGCGCATACTAGAGCAGTGACCCAGCACCCGAATCCTTTAAACCGGATTGAGAGATATCCCGCGTGAAGGCACGCGGGAGCATCCCCAGGGGGAGGCGCGCTTGGAGATATACGACGGCGAATTCATCAGGGAACTCGAGTCCATCGCGAAGAAGGTCAGGAGACACTCCATACGCATGATATACCTGGCGGGCTCCGGCCACCCGGGCGGCTCCCTGTCGGGCACCGACGTCATGGTCGCCCTGTACTTCCACATCATGAAGCACGACCCCAAGAGGCCAGACTGGCCGGACCGGGACCGGTTCGTCCTGAGCAAGGGCCACGCCGCGCCCGCGCTCTACGCGGTCCTGGCGGAGGCGGGCTACTTCCCCGTCGAGGAGCTCGACACGCTGAGGAAGATGGGCAGCAGGCTCCAGGGGCACCCGTGCATGAACAAGACGCCCGGCGTCGAGATGTCCACGGGCTCGCTCGGGCACGGGCTGGCCGCCGGGAACGGCATGGCCCTGGCGGCGAAGCTGGACAGGAAGCTCCACCGCGTCTACGTCCTGCTGGGCGACGGCGAGATGGACGTCGGGGAGTCCTGGGAGGCGGCGATGCTCGCTTCCCACTACAAGCTCGACAACGTCACCGCCTACGTCGACCGCAACAAGCTCCAGCTCGACGGCCCGACGGAGAAGATCATGTCGCTGGAGCCGCTGGCCGACAAGTGGAAGGCCTTCGGCTGGCACGTGATAGAGATCAACGGCCACAACATGAAGGAGATAATCCAGGCGACGAACGAGGCCAAGAGCGTCAAGGGCAGGCCCACCGTAATCATATGCCACACCATCAAGGGCAAGGGCGTCAGCTTCATGGAGGGCGCGGTCCAGTTCCACGGCAAGGCCCCGAACGACCAGGAGTACGAACAGGCCATGAAGGAGCTGGGAGAATGAGCGGCGCCAAGTGGAAGCTGGAGAGCCAGAGGAAACAGTACGGGCGGGCGCTGGTCGAGCTCGGCAAGGAGCGCGGGGACATCGTGGTCCTGGACGCGGACCTGTCCAGCTCGACGAAGACCTCGGACTTCATGACCCACTTCCCGGAGAGGTTCTTCAACGTCGGCATCGCGGAGCAGAACATGATGGACACCGCGGCCGGCCTCGCCGCCTCGGGCAAGACCGTGTATGTCTCGACCTTCGCGGTCTTCGGCACCGGCAGGTGCTACGACCAGATCAGGCAGTCCATAGCGTACCCGAAGATGGACATCAAGATCGTCGCGTCGCACGCAGGGATAACGGTGGGGGGCGACGGCGCCTCGCACCAGATAATCGAGGACATCGCGCTCATGCGCGTCCTCCCCAACATGAGGGTCATAGTCCCGGTCGACTCGCCCGAGACCTACAACGTGGTCAAGGCGGTCGCCAAGATGAAGGGGCCGGTGTACGTGAGGATCGGGAGGGCGGACGTGCCCACGTTGACCAAGGAGTCGACCCCCTTCGAGATGGACAACGCGGCCGTGATGCGCGACGGCAAGGACGTCACCCTCATAGGCTGCGGGATAATGGTCTCGAGGTGCCTGGAGGCGGCCGACGAGCTGGCGAAGCACGGCGTGGACGCCAGGGTCGTCAACCTCCACACCATCAAGCCGCTGGACGAGAGGACGGTCGTCAAGGCGGCCAGGGAGACGGGCGGGGTCGTCACCGCCGAGGAGCACTCGGTGATGATGGGGATGGGCAGCGCGGTCGCGATGTGCCTCGTGGAGAACTTCCACGTCCCGATGAAGCGCGTCGGGATACCGGACACCTTCGGCGAGTCTGGCGGCTGCGACGAGCTCATGGCCAAGTACGGCCTCACCGTGGAGAACATAGTCGAGGCGGCGCACGACGTGCTGCGCAGGAAGAAGTGAGGTGGAAGGATGAGGATATTCATAGACACCGCGAACCTGGACCACATCAAGGAGGTCAACAGCTGGGGCATCCTGGACGGCGTCACGACGAACCCGTCGCTGATAGCCAGGGAGGGGTGCTCGTTCGAGGACCGCGTGAAGGCGATATGCGCCGTGGTGGACGGCCCGATAAGCGCCGAGGCGGTCTCCATGGACTCGGAGGGCATGGTCAGGGAGGCCCGCCAGCTGTCGAAGATCCACGAGAACGTGATCGTCAAGATACCCATGACTGCCGAGGGGCTGAAGGCGGTGAAGGTCCTCTCGGAGGAGGGGATCAGGACCAACGTCACCCTCGTGTTCTCGGCGAACCAGGCGCTGCTGGCCGCCAAGGCGGGCGCGACCTACGTCTCGCCCTTCGTCGGCCGCCTGGACGACATCAGCCACAACGGCATGGAGCTCGTGAGGGACATAGTGGAGATATTCGACATCTACGGCTTCGAGACGCAGGTCATAGCCGCGAGCATCCGCCACCCCGTGCACGTGACGGAGGCGGCCCTCGCGGGCGCGCATGTGGCGACCATCCCCTACGAGGTCCTGAAGAAGATGCTCAGGCACAACCTCACCGACGAGGGCGTCCAGAAGTTCCTGAAGGACTGGGAGAAGGTCCCGAAGAAGTGACTCAGGCTATGTAGGGGTCCGTCGCGGACCTGTCGAAGCCCTTGACCAGCTCCATCCTGAACTCCCCCTGCGGCTTCCAGCCGCGGACCGGGTACACCAGCTTGGGCATGAAGCTGGAGAGGTCGGCCGCGAGCCGCGTGACCGGGTGGTCCTTCCCGAAGGTCCTCTCGCTCACCTCGAGGGCCTTCCTCCTGGTGGCCTCCTCGTCTATGACCCCGAGGGTGTGCAGGTACTCGTGCAACAGGATGTGGAACACGTACGGCTTGTAGAGGCCAGGCTCCGTCTCCTCGATCCTCTTCAGAGGGAGGGAGTTCATGACGATTATGTTGGTCGTCAGGGGGTGGAAGGCCCCGACCAGCCCGTCGGCCCCGCCCCCGAGGTTTGCCATGCCGAGCATGAGGCCACCCCTCTCCATCCCCGTCGTCCTCCTGACCGCGGTCTTGACGAGCTCGAAGATGTCGGGGAGGTCCCTCGCCCCGTCGAGCTCGGCGTCGTACGCCCGTCCCTTGTCCACGTCACCCACGTTGTCGCTCCAGGGATTTATCCCCTGCGCTTGCCAAGTCTGAAATACGTAGGACGGTCTGACCCCGTTCGTGAAGGCCGATGTCCTCGTGATCGGTGCTGGCCCCGCGGGCTCGACCGCGGCGGCGGCCCTGGCGGCTGACCACGACGTGGTCCTCCTCGAGGAGCACCCCAGGCCGGGCTCGCCGGTCCAGTGCGCAGGGCTCGTGACGCCCAGGGGCGTCCCGCAGTTCGCCATGGGGTCGGTGCTGGGCAAGGTCAAGGGGGCCAGGGTGCACTCGCCCCTCGGGTACACGCTCTCGCTGGAGTCGAGGGATCCACGCGCGTACGTGATAGACCGGTCGCGCTTCGACATGACACTCTTCGAGAGGGCGGTGGACGCCGGGGCTACCGCGGTCTCCGGCGCGAAGGTCGCGTCCGTCGGCCAGGGCGGCCGGGGCGTGTCCGCCACCGTGGACTCGGGGGAGGGGAGGACGCAGGTCTCCTGCCCCATGGCGATAGGGTGCGACGGGTACAGGTCTGAGACGCGGAAGGCGGCCGGGCTCGCCCCGGCCAGGCACATGCTCACTGGGATCCAGGTGGACCTCGTCGGCGCCGAGCTGGACCATGACTACGTCGAGCTGTACCTCGGCGAGAAGGTCGCGCCCGGCTTCTTCGCGTGGGCCATCCCCGCGGGCGACACCGCGAGGGTCGGCCTCTGCACCTGGAGGGCGGAGCACGCCCCGGCGGTCTACCTGAACAGGCTCCTGGAACGGCCCGAGTTCGCCAAGGCGAGGAGGGTCGCGTCCTACTCGGGCAAGATCCCGGTGGGGCCGGGCAGCACCGCGCGGTCTGGCAGGATACTCCTCGCGGGCGACGCCGCCTGCCACGCGAAGCCGCTGTCGGGCGGCGGGGTCTACACGGGCATAAGGGGGGCCGAGCTGTGCGCCGAGTGCGCCCGCGCCTTCCTGGCCACCGGGGACGAGGCCGCGCTGGAGGGCTACGACGCGCTCTGGACGGAGGCCTTCGGCAGAGAGCTGGTCAAGGCCTTCCGGCTGAGGAGGGTGTTCGTCTCCCTGAGCGACAAAAAGATGGACAGGGCGTTGAGGATATTCGGCGAACCGTCCCTCCTCGCCCTCCTCCAGGAGAGGGGGGACATCGACTACCCGGCGTCACTTTCGACGCAGGTCCTCAAGCTTGCCCCTAAGCTCGCTCAGTTCTCCCCGCAGCTTATAGAATCGTTTCTCAAGTGACGGGTACTTCCCGGGGTTGTCGAGGACGAAGTAGTACAGGGCCATGAACGCCGACAGGCAGCACGCCCCTATGAGCACCCCGAGGGGCCACCTGGGTATCGGTATCTTGATGCCGAAGGAGGAGTCGGGGATGAGCCCGTCCACTCCCAGGGAGTGCATGTACGTGACGTTCACTATGCTCTCGTCGGGGTCGAAGGACACCATCTCGTCCCACTCCTCCTCCGTGAAGAACCCCCGCGACTGGAGCACGACGGCGGTGTCGTTCCCCTCGAAGTTGAAGACGAGCCTGAGGCGGACGAAGTAGGTGCTCTGCGAGAAGTAGGACCCGTGGGGCGTGTCGTCGTCTGTCGAGATGGTCAGGTCGACCCTCACCGTCTCGTTGAACGAGAGCTCGTCGAACAGGAGGTCTATCTCAGGCATCCCGTTCTCGAAGACCGGCGGGTCCTCGAACTCCGCGTCGACGTCCCGGACCTCCTCCTGGGTCGCGTACCTGTAGATGCCGACCGTCAGGTCGATGTCCACCATCGTGCAGTCGGGGTCGTCGTAGGGGTTGGTCATGTTGAACCCGAACACGAGCGAGTCGCCCGGCCTGATCGTGGGCGTGACGAAGTCGGAGAATATGTTGTTGGCGTAGTGCGGGCCCCCGGGCTCCGCGATGTCCGCGGAGGACGCGCCGGACGCGAGGAGCATGAACGTGAGCGCGGCGGCCGCCGCCCAGGGGGTGTGCCTCATCCTCTGCTCCGAAGCCTGAATCCTACTATATCGTTTTCGGTCTGCCCGGGTGAAAAAGAGTTATTACCGGCCCGGGCGTTGGGACGGGCGTGCTAGGCGTCAAGGTCCCGAGGGCGCTGGCGGAGGAGTTCAGGGTGTCCATCGCCCGCCAGGGGATAGTCGACAAGACACTCGCGATACTCGACGAGGGCGACTCCGTCCTCATACCCGTGCACAGGGAGCCCGGGGCCGACCTCATGGGCAGGTACCACGCCTCCATCGTGGAGAGGGACTTCCCGTCCAGGAGGACGCGCGTGGACCCGATCGACCAGGTCAGGGCGCGGGCCGACGTACCCGAGGAGCTGAAGCTCCTCCTGCCGGAGAAGTGGGAGCAGCTCGGCGACGTCGTCACGCTCAGGCTGCCGAAGGAGCTGGTCAGGTACGGGCGCGAGCTGGGGGAGGCGTACGCGGCCGCCCTGAAGGCGAAGACCGTCCTGAGGGACGTCGCCGGAATCGCGGGGAGCTACCGGACCCCGGTCGTCGAGACGCTGTTCGGGGACGACCCCGTGGCCGTCCACACGGAGAACGGGATCCTGTACAAGCTGGACGCCTCGAAGGTGATGTTCTCGTCCGGCAACGTGGACGAGAGGATGAGGATGGCCACCGTCGAGTGCGACGGCGAGACCGTGGTGGACATGTTCGCCGGCATAGGCTACTTCAGCCTCCCCCTCGCGGTCTACCAGCGCCCCAAGCGGGTCATCTCCTGCGAGCTCAACGAGGTGTCCTACGGTTACCTGCTCGAGAACATCGCGCTGAACAAGGTCGAGGGGAAGGTGGAGCCGATCCTCGGCGACAACAGGGCCCTCCCCGGCGACGGGTTCGCGGACAGGGTGGTCATGGGCTACGTGAAGACGACCCACGAGTTCCTCCACACCGCGTTCCGTCTGCTGCGGAGCGGCGGCGTGCTCCACTACCACGAGACCTGCCCCAACGACCTCCTGCCCGGGAGGCCCGTCCAGAGGCTGAGGGACGCGGCGAGGGGCAACAGGGTGGAGGTCCTGAGGTTCAAGGAGGTCAAGTCCTACTCGCCGGGGGTGAGCCACGTGGTGGTGGACGCGAGGTTCACGAGGACCTCTTGATCTCCTCTGTGCTCCCCGCCTCCTTCATGAAGGTGACGAAGGCCTTGTGGTGAGCGTCGGCGTCCTCGCTCTCCAGGAGATCCTTTGCGAACCTGGCCAGGTGCTCCCCGAACTCCTGCTCCTCCCCGGTGTACTTCCACGACTTGGTCGATATGCCCATCGAGAGGTAGAACGCGTGGGCGATCGACCGCGCCCTGTGGTCGTTCGAAGTGTCGGCGTCGAGGACCGCGTTGGCGCCCGCGCTGCCACGGGTCTTGTACGCCCTCGCGACCTCGTCGACGAGCCTGGCGTACTGGGACAGCCCGGAGTATGCGGGCATGCGGGAGGTGACCTCCGCGTGGGCCGCCTTCTTGACCGCCTGCCTCACGATCTTGAGCGGGGACTGGACCGAGTCGGCCCCGCCGTCGAAGTGCGCCTCCGCCACCTCCTCCGGGACCACCCCCTTCAGGGCCGCGAGGCCGTGGTCGGACCAGTACCTCGACATGATGCTGTTCACGGTGTCCTTGGGGTCCGCGACCACCGGGTGTCCGACGTCCTCCAGCATCGCGCCGAGGGCCTTGGACTCCACATCGTCCTCGGTCATCTCCCTGACGAAGGCGGCCCGGTCGTCGCCGTACGACCGGTCCCCGCGGACATAGACGGCGTCGCGCCTGCCCTCGACCTTCCCGTGAACCTCCTCGAAGTGCCTGTCGATGAGCTCCCTGTCACCTATCGCGCCCGAGGAGTACCTCTCCAGCAGGTCCCGCCCGACGGGCATGCTGAGGAGGTCCTTGAGGTCCCCGCTGCCCGAGACGATCTCCAGCGGCCTCTCGACCGCGATGTCTATCTCGTCCAGGATGTTCGGGACGGCCATGCCCTCAGCGAGCCTGGTGAGCGTGTTCTTGTTCTTGCCCCCGCACTGCGGGCAGACGGAGACCTTCGCGTCGGTGTTGACGAACGAGAACTCGATCCTCTCGGCGCCCGGGGTTATGTGGGGGCAGGTGTAGGTGTGCCCGTCCTTCCTGGTGGCGCCCACGGCCTCCGCCGCGAGGGCTATGTACTCCTCCGGCGGCCTCGGCTGCCTCCCGGTGCAGACGAAGTCGTCGCCGTACGAGTAGAAGTGCAGCCCCTTCTTCTTGACGAGGTCCAGCACCCCGAGCACGCGCCACTTGGGCGAGTCGTAGTTCTGGACCCCTATGAGCTTCTCCTTGTTGGTCCTCCCCCTGAGGGCGAACATCACGGTGCCGCCCGGGTACTTCGCCGAGGCGAGGTACGGGGCCTTCTCCTCGTGCACCAGGCCGATCGTCGCCGCGTACGCCCGCGCGAGCCGGTCGCCCCTCTTGGCGAACTTATCGAGCTTCGCGGGGTCGTCCTTGTACTTGGCGACCTTCTCCAGGCGCGCACGCGTCTTCTTGAACGGGCAGGGGCCGCACTCCTCCGCGCACTCGGGGAGTATCAGCTCGGGGTCCTCCATGAGGGCCCTCGCCTTCTCCATGAGGTCCTTCTCCCTGACCTTGGAGGCTATCCTGGCGTTGACCCTTATCCTCATGTTCTTCCTGCGCGGCATGTCCGAGTCCCTCCGACATAACGGCCCATGGTACTAGTCTTTTGCGGAGGCGGTCCGGGGTGCAGGCCAGTCTCCGCAAAAGCTTATTAGCAGCACTGGACCATAGGGAAGGTAGCGGGATGCGGATGGTCTAGATGTCGCAGGAGGAGGACTTCGCCAAGGGCTTCATAAAGGGCTTCGAGGAGGGGCTCAAGGACGCTTGGGAGGAGATCATCAAGCTGTCCATGAAGGGCTACACCTCGAGGGAGCTCCAGATCATGGCGAAGACCAAGAAGTCCATGCTCTTCCAGAAGGTGCAGCAGAAGGCGGGTGAGCTCGAGAAGGCGCTCGGCAAGAACATATTCACGCAGGAGGCCGCCCCGAAGCCCGCGGCCCAGGCCGACATCCGGCCCGGCTGGAGTTACGTCGTGAAGGAGGACAGGCCCGAGAAGAGCTTCTCGCTGTTCACCTCTCTCGTGGGCGCCGGCGCGAGGGGCCTCTGCATCTCTCGGACCCACCCGGACACGCTCAAGCAGAAGTACGGGTTCGACGCGGAGACGATATGGCTCACGAAGACCGAGGGCGCCCAGGGCCCCTCCGGGAAGAAGGGCTCGGAGTACGTGTCGCCCAACAACCTGGCACACCTCGCCTCGGCGGTGAGGGAGTTCCTCTCCAAGGGCGAGAACGGCGCGGTCATCATCGAGGGCCTGGAGTACCTGACCACCCAGAACGACTTCAAGAGCGTCCTCCGGTTCGTCCAGCTCATCAACGAGCAGGTGGTCCTGGACAAGGGCTACCTGATAGTCCCGATGGACGAGGGGACCATGGACCCCAAGGACTCCTCCCTCGTCGAGAGGGAGATGAGCCAGGTCCTCTGAGCATCGCCAAAAGTACGGGGAAAACGATATACCCCGAACCCGCGATTCGCAGCTCAGTCGGAGGAAGTTTTCTGACCTGTGAAGAAGGATCTGGAAGAGGTATGCCTCTCCTCGGGGAGAAGTTCCCCGAGATGGACGTGCAGACGACGCACGGGAAGATGTCCCTGCCCGGGGCATATGCGGGAAAGTGGTTCGTGCTGTTCAGCCACCCAGGCGACTTCACGCCTGTGTGCACCACGGAGTTCGTGGCGTTCGCGAAGATGCACAAGGAGTTCAGGAAGCTGAACTGCGAGCTGATCGGCCTGTCGATTGACCAGGTGTTCTCGCACATCAAGTGGGCCGAGTGGATCAAGGAGAAGATGGGAG
>CAZXWO010000039.1:0-12602 GCA_964644565.1 uncultured Thermoplasmata archaeon | reverse complement strand
GCCTCCCCAGCGAGCCGCCGATCTCCCTCGGCTTGCCCGTGATGACGCCGGGTACAGAGTAGCCCTTCATCATGCTGTACGTGTCCATTATCCAGGCCATCTCGCGTCCGCCCGTGTTGACATCGGGCGCTGGGATGTCCTTCTCCGGGCCGATGATGATGGATATCTCAGATGCGTACCTCCTCGTCATCCTCTCGATCTCGCCCACGGACATGGTCTTCGGGTTGGCGATGATGCCCCCCTTCGCACCTCCGTACGGGATGTCGACGGTCGCGGTCTTCCAGGTCATCCACGATGACAGGGCCCTGACCTCGTCGATGTCCACCTGCGGGTGGTACCGGATGCCGCCCTTGTAGGGTCCGCGGGCCTCGTTGTGCTGGACCCTGTACCCGGTGAACACCTTGACTTTCCCGTCGTCCATCTTGACTGGGAAGTTCACGGTCAGCTCCCTCTTCGGGGCCTTCAGGACCTCGACAATGCCCGGCTCGAGCCCGAGGGTCTTGCCGGCCTTGTCGACCATCTTCTTCATTTCCTCAAACGGATTCGCTTTGCCTGCCATTCTAACACCATTGGCCTCTCAGACCGCTCTTGAAGGCTGCGGCGGCCTGAGCAATGGGAGCGCATGTTTGAGCCCGATTTAAATGTATCTCCTATACTCGCGTTGGCCCCTGGACGTGTTGCGACAATGTGCCCCTTCTCTGGCCGTTCCTTTCAAAAAGAAGGCCCGCCGTTCGGAAGGAGTATATATCCAGGGCGGGGGTCCTTCGAACGGCGCTCGGCCGCCGTCCCGGGCTCGACACCCCGGTACGATAATCGCGCCCGGCGGCCCCTCAGGGGCGCAGGTCGAAGCCGATCAGGACCGTCGCGAGCTTCGGGTCGTCGTCGAGGCCGGCGCTGCGCCTGACGTGCAGGTCCCCCATGGTCGAGGGGCTGGACGACACCACCCGGGAAGTGAACGGGAGCGCCTCGACCTCTGCGAACGGGACCGGCGGGAGGACGAACCTGGCGTTCCTCCCCGACCTGCCGTCGTGGAACATGACGAAGTCCTTCCCGAGGTAGAGCGTCTTGACGCCCGGCCTCTCCTCCACCCTCTCGCCTGGCAGGAGCTCCCTCCCTATCACGGAGCCGTCCTCGTCCACGAGCATCACGGTGGCGTGAGGCGGCGGCCGGAAAGTGCTGTCCTTTACGATGCACGCGACCCGGCTGCGGCTGAGGCACTCCAGCACACCCTCGTTCCTGACCACGAGCGGGCCGAGAGGGTGTATCTCTGACTCGATCTCCCTGAGGGCGGAGCGCATGGAGTCGTTCAGGTAGAACGACCTCCTGACCCCCCTTAGCGAGTCCAGGACCCTCAACACCTCGTCCAATCCAGCATCCCCCGGTCGGCTCATGCGCGTCCGCTCGGCTCACCTGGGCTGCACGGGCCCTATGTGGTGGGCCGCGTGCAGGACGTGGGCGACCAGCAGATCCTCCGGGACCGCGCCGGCGACCTCGAAGTTGTCGTTGATGATGGTCTTGGGGACTCCCGCGACCTGGTGCCTCTGCGCGAGGTGGACGAACTCGTTCGCCTCGACCATGTCCGCCCACACCATGTCCGACTCGATGGCCAGCTTGTGCGCGAGCCTCACGGCCGACGGACAGTACGGGCACGTGGGGGTGACGAACACCTGCAGGTGCACGGGCTGGTCGAGCTCCTTCATCGCCTCCTTGGTCTTCGGCGAGAGCCCGCTCTCCCCCCTGGACACGTCCTGTATCGCGCCGACGAGGGAGTTGAACTCGTACCCGGAGGGCACGCCGTAGAACCTGATGCCGTGGTCCTTCCTGCCTACGACGGCGGTAGCCGGTATCTTGTCTATCCTGAGCTCCGTGGCCTTCATCTGGTCGCGCACGAAGTCGTAGACCTCGAGCTTGATCTTGGGGGACACCTCCGCCAGCTCGCTCGCGACCTGCACCGTCTCGGTGCAGAACAGGCAGGGCACGTCCTGCGTGAAGACGATGAGCCTTACCTCATCCACCATCCTCTGGGAGAGCTCCTTCCTCAGGGCCTCCCTCTCCTTCTCCTTTATCAGCGGCATCTCGACCACACCTCTATTCTCTCTACTTCCTTATCTCAACTTCGACCTTGATGCCCTCGCGGACCGAGGCCGTGACGATGCAGAAGTCCTCGAACATGGTCAGGCACCTTTCCAGTTTTTCTCGGTCAGAATCTTTGACGGTCGGCTTCATTATGACCTTAATTCCTTCAATGCGCCATCTCCCCTTCTCGTTCCTGGTCAACGAGGTCTCCACGTCCGCCTCGATGTCCTCCGCCTCCACCCGGGACTTGCCCAGGCAGAAGAGCAGGCTCGCGCTCAGGCAGTGCCCGACGGCGGAGGAGAGCATCATGCTCGCGTTCGGCGCGGACCCGTCGCCCAGCGGGACCGGCTCGTCCATGCTGACGGTCCCCTTGTCCCACTCGTCGAAGGATATCTCGAACTTGTAGCCCCCCTTCCGCCTTATGTGGGCGTGGACCTTCTCGTTCATCTGCGTCTCCCTGGCCCGAATCGCCTGGCCGGTCTAAGTCTTTTCGCCGCCGTGGTTCTGTATAAAGTCGGGTGCTGCATGTAGGGCGAAGCGCAAAGACCCAGCACCATGATCGGTCCCCTCATGCCCGATGAGGCTTTCGCGGGGGCCGGTACGGCCGGCCCCGCAGGCGGCGTGCCGCGCCCGACATGTGGGAGGAATCCTTATTCCCGAATGGGCGCGCGCTCGGTTCCAGCCACCCCGGACGGTGTCTTCGAGACACCGCAGGGACCTGCTGGCCCGCCGCTACCAGCCGCCCGCGACAGGGCGGCAGGGGGCTTACGGTTCAGCCCCGGCGCGTCCCGGCATGACGTGATGATGGCCCTCTGCGACCCCGTGAGGGGCGCACGGCCGGAGCCGAACGGGACGAGTCACCTGTCGAAGTGGCCAAAAGGGTTACTACCCGACTCTTGACAGAACCGCTGGCCAACCTAGAAATACACCAGAGCCTGATTGCTCTCCGTCAGTCACGGACGAGGCCTGATGACTTGAGCGACAACATGCGGAGAGAGCGCGACTCCCTCGGCGAGAGGGAGGTCCCCGAGAACGCCTACTACGGGATCCAGACACTGAGGGCCGTCGAGAACTTCCCCGTCAGCGGCATAATGGCCCGGCCGGAGTTCATCAACGCCTACGCGATGGTCAAGAAGGCCGCCGCGCTGGCGAACCAGGAGATCGGCTGGCTTGAGCCCTACGTCGCCGAGGCCATAGTCGCCGCGTGCGACGAGATACTCGCGGGCAAGCTCCACGACCAGTTCGTCGTGGACGACTTCCAGGCGGGCGCGGGCACCTCCTTCAACATGAACGCGAACGAGGTCATCGCCAACCGCGCCCTCGAGCTGGTGGGCAGGAACAAGGGCGACTACTCCGTCATACACCCCAACGACCACGTGAACATGTCCCAGTCCACCAACGACACGTACCCCACCGCGATGAGGCTCTGCGTCCTCATCATCGCCCAGGACCTCCTCGACAACCTCGAGCTCCTCAGGCGCGCCTTCTCCCGCAAGGGCATGGAGTTCCAGAGGATACTGAAGTCCGGGAGGACCCACCTGATGGACGCACTCCCCGTCACCCTGGGCCAGGAGTTCACGGCCTACTCCGTCGCGGTGAAGAAGGCCAGGGACCAGCTCAAGACCTCGCTGAAGCTCCTCGAGGAGATGCCCCTCGGCGCGACGGCCGTGGGCACCGGGGCCAACGCGCACCCGGACTACCAGAGGCTGGCGGTCAAGCACCTGAGGCTCATAACATCGCTCAACCTGATCGAGTCCGAGGACCCGAGGGAGGCGCTGCAGAGCAGGCTGTGCGTCTCCAGCGTCTCGAGCGCCATGAGGGACCTTGCCCTGGAGCTCATCAGGATATCGAACGACCTCAGGCTGATGAACTCGGGGCCGAGCTCCGGCCTGGCGGAGATACACCTCCCCGAGACGCAGCCGGGCTCGAGCATCATGCCGGGCAAGGTCAACCCCGTCATGGTCGAATGCCTGAACATGATATCGTTCCAGATCGTCGGGAACGACGTCGCCGTCGCCATGGCGGTCCAGGCCGGCCAGTTCGAGCTCAACGTCATGAACCCGGTCATGGTCCACAACCTCCTCGAGTCGATGGTCCTCCTCAACAACTACCTCCCGGTGTTCGTCGGGAAGTGCATATCCGGCATAGAGGCGGACGAGGCCAAGTGCAGGTCCTACCTCGAGAAGAACTCCTCCCTCGCGACCTTCCTCCAGCCGCACATAGGCTACGAGAAGGCCGCCGAGATTGCCAAGGAGGCCATGAGGAGGAAGGTGTCCATCAGGGACGTCATCCTCGAGAAGGGCGTCATGACCAGGGAGGAGGTCGACGCCATATTCGACTGGGAGTTCCTGAGCGGGGACAAGAAGGTCGACAACAGGCGCAAGTGAGCTGGCCTCGCCTGGGAACCTTTTAAATACGCACTGCCCTTTTTCAACCGGAAGACTCCATGGACGCGGGCGCGCCGTGGGGATGTGATAGCATGGACTGGGGTTTGAAGAACAGGATGTCTAAGATCATCAGGCCGGACAGCGGGCGCTCCGTCATGCTCGCGGTGGACCACGGGTACTTCCTGGGCCCGACGAGCAGGCTCGAGGTGCCCCGTAAGACCATCATGCCGCTGGCCCCGTACGCCGACTCCATAATGCTCACGCGGGGCGTCCTGCGCTCGTCCGTGGATGCGTCGATATGCAACTCGGTGGTCCTCAGGGTCTCCGGCGGCGCGAGCATAGTCGGGGAGGACCTGTCCAACGAGGGCATCATCACCAGCGTGGAGGACGCGCTCAGGCTGAACGCGTCCGGCATCGCACTGTCGATATTCGTGGGCAGCAAGCACGAGCGCCAGACCCTGCTCGCGCTCTCGGAGCTCGTCAACGAGGGGCAGAAGCACGGCATGCCCGTCCTGGCCGTCACGGCGGTGGGCAAGGAGATCGGGCAGAAGGACGCGAGGTACCTCGCCCTCGCTTCCAGGATAGCCGCGGAGATCGGGGCGCACATCGTCAAGACGTACTACTGCGAGGACTTCGAGAAGGTCGTGGAGAGCTGCCCCGTCCCGATCGTCGTGGCGGGCGGCAAGAAGGTCTCCGAGAAGGAGGCGCTCGAACTCACCTTCAACTCAATCAAGGCCGGCGCGGCGGGGGTGGACATGGGCAGGAATATCTGGCAGTCCGACAGCCCCGTGGCCATGATCAAGGCGGTCAGGTCGATAGTCCACGAGGACGCCACCGCAAAGGAAGCCTACGACACGTTCAAGAAACTCTCGAAGAAGAAGTGAGGTAGCACGGCGGGACGGGAAGAAGATGCGCGTCGCGATGTACCACAACAACATGGACGTCAGGCTCCAGGAGCTCCCCAAGCCGAAGCCAGGCCCGGGCGAGGTCCTGGTCAGGGTGGAGGCCTGCGGCATATGCGGGAGCGACGTCATGGAGTGGTACAGGATCAAGAAGGCACCCCTTGTGCTGGGCCACGAGATCGCGGGCGACATCGTCGAGGTCGGCGCGGGTGTCGAGAGGTACAAGGCGGGGGAGAGGGTCTTCGTGTCCCACCACGTCCCGTGCAACACCTGCAGGTACTGCCTGAGCGGGCACCACTCGGCGTGCGACACTCTGAGGAGCACCAACTTCCACCCAGGGGGTTTCGCGGAGTTCGTCAGGGTGCCGGCCATCAACGTCGACCGGGGGGTGACGGTCCTCCCGCGCGAGATGTCCTACGACGACGCCGTCTTCATAGAGCCGCTCGCCTGCGTGGTCCGGGGCCTCAGGCTCTCGGGGTTCGAGCCCGCCAAGACGGTGCTCGTCCTGGGCAGCGGCATCGCGGGCCTGCTCAACATCAAGCTGGCCAAGGCCTTCGGCGCGGGCAGGATCATCGCGACCGACGTCTCCGAGTACAGGCTGGGCGCGGCCAAGATGTTCGGCGCCGACGCCATCATCGCCGCGTCCGAGGACGTCCCGGCCAAGGTGCGGGAGGCGAACGGCGGCCGCCCGGCTGACCTGGTCGTCGTGTCGACGGGCGCGACGCAGGCCATCAAGCAGTCCTTCTCGTGCGTGGACCGCGGGGGCACGATCCTCATGTTCGCGCCGCCGCTGCCGGGGGTCGAGGTGCCAGTCCCGTTCGGGGACATATGGAAGGACGAGGTCACGATAACCACGACCTACGCCGGGAGCCCCCGCGACATCGCGGACGCCGTGGAGCTGCTCCGGAGCGGCAGGGTCGACACCAAGGACATGGTCACGCACAGGCTACCGCTCGCGGAGACCGGCAGGGGATTCGAGCTGGTGGCCAAGGCGGGGGAGTCCATCAAGGTCATCATCGAGCCCCAGAAATGAACTTGGGCGCGATGTGTGCCGAGCTTCGGCAACGCGCCCGCTGACGCATCCGGTCGGGCGTATCCGGATAAGCCCCGCGCCCTTCCAGCTGGCCTTACTTCTCCTTGCACTCGGGCGTGTTCTTCAGGTCGGCTATCGAAGTCTTGAGGGTCACGACGTCCTTCACCCCGCTCACGTACGTGACGGGGAGGCACACGCTTACGCCCCCGAGAAACGGTTTCTTGTATGACAGGGCACGGATGGAATCGTCCGTGAGGCCTATGTGGAGGTGGGTCACCTTCCACGTTTCCGTGTCCACGTCGGTCGCCATGACTTGGCCCAGCTTCTGCGCGTCGGATGTTATGACGCTCAGACTCACCAGTTGTCTCGCCTTCATCTCATTCCTCCTCCGGGATATGATAGGTTCCCCTCGTTGAAAAGGATTGTCATCGGCCCGTCCTCTCAGAGAGTCGTTCCTCCCCAGAAGATTATCAGGATCGTGAGCAGCGCGAGGAGGATTAACCAGATAACGACCGCCCACGCCGTCAACCGCTTCGCCTTGTCCGCCTCCCACCAAGCCCTGGGCCTGACCCCTTGCGCGACGAAAGTCAGCACTCCCGCGAGGTTGATGCATATCAGGTTCGTGGCGAAGAGCAGCAAGGAATCGAGCGCCAGGTCGAAGTTGCCGGAGCCAATGAGCAGGCCGAAGGTGACCAGGGGCGGCAGTATCGCGACGGCGAGCATCACGCCCACCAGGGCGGTCGACACGCCTACCGTGAAGAACAGGGCGCCCGCGCCACCGGATGCGAGGGCTAGAGCTATGTCCCCGAGGCCGACACTTGTCCTCGCAGAGATCTCAGGCGTCGAAGGGTCGACGACCGTGGCGGCCCCGAACGCGATTGAGAGCGCGGCCGCCAGAATCACGCCGACGCCGAGGGTTTTGATCGATAGCCTCGCGAGCTTGACATCAGCGAGCGTCGTCGCGAGCGAGAGCGCCATGTTGGGCCCCAGCAACGGCGCGATGACCATCGCCCCTATTATGACGGCCACGTTGTCCTTCACGAGTCCGATCGAGGCGACTATGACGGAGAGGGCGACCGTGACCATGTAGACCTTGGTGAGCTTGGACGTGTCGCTGATCCCGTTGTACAGTTCCTCCCGGCTTACCCTCCCGGTCCTGAGCTTCTTGCCATCCTCCGTCTTCTCCTCCTCGTCCTCCTCTTCCTTCCTCGGGAGGGAAGCCGTTATGGAGTGCACAATGACCCTGAACCCCTCGGTGCCTGAGAACTCCTTCTCGATGCCGTCCAGGAGCGACTCGGTCTGCTCGGACGATGTCAAGATCCGGGACATGGTCCTCTTCTCTGACACCTTGACGTGCCAGATCTCCTCGATCTTGTGGTCCTCGGTCATCTTCTCGATCGCGGGCTCGTTGCCGGCGGGGAGGATGACCTCGATGAGCCTGAGCGCCATGTCCTCCTTGAATCGGGCTCCCTGCTCATCTATCCTTCCATTAGGGGCCTAAGAACCCTTTTCTACTGAGCCATCGATTCGCCCTGTGCGCGTACCAGGCGCAGGGACTGCCCAAGGCTATGGCATTGTCTGTGTGGGTCAATTCTCTTTGATGCTGCCGAGAATGGTGCTGGGCTTGTCAAGTGGTCCTTCTAGCAACTGCGAGGTGGTAGAACATGCCGACGTCAGCAGATTACGAGAAGGAGTATGTGTCCAGGACGAGGAGATCGCGGGCGCACTTCGAACGTGCGAAGAAACTCCTCCCCGCAGGGGTCGAGAGCAACGTGCGGTTCTTCGAGCCGTACCCGTTCTACGTGAAGAGGGCAAAGGGGCCCTACATCTACGACCTGGACGGGAACAGGATCATCGACTTCGCACTCGGCTACGGCCCAATGATACTCGGCCACGACGACCCCGAGGTTGTCAGGGCCGTCAGGGCGCAGGTGGGCAAGGGGACTATGTACGGCGCGTCCTCGGAGATGGCGGTCGAGTACGTGAACACGATCAGGAAGGCCATGCCGTCGATCGAGATGTTCAGGTTCGCCAACTCGGGCACGGAGGCGACGATGCACCCGATGAGGGTGGCCAGGGCCTACACGGGCAGGGAGAAGATCGCGAAGGCCGAAGGCTCCTACCACGGGGGGCACGACTATGCCCTCCAGGGGGTCGACATCCCAGAGGACATGCTGAAGGACCCGAGGCGGCAGCCGTCGGTCCCGTTCGGGAAGGGGGTCCCGAAGTGCATCTCCGACCTGGTCGTCATGTACCAGTTCAACGACTGGGGCGCGACGGAGGAGGTCATCACGAGGAACGCCGACGACCTCGCGGCCGTGATCATAGAGCCGATCCAGGCGGGCGGGGGATGCTTCGCCCCGAGGGACGGCTACCTGAAGAAGCTGAGGAGGCTGACGAAGGACCTCGGGATCGTCCTCATCTTCGACGAGGTCCTCACGGGTTTCAGGGTCGCCAGGGGCGGCGCGCAGGAGAGGTACGACGTGAAGCCGGACATCACGTGCGTCGCGAAGATCGCGGGCGGGGGCTACCAGCTCGGCGGCTTCGGCGGCAGCAGGAAGATCATGGATGAGATAGTCCCCAAGGCGGAAGGCAACGTCTACCACGGGGGCACGTACAACGCCCACCCCGTCTCCGTCGCCGCGGGCCTCAAGACACTCCAGATCCTCGGCAGGCCAGGGGTCTACAGGAAGATCGACAGGATCGGTGACTCGCTCTTCCACGGACTCAGGGACGTGGCCGAGGACAGGGGCGTCGACGTCTGGGTGGAGTCGGTCGGCTCGATGGGCCAGATGTACTTCACCGACAAGGAGGTCGCGAAGTGGAGGGACGCCATCGATATAGACCGCGAGAGGTGGAACCACTGGTTCATGCACTCGCTCGGCAGGGGCGTGTTCTTCGGCGTGCCCCACCCGGACGAGCACTTCTTCACCTCGCTGGTCCACTCGGACAAGGACATCCAGCACGCCCTGGACGTCACGGACGGGGCGTTCAAGAGGATCGCGAAGGAGTGATCCCTGGAGAGACCCGCAAACACCTTCCCGCTTCCCAGCCCCCGCGCTCGGTTCCTCAGCTGCGGTGCCTCGCCACTATCTCGTCCATCCTCCGTTCCACGCTGGCCTCCATCGGGTCCGCGCGGTGGGTCGACAGGACCTCCTTCACGCGGGCACGGGCCGCCTCCACGATCCCGCGCTGGTCGTTCGCCAACCTGTAGGACCCGAACAGCTCGGCCCTGTCCTTGTCAGGCAGGAAGAGCTCCTTGCGCATGTTCCTGACCGTGTGCGGCTTCGCCAGGAAGTTGCCCCCCGGTCCGACGGACTCTATGAGGTCGTTCGCGAAGTGCTCCCTGTCGAAGACGACCTCGGAGCGCACCTCCCTTATGGACTCCCAGATGTCGGAGTCTATCACGATCTGCTCGAGCGACGCGCCCTTGGCCTGGTCCAGTCCCCCGAGGCCCGACGAGAAGTCCGTCAGGGACAGGTTCGTCATCGCTGAGAAGATGAGCTCGGACGGGTCGACGGTGATCCCGGGCCCGTCGCCGTGGAGGCCGACGCCGAAGCTCCCGACCATCGTCGGCGCGCCGTAGTGCTTCGCCATCTGCGCCACCGCGGCCGCGATCAGCACCTCCTCCCTCGCGCCGTAGTGTATCTCCCCGGTCTTCATGTCGATCGCGCTGGACTCGGAGCTGTAGACGACGGGGGCGCCGGGCCTGGCGAGCTGGGAGATGGTGAAGCTGGCCAGGTTCTCCGCGTTCACTATGGATATCGTCGAAGCGAGGGTCACCGGGGCGGTCAGGCCGCAGAGGGCCATGGACATGGACACGACCGGTATCCCTGCCTTGGCGAACTCGATCACCGCCTCTATCGAGCCCTTCTCGAACTCGAGCGGGCAGATGGGGCACTGTATGACAGAGAACGGGGGACTCCTCGCCAGCGCGTCCTCCCCACCGGCGACCAGCGTCCCGACGCGGACCATGTCCCTCGCCTCGTCGGCGGACATCGCCTCGCCCTGGACGTGCTTGGTCGTCCCCTTCATCGAGATGACCAGCTCGTTCAGGCCGTGAGCGCGGTCAGGGCCGTCGTGCGCGGTCACGATTGGCCAGACGTAGTCCAGGCCGTCGACCGCGTCGCAGAGCGTCATGAAATCGAGGAGGTCCTTCCCCTGGGTCGGCCTCTTGACGCCGGTCTCCAGGTCCGTTATGTATACGGCCGTCCCGTTGGTCGCCATGAACGGTGGACCGCGCCTGGGCGCCCTCATGCTCCGCTTCGGGTCCCTCGCGCCCAGCACGATCTCCTTCGGCATCCTGCGGATCGTCTCTCGTACGAGGCTCTCAGGGATCCTCGCGCGCATGGAGCCCATGTCCACCTTCGCGCCACCGGATTCGAGCAGCCCCAGCGCCGCCTCGCTTCCGACCTTGATGCCTGGAGTCTCCAGGACCCTCAGTGTGTTCTCATGCACGAGTTCTATCTCTTCCGATGTGAGAACGCTTATGTGGCCCGAGGCCATTCTCCCGCTCCGCTGCATGAACGACCGGGAGGTTTATTATACCATCCTGGAAGGACGTCGAGGTCTAGCCGACCAGGGTTCGTCCGAGTGCTGGATTCGGAGATGTGGACATGGTGCTTGAGTACCTGAAGGGAGCCCCCAGAGCATTCAAGGTGCTCATCGCCAGCGCGCTAGTTGAGAACATGGCGTTCGGGCTGATAATCCCGCTCCTCACGATCTACATGGTCACAGACATAGGGATATCCGAGTCCCTCACAGGAGTCGTCCTCGCGGGCTACACGCTCTCCGGCATACCGGGCACCATTGTCGGCGGGATGCTCGTGGACAAGATAGGCCGGAGGGTCGTCCTCCTCGCCAGCCTCGGCTTCATGTCCCTGACGATATTCATGTACTTCTTCGCGTTCGACTTCGTGACCTTCATGCTGGTCGCGATGGCCGACTCCTTCGTCGGCTCGTTATACATGCCGGCCGCCAACGCGATGATCGCCGACGTCATACCGTCGAGGGACAGGCCGAAGGCGTACAGCACACTGAGGATAGCCTGGAACGTCGGCATGGTCGTCGGCCCCGCGGCAGGCGTGATCCTCGTGGCCGCATACTCGATCAAAGTACTGTTCCTGTTCGGCGCGCTGATACTCCTTGGCGCCTTCCTCCTGAATTATTTCTTCATCCCGGAGACGAGGCCCAAGGAGACGGGCGAGGCGGTGACCTTCCGGAAGTGCGTCGCAGTGGCCAGGGACCGTCCGTTCCTGTTGATAAGCGCCATGAGCGGTGTCCTCTTCCTCTGCATGACGCAGTTCATGACCGCTCTTCCCATCTACATGACGGTGGACCTGGGCGAGCCCGAGACCTCGATCGGGCCGCTATGGGTTATCAGCTCCGCCTTGATCGTACTGCTGCAGCTCGGGATCACTTCCCAGATGGTGAAGTTCAGGCGCTCCGTCGTGCTCATGTCCGGTCAGATCGTGCTCGGCGTGGGCGTCGGGCTGATCTACCTCGCAACGGACTTCCTCTCGCTCGCAGCATGCGTGGTGATCATCACGCTCGGCGAGCTGGTCTACATGTCGATACTCGGGGCGATCATCGCGGACATGGCCCCGGAGGAGAAGAGGGGGATATACATGGGCTTCTCAGGGTTCCTGCAGACCTTCGGCTGGGGCGTGGGCATGTTCCTCGGCCTCTGGATGCTCGACATCCTGCCTGACCGTGCGATGCTGTGGCTGATCTTCGGAGGGATAGCCATCGCATCGAGCGTGGCCTACCTGTTCTTCGGGCGCATGATCGGGCCGGTCAAGGACCACCCTGGCAAGCAGAGCGTCCCCAAGGCGGAGCATACGCTCACGCATTGAGCGATGATGTGAGAAATCGAAAGGGTAAGGGGTTTTCCGGTGCACTCGCAGGGTATCGGACGCGCTTAGAAGCGCCTGCGGCCCTTGTTCATGTAGCTGGGCCTGTCGTCGTTACTGTCGCGTCCGCCGAAGTCGCCGCGGGGTCTGCCGCCACGGTCGCCGCCGCGTGGCCTTCCGCCACGGTCGCCGCCGCCGCCGCCACCGTACCGCCTGCGCTCCTGCTCGTACTCCTTCTCGCTCATGTTCGGCTCGGCTGCGGTCGAGTCGAGGGTCTTCTCGGCCTTCGACAGCTGGCCGTACTTGCCGACGTTCAGGCGCATGTGCCCTCTGACGAGGGACACGTACCCGT
>CAZXWO010000038.1:2989-12859 GCA_964644565.1 uncultured Thermoplasmata archaeon | reverse complement strand
TTCGAGGACGGCCTCATCGAGGTCTCCCTGCCGGAGGAGTAGTCCTCCTGGAGTAGGACCCGATGCTTAGGCTCGGAGATATCTTCGGCAGCCCTTACCTGGGCGTCTACTGTTCCGCCAACGAGAGTTTTGCGATAGTCCCGGAGGGCGCTGAGCCCTCGTTCGTGAAGGACGTCGCACAGACCCTGGGGGTCGAGGTCGTCAGGACATACATAGCCGGGTCCACCCTCGTGGGCTCCCTGGTCGCGATGAACTCCAACGGAATCGTGGTGACGAACTTCGCGGAGAAGCAGGAGCTCGCGAAGCTCCCCAGAGAGCTGCGCGTGGGAGTGATGGAGGACAAGCTGAACGCCGCCGGCAACAACATCGTGGCCAACGACAAGGCCGCGTGCGTCCACCCGGCCGCCTCGAAGCGCTCGGTCGCCATGATCGAGGACGTGCTCGGCGTCGAGGTGCGCAGGTGCTCCATAGCCGGGACGGAGACGGTCGGCTCGGTCTGCATCGCGACATCCAAGGGGGTCGTGTGCCACCCGAGGACCCCCGACGACGAGCTCAAGGAGCTCTCTTCCCTCTTCGGGGCCCCGGCCACGGTCGCGACCCTGAACTACGGGACGCCGTACGTCGGCGCGTGCGCCCTGGCGAACAGCAAGGGCGCGGTAGTCGGCTCCCGGTCGACGCCCATCGAACTCGGCCGCATAGAGGACGGGCTCGGGCTCTACTGAGGGCGCTCAGGGGGAGAAGAGCCATATCTCGGTGCCCGACGCGGGCAGGTCCTCTTGGGTGAAGTCCACCTCGTTGCCCACCTTGACTATGCGGTCCTGGCCGAACAACTCTAGGAAGTCCTGTACGGGCCTGACCGAGAGCGACAGGCCGTGGGTCCTGTAGTGCATCGGGACGGCGACCTTGGGCGACATCCTCTCGATGACGGCCTTCGCGACGGCCGGGCCTATGGTGAACACGTCCCCCACCGGGACGAACAGGAAGTCGACAGGCGAGAGCTTCTCCACGGTGGCCTCGTCGAGGTCGTGCCCGAGGTCCCCCAGGTGGCAGAACGAAGTGCCGTCCATCTCGAACCTGAACAGGACGACCTTGCCGCGCTTCGCGCCCCCCACCTCGTCGTGGCTGGCCTCGACCCCCTCGACCCTCACGCCCTGCTCCACCGTCATGACGGGCGAGGAGATCACCGTCCCCTCCTGCTTCCTCACCAGCCTCGAGCAGTTGTGGTCGAAGTGGTCGTGCGACACAAGGACCAGGTCCGCCTTCGCCTTCGGGGGGGCGATGCCGAGGGACTTGCCGTCGTGCGGGTCGGTGACGACCTGCACGCTCCCGTCGATCTCAAAACATGCGTGACCGTGCCAACGAATACGCAAGCGTCCGCCCCCGCGGGGTGATGTAATCAAGGACTCCGTACTTAACACAGACGGTCGTCGCGCCAGGCGCTCAGCCCTTGACCTTCCTGACCGTCCGCACCTTCCTCGTCGGCGGCTCGGCCGCGGCGGGCCTGACCGTCTCGGGCTCGGGTATCTTCACCCTCCGCTCCTGCAGGGGCGGGCCCTGTGCCTGTCTCTGGGGAACGGGCTGAGGGGCCGGTTGCGGGGCCGGCTGCGCGACGGGCTGCGGCGCAGGCTCGGGTGCGGGCCGTTCGGCGGGTGGCCGGACGCTCCTGACCTTCCTGATCTTGGGCGCCTCCTGCGGCGCCTCGGCCACCGCGACTGGTGCGGGCTCCGGCCGCACCGGGGTGGGTGCGGGCCTCGGCGCCGCTTGCGGGACAGGCGCCGGTCTGAAGACGGCCTGTTCCGGCTCCCTCCTGGGCGGCGTGCTCTCCCTCTCGATGAGGTCCTCGGCGGTGTGCGCGACCCTCTGTGGGCGCGCGACCTCGGGCTGCGGGGCCCTCGCGGCATCCCTCTCGGCCTCCGCCTTCTCCTTGGCGGGGTTTATGAGGGTGGACTCTATCTTGTGGTTGACGGTGCCCGGCTCGAACTTCTTCTTCTCGAGCAGAAGCTCCCGCTCGAGCTTCTCGATCTGCAGGATCCACTCGTCCTCCTCTTCGAAGTCCCATCCGCAGAACTCGCAGATGTTCGCTTCTAGGGAGACGCCTAGACCGCAACTCGGGCACTCCTTCTTGGGTTCGCCGCGGTCTATTTTTTTGGGCATCGCCCAGATAATTCTTGGGACATTATATAAGCACTTCGACAGAACATCGCGGGAACCAACCAGTGCCTCCCCGTAGGCACAGTAAAATACCTTGCCTGGCCATTACTTGGCGAAATGAAGACACTGGTGCTCTGCGTCGACCGCGACGACGACCTCGGGGTGAAGGCGGGCATAAACGGCCCGGTCATAGGCAGGAAGGAGAACTTGGACGCCGCACTGGCGCTCGGGCTCGCCGACCCGGAGGACGTCGACACCAACACCATCCTGTCGGGCCTGCAGCTGTACGACGACCTGACCAAGAGGGGCATAGACGCGGAGATAGCGAGCATATCGGGGGACTCTCATGTGGGTTTCCAGTCCGACCTCATCCTCACGACGCAGCTGGAGAACGTCCTGGAGGTCGTGAAACCCGACCGCGCGATCCTGGTCAGCGACGGCGCCGAGGACGAGTCGATCTACCCGGTCATCTCGTCGAGGGTGAAGATCGACTCCGTCAGGAAGGTGTACGTGAAGCAGAGCAAGAGCATCGAGGGCACGTACTACATGATCGTCAAGACCCTCCAGGACGAGAAGATGAGGCGCCGCTGGGTGGTGCCCCTCTCCCTTATACTGATAATCGGCGGTCTGCTGTCCCTGGTCACGAAGGTCATACAGTTCCACGAGGGGGGCTACGCGGACATCGGGCTCGTGTCCCAGATGACCTTCGGCGTCATCGGCGTGGTCCTCGGCCTCTACCTAGTGGGCTGGGCCTACAGGTGGGCCGAGCGGCTCAGCGAATGGACGACCCACACGCGCAGGTCCCTGAGGCAGGGGAGCCTGGCGATCCCCTTCGCCATCATAGGCCTCGTGCTCGCGGTGGTCGGGATACTCATAGGGTACGACATGGCGATGGCCTACAGGGCCTCCCTGCTGGAGCACGAGAGGAGCCTCGCCATCTCCATACTGATATTCGTCTCCGGCTCCGTGTGGTTCATCGTCTTCGGCGTCTTCTCGTACGAGACGGGCAACTCCGTGACCGCCTTCCTGCAGACCGGGAAGGTGCGGTGGTCGTTCATCGTGATGATGGTGTCCGTGCTCGCGACCGGTTTCATCGTCCAGGGGTCCGCGGACGCCCTGTCTTATTTCGTGGGCTACGGGGAGTACGACATGTTCATAGTGATGGGCGAGATGGTCACCGGCGTGCTCATCGCGGTCTTCGGTTCCGTCCTGAACGCATCTCTCAGGGTGGAGTCAGGCCGGAGGCGGACGTCGGCAGGGGCGTGAGCGCGTGAGGCTCGAGGCCTGGATCCCGATGTACCGCGAGATATGCCGGGAGTTCGGCTACGACGAGGACGAGGACGCCCGCAGCGCGGAGCTCCTGGCGTCGCTCCTCTCCTCCCGGGCCGTGCCCTCGATGAAGGAGCTCGCAGCCATCTGCCCGGGGAGGGTCACGGTGTGCGGGGACGGCCCCCTGCTCGCGGAGGAGATATCCGCAGTGCCGCCGTCCGGATACGTCGTGGCGGCCGACGGGGCCACGGAGGCGCTCATGGACGCCGGGATAGTGCCGGACGCCATCGTCACGGACCTCGACGGCGACGTCGGCGTGCAGGTCAGGGCGGGCGGGAAGGGCTCGCTGGTGTTCGTCCATGCCCACGGGGACAACATCGACGTGGTGAGGTCGGTGGTCCCGAGGTTCAAGGGGCGGGTCGTGGGCACCTGTCAGGGGCTGCCGTCGGGCGGGCTCCTGAACCTGGGGGGGTTCACGGACGGCGACAGGGCCGCGTGCATCTTCTCGGGCCTGGGGGCCAAGGAGATAGCGCTCGTCGGGTTCGACTTCGAGAGGCCTTCGGAGAAGGCCTCGCGCTCCCCCGAGGTGAAGCGGAGGAAGCTCGCGTGGGCGAAGCGGATACTGGAGTCGCTGAGGGACGACGGGGTGCGCATCGAGGGCCTCTGAACCAGGCGGCGCACGGACGCCCAGGTACGACAGGTTTTTAGCACCGTACGGAGTTGACGTCGCAGGGACTGGGATGACTGTTGTCACCATGCAACAGGTTGAACTGGCGTTGAAGAGGACGCTCGGCAAGAAGGGCATGTCCGACGAGGAGGTCAAGCGGATGGCCGATTACGTCATGAGCTTCTTCGGCTACACGGACGAGGTCATAGACAACAGGCTCACCCCCGAGGACCGGGACGTCTTCTACATGCTCGAGGAGGAGGGGCTCCTCACCACGACCCAGGAGGAGGTCCTCCTCAAGAAGGGCAAGCTGTGGAGGATACACTACTGGATCCTGAAGAAGGACCAGATCATCCGCCTCGCCTCCGCGGACGAGGCCGGGAAGCCTAAGGAGGCGGTCCCGGAGGACGTCTACGACCAGCTCTCGGACGAGGAGTGGGCGCGGCACAGGCCCTCCATGTCCGGCACGCCCGAGGACAGGCCCCCCAAGGATGAAACGACTTAATACCGGCAGCCGCATGGCCTCAGGGTTGGTCTAGCCCCATGAACGGATACCTCATAGCGCTCGTCGTCCTCTCCGCCTGGATATTCGCCGTCTACATCCTGAACAGGCGCAAGTGGTTCGAGAGGCACGGGATGAGCCTCATGGGCCCGATGGTCATGTGGAAGACCAGGCGGGGCAGGGACCTCATAGACAGGATCGCCACGAGGAAGCGCCTGTGGTCCTTCTACGGGGCGGCCTCGCTTTGGATATGCGCCGGCGCGATGATCACGATCATGGTCCTCCTGCTCTGGGAGGCCACCATCGTCTCGCAGGTCGAGGAGGCCCCGTCGCCCGAGCTGATACTGGGCATACCTGGCATCAACCCCGTCATCCCGCTGTGGTACGGCATACTCGGCCTCATCGTCGCGATCGTGGTGCACGAGCTGTCCCACGGGATAATGACCAGGCTCGGGGAGATGAAGGTGCTGTCCATGGGGATACTCTTCTTCGTGTTCCCCGTCGGCGCCTTCGTCGAGCCCGACGAGGGGCAGCTGCAGACCACCACGAGGCGGAAGCGCGCGAGGGTGTTCGCCGCGGGGCCCGCCAGCAACCTCATACTCGCTATGGTCGTCCTGGGGCTGTTCTCGGGGGTCATGATGTCCTCCGTGCAGCCGGTGCACGAGGGCGCGCTCGCCACCGGCGTCGTCGAGGGGTCGCCGGCCTACTATGCTGACATACCTCAGACCAGCGTCCTCGTGTCGGTCGGAGGCTACGACGTCTCCTCGGCGGAGGACGTCGATGCCCTGACGGGCATAGAACCGGGCACCGAGGTGTCGGTCGAGTACTACTTCGCCGGCGACCTCACGGTCGCCGAGGGCGTCGCGTACGGGGTGGTGGTGTCCTACACCGTCGAGGGCTACGCGGCCCGCGACGGAGGGCTCGCCGCGGGCATGGTCCTCGCGAGCCTCGATGGCACGGTCATCAGGAACATGGACGACCTGAGAGGGGCCATGGACCTCACCAGCGCCCGCGAAACGGTCGACGTCTCGGTCCTGTCGTACAACGCCACGAGCGGGGTGTTCGCCGTGGACCCGGACATCACGTCGCTCTTGCTCTCCGACAAGTACGACTTCTACGAGCAGTACTACCCGGACGAGAACGACGAGTCATTCATCGGGGACGGATACCTGGGTGCGGGCTTCCTGCCCCTAGGCCTCAACCTCAGGGACGCGGACCACTACTCGTCCCTGCTCGCCCACCCGTTCGAGGGCGACGACTCGATAAGCGAGGTGTCCACATCCTGGCTGAGGCTCATAGCCCTCCCGTTCCTCGAGCTCGCGCCGCTCAGGTCCCCGGTCACGGACCTCTACGAGCCCACGGGCAGCATGGCCTGGATGCCCGACAGCGCCTTCTGGATACTGACCAACTCGCTCTACTGGATCTTCTGGCTCAACCTCATGATCGGCCTGACGAACGTCCTACCCGCGGTGCCGCTGGACGGAGGGTACCTCTTCAGGGACGCGTTCGACTACCTCGTCAGCAAAGTGCGGCCGAAGCACACCAAGGAGCAGAGGGAGAAGATCGTGGGGTCCATCACCCTCGGCTTCGCCCTGATGGTCCTGTTCCTGATACTCTGGCAGCTGGTCGGTCCCGCGGTCATGAACTGAGCAAAGGGTTTTATTACCGAATCTGTTACCAACTCCGGTAGCATGTTCTCCCCGGAGAAGGACCTCAGGGACCTCGTCCTCGAGGTCCTCAAGAAGGACCCGGCGTCCATCAGCGGGATAGGGAGGGAGCTGGCCGCCAAGGGCGTCAAGATGCACCGCCTGGAGCTCACGGGGTACCTGAAGGCCCTGGCCGACATGGACATACTCAAGCAGAAGGACATCAAGCCCGCGAAGGTCTTCTCCGTCTCCGCCGGCAGGGACAGGAGCCTGCACGAGATGGTCGGAGACTGCGTCAACGGGATGCCCGGGACCTCGACCGAACGGGCCACCATCGCCGCCTACTGCCTGCAGCGGCTCTTCAAGAGGGCCGTGTTCGACATGGAGGTCAGGAGGTGCGGGGTGGACGGCATCGTCGAGGGGAGGAAGGCGACGCCGGAGGAGAGGGCCGACGCGAAGTCGGTCCTCGCCAGGATGGGCTACAAGGTCCCCAACAGCGACGTCCCGACGGTGGTCGAGGCCGACCTCGAGCCGCTCTTCGTCAGGGTCCTGGCCGAGATCGCCATAGAGAGGTTCGGCCTCAGGTCCCACACGAAGGAGACCGTCCAGACGAAGCTCTGAGACACTCATTTTATCTACTGGCTCGGGCGTTAGCCATCCCGTGGAACTGGCCGAGGTCGTAGAGAGGGTCCGCTCTTACCGCGGTGTCGCCAGGAAGGCCCCCGTCGGGTCCGTGGCGCGGAGCCTGATCCCCAGGTCGGGCAGGATCATCGCCGCCCACGGCGAGGACGCCGCCGCCATCAGGCACGGCAAGGAGGTCCTGCTGCTGGCTGCCGACGGCATCGTCCAGGACCTCGTCGACAAGGACCCCCGGTGGGCGGGTTACTGTTCGGTGCTGGTCAACGCGAACGACATAGCGGCGATGGGGGGCGTCCCCATCGCTGCCGTCGACGTGCTCTCGTGCGGGGACCCCGGCCTGCGCTCCTCCATAGTCAAGGGGATGAGGTCCGCGTGCGACAAGTTCGGCGTCCCGATGGTGGGAGGGCACCTGCACCCGGACAGTCCCTACGTCGCGGTGGACGTGGCGATGCTCGGCAGGACGACCCCCCGGAGGCTCGTCCTCAGCAGCGGGGCCAGGCCTGGCGATTCCGTCGTCTTCGCGATGGACCTCGACGGGAGCTACACGCCTGGAGTGCCGTACTCCTGGGACACGACCAGCCGCAAGAGCCCGGGGGAGGTGCAGTCGCGGCTGCGGACCATGAACGCGATCGCGCCGGTGTTGACCGCCGGGAAGGACATCAGCAACCCTGGCTGCCTCGGGACCCTCGGGATGCTCCTGGAGGCGAGCTCGAAGGGCGCCCAGGTCGACATCGACCTCATACCGGGTCCGGAGCACGGGGACCTGCTGCAGTGGCTGACGGCCTACCAGGGCTGCGGTTTCGTCGTCACCTGCGCTCCCGGGGCGGCCGAGAGGGTCTGCAGGCGGTTCGCATCGTCAGGGCTGGAGGCCGCCGTCTGCGGCAGGGTCGTGCCCGGTAAGCGCATGCGCGTCAGGAGCGGCGACGAAGAGGCGACGCTCTTCGACTTCGCGAAGGACACGCTGGGGTGCGGCCTTCCAAAAAAGATATGAACTGGCACAGCCTCATGATTCATCCTAGAGAGCGAGAAACACGGCAAAACAGCGGTTAGCAACCAATCCGAGAGGGCGCCTAAACGCTCGGGTAGGTTGAGCTAGTAAAAGGGTGCTGTCACGCTGCGGCATCCACCGTGCTCGACTCTCTCCTTCTTTCCACTCATTGTGTTCAGTGTGATCGATGAAGAAAGAGAAGTGCTAGGCCACTGGGGTTGCCGGCCTCCCCTGTGCCAGCTGCCCATCGACCTCCTCGACCCCGCTTCCCGGTGAGCGTTGATAGTCCGCGGTGAGGCTGCTCCCGTCAGGGCCTGGCCCGATCCCCGCGACAAGGGCCGACGCCCCCGCCCTCCGGCGTGAGCGAACGGCCGCCCTCAACCCCGTCGGACAGGGTCTCACTGTCGGTCGTTGGACTGGCACCGGTTCGGTTGCGACGCCCCCAGCTGTCACCCCCACTATCGACGATTTTGGTGTACAAGGACACGCCGAACGTCCCGGTCAAGCCTAGCGAGGCTCGAATACATGCTGCCTCTATTAAATAGGTTGGTGAAGATTCTCGCCGGCTCCGACGCCCCGTCCCGCCGCGGGCGGCCCATCGATAATCGACAGCCGCGTACGAATTGGCTCCTGGCCGAGGCGCCCGCCTTCAGCATCATTTTTATAGCATGTTGTACAATTCCGGCCCCAATGTGCGTCCAGGCGGGGATTGCCTGGGTACGCCCTGCAGCCGGGGGATAGAGGAGACTGACTGGATGAGGAATCGAATGAGTTCTCGTGTAGCAACGGCAATGTGTGCGCTAGCAGTCCTGGCGATGGTACTTGCGGTCCCAGGCGTGACAAACAGTTCCGAGGCCGCTTCCGCCGAATACGACATCATGTACATGGGGATAACCCAGACCCCTGACACGCTCAACGTGTACAAGATGACCTTGGCCATAGGGTGGACAATCAACTTCCTCCTGTATGACACCCTAAACTCGATCGACGAGCAGCTGGCACCCGGCCCGCAGCTCGCCGACTCGTGGGAGACTGACGAGAGCGGGCTCGTGTGGACGTTCCACATCAACCAGAACGCCTACTGGCACGACGGGGAGCAGGTGACCGCGGAGGACGTCGCGTTCTCCTACAACCTCATATTGGACAACCCCACCGCGTGCGCCCTGTGGGTCGACTACCTGACCGGCGTGGTCAACCCCGTCGAGGTCGTGGACACCTACACGGTGAAGATCACGACCACGGAGAAGAAGGCCACCATGCTGTCGGCCCTGATACCCATCGTCCCCGAGCACTACTGGAGCGCCGTCCCCACCAACATGATAAACAAGGTCGACCCGTGGGACCAGACATACTTCCCGAACGGGCCCGTCGGTTCGGGGCCCCTGATTCTGGACGAGTACGACGCGACCCTCGGCTGGATCAGGATGCTGAAGAACCCCGACTACTACATCGACACAGTCAAGGTCGACGAGGTCCTGTTCAGCATATACGACACCCCGGAGGCCATGACCACCGCACTCCAGTCCGGCGCGATCGACGTGGCCATGGACGTCCCCGCCAAGGTGTGGGACGAGGTCCTGGACTACGACGGCATCGAAGGCCAGGCCGGCAAGTCCCTCTCCATATTCGAGCTCGGCATCAACTGCGCAAGCGAGGAGCTGAGGACGTCCTTCCCGAAGGCGAGCGAGAACCTCGAGACCACCAACCTCTCGGTCCGCAGGGCGATCGCGATGGCGACCGAGAAGGACTACATAGTCAACGACGTCATGGAGGGGCTCGCCGACGTGGGGACCTCGATAATTCCGAGTGCGACCGCATACTGGCACTGGAACGTCTCCGAGGAGCAGAGGTGGGACTACAATCTCGATGGCGCCAACGCGACTCTCGATGCGGCAGGATACCTCGACTCGGACGGCAACGGCATCCGGGAGAACGGCACGTCCGGCGTGGAGCTGTTCTTCTCGTTCTACTACAGGACCACCAGCCCCGACGACCGCGAGGCCGCGAT
>CAZXWO010000038.1:0-2889 GCA_964644565.1 uncultured Thermoplasmata archaeon | reverse complement strand
ACCCGCAGGACTGGACCAAGTGGTCCGACTCGTTCTGGTCGAACGAGACGTACGATGCGATGTACCTGGAGCAGCAGTTCACCGTGGACCTGGAGGAGCGCCAGACGATAGTCCACGCGATGCAGGAGCTGCTGTACGACCAGTGCCCGTACGTTGTGCTCTACTACCCGTACGGCCTGTACGCATACACGGTCGAGAAGTTCACCAACTATCCGGACTGGGTCGCGAACCCGGGGATGACTCCCGGGACCATGTGGTTCTTCTTCGAGGTGACCCCGTCAGATGAGTGGGTCGACCCGATGCCGCCGGAGAACGTGTACGCCGGAGCGGACCAGTCGTGCGTGGTCGGCGAGACACTCTGGTTCACTGGAAGCGCCACGGACCCGGACGACCTCGATGAGACGCTGAACTGGACATGGACGTTCTTCGAGCCGGACCTGACCGAGAACGTCAGCTGGGGCCAGACTGTCAGCTACCAGTTCGACCAGATCGGTGACGTGGGCGTGATGCTTGAGGTCACCGACCCAGGAGGCCATTCCGGCGTGGACGACCTCACCGTCACGGTCTCGGAGATGGGCGAAGACATGGGCATACTGACCGGTTACGTCGTCGACCAGGACTCCGAACCGATACAGGGGGCTACCGTCACGGCCGGAAGCGACAGCAGGTCCACAGGCCCCGATGGCGAATACTCGATGCCCATCCTAGCGGGTTCGTACACCGTCAACGCGACCAAGACCGGCTACCAGATGGACTCGGTCGAGGCCACCGTCGTCGCCGGGGAGACCGCATGGGCCAACCTCACCCTGACCCTGACGTCGGGGACCCTCGTAGTGCGGGTACTGGACTCGGAGACCGGGGCAGCGATTGCCTCCGCAGTGGTGAACGTGACATACGGTCCGGCCACCAAGGAGTTCCTGACGCAGGTCACGGGCAACGCGACCTTCTACAGCGTCGATGCAGGCACCGTTGCGGTGAAGGTGTCCAAGTCGGGCTACGAGGGCAACTCCACGAACGCCACGGTGGTGGCGGGCGAGACAACGGTCGTGGTCGTCGAGTTGACGCCCGAGCCAGAGGAGGATGATTCGAACACCCTCCTGATCGCGGCGGCCATCATCGGCATACTCGCCGTGGTCGTCATAGCCGCGGTCCTGCTCATGAAGAAGCGCACGGCCGGGTCAGGGGGCGACGAGCCCCCGCCGCCGGAAGCGCCGGCTCCGTAGGGAGCCGGCGCTGGCGAAACCCTTTCGTCCCAAACCCCTTCCACAGCCGATTTCGTCCCGGATGGGACACCGCTGGCCGTGTACGGGCCGCGGGGGAAGGCGCCGACCGCGCTATTCGGGGCAAGTGACCGTCAAAGGTGCAGACGATGCGGAACATGCGATGGCTGATTGTCAGGAAGGCGTTCAACTCGTTCATCACCATACTCCTGGTCGTCATCATGAACTTCTTCCTCTTCAGGGTCATACCCGGGGACCCTCTCATGATACTGAGAGGGAACACCAGGGTCTCTGACGAGTACAAGGCGGAGTTCATAAAGGAGTTCGGGCTCGACCAGCCCGTCTACGTCCAGTTCGTCAAGTACGTCGAGAACGTGTTCACGCTGGACTTCGGCAACTCGATAACCCAGTCCCTCACCCCGGCGATGGACATCATCCTGGGCAAACTCCAGTGGACCCTCATCCTCGTCGGCACGTCCTCGATATTCATGATCGCGATCGGCATGTACCTCGGGATCAGATCGGCATGGAAGAGGGGCAGCTTCTTCGACACGGGGACCATGGCGTTCTCGCTTTTCTTCTACGCCATGCCGACCTTCTGGTTCGCAATGATGCTCATATTGATATTCGCGACATGGCTCGACTGGTTCCCGCCGGGCAAGGCGCTGGCGGACGGGACGTCGCTCGAGTGGACGGTGGCGTCGATCAAGGACATGCTCTGGCGCCTCGTGCTGCCGGCCATCAGCCTCACCATAGGCAGCATCGCCGCCTTCTCCGTCATAATGAGGGGCGCCCTGATGGACGTCATGACGGAGGAGTACATCACCACCGCGCGGGCCAAGGGCCTCAAGGAGGGTCAGGTGCTGAAGGACCACGCCGTCCCCAACGCGATGCTCCCCATGGTCGCGCTCATCGCGATAGACCTGGCCTTCGTGGTTGGCGGGGCGTTCCAGACCGAGGTAGTCTTCAGCTATCCTGGTATCGGATGGCTCACGGTGCAGGCCACCTATGACAAGGACTACCCGCTGCTCGAGGGATGCTTCTTCCTCATAGCCCTGGTCGTGGTGATCGCGAACTTCTTCGCGGACATCCTCCTGATATACATGGACCCTCGGGTCAAGATGGGGTGACAAGATGGCAGGGGTCGATGGGAGTGGGATGTCAGGGGCGGCGGATGCGACGCAGCCAGCTTCGACGCTCGGCCGGGTGGGGAAATCCATGGGCCTTTCCGAGCCGACGTTGGAGAAGTTCCACCTGATGAAGAAGAAGACCCTCACGACCTGGAGGATATTCAGCAAGAACAGGCTCGGCATGGCCGGCCTAATCATACTGATGGCCTTCGCGGTGATGGCCATATTCTCGGGGCCCCTCATGAGCGTCCTCGCGATCATCGGCGGCTGGGACCAGGCATGGGGGCCGTTCGACATCGATGCCTCGGCTGACAAGGAGACGGGTCCGACCTCGGAGCACTGGCTCGGGACGGACACCTTCAGGCAGGACATCCTTGCGAGGGTCATCTACGGGTCGAGGGTCTCCCTGCTCGTGGGCCTCGTGGCCACGGTCGTCTCCATGGGCCTAGGCGCCCTGGTCGGCCTCCTCAGCGGCTACTGGGGTGGCTGGAGGGACGAGGTGCTGATGAGGGTGACGGACGTGTTCCTCGTCATACCGT
>CAZXWO010000037.1:0-12910 GCA_964644565.1 uncultured Thermoplasmata archaeon | reverse complement strand
GACAAGGAGAACTGCCTGCACTTCAAGAGCGGCAAGTGCCTGCTCTGCGTCAAGGAGTGCACCAACAATGCCATCGACCACAAGATGGAGGACGAGGTCCTCGACCTGAAGGTCGGGACCATCATCGTCGCCACCGGGTCCCAGACCTACGTCCCCATGAAGAAGGGCGTCTACAAGTACTGGGAGTACGAGAACGTCATAACCGCGCTGGAGCTCGAGAGGCTCCTCAACGCGTCGGGCCCCACGGGCGGCCACCTCATACGCCCGTCGGACAAGAAGGTCCCCAAGCGCGTCGCATTCATCCAGTGCGTCGGGTCTAGGAACAAGAAGATCGACAGGAACTACTGCTCGCGCGTCTGCTGCATGTACGCCATCAAGAACGCGCAGATCATCAAGGAGCACGAGCCCGAGACCGAGATAGCCGTCTACTACAACGACATCAGGGCGTTCGGCAAGGGGTTCGAGGAGCTGTACCACCGGGTCAGGGAGGAGTTCGGGGTCGAGTTCATCCGGGGGAGGCCCGCGAAGCTGAGCGAGGACCCCGAGACCAAGAGGATAATGATCAGGGCGGAGGAGACCCTCCTGGCCAAGATCACGGAGAGGGAGTTCGACCTCGTCGTGCTCTCGGTCGGGCTGCTGCCCTCCGAGGGCAGCAGGAGGATCGGGAAGATCCTCAGCCTGCCGCTGAGCGCCGACGGGTTCTTCGCCGAGGCGCACCCGAAGCTCAGGCCGGTCGAGACCGCGGTGGACGGCGTGTTCCTGGCCGGGTGCGCCCAGGCGCCGAAGGACATCCCCGACTCGGTCGCCCAGGCCAAGGCTGCGGCGTCTTCCGCGGCCGCGCTCATGCTCACTGGGAAGGTCAGGATTGAGCCCCTCACGGTCCGGATCGACGAAGCGCTCTGCGTCGGCTGCGGGCTGTGCGTGGAGCTGTGCCCCTACGGCGCGCCGGAGCTTGTGCAGAACGAGGAGGGCCGGACCAGGGCCAGGATCATAGAGGCGCTGTGCCACGGCTGCGGAACATGCGCGGCCTCGTGCCCGCAGAACGCCATAACCGCCGTGCAGTTCACGGACGAGCAGATATGCTCAGAGCTGGTCGCGGCACTCACGCCCAGCGGCCACACCAAGACGGCCAAGAAGAAGGCCGGGGCGGAGGTGTGAACATGGGAGAAGTCGAGAAGACCTTCATCAGCGGCCTCAAGGAGGAGCTCGTCGAGGAGAAGGTCATAGACGAGTCGCAGCTGGACCCGGACTTCGCGAAGGAGATCAAGAAGTACAGCGGCAAGGACGTCATGACCTGCCTCCAGTGCGGCAACTGCACCGGTGTGTGCCCCATCAGCCTCAAGATCGACTACAAGACCAGGAGCATCATGAAGTACTGCCAGTTCGGCCTGAAGGCCTACACGCTCGGCACCAGGTGGGTCTGCGCGACCTGCTACAGGTGCTACGAGCACTGCCCGGCCGACATCAACCCGGCGGAGGTGATGATCGCGCTGAGGCACATCGCCGTCCGCGAGGGCGTCATACCGCCGTTCATAAAGGTCGCTGCCATGAACCTCGTGAGGTACGGCCAGAGCGTCAAGCCTGACGAGGAGATAAACAAGATCAGGGGCGAGCTCGGGCTCGAGCCGATACACACGTTCCACCCCGGGTACAAGAAGGTCCTCAGGGAGATCAACGTCCTGGTCCACGCGTCCAAGTACGACAAGCTCATCGGCATCGAGGAGGAGGTGAAGGGATGACGGCCTACGCCTACTTCTTCGGGTGCGTCATACCCAACAGGTACCCTGGCATCGAGTACGCCGTGAGATGGGTCTGCGGGAAGGACGGGTTCGATCTGGACGTGAAGGACATACCCGACTTCTCGTGCTGCCCCGTGCCGGGGATCTTCTACTCCACCGACAAGGAGACATGGCTCCTACTCGCGACGAGGAACCTGGTCCTGGCACAGGACGAGCGGCGTGACATACTCACGGTCTGCAACGGCTGCCTCACCTCCCTCATGAAGGCGACGGAATACCTCAAGGACCCGAAGAGCATGGGCAAGGTCAACAGGGTCCTGGCACAGGTGGGCAAGAAGTACACCGGCGTCCCCAAGAAGAGCGAGGGGAGGAGGAAGGTGTTCGAGCCAGTGACGGTGAGGCACTACACCGAGCTCATGGCCAAGGACATCGGCATCGAGGCCATCAGGGAGAGGGCCAAGAGGCCCCTCAAGAACATCAGGGTCGCAGTGCACTACGGCTGCCACTACCTGAGGCCCACCGAGAACACGACCGTGGACGACCCGAACAACCCTGTGCTCCTGGACAACATAGTCGAGGCGTGCGGCGGGACCAGCGTCGACTACGACGACAAGCTGGACTGCTGCGGCGCGGGCGGAGGCGTCAGGTCGCACGTCGTGGACCTCGCCAACTCCCTTACGGAGGACAAGTGCAGGAACATCAACGCGGCCGGGGCCGACTGCATAGTCACCGGGTGCCCGTTCTGCCTCCTCCAGTTCGACAACGCCCAGAAGACCTTCTCCAAGGAAGGCATACCCGTGATGCACGTCTCCCAGTTCCAGGCGCTGTCGATGGGGATCGACCCGATCTCGCTCGGCTTCGACACCCACCACGTGTCGGCCCACTCGCTGCTCAGGAAGCTCAGGGGGTCCTGAGGATGAGCACGCACGCCAAGAAGGAGGGGGCGCACGACGCGGAGGCCGCGTACGAGCCGCGGATAGTGGCGTTCTGCTGCAACTGGTGCTCGTACGCGGGGGCGGACCTGGCCGGGACGACGAGGATACAGTACCCCCCCAACGTCAGGATCGTGAGGGTCATGTGCTCGGGCCGGGTCGACCCCGCGTTCGTGCTCAAGGCGTTCGAGCTGGGTGCGGACGGCGTGATAGTCGCCGGGTGCCACCCCGCGGACTGCCACTACATCAACGGCAACGAGAAGGCCGCGATGCGGGGCGACTTCCTCTCGTCGTTCCTGGACGACGCAGGGATCGAGCCGCAGAGGTTCAGGATCGAGTGGATAGCCGGTTCTGAGGGGCAGAAGTTCGCCACGGTCATCAAGGAGATGGTGTCCGAGCTCCAGAGGCTCGGGCCGATCTACGGGGAGGGGGGCTGAGGTGGCGGACGGGAAGATGGTCGGGGCCGTGCTCGTGGTCGGCGGCGGCCCCGCGGGCATACAGGCGGCGTTGGACCTCGCCGACTCCGGGTTCAAGGTCTACATCCTCGAGTCGGGCCTGAGCATTGGCGGCACCATGGCCCAGCTCGACAAGACCTTCCCGACCAACGACTGCGCCATGTGCATAGTGTCGCCCAAGCTAGTCGCCACGGGCAGGCACGAGAACATCACCATGCTCACCAACGCGGAGCTCAGGAAGGTCGAGGGGGAGGCCGGCCGGTTCAAGGTCACGCTCACCAGGCACTCCAGGTACATAATCGAGGAGAAGTGCACGGGCTGCGGCGTGTGCGCCGAGCACTGCCCGGTCGAGGGCCTGAACGCCTTCGACAGGGACCTGGCGCCCGCGAAGGCGATATACGTCCCGTTCCCGCAGGCGGTGCCCCTGGTCTACACCATAGACAGGGGGCTGTGCATCGGCTGCGGCATATGCGAGAAGTTCTGCGAGGCCAAGGCCATAAGCTACTCGGAGAAGCCGGACAAGGAGGAGGTCATCGAGGTCGGCTCCATCATCCTCAGCCCCGGCTACGACGTCTTCGAGGCGTCGAAGAAGGCCGAGTACGGGCACGGCGTGTACGCGAACGTCGTCACAAACATAGAGTTCGAGAGGATGCTCAGCGCCTCCGGCCCGACCGAGGGGCACGTCATCCGGCCGTCCGACGGCGATGTCCCGAAGAAGATCGGCTTCGTGCAGTGCGTCGGCTCGAGGGACACCCAGACCGGGAACACCTACTGCTCGTCCTACTGCTGCATGGCCGCGCTGAAGCAGGCGGTCATAGGCAAGGAGCACGTGCCTGGCCTCGACACGGCCATATTCTTCATGGACACGCGCGCCTTCGGGAAGGAGTTCGAGGAGTACCTGATGCGCGCGGAGAACGAGTACGGCGTCCGCGTCCTGAGGAACAACCGGATCTCCAAGCTCCAGGAGGACCCGGCGACCGGGGACATAATACTCAGCTACCTCGACGGGGCTGACATAGCCGACGAGGCCTTCGACCTCGTGGTCCTCGCGGCCGGCGCGAGGCCGCCGGAGGGCACGGGCGCGCTCGCGAAGTCCCTCGGCATAGACCTCAACAAGTTCGGCTTCTGCGAGACGGACGAGCTCTCGCCTGTCGAGACCTCCGTCCCGGGCGTATACGTCTGCGGGGCGTTCTCGGGCCCCAAGGACATACCGGACTCCATAGCCCAGGCCAGCGGCGCCGCGGGCAAGGCCGCGGCGCTCCTCTCCGAGGAGCGCGGGACCCTGGTGACCAGGAAGGAGTACCCCGCCGAGAAGGACGTCGCCGGGAAGGAGCCCAGGATAGGCGTGTTCGTTTGCCACTGCGGCATCAACATCGGCGGCGTCGTGGACGTCCCCGATGTCATGGAGTACGCCAGGACGCTCCCCGGGGTCGTCGTCGCGGAGCAGAACCTCTACACGTGCTCCCAGGACACACAGAAGAAGATCAGGGAGACCATCGAGAAGCACGACCTGAACAGGGTGGTGGTCGCGAGCTGCACTCCCAGGACCCACGAGCCGCTCTTCCAGAACACCGTCAAGGAGGCCGGGCTCAACAAGTACCTGTTCGAGATGGCCAACATCAGGGACCAGTGCTCGTGGGTGCACAGGCGGGAGCCCGAGAGGGCGACAGAGAAGGCCAGGGACCTGGTCCGGATGGCGGTCGCGAAGGCCGCGATGCTCGAGCCGCTGCCGCAGCCCAAGATACCCGTCACCCAGTCCGCGCTCGTCATAGGCGGCGGCCTCAGCGGCATGACCGCCGCGCTGGAGATAGCCAGGTCGGACTTCGACGTCCACCTTGTGGAGAAGGGCAAGGAGCTCGGCGGGCACCTCAGGCGCATACGGAGGACGCTCATAGGGATCGACCCGCAGGAGACGCTCGCGGACCTCGAGAAGGAGGTTCGGGGCAACCCGAGGATCAAGGTGCACACCGAGGACACCGTCGCCGAGGTCAAGGGCTACATCGGCAACTTCGAGACGACGCTGAAGAGCGGCGAGAAGGTCAAGCACGGGGCGATAGTCGTCGCGACGGGCGCCGTGGAGTACGAGCCCTCAGAGTACCTCTTCGGCAAGAACCCGAGGGTCATCAGGCAGACCGACCTCGGCGAGATGATCTCGGACAAGGGCTTCGAGGCGAAGAGCGTCGTCATTATCCAGTGCGTCGGCTCGAGGGACGAGGAGCACCCGAACTGCTCCAGGATATGCTGCTCGACCGCGATGGCCAACGCGATGAAGATCAAGCAGGACCACCCTGAGACGGGCGTCTACATCCTCTACAGGGACATCAGGACGTTCGGCTTCAGGGAGGAGAACTACAACGAGGCCGCTAGGCTCGGCGTCGTCTTCCTCAGGTACGACCCGTCGTCGCCCCCGAGGGTCAGGGAGGAGAAGGGCCACCTGGTGGTCGAGGTCGACGAGCAGTTCATTGAGCAGACCGTCACGCTCAAGCCAGACTACCTCGTCCTCAACGCCGCGGTGAGGCCGAACCCCGACAACAAGGAGCTGGCCCAGATGCTGAAGGTGCCCCTGACCAAGGAGGGCTTCTTCCTGGAGGCGCACATGAAGCTCAGGCCCGTCGACTTCGCCACCGACGGCATATTCCTGTGCGGCCTGGCGCACTCCCCGAGGCTCCTCGACGAGAGCATCTCGCAGGCGCTCGCTGCAGCGGCGAGGGTCAACACGGTGCTGTCCAAGCCCTTCATCGAGGCGGAGGGGGTCGTGTCCGAGGTGGACCCGGAGAAGTGCATAGCCTGCGGCAGGTGCGAGGAGGTCTGCGAGTACGGGGCCCCGAGGGTCGAGGAGGTCTCGCCCGGGGTGTTCAAGTCCAGGATAAACGAGGCCCTGTGCAAGGGCTGCGGGTCCTGCGCTGTCGCGTGCTGCTCCAGGGCCATCCGGCCGAAGCACTTCAGGTCCGACCAGATCATGACCATGATCGAGGCGCTGCTGGCACCCGAGAAGGACGAGGAGGTGGGCGCGTGACGGAGGAGCGCTTCGAGCCGAACATCGTGGCGTTCTGCTGCAACTGGTGCTCGTACGCGGGCGCGGACCTCGCGGGCGTGGGCAGGATGCAGTACCCGCCCAACGCGCGCGTGATAAGGGTCATGTGCTCCGGCAGGGTGGAGCCGTACTTCATCGTCAGGGCGCTGGAGCTCGGCGCGGACGGTGTCCTGGTCGCGGGCTGCCACATCGGCGACTGCCACTACATATCCGGCAACGTCGAGGCGGAGAAGCGGATGGAGTCGGTCAAGGCCGTCCTCGACATGCTCGGGATAGGGAAGGACCGGATGAGACTCGAGTGGATCTCGGCGTCGGAGGGGCAGAAGTTCGCCGCGACGATGAAGGAGTTCACCGAGCAGGTCAGGAAGCTCGGGCCGAACCCCCTGCCGAAGGTCAAGAAGGCGAGGAGGAACCCCGACACGCTCAAGCAGCGGATAGACGCGCTCATCGAGGACACCGGCGCTTTCGACTGCGTCGAGTGCGGGAAGTGCACGACCGTGTGCCCGGTGGCCAAGTACAACACCGAATTCGCGCCCAGGACCATCGTCCTGAGGGCGACCGAGGGGCAGGTGAACAACCTGTCCAAGGACCAGGACATATGGACCTGCGTCACGTGCGAGCAGTGCAACTCGATGTGCCCGTACAAGGTGGACTACTCCGGCTTCATAAGGGGCCTCCGGGCGGAGGCGGCGTCCCTCGACAACGAGCCCGCGTGCTCCCAGGGGGGCCTGATGCAGGGGGTCATGAGGGTAATGGCCCACGGCGACTTCAAGCAGGACAGGCTCAAGTGGCTCACGCCGGACCTCAAGGTCGCGGACAAGGGCGAGGTGTTCTTCTTCACGGGCTGCGCCGCGTACTTCGACGCCATATTCATGGAGCGCAAGCTCAACCTGTCTGGCATACCCCAGGCGGTCGTAAAGATTATGAACAGGGCGGGTGTTGTCCCGGTCGTCAGCAACGACGAGGTCTGCTGCGGGCACGACCTCAACTGGACGGGGGACGAGGCGGCGCTACAGAAGCTGATGAAGAAGAACCTCGAGGTCATAAAGGCCTCTGGGGCCAAGAAGGTCGTCTTCTCGTGCCCCGAGTGCATGCGCACGTTCGACCTGGACTACCAGGAGCTGGCCGGGGACCTGCCCTTCGAGATGGTCCACATATCGCAGTTCGTGGACGACCTGGTCAAGGATGGCAGGCTGAAGCTCAAGGACAGCGCCCGGAAGCTCACGTTCCAGGACTCGTGCAGGCTCGGCAGGCACATGGGGATATACGACGAGCCCAGGGACGCCCTGAAGGCCTCGAAGGGTACGCAGATCCTGGAGATGGAGAACAACCGCGACAAGGCCCTGTGCTGTGGCGTGAGCGCATGGGCGACCTGCGACGAGACCTCGAGGAGGATGCAGGTCGAGCGGCTGAAGGAGGCGAAGAGGACGGGGGCCGAGTGCCTCGTGACGGGGTGCTACAAGTGCCTCATACACCTCTCGTGCGTCCAGGAGAACAAGACGCAGGTGCCCAAGGAGCAGATAGACATACCGATCAAGGACCTCAGCGTCGTGATCGCTGAGCAGCTGGAATGAAACGCGAAGGACTGTTAGGATGACGCAGAAGAAGGAGAAGGACAAGAAGGACGCCAAGGAGGCGGTTCAGGAGAAGGGGCAGGGCGACAGGGTCCTGCTCATCGAGCTCTCGTGCAAGGACAAGAAGTGCGACCCGTGCACGTACCCGAACTGCCAGAGGTTCGCCAGGATAGAGCCGAAGAAGAAGCCCTACGAGACGCGCATGACCAAGATGTTCGAGGTCAGGAAGCCCGTCACGAAGGACGAGGACACCAGGGACAGGCTCGTCCTGATCGAGCTCTCGTGCAAGGACAAGAAGTGCAACCCGTGCACGTACCCGAACTGTCAGAGGTTCGCAGCGGAGAAGATGCAGGGCAAGAAGAAGGCCCCGTTCAAGATCAAGGTCACGGAGCTGCAGAAGGACACGGAAGTCAAGGAGGTCTTGGCGGCCAAGTGACGGCAAGCGAAGGCGCCCGAGACGATTAGGGCAAGAACGTAAGGCCGGGAGGGGGGATAATCGTCGCCCGTCCAACGAAACAGATAATAGAGAGAAAAGGGTACGGAGAAGGGCCTTGCGGGGCGCTGAAACCACTTATAGATGTCAGGATCACCTGAGCGAAAGTGACGGACACAGTGAGAGAACGATCGTGTTTAGGACTCTTGGAGGGCTTTGAATGGAGAAGGCGGTTATGGTGATAGGAGGGGGAGTCGCAGGCATCCAGGCATCCCTGGACCTGGCGGACAAGGGACTGATCGTCCATCTGGTCGAGAAGACCCCCAGCATTGGCGGGAGGATGGCTCAGCTGGACAAGACCTTCCCGACGAACGACTGCTCGATATGCATACTCGCGCCGAAGATGGCTGACTGCTTCAGCCACCCGAACACCAACGTGATAACGTACTCGGAGGTCATAGGCGTCGAGGGGAGCGTCGGCAACTTCAAGGTGAAGGTGCTGAAGAAGGCCAGGTACGTCGACGAGACCAAGTGCACGGGCTGCGGCGAGTGCCTCGAGAAGTGCCCGAGCAAGGTCGTCAACGACTGGGAGATGGGCCTGAGCACCAGGAAGGCCATATACATACCGTTCATGCAGGCCGTCCCGAGGGTCATGACCATCGACAAGGAGCACTGCCTCAAGCTGACCAAGGACAAGTGCGGGAACTGCATGAAGGTCTGCAAGAGGGGCGCAATCAACTACGAGATGAAGGACCAGGTCCTCGAGATCGAGGTCGCGGCGATTATAGTCGCCACTGGCTTCGACGTCTGGGACCCCACACCCTCGACAGAGTACGGCTACGGCCGGTACCCCAATGTCTTCACGGCGATGGAGTACGAGAGGATGATCAACGCCGCCGGGCCGACCCACGGGCACATACAGAGGCGCTCGGACAAGGAGAGGCCGCGGAAGATGGCGTTCATACAGTGCGTCGGGTCGAGGAACCCGCAGGTCGGGCACCCGTACTGCTGCGCCGTGTGCTGCATGCACTCGACGAAGGAGTCGATGCTCGCCAGGGAGCACTACGACGACATCGAGTCGACGATATTCTACAAGGACATGAGGGCCTGCGCCAAGGGCTTCTACGAGTACGTCGAGAGGGCCAAGCGCGACTATGGCGTCAGGTACATCAACTCCGACGCCACGGTCCAGGAGAACCCGGACAACCACAACCCGGTCGTCGTGTACGACGTCGGCGGGAGGCAGCAGTCCGAGGAGTTCGACCTGGTCGTGCTCGCGACGACCCTCGTGCCGAAGAAGGAGACCGCGGAGCTCGCCAAGCTGCTCGGCCTCAAGGTCGACGAGTTCGGGTTCCTCGAGTCGGCTGACAGGATCCTGGGCCCGGGGAGGACCGTGAAGCCAGGCGTGTACCTGGCAGGGTACGCTGCCGGCCCGGCGGACATTCCCGAGTCGGTCGCACAGGGCTCGAGCGCGGCCGCCAAGGCGGTCGAGGCCATAGCCCAGGCGGGGGGATGAACAAGATGGCTGAGAACAAGGTCGACGGGAACGACAAGCCGAGGATCGGCGTCTTCGTCTGCTCCTGCGGGAGCAACATCGGCGGGTTCGTGGACGTCCCCACCGTCGCTGACTACGCGAAGACCCTCCCGGACGTCGTCTTCGCGACGCAGAACATGTATACCTGCGCCGAGGACGGCCTGAGCAGCATCAGGGAGGCGGTCAGGAAGCACAACCTGAACAGGGTCATCGTGGCGAGCTGCACGCCGAGGACGCATGCGCCCCTGTTCCAGGCGACCTGCGAGAGCGCCGGCCTGAACAAGTACCTGTTCACCTTCGTCAACATCAGGGAGCACTGCTCCTGGGTGCACATGAAGGAGAAGGACCGGGCGACCGAGAAGGCCAGGGACCTCATAAGGATGGGCGTCGCGAGGGCCAGGCTGCTCGAGCCGCAGTCGGAGGAGAAGGTCGATGTCGAGCCCACGGGGTTGGTCATAGGCGGCGGCGTGTCCGGCATGACGGCCGCCCTGTCCCTGGCGGAGATGGGCTTCCCCGTGCACCTGGTCGAGAGGGAAGGGGAGCTCGGAGGCTTTGTCAGGAACCTCAACAACCTCTACGTAACGGACAAGCCGGCCACAGACACGATCAAGCCGCTTGTGGACAAGGTCACCGCGCACAAGAACGTCAAGTTGCACCTGAACTCCACGGTCAAAAGCGTCGAGGGGTTCATAGGCAACTACGATGTCGTCATAGCGCCCAAGGGCGGCGAGGAGATTAAGTCCAAGGTAGGCACGATCGTTCTCGCCACGGGCGCGCTCGAGTACGTGCCCGAGGGGCTCTACGGATACAACCAGTACCCGAACGTCGTCACGCTGACCGAGTTCGAGATACTGTGCAAGAAGAAGACCCTGCCGAAGCTCAAGAGCGTCGCGTTCATACAGTGCGTCGGCTCCAGGGGCCAGAAGATGTCCTACTGCTCCAGGATATGCTGCAACGTCGCCATCAAGAACGCCATCAACATCGTGGACAACTACGACAACATGCTCGGTCTGGCCGAGAAGCAGGGCACGGTGGTCGAGAAGATACCGGTCGAGCAGAAGGTCCCTGAGGAGATTATCGAGCGGAGGCGCAGGAGGCGCGGCAGGGACCGCGGAGAGGAGGGCGAGGCCGAGGAGGTCAGGCTCGGGCCCTCGGACAAGATCGATGTCACGGTGTTCAACAGGGACATCATGTCCTATGGTGTGGAGCACGAGCTCACATACAACAAGGCGAGGGAGAAGAGGGTGAAGTTCGTCAGGTACACCACGGAGCACAAGCCCGAGGTGTACATGGAGGGCAACCAGCTCACGGTCAAGTACTTCCACGAGACACTGAAGCTGGACAGGACGATGCCGGTCGACATGGTCATACTGGCGACCCCGCTGGTCGGCCAGCCGGACGCGGGCGAGCTGTCCCAGCTTCTCAAGGTGCCCCTAGGACAGGAAGGGTTCTTCCTGGAGGCGCATGTGAAGCTGAGGCCGGTCGACTTCGCGACGGACGGCATATTCGTCTGCGGGACCTGCAGGGGCCCGGCGGATATCACCGAGTGCGCCACCCAGGCCTCGGCAGCGGCCTCGAGGGCCGCGACACCCATGGCCAAGGGATACGTGCAGGCGGAGGCTCTGACGAGCGTCGTCGACGAGAACAAGTGCACGGGCTGCGGGACATGCATACAGGTCTGCCCGTACGGCGCCTTGAGGAAGAACGACAAGGGCTTCGCGGAGGTCATAGTCGCGGCGTGCAAGGGCTGTGGGTGCTGCGGCGCCACATGCCCGGAGGGCGCGATCACCATGACCAACTACACGGACGCGCAGCTGCTGGCGGAGGCAAAGGCCGCCCTCCAGGAGGAGGTGTGAGCCATGACTGAGCACGCGCATCACAAGATAGAGGAGATGAAGCCGGAGGGGCCCAAGGAGTGGGAGCCGAAGATCATAGGCTTCCTCTGCAACTGGTGCTCGTACGCGGGGGCGGACCTCTGCGGCGTCAGCAGGTACCAGTACCCGACCAACGTCAGGGCGGTCAGGGTCATGTGCTCCACCAGGCTCAGCCCGCACCTCGTGCTCGACCTGGTCGAAGCGGGGGCGGACGGAGTGCTGATAGGCGGGTGCCACCTGAACGACTGCCACTACATAACCGGCAACTTCTACACGGAGAAGAGGGTCCGGCTGATGAAGAAGCTCATAGAGGACGCGGGCCTGGAGCCCGAGAGGCTAAGGCTCGAATGGGTCTCCGCATCCGAGGGCGAGAAGTTCTCCAGGGTGGTCACCGAGTTCACCGAGCAGGTCAAGAAGCTCGGCCCGAGCAAGGTGAAGAAGGACGCGGTCGCGAAGTCCAAGATATCGGCCGCCGACGACGCCTCGGAGACCTTCAGGCTCAGGGCCCTGGTGGGCAAGGAGCTGAACCTCGAGAAGCAGGGCAACGTCTACGGCCAGAAGCTGGACCAGACGGAGCTCGAGAAGCTCATAGACGCGGCCACGAAGGAGGAGTTCGAGAGGTCCCTGATCCTCGAGCTGTCCAGCAAGCAGCCGCGCTCGGTCAAGGAGCTGGGGAAGATCATGAACGTCCCGACGGACAAGGTCCTGAGGCACATAGTCGTGCTGAGGCAGAAGAACCTCATCGCGATGGACCACCCGGAGGGGTTCACGCCTACATACAAGACCATAGAGATCGGAGGTGAGCAGTGATGGCAGCTAGTGACAAGATCGGCGCGGTCATGGTCGTGGGAGGAGGCATCGATGGGATGCAGTCCGCGCTTGACCTGGCCGATTCCGGATACAAGGTCTACCTGGTCGAGAAGGAGCCGAGCATAGGCGGCACGATGGCCCAGCTGGACAAGACCTTCCCGACGAACGACTGCGCCATGTGCATAATGGCCCCGAAGCTCGTCGCGACGGGGAGGCACCACAACATCGACCTGATCACGAACGCCGAGATAGCGATCGTGGACGGCGAGGCGGGCAACTTCACGGTCACTGTGAAGCAGAAGTCGTTCAGGGTTGACCCGACGAAGTGCACTGGCTGCGGCAGCTGCGCCCAGAAGTGCCCGGTCGAGGCGCCCAACGAGTACGACGAGAACACGAAGGTCAGGAAGGCCATCTACGTCAGGTACCCGCAGGCGGTGCCGCTGATCTACTCGATAGACCAGGAGCGGTGCATCGGCTGCGGCATATGCGCCGAGGAGTGCAAGGCCAAGGCGGTCGATTACGAGC
>CAZXWO010000036.1:0-12984 GCA_964644565.1 uncultured Thermoplasmata archaeon | reverse complement strand
CCGAGAGCCTGCTCTTCATGCGCGCGGCGAATATCGCGCCCGCGCGCACGTAGTCACCGGACGAGAACCCGCCGGGGAGGACCAGTATGTGGTAGTCGGACAGCGACCGCCTCTCGTCCGCCGACACGTCGGTCCCGGTGAGCTGCTTCAGGTGGACCTTCTCGGGCTTGGCCCCCAGCCTCTTGAACGAGAGGTACGACTCCTCCTCGCAGTTCGTGCCCTCGATCCTGAGGACGCACACCTTCACCTTGCTGATCTTCATCAGAGCATCCTCCAGAGGGTCTCGTTGAAGCTCTTCGCGAGCCTGTCCGTGTCAGTGTCGACGAGGGTCTTGCCGGACGACAGGTGCAGCCGGTCGCCGCCCACCGTCCCTATCCTGACCATGCGGGCCTTCCTGTCCTTGGGCATCAGCTTCTCCTTGCCCTTCCTCAGCTCCACGACCCACCTGCTGTTGCTCTCTGAGAACAGTCTCTGGTCGCCCCTGAGGTTGCCCAGCTTCGACAGGTCCACCTCGGCGCCCATGTCTCCGCCTATGCACATCTCGGCGAGCGCGACAGCGAGGCCCCCGTCGGAGACGTCGTGGCACGAGACGACCGCGCCCCGCTCGATCCCGCCTATGACCACGTCCATCCCCGCCTTCAGGGCGGGGATGCTGACGTCCGGGACGTCCGATGAGTGGCACTTGCACATGCGGTAGTACGCGGACGCGCCCATCTGCGGCCCGGTCGCGCCCACGAGCGCGAGCGTGTTCCCCTCGCCCTTGAGGTCGGAGGTCACGCACCTCCTGACGTCCCTGACGATCCCGCAGCCGAGTATCGTGGGCGTGGGCAGGACCGCCCCGTTCGGCGCCTCGTTGTAGAAGCTGACGTTGCCAGAGGGTATCGGCACGTTCAGGGCCTTCGCCACCTCCCCGATCCCCTTGACGGCCTCCCTGAACAGCCAGAGCCTGTCGGGCTTCTCCGGGTTGCCGAAGTTGAGGCAGTCGGTGAGGGAATGCGGCCTCGCCCCGACCGCGGCCAGGTTCCTGCACACCTCGTCCACGCAGGTCTTGCCACCGCGGTACGGGTCTATCCCGACGGCGAACGGGTTGGAGGCGGTCGCGACCGCCAGCCCCCTGAACGACTCCTCGACGGGCTTGAGGACGGCCGCGTCGCCGTGGCTCGAGTGGCCCAGCTTGCCCTGGAGCGGCTTGATGACCGTGCCGGCCCTGACCTCGTGGTCGTACTGCCTGATGATCCAGTCCCTGTTGCAGATGTTCGGGCTCGCGAGGAGTCTGAGCAGCTCCCTGTCGTACCTCGCCTTCGCGCCCGGGCGCCTCTCCCGCCTCGCCCTGACGGACCTCTCGGCGCTGCACGGCCTGCAGTAGACCGGGCCCGCTGTGAGGAACTCGAGCTCGAGGTCGAAGACCTTCTCCCCCTGGAAGTACAGTCGGACGACCTTCTCGGGTATGACCTTGCCGACGGGCGTCGCAGGGACGTCCCAGAGCTTGAACACATGGAGCACGTCGTCCACGTTCCTGGACGAGACGGAGAGCATCATCCTCTCCTGGGACTCGGACACCCATATCTCCCAGGGCGCCAGCCCCTCCTCCTTGAGGGGGACCTTGGAGAGGTCCACCTCAGCCCCGCAGCCGCCCGCGAGGGCTATCTCGCCGACGACGCATGAGAGCCCACCGCCCCCGAGGTCCTTCATCCCGTTCACGAGGCCCTTCCGGTTGGCCTCCAGGACCGCGTGGATGACGGGCTCCTTCATTATCGGGTCTCCGAGCTGGACCGCGCCCCTGGACTCGGTCTCGCTCTTCTTGGTGAGGACCGCCGATGCGAACGTGACGCCGTGTATCCCGTCCCTGCCGGTCCTGCCTCCGACCAGCACCAGGACGTCCCCGGGCCCCTTGACCGAGTTGCGCCTGAGGTCCTTCTTGTCCGCGATGCCTATGCACCCGACGTTCACGAGGCAGTTGCCTATGTAGCTCTCGTCGAACCAAACGCCGCCAGATACGGTGGGAAGGCCCACCCTGTTGCCGTAGTCCCTTATCCCGGCGACGACGCCCCCGAACAGGTACTTGGGGTGCTTGATGCCCTCCGGGAGCTTCTTGAAAGGCAGGTCGAGCGGGCCGAAGTAGAGCGGGTCCACGAGGGCTATCGGCTGGGCGCCCATGCAGAGCACGTCCCTGATGATGCCCCCGATGCCGGTGGCGGCGCCGCCGTACGGCTCTACCGCGCTCGGGTGGTTGTGGCTCTCGATCCTGAGCGCGTAGGCGTGGTCCCTGTCGAACTCCATCACGCCGGCGTCCCCCCTGTCGATGACCTGCCGCGTGTTGATGCCGAAGACGTACTCCTTGAGGAAGACCTTCGAGCTCTTGTAGCAGCAGTGCTCGCTCCAGGCCTGGCCTATCGACTGGAGCTCGACGTCCGTCGGGCTCCTGCCCTTGGCGGAGAAGTGGTCCCTGACCCTGTGCATCTCCTCGAGGGAGAGGCCGGTGCCGCTCTCGCGGCTTATCTCCATGATCTCCCCGTCCGTCGCGGAGGCCAGATCTATGTCCATCAACTCGAACGGAGTCGCCCGTCTTGAATACAGCCTGTCGGCGGACATACTGTCACTCACTTCATCTTGACTGAGAAGTTGTGTATGACGGGGTTGGCGAGCAGCCTCTCGCACATCTCCTGTACCTTGCCCTGCGCCTCCCCCGCGCTGCCAACCATCTCGATCTCGAACACCTTGACGGTCTTGACGTCCCTCACGCCTTCGAAGCCCAGCAGCTCGAGCGCCTTGAGGGTGTTCTTACCCTCAGGGTCGGCCACCCCCTTCTTGAGCTCGACCCTGACCTCAGCAACGACCATCTCTTGCTCACCGTCAGGGCATTACGCTAGCGTGTACTTAGAGTTAAGGGAATAGGTCGCGCGCGGGGGTGACTGGTGCATGCGCATGTCCGCCCCTCCGTCACATCTTCCTGCCGAAGACGAGGTACCCGGTGTGTCCGAGGGTCTCGAAGCTCGGCCTCACCCCCCCTTCATGGACCACCATTTCCCTCTGGATGGTCTCGAAGGAGTAGACCTCCGCGAGGCCGTGGTCCTTCATGGCCCTCACGGACTGCTCGAGCTGGTTGGCGTTCGGGACGTAGCAGCAGACGTGGCCGCCGGGCCTGAGCGCCCTGACGATGTTGTCGAGGGCGTCCCACGGGTTGGGCATGTCAAGCACCGCGGCGTCGACGCCTGCCGGCAGTTCAGCGGCGCAGACGTCCTCCACCTTGACCTCCCAGCACCCCCCGAGGCCGGACATCTCCACGTTCCTCCTGGCGACGTCCGCGTGGTCCGCCCGGAGCTCGTAGGAGAACACCCTGCCGTCCGGGGAGACCGTCTTCAGGAGGACCAGGGTGAGCGCCCCGGACCCGACGCCCCCCTCTATCACCCTGCTCCCTCCGGCGATGTCGAGGTGGAGGGGTATGAGGAACCCGTCCTTGGGCGTGATTATCTGAGCCCTCCTCTCGATCATCGAGAGGACGTCCTTGAGGCTCGGCCTGAGGACGGTGAACCTTCGGCCGCCGACCTCGAGCCTGTCCCCGAAGGAGGAGCCGCAGAGCTTGTCACCGTCGAGCACCCCCAGCTTCCGCACCTCGAGCATCCCCCTCTTCGCGACGGCGGGGTACTTGCGCCCGTCCTCGTCGACCAACACCAGCCTAGTGCCCTCAGCGATCATGACAGGCGTGTTACGACGTCCGAGTCTATAACTACCTTTTGAGTGGGGACGATATTAAATGTGTCAAAATATATATAAAATGTGTTTTGACACGTCCAGCAGGACGAAGTGCCTCTTCGAGCATATCGGGATGCGAGGCTGGCCGTTGCGCCCCGTCCGAACGTATTGCAGTCTGGCTAGGCCGTGAAACCGGCAACTAATAAATATGGCACGGGCGTTAACATCACGAGCCCCTCGGGGGATCTAGGCGCACGGTGGGAGGCCCGTCGGCACCGCAGGGTGCGGGCGCGGACGTGCGTCGCGCGGACTTCGCCGGGCGCTCGAGTCTTGGGAGGAATGAGTTGATGAGCAAAGGCCTGAAAGCAGACCTTGAGAAGTGCACCGGCTGTCAGATGTGTATGCTCGTGTGCTCGGGTTCCCACGTCGGCAGGTTCAACCCGAGCGAGGCGAGGATAAACGTCGAGGATGTGTTCCCCGAGCCGGGGGAGTTCAGGATCAACCACTGCATACACTGCGACGAGCACCCCTGCGTCGAGGCCTGCCCCGCGGAGGCGATCAAGCTGAACGAGAAGCTCGGCATCTACTACGTGGACAAGGAGGCCTGCACCGGATGCGGGGCGTGCGTGGAGGCCTGCCCCTACAACGGCTGCTGGATGGACCCGACAGGCTCCTACTCGATCAAGTGCGACCTGTGCGACGGGAACCCGCAGTGCGTCGAGGTGTGCCCGAAGGGCGTCCTGAAGTGGGGTGAGTGACATGGCGGCCGACGGATACGTGGGCAAGGTACTGAGGGTCGACCTGTCTTCGGAGAAGGTGTCGACCGAGCCCCTGAACAGGGAGTGGGCGAGGCAGTTCATCGGCGGCAAGGGCCTCGGTGCGAGGTACCTCTTCGAGGAGATGAAGCCCGGCACCGACCCCATGTCCCCTGACAACGTGCTGTCGATATGGACCGGCCCGCTTGTCGGCACCCTGGTCCCTCTCACCAGCAGGTACGTCATAGTCACGAAGTCGCCCCTGACCGGGACCTTCCTCGACAGCTACGCAGGCGGGTTCTTCGGCCCGGAGATGAAGTACGCTGGCTACGACGGCGTCATCATCAAGGGCAGGGCGAGCAAGCCGGTCTACCTCTGGCTCAACGACGGCAAGGTGGAGATCCGGGACGCCAAGAACATCTGGGGCAAGGACACCTACAAGACCGAGGAGACGATCCGCAAGGAGACGGGGGAGAAGATGGCCAGGGTCGCCTCCATCGGCGTGGCCGGAGAGAACCTAGGCCTCATCTCGAGCGTCACCAACGACCTGACCAGGAACGCTGGCAGGGGCGGCACCGGCGCGGCCTTCGGCGCGAAGAACCTCAAGGCGGTCGCGGCCAGGGGCACGCTGGGCGTCGAGGTGCCGGACATGGGCTCTCTCCTGGAGATGACCAAGGAGATGATCAAGACGGACGTCGTCGGGAACCCCGACCACGCGGGGATGATCACCGACGGCACGCCCGTCCTCGTCGAGATGAGCAACGACGCGGGCATCCTCCCCACGAGGAACTGGCACGAAGGCACGTTCGACGGGCACGAAGGGATCAACTCGGAGTCGATCAAGGCGAGGGTCCTCGTGCGCAAGAGGGCCTGCTTCGACTGCGCCCTCGCCTGCGGCAGCTGGTCCAAGGTCAGGGCCGGCGCCTTCAGCGGCGCCGCGACGGAGGGGCCTGAGTACGAGACGCTCGGCCTATGCGGGTCCAACTGCGGCATAAAGAACGTCGAGGCGGTGGTCAGGTTCGTCGAGGACTGCGACAGGCACGGTCTCGACTCCATATCCTCCGGCAACGCCGTGGCCTTGGCGATGGACCTCTACGAGAAGGGCGTCCTGTCGAGGGAGGACGTGAACGGCCTGGACCTCAGGTTCGGGAACGAGGAGGCCTATGCAAAGATGCCCGCGATAATCGCGAAGAGGGAGGGCATCGGCGACCTACTGGCGGACGGCGCCCTGCGCGCCGGCAGGAAGATGGGGCACGGGGCGGACGGCCTGGTGATGCACGTAAAGGGCCTCGAATACCCCGCGTACGACCCGCGCGGCACGATCGGCATGGCCCTCGCGTACGCCACATCCGACAGGGGGGCCTGCCACCTCCGGGCGTGGCCGGTCGCTGGCGACGCCTACGGCTCTGCCGACCCGTGGAGCGTCGAGGGCAAGGCCGCGACGTGCGTGGAGGACCAGACGAGGACGAGCGTGAAGTGGAGCTTCATATTCTGCGACTTCTACGGCGTGAACTTCCCCAACATGGCGAAGTACTACTCCGCCGTCACCGGGGTCCCTTCGAGCGAGGAGGACCTCAGGAAGGTCGGCCGCAGGATATGGAACCTGACTCGCGCCTTCAACTACAGGGAGGGCTTCTCGAGGAAGGACGACACGCTCCCCGAGCGCATGACGAGCGAGCCGCTCCCCAGCGGCAAGGCGGCCGGCAAGTCGGTGCCCAGGGAGTCCTTCGAGAAGATGCTCTCCGAGTACTACGCCCTCTGGGGCTGGGACGAGCAGGGCAGGCCGACGAAGGCGGCCTTGCACGAGGCCGGCCTCGCCGACGTCGCTACGAAGCTCCCCGGCATCGAGTGAGCTGCTGAGAACTGCTGCGCGATGTACACTAGACCGCTGCAAGTCCGTACAACGGCGCCCCGGCGACGATACTCGAACACCGGCCTCAGGGTCCTGTTAATATCAGCAATCTAAGATAAAACCCTTCTTTCGACCCCTTTTCACCCGCTCTTTTGGTGCCGTCGAACGGCGGTCGATACGGGGGGCCGGTTTGCGAATTATTCGATGTTTAACCACGTTCCATTGAATATTTTTCACAAAGTGCGGCATAGATTTGCACAGAGGCAACATACAAATACCCCGCTCTCCAAGAATATATATGGTATCAGCGGCTTACCGAAAAGTGCAGGATCGAAGTCTCCCTGACTCGACACACCTTGAAATTTCGGTTCGGTGTGGCAACTCAGGAGGAACTGTGATGGGCTCTGCGAAGAAGAAGTTCGGGATTGTCTTCAACCCCGACAGGTGCGACGGCTGCTTGGAGTGCGAGAAAGCCTGTATAGACTCCCACAGGTCTAGCGTAGCCACCGGGAAGTCCCGGATCAAGGTGACGAAGGAGGGGGACAAGCACAAGGCCACGGTGTGCCTCCACTGCGAGACCTGTCCGCCGAGCGATGTGTGCCCGTCCGCTCTGTTCGAGTTCCACGAGGACAAGAAGCACTGGACGCTCGACGAGCACAGGTGCTTCGCGTGCATGGCGTGCATCGAGAGGTGCCCCAACGACGCGGTGTTCTTCGAGGGCGAGTTCGGGATCGAGACCGCCTACATGTGCGACCTGTGCCTGGGCGAGCCGAAGTGCGTCAAGGTGTGCAAGCCGGGAGCGTTGACATATGGACCCTCTGGGGAGGAGTGAGGGGATGAGTGAAATGGTGGAGAACGAGTCGGTCGCAGAGCCGCTCAAGCAGATGAAGCCGATCGAGGGAGAGGAGAAGGCCAAGCCCGCGGAGGAGGAGTTCCCGCTTCCGGACTGGGTCGCCCCGTGGGCCAGGGAAGCCCCGAAGATCGTCGTGAGGGCGCCGGGCCCGAAGAGCAAGGAGATCATAAAGATCGACAGGGACTACGTGTCGTACGCCTACGACAGGTGCTTCACGTTCACGATAGACAGGGCGTCCGGGGCAGCGGTCATGGACGCGGACGGGAACGTCCTCCTGGACTTCTCGTCGGGCATAGCGGTGCAGAACGCTGGCTGGACCCACTACAAGGTCTCGAAGGCGATACAGGACCAGGCCGCGAAACTCATCCACTCCATGGCCAACGACGCCTACTTCGACAAGGAGGCGCACTTCGCGAAGCTCCTGTCCGACATCTCGCCGAACAAGGCGCTCAAGGGGACCTTCTTCGGCAACAGCGGCGCGGAGGCCGTCGAGGCGGCGTTCAAGCTCTCGAGGTACCACACGAAGAGGAGCGAGCACGTCGCGTTCTTCGGCTCCTACCACGGCAGGGTGGGCGCCGGCCTGGCCCTCACGAGCAAGCTCAAGCTGAGGTACAGCTACGGGCCGATGTCCCCGGGCATCGTCTTCACGCCGTTCGCCTACTGCTACCGGTGCTCGTTCAAGCAGAGCTACCCGGAGTGCGGCATGTGGTGCATGGACTACCTGGAGAACCAGGTCCTGACCATGGGCGGCACGACCAACCAGATCGCATCGATATTCGTCGAGCCGATCCAGGGCGAGGGCGGCTACGTCGTACCGCCGAAGGAGTTCCTCCCGAGGCTCAGGAAGATCTGCGACAACCAGGGCGCCCTCCTGGTCATGGACGAGGTCCAGACCGGGTTCGCGAGGACCGGCAAGATGTTCGCGTGCGAGCACTTCAACACGGTCCCGGACATACTGGTGCTCGGCAAGGCCCTCGGCGGCGGCGTGCCGCTGGGTGCGATCATCGCCAAGCACGACATCATGAGGAAGTGGAGGCCAGGGTCCCACTCGTCGACCTTCGGGGGCAACGCCATAACCATGGCCGCCGGCCTCGCCCATGTCCAGGCGATCATAGAGGAGAACCTGACGGACAGGGCGGCGAAGCTCGGGGACTACGCCATGAAGCTCCTGAAGGAGATACAGCAGCGCAGGGAGATCATAGGCGACGTAAGGGGCAGGGGCCTCATGATCGGCGTGGAGCTGGTCAAGAACCAGTACACCAAGGAGCCGCACGAGGCGACCAACATCCAGGGCAAGTGCTGGAGGTCGGGCCTGATGACCATCACCTCCGGCTTCTACGGGAACGTGTTCAGGATCGCCCCGCCGCTGTGCATATCCAAGGCGCAGCTCGAGAAGGGCTTCGAGATCTTCGAGCAGGCCCTCAAGGACGAGGAGGAGTTCCTCAAGCTCGGGACGTCCTCGCCGCCGGGATAGGCGGCCCGGCCACCTTCCGGACGAAACCCCTTCTCAGCCATCATTCTTGAAGTCCAGCGAGAGCGAGTTCACGCAGTACCTGAGGCCGGTCGGCCTGGGCCCGTCGTCGAACACGTGCCCCAGGTGGCCGCCGCACCTGGCGCACACGATCTCGGTCCTCGCCATGCCGTGCGAAGTGTCGCGGCGCTCCCCTATCCGGTCCTCGGCGATCGGGGCGAAGAAGCTGGGCCAGCCGCTCCCGGAGTCGTACTTGTCCTCGGACCGGAACAGCTCGGCCCCGCACCCGCCGCAGACGTAGACGCCCCTGTCCTTGTTGTGGAGCAGCCTCCCGCTGAAGGCCCTCTCCGTGCCCTTCATCCGCAGGACCTGGTACCGTTCGGGGGGCAGGCTCTCCCTCCATTCCTCGTCCTTCTTGTCCACCTTGTCGGGCATCGCAGGTGTGCGTATGGTCGTCAGTGGGGGATATTCCTGTCCCCGGCCCTGTGCGTGCCCATCAGGCAAAGCAATTTATATGGCCAACCCATTGGGCGCGTAGATGGCAGAGCCCGAGGGAGCCGAGTTCCAGAGGAAGGCCGCGCTCACATTCTACACGATCCTGCTCGCAGGCGGGATAGCGGTCTACTGGATATGGGGCATACTGTACGGCACCTGGTACCCGTTCAACGAGGGGAACATCGCGATATACGTCATCTACATGCCCATGGTCGCCTTCGGCGTGATAGGCCTGCTCCTGTACAGGAAGAAGAAGCCGCTGGCGCAGTAGAACTCACATCGCGTCCGCGAGGTACACGGGCCTGTCGGTCGCCTTGCCGCATATCACGCATACGCCCTCGAACCTCTCGCCGTCTATCGGGGTGCCCAGGATGTTCTTGTTGGACCGCGCCTCTATCTCGTGCCCGCACTCCTCTCCGCCGCACCATCCCGTCCTGATCATCTTCCCCGGCAGGTTGTCCAGGGTGTCCACGGTGACGGTGCCCGCCTCCATGTCCTTCTGTGCGAGGTCGAGCATGTCCCTGGCTATGTTCGACAGGGTCTTGCGCACCTCTTCCACCAAGTGAGCCCTCGGGTGCAGGGACTTCTCGCCGCTGTCGCGCCTCACGAAGGTGACCTGCCCCTTCTCCATGTCCCTTAGGCCGAGCTCCAGCCTCAGCGGGACGCCCTTGAGCTCCCAGTCGAAGTACTTCGCCCCCGGCCTCAGGTCCCTCTCGTCGAGGTGCGCCCTCACCCCGGCGTCCCTGAGCTCCATCAGGAGTCCCCTCGCCTCCTCCGTGACCTCCTCGACGGCTCCCTTCGCCAGGACGGGGATGATCACGGCCTGGACGGTGGCGATGTCGGGCGGCAGGATCAGGCCCTTGTCGTCCCCGTGGATGGCGACGACCGCCCCCACGAGCCTCTCGCTCATGCCGTAGGTGGTCTGGTGGACGTACTTGTGGTCCCCCTTCTCGTCCTCGTACTTGATGTCGTACGGCTTCGAGAAGTTCTCCCTGTACTGGTGTATGGAACCGAGCTGCAGGCTCCTCCCAGAGGGGAGGAGCGTGTCGATCCCCACGGTGTAGAACGCGCCGGGGAACTTGTCCCAGTCCGTCCGCTTGAGGAGCTTGTAGGGTATGCAGAGCTTCCTCGACAGGCGGGCCATGATCTCGTAGTCCTCCCTGACCTGCCTCTCGGCGTCCTCGAGGTCGGCGTGGCACGTGTGCGACTCGAAGAAGTGTATCTCCCTGACCCGGATGAAGGCGCGCGTCTGCTTGGTCTCGTACCTGAAGGTGTTGACGATCTGGTACGTCTTGAGCGGGAGGTCGGCGTGCGACCTCACCCATACGGAGAACATCGGGTACATGGCCGTCTCGCTGGTCGGCCTCAGGAGGAGCTTCACGTCCAGCGGGTTCAGCCCCGCATGGGTGACCCAGAAGACCTCCGCGTCGAAGCCCTTGATGTGCTCCTTCTCCTTGGCGAACTGGTCCTCGGGGATGAGGAGCGGGAAGCAGACCTCCTGGTGGTCCGTGGCGTCGAACTCCTGCCTTATGTGGGAGTCGATGGCCTGCATGATCTTCCAGCCGTAGGGCGTCCAGACGTTCATGCCCTTGATGGGGTACCTCTTGTCCGTCAGGTTCGCCTTCTCGACTATCTCGTTGTACCACTCGCTGAAGTCCTCTGCCTTCTTCATGGTGCCAGCCCCAAGAACCCTGGAGGGTGATATGTAGGTTTTGGTCCAGTCATTCCATGGCCGCCCTGGCTATCTGGGGGGCCACGGAGACGGCCGTCGTCGGGTTCTCTATGGTGTCAGTCGAATAAATGTCATCGCAGCAGGCCCTCAGCCTCGTGATGGCGTCCTTCGCGAACACACCGTGGGTGCACGCCGCCGTGATGTGCGCGGCGCCGTGCTTCCTCAGCTGCTCCGCGGCCTTGACGATGGTCCCGCCCGTGGAGATGATGTCATCCACTATCGCGACCCTCTTGCCCTTGACGTCGAGCGACTTTGGGGTCATCGTCACGGTCTCCCCGTCCAGCCTCTCCTTGACGAGGAAGTCCGCCTCGCAGTCCATGACGTCCGCGATCCTCTTGGCGTTGTCCCACCTGCCCTCGTCCGGGGAGAGGACCATCTGCACCCCCTTCTTCTTGAGGAACTTGCCTATCTCGGGGTACGCGTGCGCGTTCTTGGCGGATACGCCCTCGAACCAGTCTATCACCGAAGGAGCGTGGACGTCCACCGTTATGAACTCGTCCGTCTGTTCCTGTATCAGGCGCGCGATGGCGCGCGCGCTTATGGGTTCGCCTGGCTTGAACTGCTTGTCCTGCCTCGCATAGCCGAAGTACGGGACGACCGTCGCGAGGGAGGAGACCTCGAACTCCCTGATGGCGTCCTGCAGTAGGAAGAGCTCTACGATGTTCCTGTCCGGCCAGGTCGTCTGCACGAGGAAGACCTCCTCCCCGTCCAGGTCCTCGTCGATGCGGACGTAGCACTCGTCGTCCGGGAAACGCTTGATCTCGACCTTGGCGAGCTTCGCCTTCAGGACCTTGGCCAGTTCGCCGGCCAGTCTCTGGGACGCGGACCCTCCCACTACATACATGGTATCGCGCCCGGAGTATACCGTTCCCCGTCTAATACCTTGACGGTCGGCGGCTGGATGGCCACCGCGAAAGCATTAATTAGAGGGGATGGTCATATTAGGGAACTGAGATGGGATGCAAGTGAACGAAGGCACCGACCAGCTTGTCGCATCAACACAGGAAGCCGCATCCAGCTATGACGAGCCAGCCCCCGCTCCTCCCGTCGAACAGCCGGCGAAGCAGTCTCGCGCGAGGAGGAAGCACGACCCGGAGGGCGACCCGGTCGGCATGATCTTCGGCAACGTCGGCACCCTCAGGTTCAACATGATGCTGACGGGCCCCCTCGAGAAGATGGAGTTCGTCAAGGTCAACCACCCGATCCACGGCTTCGTCCTGGGCCAGGTCTCGGAGATAGAGAGGCGCACCAACCTCACCGTGGACGGCGTCGAGTCGCTGAAGAAGGGGACCCCCGTCCCCATAGACGAGAAGGAGCTGGCGATCGTCTCGATCATAGGTTACAGGGACGACAGGCACCTCCTCCAGGTCCCCAGGACGCCGCTGAAGGCCGGCGAGGTCGTGTACAGGGCCGACGACGAGCTGATCACCTCCGTGGTGGGCATCAGCGAGCACACCGACTCCGGCGCCTACATCGGGCTCCTCTCCGGCCACGACGTCCGCGTCGAGCTCGACATCAACCTGCTGGTCCAGAAGCACGTCTGCATACTCAGCAAGACGGGCGGCGGCAAGTCGTACTGCTCCGGCGCGATAGTCGAGGAGCTGATGAAGCACAAGGTCACGGTCTGCATCATCGACCCGCACGGCGAGTACTGCACGATGAAGCAGAAGGGCGTGGTCAAGAAGACGACCCGCGACTTCGGCGTCTCGCCGAAGGGATACGACGACAAGATCATGGAGTTCGCGGCGGACACGAACGCGAACAAGGGCGCCAGGCCGCTGAAGTTCACCCTCAACAACCTCGACGCGAGGGAGATACTCAGCCTCACGAACATCAAGAACGTGAGGTCGTACCTCACGATGCTCAGGAAGGCGATAGACGCCCTGAGGGAGACCAAGGGGACCTACTCGCTCAACGACATCATCGCGGTCATAGAGGCCAACGCCGAGCCGTCCAGCGCCGGGCTCATCACCGAGCTCGAGTACCTGAACGAGATAGACGTGTTCGCCGAGCAGGGGACGAAGATAGACGAGCTCATCCAGAAGGGCAGGACGACCATCATCAACCTCAAGGGCACTCCCCAGGACATCCAGGAGCTCATAGTGAACAGGATCGGGAACGCGCTGTTCGAGC
>CAZXWO010000035.1:0-13287 GCA_964644565.1 uncultured Thermoplasmata archaeon | reverse complement strand
GAAGCTGAAGGCCTTCAAGAGGAAGCTGCTGGGCAGGCGCAGGGCCAAGAAGTGAAGCTCGCAAACCCCAGAAAACGGAGGGGGAGGCCGGTGCCTCTCTCCTCCTTGAACGGTTTCTCTCCGCCCCGGAGGGCGCCTACTTCTTCCTCGGCTTCTCCTTCAGGGACGTGAAGAAGTCGTGGTGGTCCTCCTCGTCCTCCAGGATGCTCTCGAAGATGAACCTCGTCGTGGGGTCGCCCTCCGCGTCCGCCGCAGCCTCGATTTCCTTGTAGAGGGCGATGGCCTCGACCTCCGCCTTTATGTCGAAGTCGACCATCTGCCACATCTCGTCGCCCACGGTGATCGGGGCGGGCTTGGTGGTCGGTACCCCACCCAGGTACCAGAGCCTCTCGGCGATCTTCTCAGCGTGCTTCATCTCCGTGATCGCGATCTCCTTCAGTCTCTCGCTTATGGCGAAGTGCTCCACGCCCATCCACTGCACGTGCTGCCACATGTACTGGACTGACACCTGGATCTCCCTGGCGATGGCCTTGTTGAGCAGGTCTTTCAACTTCTCCGAAGTCATCTCATTCCTCCTACTGCCCCGGGCCCCCCACGCGTACGCAGGCCCATGACGGCGTTAAGAACGGCCACCATCTGAGATAAACCCTTTGGAGGTCAGACGCCTCATTGGCAGGTGTACCCGCCGTCGACGGAGAGGGCGGCACCCGTCACGAAGCTAGCGTCGTCCGAGGCCAGGAACAGCACCGCATCGGCCACCTCACTCGGGACCCCGAGCCTGCCTATCGGGTGGACCTCGCAGAGCTCCTTCCGGTACTCTTCAACGGGCATGTTGCGGGACCTGGCCTCCTGTCTGAACATGGGGGTGTCGATCTCGCCGGGGCAGACGCAGTTCGCCCGTATCCCCTTCTGGGCGTAGTCGAGCGCGAGGCACTTGGTCATCAGCACCACCGCGCCCTTCGAGGTGTTGTACGCGATGGCGTTCCTGTCGCCGACCAGGCCGCTGCAGGAGGCATTGTTCACTATCGCCCCTTTGCCCTGTCTCAGCATCAGCGGGACGACCTCCTTGCACATGAGGAACACTCCCTTGACGTTGATGGACATGATGCGGTCCCAGTCCTCCTCGGACACCTGCTCCACAGAACCCTCGACGAGTATGCCCGCGTTGTTGAACAGGACGTCGATGCCGCCGAGCCCCTCAGCTGCAAGGCCGACCACCCTCTGGACGTCCTTGTACTGGCTGACGTCCCCGGGGATCATGAGCGCCTCGAACCCCTTCCCCTCAAGCTCCTTCGAGAGAGAACTGCAGGAGTCCTCCGATATGTCGATGACGGCCACCTCCGCCCCCTCCTCGAGGAACCTCTCGACCGTGGCCTTGCCGATGCCGGAGGCCCCGCCAGTCACGACCGCCTTCTTGCCTTCGAACCTGCGTCCGGACAATTGGACCAATCCCCGGTGTAAGAGCGCCCCGCGCCTTAAGCCTGTTCTCTGGCCGGTCGCAGCAGATAGAAATAACTTATGGTAGCTCAGCCATTACTGCGGAGGAAGGTGGGCGCGACGGTCAAGAAGGTACTCGGGATGCTCGGGAGCCCTCGGTCGGACGGCTGCGCCGCACAGCTGCTGGACTCCGCGCTCGAGGGGGCGCGGTCGGCCGGCGCTGAGACGGAACGGCTGGACCTCGGGGCGGTGGACATTCGGCCTTGCCGGGGGTGCGGGCGGTGCGACGCCTCCGCTTCGTGCGTGCAGACCCGCGACGACATGGCCAGGGTGTACGCGCTGGTCCGGCAGGTGGACGCTATAGTCCTCTCGTCGCCCGTGTTCTTCATGGGCGTGACCGCTCAGACCAAGGCCATGATAGACCGCTGCCAGTGCTTCTGGGTGGAGAAGTACGTGATGAAGAAGCGCGTCTACGAGGGACGCGACCGCCCGAAGGGCCTGTTCCTGTCGTGCGCGGGCTCCCCGAAGCCGGCGATATTCGAGCCGTCGCTGCACATCGCGAAGGCCTTCTTCGCCGCCATAGACTACCACTACACCGGCGAGGTCCTGCTGGGGCACACCGACGACCCCGACCTCGGGCCGAGGATGAAGGCCGCCCTCGGGCAGGCCTTCGACGCGGGCGCACGCCTGGTATGAGGCAACGCCTCAGACGAGCCTGCCCTTCGTCATCAGCCTTACCTTCTTCCCGTCCACGCGCTCGACCTCTATGTTCACGCCCGGAGCGGAGACGAAGTCCCAGTGCATGGTCGACTCTGACTCGCCGCCGTACGTGTTGTTGGAGCCGAAGGCCACGTGGACCGTGCCGCTGACCTTCTCGTCCGTGAGGATGTAGCCGATGGCCTTCTTGATCCTGGGGTTGTAGCCGATGCCCAACTCGCCGACGTGCCTCGTCCGGACGGGCTTGTACCTCTTGCTGTCGATCGCCTCGCACTCCTTGAAGCTCGCGACGAGCGCGTCGAGGTTCTTCTTGGCGGTGACCTTGTCCAGGAGCAGCTTGCCGGCCTTGAACTCGAGGTGCACGTCCGTTATGATCTTGTCCGACATCCTGTCCCGCGTGACGGGACAGAATATGGTCCCCTCGCCGACGGTCTCCTTCGGGGCGATGAAGAGCTCCCCGGCGGGGAGGTTTGCGCCCCTGTCACCGGCCTTGAAGTCCTCGTCGCTGGTGAAACCGTCGTCTATGTTGAGCCTCCTGCCGCGGACGTTGACCCTGAAGTCAGTGCCCTTGTCGTCCCACACGTGCGCCCAATCGGCGTCCTTGAACGCCTTGGCCATCCTCTTCCCGGTCTTCATGAGCTGCGAGCTGGGGACCGATATGCCGCCTATGATGATGTCTTCGAGCAGGGGGTACGATATGCCGAAGCTCTTGGCGGCGGCCTTCGTCGGCCAGCCCGCGTAGAGCCACTTCTTCCCGTCGGTCTTGTGGTATATTATGTCGTAGAGCGGGAGGGAGCCCTTCTGCCTGGCCGCGACCTTCTCCCTCGGGAACCCCTCGGCGACCTTGGGGTCGTCCAGGTCCTCGACGGTGATGAGCACGTCCGCGGCCTTGACGAGGCCCACATACTGCTTCGGGACCGTCTCGAGGGTCTTCGCGGGTACCTTCGCGTACACGGCCTTCGAGTACCTGTCCGACGTGACGACTATGGTCGGTGTCGCGCCGCGCATGTAGCATTCGAGCGCGATGTCCTCGAGCAGCTGCTGCGTGTGCGCGCCGCCCCTCACGACGACGCCATCTCCCTTCTTGACGTTGCACGTCTCGACCATGCGCTTCGCGCACTCGGTGACCTTCTTCTCAGTGAGTGCCATTGTGATGCCCTCTGGATAGTACTCCACGCGCACACGGTACTTATACGTGTCGAAGGTGCGCGGAAACCTTGTCTCACAGCTGCTTGACCATCATCGCGGGGAAGCAGGAGCGCTGGTACTGTGAGCAGAGGAGGCAGTTCGACATCGAAGGCCCTCCGGACTCGGCTGACGAGGACGCCCTGAAACCGATCCTCTCGAAGAACCGTGGCGCCCTCGCGAGGGCCCAGACCCTGTCGGCCCCCCTCATCCTCGCCTCGGCCTCGACCTTCCCCACCAGCATCCTCCCCAGGCCCTTGCCCCTGAGGCCCTCCGACACAGCGAGCCACTCCACCGCATATCTCGGCCCGTCGACCTTAAGCGCGGCGCAGCCCACGAGCTCGTCTCCTATGTAGTATCCCCAGGCCGCGGCGATGTCCTCGAATGTGCCGTCCTCAAGCCCCGACCTCGTGGCCAACGCCCTGACGGCCCCGAAGTCGTCCGTCTTCCTGAGCACGGGTGTGCTGGTCTGGTCCATGCCTGCCATCGTCCGCCGGTGAGGTGCGCTGGCCTAGATATCCCTTTCGGGGCGGTCAGGCCGGGCCCATTGGGGAGTAGCTAGAGCCGAAGGCGCCCGCCCCGTTCTCCTGTCTCGCCGCCTCGTGCCCGTTGGCCCTGGGGAACGCGACCTCGAAGCAGCTGCCCTCGGAGGGGTTCCCGGCGACCCTGTCGGCCACGCCTATCACCCCGGAGTACCTGTCCACGAGCAGGCTGACGATCGAGAGGCCCATGCCGGTGCCGCTGACCCCGTCCGGCCTCTTGGCGAAGCGCGAGAACACGGCGCTCTTGCGCTCGTCGGGTATGCCTATGCCGTGGTCCTCCACGGACACGGTCCAGACTCCGGCCCCCTGCTGTATGGAGACCTCCACCTCGGCCATGGGCCGCGGGTTGTACTTGACCGCGTTGCTGAGCAGGTTCATGAAGAGGTCGTGGACGAGCTCGTCCGCCTGGATGAGGCACTCGCCCTCGGGGCAGTCGAAGCTGATCACGATGTCCCTGGAGGGGAAGGCCCGCTTCAGCGAGGAGATGCACTTCACGAGCACGTCCCTGAGGTCGTACTGCCGCCTCTCCAGGCTCTGGGACGCCTTCGCCTCGGACATCTTGCGGACGTTGTCGACCAGGCCCTTCGCCGCCTTGGACATCGCGAGGGCCTTCCCCAGGGAGTCGCTGTTGTCGGAGTCGAGCGTTCCGCTCTTCTCCATCTTCTCCAGGTAGTACGTTAGGGGGTTGATCATGTTCCCGATGTCGTGGGCTATGAGGTCCAGGTACCCCTGCGATTCGTTCATGGCCGAGACTGCGTCCTCGTAGATCCTGGCGTTCTCCACCGCGATGCCGACCAGGTCGGCGAGCATCTGTATCTTGTGGGCGGAGTCCGGGGGCAGGGCCTTCCCGTCCGCGGTGTCGTCCACCTCAATCCAGCCTATCCAGTTGCCGAGCCTGTCGACCATGAGGAAGAGCATGTAGTCGAGCGGGTGCCAATCGTCGGGGGACCTGCGCGGCTCCGACAGCGCCGAGGTGTCCGTCACATAGTCCAGGTCCTCGTTGGTGATGGATGGGGAGTCTTCGGCCCTGATCAGGTACGTGCGCTGGTCCACCCTGTGCCCCGCGAGGAAATCCATCCTCCTGGAATCGACAGAGTAGGTATGCTTGCGGATCGCGGCGGCCTTGCTCTCCGGGAAGCCCTTGACGCACCTGGGCGTGTGCGTCCCGGACTGCTCGTCCGCCACGCATATGACGAGCGCCTTCACCCCGAAGGAGGAGACTATCGTTGTCGCGACCTTATCCAGGACGAGGTCTATCGGCTCGGCGCGGGATATGAGCTTCAGGATGCCAAGCATGTCGGAGACCGAGATCGCATGGTCGCTGGATGCATCTAGCTCTCTGAGGCTGTCGACGCGCTCGTCGCTATGCATCCCGATCCCTCAGGACATCGTCCCGCAGCTATGGATTCTTTACATCTTATAAAAACCTGTCGAGAATGATGGACGTGGCATGTCCGAGCCCCTGGCGAGACAAGGATTATGCCCCCGTCGGTGCATCCCGCGTCCTGCGCCACGCCGTGGCGACAGAGGCCTTCGCATGAGGAAGATGGTGGTCGAGGACATCGGTTTCGTCCTCGAGCTGACGGACAGGGAGGGTTGGGGGTACACCCGCCCGGAGCTCGAGAGGGTGCTGAGGCTGTCCCGCCTCGGCTGCCACGTCCTCGAGGAGGACGGACCGGCGGGGTTCATCACGAGCATCCAGTTCGGGGAGACCGCCGTGATAGGCCACCTGGTCGTCTCCGCCGAGGTGCGGGGGAAGAAGGTCGGCAGGAGGCTCCTGGAGGGCACGCTGTCGGAGCTCGATGCGGCGGGGGCGAGGTCGGTCGTAGTCTTCTCCACCCCGGCGGCGGAACGCCTGTACCGTTCTTGCGGGTTCCGACACTCGCGCCCTCTGGTGTCCATGGGGTTCACCGTCGGGGACGAGGAGGGAAGGCATGCCTGCGCCCCGCTCGTTGACGACGACCTCGCCGAGGTCTGCGCGTTGGACGAGAGGGTCTTCGGGGACGACAGGTCCGTCCTGCTGACGGGACTGTACCGGGAGTATCCCGACCTGTGCTACAAGGACGTCCGCGGAAGCGACATCACTGGCTACGTCTTCGCGAGGCGGAACCCGTTGGGTGGCGACCTCGGGCCTATGTGTTCTACGACCGGGTCGCCGGAGGACGCACTCTCGCTCATGGAGTCAGTGCTGTGCCGGTTCAGGGGGGAACGGTTGGACCTGGGTTTCTTCGACGACGTGCCTGCACTGAGGCCGCTCATCGAGTCAAGGCTGAGCGTCAAGCGCATACCCGTCCGTCTGATGGTCAGGGGGGACGACAGGTACAGCACGGACAGGGTCGGCGCCCTCGGGATAGCAGGGTTCGAACTGGGGTAGGCCCCCTACGTCTCCTCGCTGTCCCTCTTGGCGTAGTACCTGATGTCGCTCTCGTCCCTGTACCCAGATGTCAGGAAGAGTCTCTCGGAGGCCTCGTTCCTGCCCTCTATCAGTATGCAGAATACGCCGCGGCCCCTCCTCCTCAGTGCCTCTTCGCACCTGTCGATGAGGGCCTTCGCCACCCCCTTCCTCCTGTAGGCGGGTAGCACGGCCAGGCGGTTCACCCACCCCTTCCTCCCGTCGTCCGTCGCGATCACGACCCCGACCATGTCCGGGCCGTCGAAGGCGCCGAGGAACAGGTCCGGGTCCCTCCTCAGCTGGGCCCTCAGCCCCTCGGGAGCGTCCCTGCCCTTCGGCCTGTACGGCAGCCCGGCGTCGACCCACACCCTCGGCACCTGGTCCAGGTCCTCCTCGGTCAGCGCCCTGACGACGAAACTGGGTCTCGGATCTTCCCTTCCCATGCTCTCGGCCCCGTCAACGCCGACCTGGGATAAATCCCTAGCCCCTCCCGTCCCTGCGGAACCCCCGGTTGGACAACAATCTATATCCTGTCTTTGAATCATCTGGCATGTGCATATCATGGAACTCTCCGCAGAAGTCGCAGAAATCCAGAGGGAGCACGGGGTGGTCGGGAGGGCGCGTGAGCTCGAGAAGGCCATCGCGTCCCTCCGCTCGAGGAAGCACCTCATGATAGAGGGCCCGGTCGGGGTCGGCAAGACCATCCTGGCGAGCGCCGTGGCGAGGCACCTGGGCGCCAAGGTGTACCGGGTGGACGGGGACGAGAGGTACACCGAGCAGAAGCTCTCCGGGTGGTTCGACCCGCCAGTGGTGCTCCAGAAGGGGTACGTGAAGGAGGCGTTCGTCCCCGGCCCCCTCACGGAGGCCATGCGCGCTGGCGGGGTCCTCTTCATCAACGAGCTGAACCGGATGCCGGAGGGCGTCCAGAACATACTGCTCCCCGCAATGGACGAGGGGATGATAGAGGTCCCGAAGATCGGGACTGTCCGGGCGGAGCCAGGGTTCGTCATCGTGGCCACCCAGAACCCCAGGGAGTTCGTCGCGACGACGGCCCTCTCCGAGGCCCTGTCCGACAGGTTCGAGCTCCTCCTCATCGACTACCAGCCGGAGGCCGAGGAGGTCGAGATAGTGTCGCGGAAGTTCCCCCATGCCTCCCCGGAGCTCGTGTTCCGGTGCGTCTGGGTCGCGCGGAGGACGCGCACCCACCCCGATGTCAGGCGCGGCGCCAGCATCCGCGCCGCGATGAGCATGGCGGAACTGGCTGGTGCTTTTCCAGGCGACCTGGTGGACATGGTGCGGATGGCTGCCCAGATGGCCGTTCCGACCAGGATCGAGATGCGGGAGGAGTCGAGCGCGACGGTCGACGAGGTCATAGACGAGATCGTGAACGAGTGCTTCTCGCTGCCAGTGCCGCCGAGGGGCGTCCCGCCCCCCGCCCCTGAGGGACCGGAGAAGGGCGGCCGCGGCGGGGGCATCCCTGGCGTGAGGGCGGCCGGCATCGCGGACCTCTTGCCCGTCCTCGAGAAGATGAACGGCGGAGAGGGCCTGGACTACGACGACCTCGGATGGGCGATCGCGAGGAACTACTCGCACCTGAGGTTCAGCGTGGGTTCGCCCGCGCTCTCGGAGCTGGCACGGAGGATCGCCATCAGGGCGACGATAAGACGCGTCCTGCAGCTGCTGGGGCCGGTGTCGCTGCCCACCCACATCGAGAGGGGGGCCTTCGAGCAGGGGGATGAGGGCGAGATCGATGTCGACGAGACGCTGGAACGCATGGTCGGGCACGAGAGGATTGAACCAGGGGACATAGTCGTCGAGAACAGGGCCCCCAGGGAGCTGGCGGTCGCCCTGATACTCGATGCGAGCCTCTCCATGACCGGCGACAAGCTGGCGATGGCCAGCGCTGCGATAGCTGTCCTCGCCTACAGGCTGAAGACCGTCGACTACCTACTCATCACGTTCAACGACACGCCTAGCACCGTCAAGAGGATCGGGGAGTCGAAGAACCTCGACGACCTCGTCTCCGACCTCCTCTCCTCGAACGCCTCCGGGTACACAGACATAGACGCGGCCCTCAGGAAAGGCAGCGAGGAGCTGCACCGCGCGCGCACGAGGAACCGCATCGGCATACTGATCACGGACGGGAACTACACCGTTGGGGAGGACCCGAGGGATGCGGCCTCGGCCTACAGGCGCCTCTTCGTCGTGATGACGGAGAGCCACGACTGCAAGCCGGGCGAGTGCGAGGCGATGGCGGCGAACGGGGGCGGCCAGATGTTCACGGTCTCCTCGTTCGACGAGATCCCCAGGGTCCTGTACAGGGTGCTGAGGATGGTCTCCCAGGGGGCGGTGGCCCAGCGGTGATGCCTGCGGCCACCTCCTGCGTGGCCGTGGGACTTAGAAGGCCGCGGCAGGCGTGTACGACGCTCGATGTATCATATTGTCCATCAATGGGGGGTTACGTTCGCTGCGGCAACAGGACTTATATCAAGATTGTCCTCAACCGGCGCCCGTGATTTCACCCCCTTCAGTGTGGCTTTATATGCTCAGGGGACAAAGTCATTACAGAACTTCCTCCCCCCTCTTCTTTTTCTATTTCTCCTGTCAGCGTAGCGTCCAGGGACACCCCATGGATTGAATATCAGCGCGTCGTTCGGTGACCCGGGGCTGAACTTGGACATCTCTATCGCGGTCCTGGCGTTCGCCTCGGCGCCTCTGGGCCTTGTCGCGCTCTACGACTTCATGTCCGGGGAGAGGGAGAGGGGGCTGTTCGGGGTCGCATCCGCGGCCTGGTCTCTCTGCGGCGTCGTGTTGGTGCACTACGGCGCGCCGGGAATTCTCTTCTTCCCCGGGCTCCTAGCGATACTCATCACCGCGTCCCTCCGCAGGGCTCGACGCGGCGGAGGCCGGTTGCACTACGCCAGGGCGACCCTGCTCGCAGTGCTGTTGTGCATGACCACGGTCGGGATGGTGCTGATGTGAGGCCGCTCTCGGGCAGGCGGAGGCTCGCCGCAGTGGTGTCCGCGTACGCCTGTGTGATGCTCTGCTACTGTGCCTTCTTCGCGGCTCCCGTCTCCCCCGCGGCCCCGCTCGACGCCTTCTCTTTCGTGATGGAGGAAGGGGTCTACAGCCACTTCCCGCACATACATGAGACCCTCTACACGAACGGCAAGGCGTTCATAGGTGTCGCGACGATCCGGACAATCAGCGCCCCGAGCGCGGCGTACAGCATGGCGTTCGAGCGCCTGGACCGCTACGCCGAGGACTTCGCGAAGGAGCAGTACGGGGTCGAGGTCGACATAGTCATCGAGTCGAGCGAGACCGGATACGCCTTCTCCGGTCACGAGGCGGTCCGCTACACCTACGGTGTGTTCAAGGAGATCACCATCGGGCTCCCGCCGTTCGAGACGACTCAGGACTTCAAGCTCGCGGAGATCGGCGCGATCGCGTGGTTCTGCAACGTGGACTTCGAGTCCGTCGTGGTCGTCTATGTGACCCCGGCCTACTTCGTCGACGAGCCGGCGTTGCAGGAGCTCGACATCCGGACGATGGATGTCGTCGCCTCCTTCGCGTGCCATTGAGCGTGGTGAACGGTTTGCGAGACATGCGATTTCGGAGGCGCGTGTCGCTCCGCGACACTGGATGGGCGTGGGAGTCTGGTCTGACGAATAGTTTTAAGAACTCAGGACTGCAATTCGTTCAACCCATGGCCATAGTACCGAGAATGATGTTCAACACCAAGGGTGTGGGCAGACACAAGCACGAGCTCCAGTCCTTCGAGATGGCTCTCAGGGACGCGGGCATCGAGAAGTTCAACCTCGTCTCAGTCTCGAGCATCCTCCCGCCTGGATGCAGGATAGTGTCCAGGGAGGAGGGCCTCAAGCTGCTGAAGCCAGGACAGGTCGTGTTCCTCGTCATGTCGAGGAACTCCACGAACGAACCGAACAGGATGGTTGCCTCCTCGATAGGCGTCGCGGTCCCCGCTGAGGGCTCCCAGTACGGGTACATCTCGGAGTACCACGGGTTCGGCGCGAACGCCGAGTTCGCCGGCCACCTCGCGGAGGACCTGGCGGCGACCATGCTCGCCACGACCCTGGGCATCCCGTTCGACCCGGAGAAGGACTGGGACGAGAGGGAGGACCAGTACAAGATGAGCGGCAAGATCGTGAAGTCGTTCAACGTCACCAAGACCGCCGAGGGCGACAAGAGCGGGGGCTACACGACCGTCCTCGCCGCGGCGGTGTTCGTGTGCGACGAGGTCGGCGGAGAGCCTCCCTGCCAGCCGGAGAAGTGATAGGGTTCGGATAGGCTGCGCGGCGCGGCTTGTTGGAGGGACTTCGGATGTCCAGGACAGGCAAGAAGGGTTCCCGTAAGATAGGTGAGATGAGCGACGGCTCGAGCGACAGGCTGGAGCCCCTGACCTCCCTGGACCTGAGGTCGTGCTCGTCGGTCTCGGAGCTGGTCGAGGCGATGGGGCGGTGCAGCTTCGGGGCGAGGAGCGTCGGCGAGGCCGCCCAAGTCATCGAGAGGATGGTCGAGGACAAGGACTGCTTCAAGGTCCTCACGCTGTCGGGCGCGATGACCCCCGCGAAGATGGGCCTCGTCATATGCGACATGATAGACCTCGGGATGGCGGACGCGGTCATATCCACGGGTGCCATCATGGCTCACGGAATGGTCGAGTCGGCAGGCCTGACCCACTTCAAGTACAATGAGTCGATGAGCGACACGGACCTGTACCACAAGGGGTACAACCGGATCTACGACACGATCGAGCTGGAGAAGAGCCTGGACGACATGGAGGTCATCTTCAGGAAGGTCGTCGAGGACGTCTCCGAGAAGTACGAGTCCCTTTCGAGCTTCGAGCTCAACTGGTTGATAGGCGAGCACCTGGCCAAGAACACCTCGGAGCACCAGAGGGGCATACTGAAGTCCGCCTACCTCCGCAAGGTCCCGGTGTACGTGCCATCGTTCACGGACTCGGAGCTGGGCCTGGACTTCGGCGTGTACCTCAGGCGCATGAAGCTCCAGAAGAAGAAGGGGGTGATGTTCGACGCCTTCGGGGACCTCGAGGACTACACGAGGCGCGTTCTCGAGTCTAAGAAGCTCGGCATACTCACGATCGGCGGCGGCGTCCCGAGGAACTGGGCGCAGCAGGTGGGGCCGTACCTGGACATCATCAACAAGAGGGTGGGCTCGGGCGGCGGCTTCAAGCGGTTCGACTACGCCGTGAGGATCTGCCCGGAGCCGGTCCACTGGGGAGGGCTGTCGGGCTGCACATACTCCGAGGGCGTCTCCTGGGGCAAGATCAAGCCTCGCTCGGAAGGGGGCATGTACGTCGAGGTGTACAGCGACGCCACGATAGCCTGGCCGTTGATCATGCGCGCGGTCATGGAGCGCCTCGAGAAGAAGGGCAGCATCAGGCTCTGAGGCCGGCACCGGCGCGTCGGGCGCAGGTCTCCCAGCCTCCCACCAGTCCGTACCGCGCCCAGAATGTTAATATCGGTTGCTGACGGTCACGGTGCCGTCCACGGCGCTCCACCGGGCGTCGGGACAGGAAGGATGTGTGCATGGACCTCAGCCTGCCGGAATGGGTAGCCGACTGGGCAAGGAAGGCGCCGGACCTTAAGGTCCCGCCCCCGGGACCGAAGAGCAAGGCGATAATCGAGAAGGACAGGAAGTACGTCTCCCACGCCTACGACAGGCTCTTCCAGTTCACGATGAAGAGGTCCTCCGGGGCGGCGATCATGGACGAGGACGGCAACGTCTACCTGGACTTCTCGTCCGGGATATCCGTCCTCAACGCGGGATGGTCCAACCCCAGGGTCGTGGAGGCCATCAAGGACCAGGCTGAGCGCCTCACCCACTCCCTCGCTAACGACGCCTACTTCGACAAGGAGGCGGACTTCGCGGAGCTCCTGGCCAAGATATCCCCGGGCGGGGCCCTCGAGTCCACGTTCTTCGGGAACAGCGGCGCCGAGGGCGTCGAGGCGGCCATCAAGCTCTCGAGGTACTACACCAAGGGGAGCGAGCACATCGCCTTCATGGGCTCGTACCACGGGCGTATCGGCAACGCGCTGGCCATGGCGAGCCGGGTGAAGTACAAGTACGGTCACGGCCCCTACGCGCCCGGGATATTCTTCGCACCGTACCCGTACTGCTACCGCTGCTGGTTCAACCAGGAGTACCCGTCGTGCGGGCTCCTGTGCGTCGACTACCTGGAGAAGGGGATACTGGAGTTCGGCGGCCCGAGCAACGACCTCGCATCGGTCTTCGTTGAGCCCCTGCAGGGCGAGGGGGGCTACATCGTCCCGCCCAAGGAGTTCATGCCCCGCCTCAGGAGGCTCTGCGACCAGAGGAAGATGCTCCTCGTAGCCGACGAGGTGCAGTGCGGCCTCGCCAGGACCGGGGAGGTATGGGAGTGCAACTCAACCGGGACCGTCCCGGACATACTCATCACCGGCAAGGCGCTCGGAGGCGGCATACCCCTGGGCGCGATCGTTGCGAAGAAGTCCGTCATGGATGTCTGGAGGCCAGGGTCGCACTCGTCCACCTTCGGGGGCAACGGCATAAGCATGGCCGCAGGCCTGGCCCACGTCAAGGAGATACTCGAGCAGGACCTCGCGGAACGGTCGAAGGTCCTCGGCGAGCACGCCATCAAGCGGCTCTCAGAGCTCAGAGACCGTTACGAGATCATAGGCGACGTCAGGGGCAAAGGCCTCATGATCGGCGTGGAGATAGTCAAGAGCAAGAAGACCAAGGAACCGCTCTACGTCCCTCAGATCCAGGGCCTCGCGTGGAAGAAGGGCCTCATGATGATCACCGCGGGAATGTTCGGCAACGTGTTCAGGATCGCCCCGCCGCTCGTGATATCCGAGGAGCAGCTCGACATCGGGATAGACATATTCGAGGACGCGATCAAACAGACCGAGGCCGGGATGCGCTAGGCCTGGACCTGGTCCCGGACCCCGGGGGCCGCGTGGCGCCAGACAAGTATAATCTACTCCGCCCAGC
>CAZXWO010000034.1:0-14668 GCA_964644565.1 uncultured Thermoplasmata archaeon | reverse complement strand
CCGCCATGAGCGCGTGCGTGTCCGCGAGCGCCTCGGGCGTCCGCACGTTCACGGCTACATCGTCCCAGGGCCTCGCACTGATGCACGAAATCCTGCCCATAGCGAGCGGCCTGAGGCTGCCCGTCGTGATGGCGGTCGTTAACAGGGCGATAGCCGCCCCGATCAACATCTGGGTGGAGCACAGCGACATCATGCCCGAGAGGGACTCGGGATGGCTGCAGGTCTTCTGCGACCATAACCAGGAGGTCCAGGACATGGTCCTCCAGGCGTTCAAGATCGCAGAGGACAAGCGCGTCGCGCTCCCGATGTCCGTGGGACTGGATGCGTTCATACTCTCGCACACGGTCGAGCCGGTGGACCTGATCTGCTCGGAGGACGCAGACAAGTTCCTGCCGAAGTACAGCCCGCCGAGCCCGATCCTGGATACCAAGGACGTCAAATCGGTGGGCATGTTCGTCCCGCCGGAGTACATGATGGAGACCCGATGGCAGCTCGACAAGGCGGTCCGCGACGCCCCGCCCGTGATAGAGGAGGTCAACAAGCAGTTCGCCAGGCAGTTCGGGAGGGACTACGGCGGCATGATTGACCCCTACATGTGCGACGACGCCGAAGTGGTCCTCATCACCCTCGGCACCGTCAGCTCGACGGCCCACGAGGTGGTCGACACGATGCGCGCGGAGGGCAAGAAGGTCGGCCTCGTCAAGCAGAGGTTCTGGAGGCCGTACCCGGCCAAGCAGCTCCGGGCAATCGCCGAGAAGGTCAAGGCCGTGGGCGTGTTCGACAGGGCGGTCTCGTACGGCGTCGCGGGCCCTTCCTTCATCGAGTTCAGGAACGCTGCGTACGGGCTCAACGTGCCAACCATGGACTTCATCGGCGGCCTCGGAGGGAACGACGTGTCCCTGGCGGACATACGGTTCATCTACGAACGCCTTCTCGAGGCGGCTAAGACTGGCAAGGCGAGGCGCGACGTGACCTGGTTGAACACCAGGGGGGTGGAGCAATGAAGCTCAAGGAGTTGCCGGACGAGGAGATGTTCACCCGGGGCCACACCGCCTGTGCTGGCTGCGGCGGAGCGATCGCAGTGAGGAACCTGATGAAGATACTCGGCAAGGACACGGTCGTGGTCAACCCCGCGTGCTGCCTGCTCATCTTCGGGGCGACATACCCGAACGTCGCCTGGAAGGTGCCGTTCCACCACGTCGCTTTCGAGAACACCGCGGCGTGCGCCACGGGGATGTCCAGGGCGCTGAGGGCCAAGGGCGACAAGGACACCCTCGTCATGGGCATCGCTGGGGACGGCGGCACGGCCGACATAGGCATACAGGCCCTTTCAGGGGCGGCCGAGAGGAACGAGGACATCCTGTACGTCATGTACGACAACGAGGCCTACATGAACACGGGCATCCAGAGGTCCGGCTCGACCCCCTTCGGCGCTTGGACGACGACGACCCCGGTGGGCAAGGTCAGGTCCGGGAAGGTCAACTTCAAGAAGGACATGCCGCAGATCATGATGGCCCACAACGTCCCCTATGTCGCGACCGCCTCTGTAGGCCACATCCAGGACTTCATCAACAAGTTCGAGAAGGCCAAGAAGCTCAAGGGCTTCCGGTACATCCAGGTCTTCACCCCGTGCCCCACGGGATGGAGGCACGACACGGCCAAGACCATCGAGGTGTGCAAGCTGGCCGTGGACACGGGCATGTGGACCCTCTACGAGTGCGAGAACGGCAAGGTCACCATCAACAGGAAGCCGAAGATGACGCCGGTGGCCGAGTACCTGAAGATCCAGGGCCGGTTCAGGCACATGACCGAAGAGGACATCAAGAAGCTCCAGGACTGGGTCACCAAGAAGTGGCAGGCGGACGAGAAGTTCGCCCAGTGCAGGGCCTGACCCAGGGGACCGTCCCCGGGGCAAACCCCTTCAACAAACCCCATCCGTTCTCCCGACCGGTCTCAGAGGCGGCCTGCGGTCAGGCCAGGGGCTTCCTCATCTCGACCTGTTTCATGGTGACAGCGAAGTCGAACTTGTCGAGCATCCGGAGCACCTGCGGCTCCTCGTTGAGGTTGTACACGGCGACCTTGAAGACGCCCATCTCCCACAGCCTGTTGAGGGCGAACTTGGCGAGCGACGTCCCTATCCCCTGCCCCCTCTTCCCGGGCAGCACCCCGAGGTACGGGATGTATCCCGTGGCCTCGACCTTCCTTACCAGGACGAACCCATCATCTGCGAGGTAGCACTCGGCCGTCCGCGCGGACGCCATGAGGCCCTGGGCCTTCCTCCTCTGCCAGCATGAGTCGGCGTAGGCCTCCGCGTGGACCTGGACGAGCTCCTCGGCCGTCGCCCTGCGGGGCCTGGCCCCGAACCCAGCGAACTGCACGGGCCTCCCCTCTGCGCAGACGTAGGTCCTCGTGTCCACGTACCCTAACCGTTTGTAGAGCCCATAGGCGCGCTGGTTGCCCTGGATGACCTCCAGTATCGAAGTGCGGGCCCCCTCGCAGCGGGCGAAGTCCTCTGCGGCCAGCATGAGTCTCTTGCCGAGGCCGCGCCCCCGGTATCCGGGCACCACGCCGACCCCTCCGATCCACGCCTCGCCGCCGTCCACGACGGGGTTGACGTAGCCGACGATCCTCCCGCCGTCCATGGCCACCATCACGTTGGCCATCCTTCCCCCGACGGACTGGACGAAGTCGATGAAGAACTCCGGGCTCGACCTCATCGGGACTATGTAGTCGGAGAAGATCTCGTTCTGGGCCCCCACGAGTTCGTCGAGCTGGTCCTTCTCCATGTGCCTCAGCACGAAGTCCTTGTCCGCCATCGTCCGCCCTCTAGACCGTTTCGGGCTTCATGTGCGGGAACAGCAGGACCTCCTTGATGGAGGGTGCGTCGGTGAGTATCATGGCGAACCTGTCGATGCCTATGCCGAGGCCGCCGGTCGGGGGCAGGCCGCACTCGAGTGCCCGGATGTAGTCCAGGTCGATCGGGTGCGCCTCGTCGTCCCCCTCGTTCCTGAGCCGGTCCTGCTCCCTGAACCGCTGCTCCTGCTCCTCGGGGTCGTTCAGCTCGGAGAACGCGTTGGCGAACTCCCAGCCGTTGATGAACAGCTCGAAGCGCTCGACCAGGTCCGGGTTGCCCCGCTTCCTCTTGGCCAGGGGCGAGACCTCCACCGGATGGTCTATCACGAAGGTCGGGTTGACGAGGTTGGGTTGCGCCTTCTGGTCGAAGAGCTCGGCCACTATCTTGCCCATCTCGTTGCAGTCCTCGATGTCCCTGACGCCGAGCCTCGCCGCGGCCGCCTTCGCCTCGGCCACGTCCTTGAAAGAGGATATTTCCACGCCGGTGTGCTCCTTGATCGCGTCGTGCATCGTGACCCTCTTCCAGGGCCTCGTGAAGTCCAGGACCTTCTCCCCGTACTTGATCTTCTCGGACCCGACTATGTGCATCGCGGTGTCGTAGAGCAGGCTCTCGGTGAGGTCCATGATCGCCTCGTAGTCGACGTAGGCCTCGTAGAGCTCCAGGGAAGTGTACTCCGGATAGTGCTGCGCGTCTATGTCCTCGTTCCTGAAGTTCTTCCCGACCTCGTACACCTTCTCGAGGTTCCCGACTATGCACCTCTTGTGGTACAGCTCCGGGGCTATCCTGAGGTACAGGTCCATGTCCAGGTAGTTGTGGTGGGTGACGAACGGCCTCGCCAGCGCACCGCCGTACAGGGGCTGCAGTATGGGCGTCTCGATCTCGAGGAAGCCGCGCCTGTTGAGCCAGTCCCTCATGAACGCGACCATCCTGCTGCGGTCTATGAACCTCTTCCTGACGTCGTCGTTCATCGCGAGGTCGAGGTACCTCTGCCTGTACCTGGTCTGCACGTCCTGCAGGCCGTGGAACTTCTCAGGGAACGGGATGAGGGCCTTCGAGAGGACCTCCATCTCCTTGACAGCGACGGTTATCTCGCCCATCTTCGTCCTGAAGACATGGCCCCGGACGCCCACTATGTCCCCACGGTCGAGGGCCGCGAATGTGGTCCAGGTGTCCTGCCCGACCTCGTCGAGCTTGAAGTAGAGCTGGACCTTGCCCTCCCTGTCCGCGAGGTCGGCGAAGCCCGCCTTTCCGTGGACGCGGATCGCCATGACCCTGCCCGCAGCGGACACCTCCTTCTCGCTCCTCTCGGCGCCCGCGCCGGCGAACTCTCTCCTGATCGATGCGGTGTCGTGCGTCCGCGCGAACTCGTACTTCTGGTAAGGGTCGAGCCCCCTGCTCTTGAGTGCCTCCAGCTTGCCCCTCATGAGGGCCCTCAGGTCGCTCTCCTGTTCAGGCATCAGGCATACCCCGCATAGGGTCCGCTCTCATATCCCCAGGGCCTACTTAAAAGTAAGCGGCCCCTCGGCCCGGCCAACGCATGGACCTCGCTCTCTCTCACGCTCATCAGAACCACTCTCGGTCGGGGCTGGCGACGTCGGCCGCTGGCCCCGCTACCCCTTCTTCTCTCCCTCGGCCTCGGCGATGGCCGCGAGGAGTTCCTCGATCCTGAAGGGTTTCAGAAGGAACCCCCTCGCGCCCGCGGCGAGCGCCTCCTTCTCTATGTGGAGGTCCGCGCTGCCGAAGAATATCAGCGCCTTGGGGTCCATACTCAGTATCTCCTGGGTCGCGCTCACGCCGTCCTTGATGGGCATCCTCTGGTCCATGATTATGACGACGGGCTTCTCCTTCATGTCCCTGTACTTCCTCACGGCCTCCTCGCCGTCGGAGGCGACGTCGACGACCGTATGGCCGTTCGCCTCGAGGATGTCACGGTAGAGGTCGACGATGAACTTCTCGTCGTCGACAAGGAACACTGTAGCTATGTTACGACCTCCGAATCCCTCTCTTCAGGTCTTTGCTCCCGATGGTTCCACCTAGGTGTAGTCACGCTTCCAACGTGCCTAGCCAGGCGGGATTCTGTCTATTATCTTGCAGATTATATAATGCTTTTCATTTTGCCAATCGGGCCTGGAAACCGCCCGGGGAGGCATGCACCAGGTCCGTAAAGGCTTATATATCAAGACCCTCAATAGGCCTCCCTGAGGCCTATGCCGAAACAGAAGAAGGGCGAGGGTTTCCACTCCGCAGCCGGTCTCATCCGCTACTTCGACTCAGAGGATGAGAAGGCGCTCAAGATCAACCCGTGGTTCGTAGTCGCCATGTGCATCACCGTCTCGGTCGTGGTGCTCGTTCTCGGAACCGTGTACCCGACCTGACCGATGCAAGGGCCAGTGTCCCAGGCCCGGGACGCACCGTGTCCGGACTTCAGTTCGACACCTTGAGCCAGCAGGCCGCCTGGATGCACACTTGTGTCCCCTGGGGGCCGCTGATCGGACACAATAACTAAATACCGCGGTGGTTTTCGCTGGCCTGCTTGAGGCGCAAGGACATGGCTACAAAGCGAGTCGTGTTTGGTAGTCTTCACGTGTGATTGCACACGGTTCAGCGGGCGCCCCGAGTGTTTCTGTGTCGTCGATGGCTACGTCGGCCCCTGCGCCGGCGCGGCCGCGACTGCGTCAGGTATGGAGGTGTGGCAGTGAGCACGCTCAGGATAGCTCTACCGAACAAGGGCAGGTTGAACGGCAGCGCAGTGAAGCTGATGAACAGGATCGGGTTCCCCGTCCCGGACTCGAACAGCCGGACCTTACTGGCGGAGTTCGGGAAGGGCCGGTACCAGGTCCTCATGGCTAGGGCCCAGGACATCCCGGAGTTCGTCGAGATGGGCGCCGCGGACATAGGGATAACCGGCCTGGACCTGGTCCTTGAGACCAAGCGCGACGTCGATAGGCTCATGGACCTCGATTTCGGCAGGTGCCGGCTGGTCGTCGCGGTGCCGGAGGAGTCCGGGGTCAGAGATGCGGCGGACGTGCCGGACGGCTGCGTCGTCGCCACCTCGTTCCCCAACCTCACCAGGGACTTCTTCCAGGGCCTGGGGAAGAGGGTCTCCCCTGCGGAGGTGTCGGGCGCCACCGAGGTAGCTCCGAGGATCGGCCTCGCCGATGTGATAGTCGACCTCACGGAGACTGGCTCCACCATGAAGATGAACCGCCTCAGGGAGGTGGGCGTCGTGCTGGAGTCGGTCGCGGTCCTCATAGCCAACCCGAGGTCGGTCAAGGAGAAGCGCCTCACGATTGAGGAGATGACCAGCGCCTTCGCGAGCGTCATGAACGCCTCGAGGAAGCGCTACATCATGGCGAACGTCCCGAAGGACAAGTTGCCGACCCTCAACACACTGGTCCCCGGCGTGTCCGGCCCCACCGTCATGAACATCATGGGGAGGGACGACCTGGCTGCGATCCACGCCGTCACGAACGAGGACGAGGTCAACGGCGTAATCGCGATGCTCAAGAGCATAGGGGCCACGGGGATACTCGTGATGCCCATCGACAGGATGGTAATGTGACATGTTGAGCTACGAGATCTCGAAGATGTCGCGGGCCGAACGGGACGGGCTGATCTCCAGGGAGGGAATCGACCTCTCCGCCCCCCTCACCGCCGCGATGGCTATAATCGACCAGGTACGCCGGGACGGCGACGAGGCCCTCCTGCAGTGCGCCCGGGAGTACGACTCGTTCGTTGGCGACCGCCTCCGGGTCACCCCGTCCGAGCTCAGGGCCGCCAGGAAGCGCCTGCCGAGGGACCTGATGAGTGCGCTCGTCACCTGCAAGAAGCGCATCGAGCGGTTCCACTCAGAGCAGGTCCTCGGGACCTTCGAGTACAGGGACGGCTCGGGGACGTTCGGTCAGAAGGTGGTCCCCCTCGACAGGGTAGGCGTGTATGTGCCTGGGGGCACCGCGAGCTATGCCTCCTCGGTCCTCATGGCGTGCGTGCCCGCGCGCGTGGCCGGCGTGTCGGAGATAGCTGTCCTTACCCCCGCGAAGGGGGGGCGGGTCGGCGACGCGGTCCTCGCGGCCGCGGACCTCTGCGGCGTGGACGAGCTCTACCGCGTCGGTGGCGCGCAGGCGATCGCGGCGATGGCGTACGGGACCGGTTCCATCCGGCCGGTGCAGAAGATCGTCGGACCGGGGGGCGCGTTCGTGTCGGCCGCGAAGCTGCTGGTCAGGAACGACTGCGAGATAGACTTCCTGGCAGGGCCGTCCGAGGTCCTGCTGGTGGCGGACGACGGGGCTGACCCGCGAAACCTGGCGGCGGAGATGCTGGCGCAGCTGGAGCACGACCCGCTCGCCAGGGCGCTCCTCGTCGCGACTTCGAAGCGCGTCCTGCAGGAGACCGCGAAGGCGCTCCAGGAGATGACCGCCTCCGCGCCCAGGCGCAGCACCGTCGAGGCGTCGTCGCGGTCCGGCGCGGTGTTCCTGCTCGCGAGGGACGTCCGGGAGGCGGTGGCGTTCTCGAACGCCTATGCGCCGGAGCACTTGGTTCTCGACGTGTCGTCGCCGAAGGCAGCCCTCAAGCGGGTCAAGAGCGCCGGCTCAGTCTTCCTGGGGCGCCACTCCTCGGTCGCCTTCGGGGACTACTGTGCCGGACCGAACCACATCCTCCCCACGATGGGGAGGGCGTCCGTGCGCTCCTCGCTCTCGACCTATGACTTTTTGAAGGTCATACCGTATCAGGAGTTGACCCGCGCGGGGGCATCCAGCCTCGCCCCTGCCACGGAGCTGATGGCGACGGCAGAAGGCCTCCCGGGGCACGCGCGGGCGGCGTCGATGAGACGGAGGATGGATAGATGACGTCGGTCGGAGAGCTGAGGCGCAGGGCACTGGACGACCTGAGGCGGCAGTCCTATTCGATATCCAGCAAGGACCTGGTACTGCTGAACGACAACGCGAACCTGTTCGGCGTCAATCCGGCCGCGGCCGAGGTCGCCGAGAGCTTCGACTTCTCGAGGCTCTGGGCCTACCCGAGCGAGAACTCGGACACCCTCAGGGCCAGGGTGGGGTCGGAGTTCGGCGTGTCCCCGGAGGAGGTCATAGTGGGGAACGGGTCCGACGAGCTCCTGGACATGGCCTGCAAGTGCTTCATAGACCCGGGGGACAAGCTCTGCTCCCCGAGCCCCACGTTCGGCATGTACAGGTTCTACGCGCAGGTCAACCTGGCGTCCGTGAGCGAGAAGCCGCTGGGGCCCGGTTTCTCCCTGGATGCGGGACCGATCCTGTCCGAGGGGGCGAAGTTGACCGCGGTCTGCCAGCCCAACAACCCGACGGCGAACCTGTTCGACGGGCGCGAGGTGGCCAGGATACTCTCGGAGTCCGAGGGCATCGTCATCCTGGACGAGGCGTACGGGGACTTCTGCGGCTCCGACATGCTCCGAGACGCTTTGGCCGCACCTCGGACGATCGACACGCGCACGTTCTCGAAGGCCTACGGGCTCGCGGGCCTGCGCGCCGGCTTCGCAATAGCGAGGAAGGAGGTGGTCGACGAGCTCAGGAGGGTCCGCACCCCGTTCGGCCTCAACTCCTTCGCCGAGGCTGTCGCGACGAGGGCCCTGGACCACAAGCGGTGGGTGCAGGAGAAGGTCTCGGAGATGAAGGTCGAGAGGGCCTACCTCGACTCGCGGCTCACGGCCCTCGGCTTCCAGACCTACCCCTCTGAGTGCAACTACGTCACGGCCAAGTGCCCGGTGAGGGGCACCCCCTTCGTGGCCGCGCTGAAGTCCAGGGGCGTTGCCGTCAGGGACTGCAGCTCCTTCGCGACGCTGGATGACCACATACGGGTCACGGTCGGCCCGAGGTGGATGATGGACAAGATGCTCGCCGAGGCGGAGGCGGTCATATCGGGTGAGGCCCGATGAGGGTCGCCCTGGCCGACTACGGGGTCGGGAACCTGCACAGCATCTCCAAGGGACTGGAGCGGGCGGGGGCCTCCGTCGAGGTCGTCTCAGATCCCTCTGGCCTGGAGGGGGCCGAGTGCCTGGTGTTCCCCGGAGTGGGGGCCTTCGGGGCCGCGACGGACAGGCTCGGGCCGGCCGTCCCCGCGCTCCGCCGGTCTATAGCATCGGGCGTCCCGGTCCTGGGGATATGCCTCGGGATGCAGGTCATGTTCGACCGGAGCGAGGAGTCCGCGGGCGAGGGCCTGGGGGTCTTCAGGGGCGACGTGAGGCGGCTCCAGGCGGCAAGGGTGCCCCACATGGGGTGGAACGAGGTGTCGCACGGGGGGGACCCGCTCTTCGAGGATATACCCTCGGGGGAGAGGTTCTACTTCGCGAACTCGTACGTGTGCCACCCCATGGAAAAAGTCGGAATAGCAGATACACGATACGGAGAAACGTTCGCGTCAGCGGTGAGGAAGGGGCGCGCATGCGGCGTCCAGTTCCACCCCGAGAAGAGCGGCGCGGCGGGGCTGAGGCTGCTGAGGAACTTCGTCGGGATTGCAGAGGGTTGCGGATGAAGGTCATACCAGCGTTGGACATCAAGGGGGGCAAGTGCGTCCAGCTAGTGGGCGGGAGGCCCGGAACGGAGAAGGTCGAGATAGAGGACGTCCTGGGCGTGGCCAGGAAGTGGCAGGAGCAGGGGGCCGAGATGCTGCACATAGTGGACCTGGACTCGGCCCTCGGCACCGGCAACAACGAGTCGCTCATCGAGATGATCATCGGCGACCTCGCGATTCCGGTGCAGGCCGGCGGCGGGATCAGGACCGAGGAGAAGGCCCAGAGGCTCTTCGAGATAGGCTGCGAACGCGTCATAGTCGGGACGAGGGCGGTCCAGGACCGCGACTTCATCGCGTCCCTCGCGTCGAGGTTCCCCGGTGACATCGTCGTTGCGATAGACTCTGCCTCGGACCAGGTCCTGATAAAGGGCTGGCAGGAGAGCTCCGGCAAGGGGACGGCGTCCGTCATAAAGGACCTCGAGCAGCTGGACATCTGGGGATTCCTCTACACGAACGTGGAGGTCGAGGGCAGGCTCCAGGGCATCAACCCGAGCCTCGTGAAGGGGCTGATAGGCCTGACACACAAGCCGGTGATAGTGTCAGGCGGTTTCACCACCTCGGACGACCTAGGACTTGTGAAGGCCATGGGAGCGGACTCCGTCGTCCTCGGCATGTCGATATACACTGGCAGGATCGATTTCAGGAAGGCCGTCAGGGAGTTCAGGTGATGGACGTGGCAGCGAGGGAGGCGGAGGTCGTCAGGGAGACGAGGGAGACCAAGGTGGAGGCCAAGCTCAGGCTCGACGGCTCGGGCGAGGCCAACGCCAGGATCCCGGACGAGTTCCTCAGGCACATGGTCGAGACCCTCTCCAGGTACTCCGGCGCGGACCTGGACATATCCGCTAGCGGGGACCTCGCCCACCACCTCATAGAGGACGTGGCGATAACCCTGGGCCGCGCCTACCGGCAGGCCTTGGGGGAGGCGCCCGTGAAGAGGATAGCCAGCGCGACTGTCCCGATGGACGAGGCGCTGGTCCAGGTCACGGTCGACCTCATAGACCGTCCGTACGCTCACCTGGAGGTGCCGGACATCATGTACGAGCACTTCCTGCGTTCGTTCGTCATGGAGCTGAGGGCGACGGTGCACACGATGGTCATCCGGGGCAAGGACGACCACCACATCGTCGAGGCGACCTTCAAGGCGCTCGGGCTGGCCCTGAAGGACGCCATGGGGCCGAGCCAGGCGGTCCTGTCGACGAAATCCGAAGTCGTGTGGAGGGACGGGACCTGACGCTCACGAAGAGGATCATACCCTGTCTCGACGTGAAGGAGGGCGCGGTCGTTAAAGGGGTCTGCTTCAAGGACCTGAGGCAGGTCGGCGACCCTCCCGCGCTGGCGGTCGAGTACCAGGCCCAGGGCGCTGACGAGATAGTGTTCCTGGATGTGAACGCCTCCGTCGCAGGCGTGAAGACCATGCACGAGGCGGTCCAGAGGACCGCGGAGCAGCTGTTCGTGCCGCTCACGGTGGGGGGCGGGATCCGCTCCTTCGAGGACGTGAGGACGACGCTCAAGGTCGGGGCGGACAAGACCTCGATTAACACCGCCGCTGTCCTGGACCCGTCCCTGATATCGAGGTGCGCAGAGGCCTTCGGCAGCCAGTGCGTCGTGCTGGCCATCGACGCGAAGCGGTGCGGAGACTCGTGGGAGGTATACACCCACTCGGGGACCGAACCCACGGGCCTCGACGCCGTGGACTGGGCCAAGGACGCGGTCGACAGGGGCGCGGGCGAGATACTCCTCACCAGCATGGACGCCGACGGCACCAGGGCAGGGTACGACATCGAGCTGACCCGCGAGGTGGTCAGGTCGGTGCGCGTCCCGGTGATAGCCTCGGGCGGTTGCGGCTCAGTGGGCGACATAGTCAAGGTCCTCACCGAGGGCGAGGCGGACGCCGCCCTCGCCGCGTCGATATTCCACTTCGGCCAGAATACGGTCGCCGACGTCAAGAGGGCGCTCGAGGCAGCGGGCGTGCCGGTGAGGTGGGGCGCGTGACCGCGACAGTGGGCGACGGCCTCGTCCCCGTCGTGGTGCAGGACGTCAGGAACAACAACGTCCTCATGCTGGCCTACATGAACGACGAGTCCCTCGAGCTCACCAGGAAGACCGGTTACATGCACTACTGGAGCAGGTCGAGGAACGCCATCTGGAAGAAGGGCGAGACCTCCGGGAACGTCCAGAAGGCCGTGGAGATCCTCACGGACTGCGACGGCGATGCGATGCTCGCCAGGGTCGAGCAGACGGGCGTCGCCTGCCACACCGGCACCTACTCCTGCTTCTCGGAGACGCCGATCGAGCAGAGGGACGTCCTGGCGGAGCTCTGGGGCGTGTTCGCGCAGCGGAAGGCGGCCGGGGACGAGTCGAGCTACACATGCAAGCTCCTGAACAACAGGAACCTGCTCCTGAAGAAGATCGCCGAGGAGAGCTCCGAGGTCATAATCGCTGCCAAGGACAGGGAGCGGGGCGAGGTGGTCTACGAGGCCGCAGACCTGCTCTACCACCTGATGGTGCTGCTCTTCGACGAAGGCATCCCGATGGATGACATCAAGAAGGAACTGGAGGGACGGAGGAGATGAGGGCCAAGAGATGCGACTTCCACACGCACACGACTCTGAGCGACGGCGACCTCCTGCCAATGGAGCTGATCAGGAGGGCCGCCGCTTCCGACCACGGGGCGGTCGCGCTGACCGACCATGCGTCGTTCTCGAACATCGAATGGATGGTGCAGTCCCTCGCCAGGGACTGCGAGAGGGCGGACAGCTGGGGCATACAGGCGATACCCGGGGTCGAGCTCACGCATGTGCCCGTCAGGTACATAGACGAGGCCGTGGCGCTCGCGAGGAGGAAGGGCGCCGAGATAGTCGTGGTCCACGGGGAGACGCCGGTCGAGCCCGTCGAGCCGGGCACTGACCACGCCGCCGTGATGAACCCCGACGTGGACATACTCGCCCACCCAGGCATGATCTCCGAGGAGGACGTGCAGCTGGCGGCCGACAACGGCGTCTACCTGGAGGTGTCCTGCCGAAAGGGGCACTCGCTCGCAAACGGCCATGTGGTCAACCTGGCGAGGGCCAGGGGGGCGAAGCTGCTGGTCAACACCGACACCCACTCCCCCTCGGACCTGAGCACCATGGAGTTCGCGAACAGGGTGGGCAGGGGGGCAGGCATGACCCCGGACGAGGTCAGGGCCGCCCTCGTGTCCAACGCGGAGGGGCTCCTGAGGAAGCTCCACAGGCTCTGAGGGGTGCGTTTATTAAAGGGTCGGGTGAGACTTATTAACCGCAGTGGCCCTCCACTCCCAGGGTAGAGGAATGACGATAGTGAGCATATCCGTCCCGGAGGAGCTTCTCAAGCGGTTCGACGATGTCTCCGCGGCCAAGGGCTTCAGGACTAGGTCCGACTCCGTCAGGGAGGCCATGCGGGCCGCGGTGGACGAGGACTCCTGGAACGACTCGGAGGGGGAGAACCAGGTGGTCATCACCATGGTCTACGACGAGGCCGGCCCCAGGGGCGAGCTCTCGGTCCTCCAGCACAGGTACGAGGAGGTGCAGATGATGCTGCACCTGCACCTCGAGAAGGGGCAGTGCATGGAGGTCTTCATAGCCCGCGGCTCCAACGCCGTCCTGAGGGAGATCCTGGGGAAGATCAGGAAGGTCAAGGGTGTGAGGTCCATACGGTTCATATCGACCTCTGGGCCCTCACCGTGAGCGTGGCCTCCGCTGGGACCGTGTTTCGCCGTGCCCTGCGGGCCGGCCAGCCCAGCCGTCGTCTCACTTGCTGATCCTCATCCACCCGCAGGTCATCAGGTTGTACAGCACCAGGAACTCTCCCCACCCGCTGTCATCGGCGAACGCGATGGTCCGGTAGGTCTCGTAGCTGGTCCTGAACGCCTGGTTGTGGGAGCCCCAGTACATCGAGACGCCTCCGCACGCGGAGGTCCTGTCCGGGTTGTACACGTACTTGACCGCTCCGTCGATCAGGTCGACCATGGCCTGGGTGGTCTGCATGAGCTCCTCGTCCTCGGCCATCTCCTTGTCGTCAAGGATGTGCCTGCCGAGGTCAACCATGTCGACCTGGTAGTGCGAGCCGCACGAGACGTAGTAGCTGTCCCTCAGCGCCATCCTGTAGTTGGACGTGAAGTGCTCCAGCCCCTCGGTCATCTGTTCGACCCAGGCGGTTATGACGTCCGCCGACTCGGCGATCTCCATCACGTCGACGACGCCGAGCGTGCAGTACCATCCCCACGAGAGCGGTTCGTACACCTCGGTCCAGCCGTCCACCATGTCGACGGCGACCTGGTCAGGCGTCCTCGACGGGTCCAGCGCCACCGGCGTGAACATCTTGTCGTACGGGAACCCGTCGCCGGCCACAAGTTCCTCGGAGGCGACCAGGAGCTCGACCAGCTCCGTCCTCGCGGCCTGGTAGACCATCTCTATGCTGGAGCAGGAGCACGCGTCGAACGCGAGGATGTCTATGTAGACCCCCGCTCCGACTATGGCGTCCTCCATCTCCTGCAGGGTTATGTGGTCGCCGTCGGATGAATCGTCCCAGCAGAAGCCCTTCCACGCGCTGCCGTGGTCCCACGGGATCACGACCAGGTGGTCCGCCGGGTAGTAGGTGCTGACCTCGGTGAGGAACCACTGGAACGTCTCGCCTGCCCCGAAGTTCATCTCAGGGTACTCCTCGACCAGTTCGTACGACTGGTAGGATATCTCCCTCATCTCGACGCCCTCGGTGCTGAGCCTGTCCACGACGGCCACTATGTTGAGGCCGTCGCTCTCAGGTATGTTCATGAGGTACGGCAGGCTGGGGTCGTCCCAGTACATCTCAAGGTTGCAGTCCGCATCGACATACAGTGCGATGGTCCAGGTCCCGTCAGAATCGGTCTCGACATCCATGCTCACAATGCTGCCCAGCGAAAGCCCCGGGACGAGCATGACGAAGGCTAGAACCACGCTCGCAACAAGGCTACCACGCCTGACCTCCATTAAGACTCCCCCTCAAGATCGAGGCGCCCTGTGAGGCGCCCCACGGGTCTTCGAATGTCGCTTGCGCTATTAAACGATGTCCATGGCTTTGAGGGGAGTCAGTAGGCCGCGAGAAGGGTTCGGAAAGGGTTTCGCGAAGTGGTTTCCCCCGGTCCCCGCGGGCCTCAGCCCCTGTACGCGTCGAGGAAGTCCCACCAGCCCATGTCCTGGGCGTAGGCCACCTCGGCGTAAGCCTCGGAGTAGGCCTTCCAGTCCCCGTCGACGCCCCACCACAGGGTCAGGCCCC
>CAZXWO010000033.1:0-14961 GCA_964644565.1 uncultured Thermoplasmata archaeon | reverse complement strand
TGTTTGCCGCGCTTCTTCCAGGCACGTGAGCTCCTCTTCATGAGTCAGACTCCCTCGCGTCTTTTGGGCGTACAACGCCCCCCTTTTATATGTCTTTTGATGGGCCGAGCGGGCCGGTCGGGACTTTCGGGCGTCTCGGACGCCTTTCGAACCCGAGACCACTGGCTTGCCCCTCCGCCCCTTGAGGGGCGGATTAGAAGGCCAGTGCTATATCCGGACTAAGCCACCGGCCCACGCTGGCCTCGGTGTAGATGAAGCACACCCGTATTAAAACTTGGTTGCGCGGGGAGGGGCCCAGGGGCCGCGCCTGGCTTCGGAGTTAACTTAAAAGCGGTGCACCTCCCTCACGGGGACGGATGGCTGTAATCGAGATATTCGAGCTGAAGAAGACCGACCTCAGGAACGCAGTGGTCATAGACGGGTTCCCTAGCGTCGGCCTCGTGAGCTCCATCGTGGCCAACTACCTAGTGGCCCTGCTGAAGATGGAGTACGTCGCCGTCATGGACTCGGACCTGTTCCCGACCGTGTCGCTGATCAGGGACTCCGAGCCGCTCGGACCCGCCCGCGTGTACGCGCGCCCCCGGCTCAAGGAAGGGGAGCAGCAGGTCGTGGTCTTCATGACCGAGATACAGCCGTCGGCGCAGCTGCTCAGGCCCCTAGGCACTGCCATCATAGACTTCGCGATCGCCCAGCGGTGCAGGCTGGTCATATCCGCGGGCGGGCTCATCGTGGAGAGGGGAGAGGATGAGGAGGAGCCGGACGCTGTCGGGGAGATCGCCGTCTACGGCACGGGCAGCACCGAGGCCGCGCAGGAGCTGCTGAAGGAGGCGGACGCGGAGCCGTTCCTCGAAGGGGTCATATCAGGGACCGCCGGGGTGCTGCTCAACGAGGGCAAGAGGCGGCAGGTCGACGTGATCACCCTGCTCGCGGAGGCCCGGCCCGACGTCGCGGACGCGAGGGCCGCCGCGCTGATACTCGCTGCCATAGACCAGATGGTCCTGCACATGAACCTCAACGTCGAGCCGCTGTGCAAGGAGGCGGAGAGGCTCGAGGCCCAGCTCAAGGTACTGCACAAGGACGCCGCCCGTCAGAGCAAGGGACAGTCACCCAACAACAAGGTCGAGGGGTACTACTGAGCCACCCGGGCCCCTTGGTAAGTGTATTATAGGGCACGGGGGATGCTAAATCTCGCTTGGCGGCGGCAGAACCCCGTTGTCCCCGGACCGCGGACGTCGCCTGGGAGGATGCGCTGGCGGGTGTGACCATTGATAGATATTCTATACAACGGCATATTCCTGGCCATTGTCCTCCTCTGGGTCCTGAGCCTCAGGAGCAGAGGGCTGGGGAGGGTCCTCGCCGTCCTGAAGCGTTGGGCCCCCGCCATCACCATGGCGCTCTGGGTTGTATTCGCTGCGTTCCTGGTCTGGTACGTCCTCAACTTCGAGCACTTCGAGGAGATACACGACATCGACGATGCGGTCGAGACCGCCGTCCTGAGCGCTACCAGTGACATAAACCCATATGAGGAGTACGTGATCCCGCGGTTCAAGGGCAAGTACTCGATAGGCGTCGACTGGGCATTGGGCCCGTACAACTACATGCCCCTGGACCTGGTCGTCTACATCGGCGCGGAGGCCGCCCTCGGGTTCCTGGGGGCGCCGTACTGGTTCGTCGCCGCAAACATGTTGTTCGCGGGGCTCGCGATGGTCCTCCTCAGGGAACTCACGCGCACACCTTGGCTCCCGTTCGTCCCCCTCGCGGGGACGGTCGTCCTGTTCTACTCGATGGACAACGCCTCCCTGACCCTCCTCCTCATGACGGGTTCCATCTTCGTCCTCCACAAGGTGGAGGACCACGCGGAGCCCCTCGCGCTCATCATCATGGGGCTCGCAATACTGACGAAGGTGTATGCAGCGATACCGTTCCTCGTCATGCTCCTCTACTTCTCTCAGTCGTCCGCGGCGTCCAGGGCGTGGCGGAGGCTCGCGGAGGTAGCGGCCGCCACGGGCATCGTCGCGGCTGTCGCGCTTCTCGTGATGCTACCCTTCGGGGTCGACAACGTCCTCGAGGCGGCGGTTTTCTTCCACACCAGCGACGACTCGCGCGTTGGTACCTCCTCCGGGGGCACCCTGCTGAGCGAGATAGCACTTGAGAGCCAGTACTTCGCACTCATCGGTGCGGGGCTGACGGTCGCAGCCGTGGTCGCCGGGCTGTGGTCCAGGAGCATGAACGACAGGGTCATGCTGGTCATGGTGACGTTCCTCGCGATCGCCGTCAAGAGCAGCCTCGCACCGCTCACGGTCGCCGGGCTCTTCCTCGCGCTCAGGATGAACGAGATAAGGGCGGAGAAGCGAGCGTCGGGCGGACCGCCTTCGGCCGTCGACTCGGGGGCAGTGCGCGAGGTCGCGGCCGCCCGCCCTGCAGACCGATGAACCCCCGTTCGCCGCCGGGCCTCTGCGCTGCGGACGCGGAGGGCTTTTTAAGCTCATCCTAAAGTAATATCTACAGTTTCAACCATCCGCAACAGAAGCGATGTTTAATCGCACGAACTTCGAGGTGTTCCGATGGTAGCGCAAAAAGCTTCAATCAAGACCGAGGTCCCCGGCCCCAAGTCGGTTGAGCTCGGCAAGGCGAGGGAGAAGTACCTGTCGAAGGGCGTCGGGATAGTCGCCCCGGTGTACATGGAGAAGGCCGAAGGTTCCCTCCTGTACGACGTCGACGGCAACGTCTTCATCGACATGGGGAGCGGGATAGGGGTCAACAACGTGGGCAACAGGCCCCCGGAGGTCGTCGACGCGGTCAAGGCCCAGGCTGACAAGTTCCTGCACCTCTGCTTCCAGGTCACGCCCTACGAGAGCTACCTGCGCCTGGCGCAGAAGCTCGCTGAGACCGCTCCAGGCAAGGGCCTATCGAAGTCGGTCCTCTACAACTCGGGCGCGGAGGCGGTCGAGAACTCGGTCAAGATATCGAGGCACTACACGAAGAAGCCAGCGGCCTTCTCCTTCGTCCACGCGTTCCACGGGAGGACGATGATGGCCATGGCCCTGACCTCCAAGGAGATGCCCTACAAGGCCGGGTTCGGGCCCCTGCCAGAGACGTACAAGGTGGACTTCGCGTACTGCTACAGGTGCCCCCTGAAGATGACATATCCGTCCTGCGGGGTCGCGTGCGCGGACAAGATCGACGAGACCTGGTCGCAGCCGCAGTTCCAGGGCAGGGTCGCCTGCCTCATCGGCGAGCCGATCGCCGGAGAGGGGGGTTTCATCGTCCCACCGAAGGAGTTCTACGCCAAGGTCACGAAGATCTGCAAGAAGCACGGGGCCGTGTACATTGACGACGAGATACAGACCGGGGCGGGCAGGACGGGCAGGATGTGGTGCGTGGAGCACTGGCCCGGGGTGGAGCCCGACATGCTCGTGAGCGGCAAGGGCATCGGGGGAGGGTTCCCGGTGTCGGCCACGACCGGCAGGCCCGAGATAATGGACGCCCCCCAGGTCGGCGGCCTGGGAGGCACGTTCGGGGGCAACCCCGTCGCATGCTCCGCTGCGCTGGCGCAGTGGCCCGTCATAGAGAAGGCCATGAAGAACGTCCCGAAGGTCAACGCCTACATCACCAGGCGCTTGACGGAGCTGCAGAAGCGCTTCCCGATCATCGGGGACGTCAGGGGCATGGGCGCGATGATGGCGGTCGAGCTGGTCAGCGACCCGAAGGCCAAGACCCCGGCGGTGAACGAGACCAAGGCGGTCAAGGCGGCGGCGCTCAAGAAGGGACTGCTCCTGCTGACCTGCGGCACCTATGACAACGTCATAAGGATGCACCCGTCGATGATCATGCCACCTGAGATCCTGGAGCAGGCGATGGACATCCTCGAGGCGAGCTTCGCAGAGGCCGTGAAGAAGTAGGCTAGGGGCCTGACGAAACCATCCGCAAACCACTTCTCCCACACTTTTGCAGGGTCGCATCTGCCAGCCCCGGCCCTCCGCTCCGCCTTGCGCAACTTTAAAATACACTTTCAATATATCAAGTCCGCTTTACGGGAGGGGCGTCCGCCCCTTGCCGGCAGCTGGAAGGAGACAGGGACATGAACTCAGCAAAGGGTCAGAACGGGAAGTGGATGGCGGTTCTCGCCGTCGCGGTGGTCGCCTCGGCGGTGGTTTCGTTCACGGTCGGATACATGCTCGCCCCGGAGGCCGAGCCCGAGACGCAGGAATACGATTACGCCAAGGCGGTGATCGTGACCGACGAGTGGGGCGATGTGATCAGCATCACGATGGAGGACGACTACAACAGGACGGTCGTCCTCGACGGGTTCGCCGAGAGGATAGTGTCGGTCGCGCCGACGCCCACAGAGATACTCTTCGCGGTCGGAGCGGGCGACCAGGTGGTCGGGGTCGACGACTACAGCGACTACCCCGAGGAGGCGCAGTCCCTCCCCAAGGTCGGCTCGTGGACCCTCAACGTTGAGTCAATCGTCGGCCTCGAGCCGGACCTGGTGGTCTGCAGCGACCTCGTCCCGAGGCAGCAGCTCGATTTGATCGCCAACCAGAGCATACCCTACTTCATATTTGCGACGAGGACGATGGAGGACGTGTACAAGGACGTCCGCCTCGCGGGGCTCATAACCGGCCACATCCGGGAGGCCGAGGCTGTCGCAGCTTCCCTCGAGGCGAGGGTCAAGGCCGTGACGGACCTGACGCTCGCCGCCAGCGTGTCGAAGCCGAGCGTGTACGTCGAATACTACCCGCTGTGGACCTACGGACCTGGCTCGTTCGGTGACAACATGATCGCCCTCGCCGGTGCCGTCAACATCGCTCACGACGCCAGCAACGAATACCCCGAGTTGACCTCCGAGTTCATAATCGCGTCCGACCCCGATGTGATCATATACACGGTCGGGGTCATGACCACCACCAACGCTACCGAGATATCCAGCCGCGAGGGGTGGGACCAGATCACGGCGGTGGCCGAGGGGCAGATCTACTCGATCGACGACAACCTCATGAGCAGGTACGGCCCGAGGGTGGTCGACGGGCTCGAGCAGCTCGCAGCGCTGATACACCCGGAGCTGTTCGACTGACGGAGCGCACGACGTCCGTCGGGTGAAACGGTGCTGGCATGACGCCGTCAAAGGGGAGCCGCCCGCTGATGATAGTCCTCCTGGGGATACTGCTGGTGGGCTCCATCTTCCTTGCGTTGATGGTGGGCAGCCTGGGCCCTATAGGCCCAGGCGACCCCGTCAAGCTCTCCTTCCACGACGCCATGGACGCCCTCATGGGCGGGTCGAGCTATGCATGGGTGTTCTGGGACGTCAGGATACCGCGGGTCTTGATGGCCGCGCTCGTGGGCGCCGCGCTCGCCTGCGCCGGCACAGCGATGCAGGCGATCTTCAGGAACTCGATGGCCGACCCGTTCGTGATAGGCGTGTCGTCAGGCGCCGCTCTGGGGGCGGCCACGGCCGGGGTCATCGGTGCCGGGGTCATCATGGGTGCGTACGCCTCTCCCATCTTCGCCTTCGGGAGCGCCCTGGCGGCGGTGACCGTCGTGTACAAGCTGGGCTCGGTGAAGGGGAAGGTGTACGTCGACTCCCTGCTCCTGTCCGGGGTGGCGGTCGCCGCCTTCCTGGGGGCACTGGTCTCGCTGCTGATCTACATCGCGAGGCAGCAGTACCACCAGCTCCTGTTCTGGCTCCTCGGCAGCCTCGCCCTCGCCAGCACGGACAAGGTGTTGATCCTCCTGGCGCCGGTGCTGATCGGCGCATTCGTCGTGATACTGTACGGCCGTGACCTCGACGCGCTCCTCATGGGCGAGGAGACCGCGCACAACCTCGGCGCCAGCCCGGAGGTCCTGAAGAAGGTGATACTGGCCGTGGCGGCGATGATGACGGCCGCCGCGGTCGCGTTCAGCGGGGTGATCGGCTTCGTCGGCCTGATAGTCCCGCACATCACGAGGCTCGTGGTCGGTTCCAACCACCGCTTGTTAGTGCCGGCGGCGACGCTCTCCGGGGCGATCTTCCTCATCTGGGCGGACACGCTCGCCAGGAGCATCGTCGCGCCGACCGAGCTCCCTGTCGGGATAATCACGGCCCTCTGCGGAGGGCCGTTCTTCCTCTACCTCCTCAGGAGGAACAGCTCGGAGCGTGCTTCCTCATGAGGTTGGATGCGGAGGACGTCTCGTTCTCGTACAGGGACAGCATGGTCCTGAAAGGGGTCTCGCTGAGCGTCCGGCCGGGGGAGTTCGTTGGGGTCATGGGCCCCAACGGGTCCGGGAAGACGACCTTCCTGAGGTGCCTCACCGGCTACCTGACGCCGCGCTCCGGCGCGGTCACGGTGGACGGCAGGCCAGTGGCGTCCTTCTCCCCGAAGGAGGTCGCCAAGTTCTTCGCAGTGGTCCCGCAGATATCATCCACGGACTTCCCGTTCTCCGCCTATGACATCGTCATGATGGGGAGGATACCTCACGCCGGGAACCGGTTGGGAGGGTACTCCAGGAAGGACGTCGCCAAGGTGCGCGACGCCATGGCCCGGACCAACACGACACAGTTCGCGGGGCGCACGTTCAACGCGCTCAGCGGGGGCGAGAGGCAGCGCGTGGTCATCGCGCGCGCCATCGCCCAGGAGCCGCAGGCCCTGCTCCTCGACGAGCCGACGATATACCTCGACATAAGCGGCCAGATAGAGATCATGGACCTGGTGAAGGACATCAACAGGAAGGAGGGGATAACGGTCATAGCGGTCCTGCACGACGTGAACCTCGCGGCCCGCTACTGCGACAGGATAGTGCTGCTGAGCAACGGGGCCGTCAAGGCCGTCGGCCCTCCGGCGGAGGTCCTCACCCAGGAGACGATACAGGAGGTCTACGGCGTGGAGGTGGCGGTGCGGAGGGACCCGATGACCAACTCCGTGTACGTGATGCCGCGGTCCATCTCGTGGAAGGCCAGGATGCACGGGACGGGGGTGCACCTCCTGTGCGGAGGGGGCTCGGGCGGCCCCCTGATGAAGGCGTTGACCGACGCCGGCTACAGCGTCACCGCGGGGGTGCTGAACGTCCTCGACTCGGACTTCGAGTCCGCGAAGGACCTGCGCATACCGGTGGTGGTGGAGGCCCCCTTCTCCCAGATAGGCCCCGAGGCGCACGCCGAGAACCTCAGGATGGTGCAGGAGTCCTCGGCGGTCGTCGTCTCCCCGTTCCCGGTGGGCCCCGGCAACTTCCGGAACCTCGAGGCCGCCAGGCACGCCCTCGAGCAGGGTAAGAGGGTCTTCGTCGTGGTCCCCAAGGAGTTCCCCTCCATCGATTTCGTGGGCGGCCGGGCCTCGGAGTTCATCAAGGGTTTGATAAGCTCGGGGGCGGTTGAGGTGAAGGGCCCCGAAGAGGCGGTCAGGTGCCTGACGGGGCCCCCGGGTGACTGAGATGGACGAGATGCCCCTGAGGGACCTGAGGCGCAACACGGAGATGCTCATACTCGTGGAGCTCATCAGGTCCCCATCGGCCAGGCTCAAGGACGTCGGCGCGAGGCTCGGGGTGACCGTGCAGGCAGTGAGCCAGTACACCGGTTCAATGCGCAAGGAGGGGCTGCTGCGCGAGCAGAAGGGGCTCCTGAGGCCGACCAGGAAGGGCATGCAGATGCTGCAGGAGCACTTCACGCGCCTCAAGCAGGACGTCGACGACATACTGAGGAGTATCAGCGTGGTGGACAGGTGCGTCGCCGTGGCCGGCAACAGGCTCGGGAAGGGCGCCTCGGTCGGCCTCGTGATGGAGGACGGCATGATGATGGCCTTCGACGGGGTCAAGAGTTCCTCCACCGGGGTGGCGCTCGAGGACGCTGACGAGGGGGACGATGTGCTGGTCGGCCACCTCGAAGGCATCCTGGACATGGACCTCGGGAAGCTCCTGGTCCTCGAGGCGCCTTCGGAGCTGGACGGGGGTTCGAAGGCCGCGAACATCGAGCAGGCCCGGCAGAAGGTCGAGGACTTCTCCCCGGGAATGCTCGCGGCCGGCGACACAGTGGGGGCTGCGCTGCTCATGAAGGCGAGCGGCGAGATGCTCACCCTCCACGCGCCTGTCGAGTCGTCCATGAGCGCCCTGAGCAAGGGCGTGGACGTAGTGTACTGTGGCACGAGGGAGTCCTGCGAGGCCATGGTCGAGGCGGTGGCCAAGCTCAAGGCTGAGACCGGCTACGAGATCAAGTGGCGGACCTTCAGGCTCTGACCTTCGGGTGGCAGGGATAAATCCCGACAAGTGGATTACCCCCGCGGTGATCGGATTGGATGTCTCTGAGGCTGTCAAGGCCAGGAGGGCGAAGAGGGTCTTCTCGGAGGGTGGCGTGGGGGACGCGGAGGTCCTGGCGCTCGCGGAGGCGGTCCGCCTCTCCGCGTCGTGCTTCAACAACCAGCCGTGGAGGTTCGTCTTCTGCAGGGGCAAGGACGCCCTGGAGGCCGTGAAGGGCGCCCTCGCCAGGGGCAACGCATGGGCCACCAGGGCGCCCATGATTGTCGCCGTGGCGGCAAGGCCGCCCGACGACTGCCAGCTCAGCGACCGCCGGGACTACTTCCTCTTCGACTGCGGGCTCGCGGTCGGGCAGATGGAGCTCCGGGCGACCGAGCTCGGCATGATAGCCCACCCCATAGCGGGTTACGACCCAGTCAAGGTCAAGGCAGCACTGGACATACCCGAGGACCACGTCGTGATAACCCTGGTCATCTGCGGCCGTCCGGGCACCGACGACTCGCTCCTCTCCGACAAGCAGAGGGAGGCGGAGGCACTCAGGCCAGAGAGGAAACCCCAGGGGGAGAACATCTTCCTTGACCGGTGGGGGTCCCCGCTAGCCTGACCCCGGCAAGGCATATATCGGGCGTGTTACCATCGGGAGGCGGTCAGGAGGCCGTCCAGATGATGAGGTTGTACGTCGTCGAGTCAGGGGACCTGAAGAAGGTCGAGAAGGCCGAGATGCGCGACGTCCTCTGGATAGACCTCGTCGCCCCGTCCCCGGAGGAGGTCGAGGGGCTCCACAGCGAGTTCCACATAGACCTCCAGGACATCGCGGACTGCCTAGACCCGAACGAGCGCTCCAGGATAGAGGTCGAGGAGAAGTACGACATGCTGGTGCTCCGGAGCCTCCTCGTCGACGAGCGGATGCCCGACCGGATCCAGACCATGCCCATCGGCATCATATCGACCCCGAAGCAGATCATCACCGTGCGTATCGGAGCAGCGTTCCACGCGGAGGACATGTGCTCCGACCTGAAGAGGCGGCCTCGGCTGGAGACCAAGGAGGACCTGTTCCTGGCCCTGGTCAGGAGGGTCCACCGGGACATGGAGAGGACCGTCAGGCCCATGGAGAGGAAGATCGGGGCCATCCAGGAGACCATCCTGCATGCCAGGAGCGCCGAGGTCGCGCACAGCGCCTTCGCGCTGAGCAACGGCCTCATCCTCCTGAACACGGCGCTCCTCTCGAACATGAACGCGATATCCCTGCTCCCGCGCATGAAGCAGCTCCACATGACGAAGGAGAGGCTCGACCTGGCCGAGGACATCGAGAACGACGTGGCCCAGCTGTACGAGATGACCACGATCTACAGGGAGATCATGTCGAACATCCTGAACGCCTATGAGACCGCCGTCTCGAACAACCTCTCCTTCATCATGAAGACCCTGACGACCATCAGTCTGATACTGATACTCCCGACCCTGGTCGCGAGCCTGTACGGGATGAACGTCTACCTCCCGTTCCAGAGGGACCCGAACGCGTTCTGGTTCGTCATCGGCATCTCCGCGGCCTGCGTCGTGGGCCTTTGGGCGCTGTTCAGGCTCAAGAGGATACTCTGAGCCCCGGTGATCCCGCTCGGCCGGGCAGGCCAAGGCCCGACCCAGAGGCCGGTGCCAGCACATGTATTTAACACCGGGATGACATATCCAGAAATCGAAGGGCCATGGTCTCCGCGATCGACACTGCGATGGGGCTCCTGCTGGGCGTCTCAGCCTTCCTGCTGGTTCTCTCGCTGGTGTCCTACAGGAGGAGCGGCGTCCGCTCGGTGCTGCTCCTCTCCGAGGGGCTGGCAGTCCACCTCATCTTCACGTCGCTCCTCATAGGCGTCGCATACGCCACGGGATGGCTCGACAACGTCGACGGGACTGTGATGGTCGTGGTAGACGCCATCGTGCTCATGGCCGTGATCATCCTGGGGCACTTCGGAGGTAGGCCCGGTGCCGGACCCCCTTGAGCTCGCCAGCAGGAAGAAGATCTTCGAGTGTGTCAGGAACAGCCCTGGCATACACTTCAGGGAGATCCAGAGGCGCACGAACCTGCCGATAGGCGTCCTCGAGTACCACCTGAACTACCTGGTGGACCGTTCGCTGCTGAGCCTCGACAAGCAGGAGAGCTTCTCGAGGTACTTCCCGAGCGGCCAGATAAGTTCCGACAAGCAGCGTATCCTGTCGGCCCTGAGGCAGGAGATACCGCGCGGCATCATCCTCTATCTGATGAGCCACCCCTCCGCGACACACGGGGAGGTTCTAAGCAACTTCACGATATCCGGCGGGACCCTCTCGTACCATGTCAAGAAGCTCGTCTCCAGGGGCGTGGTCAAGGTGGAGAAGGTCGGCCGCGAGTCCAGACTCACTGTCATAGACCCCGACAAAGTGGCCGACCTCCTGATAGTCTACAGGAGGACGTTCCTGGACAAGCTGGTGGACGACTTCGTGGCGATGTACGTCGAGAACAAGGGCAGGACGGTCCCGATGGAGACGCCCACGGAGCCAGGGCCCAGCGAGGACGAGTGAGTACGGTCACTTGCCCCTGTAGTACCTGTTCTTCTCCAGCACGACCGTGTCGCTCTGGTCGTCCCTCGCCGACCTCCGCGCCGCTATCGCAAGGCCCGCGCCGCCAGCCGCCGCCAGGCCTATCAGTACGCCTGCGAGGGTGGACATCGCGGAGGTCCCTATGATGCTGCCGTCCGGGAGGTCGACCACGGCCCCTCCGCCAGGGCCAGGGAACAGGCCGATGCTCGGGTCGTGGGTGATCTGGAGCGTCTCGGCGGTGACCGGGGACGAGATGTACAGCTTCAGCGCCTCGCCGTCGGTCCTGTAGTAGGTCATCAGGTCCTCGAAGGCTTCCCCCTCCTCCAGGGTGTGCAGGCAGTCGGGCGCCCACGAGAAGAAGCTGGTCTCGTTTGTCTCGACGAACGCGAAGAGCTGCTTGAACTGTTCCCTGTGCTGGAACGAGTGCATTATCAGGTCGTCGTCCACGGTCGTCTCGTTCACGTCCGGGTCGCTTATGCTGACCTCGTCGCTCTGGAACCCTTCGAAGATGTACTGCTCGTCCATCGCCGTCGGGGTGAAGTTGCCGAAGTCCATTATCATGATGCTTATGTCCAGTGCCAGATGGTCGGCGTCTATCGGCGTGTTGATGTCTATCGTGATGTCGAACTTGAGCTCTGTGGACCCGTTCACGGGGTACAGCCCCTCCTCTATCGCGCCGTCGAAGGTCGAGGAGAAGTTGGAGGAGGATATGACGAAGTCCACGGTCACCGTGGCCCAGTTCTCTATGATCACTATGCCGGGTGTGCCGGGCTCAGGGTTGCCGTCCTCGAACGCGACCCTCTTGTTCATGGCCACCGACGAGTGCATTGACACCGTGGCAGTGGAGGCCCCTTCCCCGTCGTCGACGACGACCGGGGTCTCCGAGACCCATGTCGCATGCTCCATGGACGCGTGGTACGGCACCTCGTCCAGCAGCAGTCCCTCCTCCGCGCTCTCGTTGTAGCCGAGTATGGACGAGAACACGAAGCCGTAGGAGCTGTTGTTGGTCGAGCCAGCTTCTCTGACCGCCGCTGCCGGGAAGAGCTTCGATATGGCGACGCTCATGTTGTCCGTAGACAGGACGACGGCGTCCTCCGTGACGACGTAGGATATCTCGCCGTCATCGGCTGCAGCAAGTCCTGTGGAGGTTACGGAGATGAGCAACGTCAACGTGATTGACATCGCCAATATAGGAAGGATCCCCGATCTTTTGCTCATGCTGATAACATCATAATGTTGGAGTTTATTAAGCAATTTGGTACAGTGCTCGAAATGGCTCTCAGGGCGCGGACGCGGCCCGGGACATATTTCGCGGCCTTCGTGACTCAAATGTCTTTCCACTTGGTAAACGCCGTGAATATATATCTGCCCATGTGCCGATACTGACACCGGATGATAACATAGTTATATTTGGTGGGGGATTTAACTACGTTCACAGACGTGATGAGGAGTGCACCTTTGGCACGGTGTTCGACGCAGGCTTGACACAGGAGAGAAATAGGGGAGGAACAAGCACATGAACTACAGGAGAGCATCAGCGCTGCTCGCAGTCGCCATGGTGGCATTGGTCCCGTTCGGCATGATTGCGAACGCAGCGGAGGAACCCGCGACGCCAATGCCCTTCACCACACCCGGTGAAGTGATGCCTGGCGTGAGCGACCCGGAAATGGAGTACGCAGTGTACTTCGCCGACAACATGGCCTTCACGCCTCAGTGGAGGCTCGGGAACCTGGTCAGGGTCGAGACGATGGTCCTGAAGGCGTTCGAGACGAACAACGATGGCATACTGAACGCCTCCGACATCCCGATCGGGGTGAACACCAACATAACGTCCGGTGTGGTGTACACCCAGACCGACCTTCTGGGGAACCCGGACCACATCCTCTGGACGTGGATGGTCTCGGTCCCGGCCATCACCGTGACCATGACCGGTGAGAAGGGCGATGTGCACACGTTCGCGTCCAACTATGCAGACGGGATATCTGACGCGGACCTCGTGACCAGGGAGACGAACAAGGCCGGCCACCTCATCTACGGGTTCCTATGGGACACAGAAGGGGCCGATGTCTTGGGCGGGGTGTACAGGGTGTCCGTGGACGTCGGTAGCGCCTTCCCGGTGACGATGGCCGTGAGGAGCCTCGTCGTCGCCGAGGACGCTGACCCGATAGGATACGAGGAGCTTCCGGCGGGGACGCTCGACGCGTTCGTCTCCGGCACGGGCGGGATGTCTGGTGATGACGCCTACATCTACCTCGGCGCCCTGATCGCCAAGGGCGGGAGCTCGGGCGGCGGAGGCAACGGCGGCGGTGGCGGCGGCCACGGCAACCGATGGAAGTGACACGTGCCCTGCTCGGTCCAAACCAAACCACACAAAACCCGTTCAGCGTTTTCCTTGCGCGCGACTGATACTGACCCTGGTTTCCCGCCGCGGGTATAACGCCGATATTTTGAATATTGCACTATTCATATATAAATATGAAAGATCCGCTACCTCGCTATGCGCCGGTGGCGACACTAGCGCATGACACAGAAAGGGGGAGACATCAGACATGAGATACAACAGAGCGACAGCTGCGGCCATGGTCGCCATCATGGCAATCATGCCCGCGGCATGGCTTGTGAGCGCGCACGAGGAGACGGGCGAACTGCCCATCACTCCTGCGGATTCGGCACCCGGTTACGCTGTCTACTTCGCGGACAACATGGTGTACGGCCCGCAGTGGAGGCTGGGGAACCTGGTGCGGATCGAGACGATGGTGTTGAAGCTCGACGACTACAACGGCGACCTCACCACGAACGCATCCGACATACCGCTCGCGGTCAACAGCACCATGGACCCCGCTGACGACAACGTGTATGACCAGGTGGAGCTCATCGCCGACCCGTCGCTCCTGCTCGGGACCTACATGGTCTCTGTGCCAGAGATTCTGATAACCATCGAGAGCGATGAGTGCGGCCCGTACAAGTACTACGGCCTGTTCGACACGTCGGAGGAGTACGTCCCCGTGCTCGACAGCGCGGGGGCGGACAGCGTCCACCGCGAGATCAACAGGGCTGGCCACCTGATATACGGGTTCCTCTGGGACACGTCCGTTGGCGACGTCACAGTCGGACGGTACAGCGTGTCAGTCCAGCTGCCACCCGAGTATGCAATCTCGATAGCCATCAGGAACTACTACGCGAGCGAGGAGATCGACGGCGACGGTGAACAGGGCGAGCGCCTGCCTGGCCCTCCCCTCGTCGAGGTTCCCCCGGACTACTTCCTCGAACTGGATGCGGTCACTGACCCGGTGCTGACAGGTCAGGGCGGGGTAGACTTCGCGGCCAACGTCGCGTTCGTCTACATCGGCGAGATAGTCCTCGGGGGCGACAGCGGGACCTCCGGAGACAACGGCGGCGAGAACGGTAACGGGAGCGACGGCGGCAACCAACACGGTAACCAACACGGCAGCCTCGGCACCCGGTACGCCCACAAGTGAGGCTCGTGGGGCATCGCTGCGCAGACTGCTCACGGCAGTCTGTCACAAACCATTTCCTCTTCTGTTTTTTGGCCAGTTTCTCGGCATCTGGCCATGATGCAATGATGTTTGTGCTAGCGTTTGATTCCTGTACCACAAACCACTTATCAACCACCCCTCGATGGTCGCTTCAGAGACGGCAAGACCGTTTCCGAAGAGAAGGTGAGGAAAAGTGATATCGAAGGTATGGATCGCGCTGGCACTCGGTGCCGCCTTCATGGTCGGCGGCGTGGCCGTCGTTTCGGCCGCAGGCAACATGAACGGCGACTGTGACCAGATCCAGGACCAGCTCAAGGACGGCACTGGCGACAACTGCCAGGACGAGACCCTAGAGGACGGCACGTGCGACTCGTGCCTCGACTACGACTGGAACTTCCTCTACGGTGAGACCGAGCTGGAGCCACCGTATCAATCTGCATGTGGACAGGAATAACCGCATTAGTTTCTGCAAAGGGTCTCCCCTAAGTCTCCTTTGTGTCGAAGGCCGCGGCTTCCTGCCCACCCACAACTTTTTTTCCACTTCTCGCTCCGCAGTGAGCGAATGCTGGCCCAGGACAGGTGCAGACGTCCTGGACGGCTAGTTTTTATCATCTCCCATGTCATACTCCCGAGGCATGAGGATCGACTCGAGATTCGTCAAGAGGATTCG
>CAZXWO010000032.1:0-15275 GCA_964644565.1 uncultured Thermoplasmata archaeon | reverse complement strand
AAGGTCAGGAAGGCCGCGCTGTTCCCGAAGGACGCCGCCGCCATCGCCGACAGGCTGGGCAGGATGGCAAGGGGCGAGGTCCTCGAGGAGGAGGCATCCCTCGCGCCCTCCGCGAAGCAGGTCACGGACCGGAGGCTGTCCGAGTTCGGCAGGAGGGTCAGGTTCGACTCCTCGTTCATACGGCCTGAGGGCTTCGGTTACTCCCTCGACATGTATAGGGAAGCGACTATAATATTGGCCAAGGAGTCCGTGAGGCGCAGCATCGGCCCGGACGTTCACCTCGGCCAGGCCGTCAGGGCGTACGACGACATCGTGTTCACGGACAACATCCTCTCCGAGAGGTTGAGGGAGTGGTACGGGCTTCACTTCCCGGAGCTCGAGGTGGTCGTCGACGGCGAGGCCTACGCGAAGGCCGTCGCGGAGCACGGCTCGAGGCCGGACGTCTTGGCCGCCCTGGGCCTCAGGATGGACTCCATAGGCTCCGACATAGACGCCGCGGACCTCGAATCGGTCAGGGTCCTGTCCTCGGTCCTGAAGGAGTCGTACTCGGCGAGGGCGAAACTGGAGCGGTACATCGAGTCCAGGATGGCCCAGGTCGCCCCCAACATCTCGGCGATGGCGGGCCCCGTGGTCGGCGCGAGGCTGATAATGCAGGCCGGGAGCCTGAAGCGGCTCGCGTCTATGCCGTCGAGCACGGTCCAGCTCCTGGGGGCGGAGAAGGCCATGTTCAGGCACCTCAAGAAGGGGGCGAAACCGCCGAAGCACGGGATCCTGTTCCAGCACATGCTCGTTCACACCGCCCCGGCGTGGCAGCGGGGCGCCATCGCGCGCGCGCTGGCCTCGAAGATATCCCTCGCCGCCAGGGCCGACATGTACTCCAGGAACGACATCTCCGGCGTCCTGAAGGAGCAGCTAGAGAGGCGGCTGGCCGAGATCAGGAAGCAGCACGCGTCGCCCCCCAGGAAGGCGCCTGGCAGGCCCAGGAAGCGCAAGCGCTGACGGATAAGTATTTTAAATACCCGGGGATTACGGAGTCCAGAAGTGGTTACTCATGGCATGGGAGCAGGCCGAGGTCAGGACCCTCAAAGAGGGGCGGTACATGAACATCGACGAGGAGCCCTGCAAGATTCTCAGCATCTCGACCTCCAAGCCAGGGAAACACGGTGAGGCCAAGGCCCGCATAGAGGCCATGGGGATCTTCGACGGCAACAAGAGGTCAGTGGTATACCCGGTCAAGCACAAGGTCCAGGTCCCGATGATCGACAAGAGGCAGGCGCAGGTCGTCTCCCTGATGGGGGCCGAGGTGCAGCTCATGGACCTGGAGACCTACGAGATGTTCCAGCTGCCCATCCCCGAGGAGTACAAGGACTCCCTGAAGGCGGGCGAGGACATCATGTACATAGTCGCGATGGGCCGGAAGAAGATAATGCGGGTGTGAGGATGCCAAGCCGCGGGATGCTCACCTTCGCGGACGCTGAGGCAACCTACGAGGATTCTGAGTTCGTCATACTGGGCGCCCCCTTCGACAGGACCACGACGTTCAGGAGCGGCGCCAGGATCGCCCCGACCACGATCAGGGGCGCATCATCCAACTTCGAGAAGGAGCTCTTCGAGCACGGGGTCACATTCGACGACATAAGGCTACACGACGCCGGGGACCTGTACGAGGAAGGCACCGTGGACGACATGGTCGCCTCCATAGAGGAGGAGGCCAGGAGGATCGTCGGGGACGGCAAGTTCCTCGTCACCATGGGCGGGGAGCACTCGGTGACGCCCCCGCTGGTCAAGGCCTACGGGAAGGACATCTCCGTCATCACGATAGACGCGCACCTGGACTACAGGGACGAGTACCAGGGGCTCAGGAACAGCCACGCATGTGCCCACAAGCGCATAGAGGACATAGTGGGCAAGGGCAACGTGTTCGCGTTCGGCGTCAGGTCGATCTCCGGGGACGAGGACCACGAGGCGGCCCTGTATGCGGACGCCTTCAGGGTCCACGACGAGGGCTGCGCGAAGGTCTTCGACGAGATGCTGGGGAAGCTCAGCAGGGAACCGGTGTACCTCTCCCTGGACATAGACGGGATAGACCCCGCGTACGCGCCGGGGACCGGCACGCCCGAGCCCTTCGGGCTCACGCCCATGGACGTGAGGCACGTGATAAACCGCCTGGGCGACCGCCTGGTGGGCTTCGACGTCGTCGAGGTGTGCCCGCCCTACGACAACGGCAACACCTCCATACTGGCGGCGAGGCTGGTCCGCGAGGTCATAGCGGTGAAGTGGAAGGCGGCCCGCGCGAGGAAGGCGTGAGTCAGCCTCTGATGAGCTCCTCGACCCTCTTCTTGTACGACTCGGCTATCCGCTCAGCCTCTTCCGGCGTCTGCGCCTCCGAGAACACCCTGAATATCGGCTCCGTGCCGGACGGCCTGACGAGGACCCAGCTCCTGCCAGAGAAGATCTTGACCCCGTCCGTCGTGTCGACCCGGTCGCCCCTGGCCGTCGCCGCGAGCTCCGACATCACTCCCTGCTTCTTCGCGTCCGGGCACCTGGTCTTGGTCTTGTACTGCGAGTAGGAGGGGATGCGGTCGAGCAGGTCCGACAGCCTGCCGTGCTTGGCGACGATCTCGAGCACCTTCGCCGCGGACATCGCCCCGTCCCTGCAGTACTGCAGCTCGGGGAAAATCAGGCCGCCGTTCTCCTCGCCCCCGAAGACAGCCCCGGCCTCCATCATCGCGCGCGCGACTATGGGGGAGCCGACCATCGTATACTGGACGCTGCCCTCAGCCAGGCGCACGGCGTCCTCGACACACATAGAAGAGCCCACGGAAGTGACAACGAGGCCCCCCTTCCCCTCTTGACACATGTAGTGCGCGACGAGGGCGAGGCTCCTGTCCCCGTACATGTACCTGCCCCGGTCGTCCACGAAGATTGTCCTGTCGGCGTCGCCGTCGTGCACGAAGCCGAGGTCGAACCCGCCGGCACCGACCAGGTCCACTATGTCCTTCGTGTTCTCCGGGGTCGGCTCGCTGTTGTGGCCTGGGAAGGCCCCGTTCGGGTCCGCGTTGAGCGTGACATACCTCACCCCGAGCCTCTCGAGGAGTTTCGGGGTGACCAGAGAGGCGGCCCCGTTGCTGCAGTCCACCGCGACCCTCAGCCCGGCCTTGCCTATCGCGGCGGCGTCCACGAGCGAGACTATACCGTCGACATACTCCTCCACGGCGGTCGTGTACGCCCGCGTCCTCCCGAGCCCGGACCAGTCGGCCCTCCGGAACTCCTGGCGGTGGAACAGCCCCTCGATCCGCTCCTCGTCGGACCTGGCCATCTCGGTCCCGTCTGGGTCGATGCACTTGATCCCGTTGAACTCAGGGGGATTGTGAGAGGCCGTTATCATGACGCCGCCGGCCACATCGTTCCTCTTCACCGCGTACTGGAGCGTGGGGGTCGGGACTATGCCGCAGTCGAGCACGTCGCAGCCGGACGCCATGAGGCCGGCGGAGCAGGCGGACCTTAGCATGTCGTTGGAGGTGCGGGCGTCGGTGCCCATCATGACTGGCCCCTTCATGAAGGAGCCGATCGCGAGGCCCAGCCTCATGGCGAACTCGCAGTCCATGCCCTCGGTGTTGACCACTCCACGCACGCCGTTGGTGCCGAACAGCCTCGGCACCGCGTCAACAGCCTTTCCCCGCCTCATCGGCTACTGGTATCCAGGTCTCGAATAAAAGACTCTCCCTGCCGACGAAGTGCGTTGTTCCACAGGAAACATAGGGTGATGGCGGAAGGGCGGAGGGAGGTGTCGCACCGCAAGGATTTATACCCAAACAGGATATGACTGGCTGCGGGGGACGCACTCAATGGGTTTCAAGGAATGGATCATTCCTCAGGAGAAGCACTTCTTCGCGATGCTGGACCAGCAGGCCGACGTCGTCCTGGAGGGCGCTGAGGCCCTCCTCGACCTGACCAAGGACTTCACGAACGTGGCCGAGAAGAGGGACAGGATAAAGGCCATCGAGAGCAGGGGCGACGACCTCGTCCACACAATCGCCGAGGAGCTGAACAAGACGTTCGTGACCCCAATAGATCACGACGACATGTCGAAGCTGACCTCCCGGCTCGACGACATCCTCGACTATGTCGAGGCGGCCGCGCACAGGATGTGGGCGTACCAGCTCAAGGAAGTCCCTCCTGAGATGGTCAGGCTCACGGAGGTCATAGTGTCCTCGACCAAGGAGGTCAATCACGCTGTCAAGGATCTAAGGAACTTCAAGCGTAAGAACGAGATACTCCAGCACTGCATCGAGATAAACAGATGGGAGAACGTGGGAGACGATATCACCCACGAGGCCGTCGCGAACCTCTTCAAGGGGAAGGATGTGATAGATCTCATCAAGCAGAAGGAGATATACGAACACCTTGAGATGGCCACGGACAAGTGCGAGGACGTCGCCGATGTGATCAAGGACATCTTCATCAAGAACTCGTAGGTGCGGCCAATGGACATCCTTGGTTTGTCGGCGCTCGCGGCGGTCACGATATTCATGACGCTCGGCTTCGACTTTGTGAACGGATTCCACGACTCCGCCAACTCGATAGCCACCGTGGTGGCCACCAAGGTCCTCTCGCCGCTGGCCGCCGTCTCAATGGCCGCGGTGTTCAACTTCCTGGGAATAATAGTCGGTCAAGAGGTCGCGAAGACTGTCGGCAAGGGGATAATCGACACGTCCCTCGTCTGGGAGTACGGAATCCTGCTCGTCTTCTGCGCAGTGATGGGCGCCATCATCTGGGACCTCATTACTTGGTGGTTCGGCATACCGACGTCCAGCAGTCACGCGCTCGTCGGAGGCCTCGTGGGTGCTGGCGGAGCGGTCGCCTTCCTCGACGCTATTGTCTGGTCGGGGACTCTGAAGACCGTGGCCTTCATCGTGATATCTCCCATCGCTGGGCTGATATCGGCGTTCGTGCTCACCATACTGGTGATGAGGCTCGCCCGCAGGGTATCGAGGGCCATCGTGAACAAGTGGTTCAGGAAGTTGCAGCTTGCATCCTCGGCCTTCTACTCGTTCACCCATGGGACCAACGACGCACAGAAGGGCATGGGGGTCATCACCCTCGTACTGCTGATTGAACAGGGGGCCTCCCCCTCAGCGGATTTCATCGTCCCGCTGTGGGTCATGGTGGCGTGTCACGCATCCATATCGCTGGGCACGTTCTTCGGGGGCTGGAGGATAGTCAGGACGATGGCCTCGAGGATCACCAAGCTCGATCCCTACCAGGGATTCTGCGCGGAGACCGGCGCCTCGATAATGCTCTTCGCGACGGCCAGGATGGGGATCCCCGTGAGCACGACCCACACGATATCCGGGGCCATCATGGGGGTCGGTGCGACGCGCAGGCTCTCCGCCGTGAGGTGGGGAGTGGGGAGGAAGATCGCCATCGCCTGGATCCTGACGATCCCTGCATCAGCCACGATCGCTGGCCTGTTCTTCGTGTCCGCGCTCTTCCTCGGCTTCGGCTGATATGCTCAAGCGGGTCTAGCCCTGGGGCTCCGCTCGGCTGAGGATTCGCCCCGTGGCGACGGTGCCGTCGGGTACGGTATACCCTTCGTCCACGATGCAGTCGGTGACCTCGCACCTCGTGCCGACCCTCGCGTCCTCGTAGAGCACCGAGTTCTCGACACGGGACATCGGCCCGACGACGCACCTGGGGGACACGTATGTCCCGGGGCCTATCGTCGCCCCTGCCACGATAGCCTCCTCGCCGACGAACGAGGGGGCCTGGACGATTGCGCCCTCCGCGACGCTGTTCCTGGAGACCGCGGCGCGTCCGTCCATCAGAGTCCGGTGAGCGGAGAGCACGTTCTCCCTGGTGCCGCAGTCGATCCAGTGTCCCTCGAACTGGAACCCGTACATCCCCCTGTCGAGGAGCTTCGGGAAGACCTCGCGCTCCATCGAGACGAACCCGTCGCCGATGTAGTCCAGGACCTCCTTCTCCAGCGCGTAGGCCCCGGCGTTGATCAGCTTGGAGAACGCCTCCTCCCTCTTCGGCTTCTCCTGGAACCTGGTGATCCTCTGGTCGCCGTCCAGCTGGGCGACGCCGAACGGGGACGGGTCCTCCACCGGCCAGAGGGATATGGACGCTATGCCCTCCTTGGCCCTGTGGAACCTCAGGAACGACGCGACGTCGAGCGAGGTGATGACGTCCCCGTTTATGACGAGGAACTGGCCGTCTATGTGCTCCCCCACGTTCCTGACCGCGCCGCCGGTGCCGAGCGGTTCCGGCTCGTCGACGAGGGTGATTCTCCTCCCCGGCGGGTGCGAGTTGAGGTACTCCTGCATCATGTCCTTCTTGTACCCGACCGGGACGATGACCTCGTCCACCTCGCCGGGTATCGAGTCGATGACGTGCATGATCAGCGGCTTCCCCATGACCGACAGGAGCGGTTTCGGGATCCTGTAGGTCAGGGGCCTCAGCCTCGTGCCCATCCCCCCGACCAGGAGAACTGCCTTCATCGGGCCGAGGAATGCCTTAGCCGTATTAAATCATCTTGCGTCCGCAGGGCTGACGCTGGAGCGTGACGGCGTGCAGAAAGTGCATCAGGCGCCTACTTCGGCGTTATGCTGACGACGTTGTTGCCTCGGAGGATGACGGTGCCGAGCCTCTTGACCTGGTCGTTGTTCGTCTCCTCGGTGTCGTCCAGGACCATGTTCAGGTAGTCGTCGAAGCCGGTCAGGGTACCCTCGAGCACCCTGCTGTCCTTGAGCAGGAGCGAGACCTTCTTGTTCATCGACTTCTCAAGCAAACTGAGAGGCATGACCATTCTTAATCACTGGGCTCGTCAATGCGCCTAGGTCAGATAAACCTTTGCGTTCGGGCCTCACGGCCTGGTGTGCCGGGCCGGCCTACTTCCGGGGGCCCTTCTTGGCGAGCTCCCCCTCGAGCCATGCCTTGACCTCGGCGCGCGACCTCGCGTCTATGCCGAAGGTCTCTATGAACTTCTTGGTGGTCGTGAGCTCGAAGCTGTTCTTCCTCGGCCTGGTCCTCACGAGGCCGAGGTCCTCGAGGGACTTCACGTGCTCGTAGACCTTGTTGCCGACGAGGTCGAAGAGCTTGCTCTGCAGCACCGGCTGGTAGTACGCGATCAGGGACGCGGTCTTGAGCACGTCCTTGGGTATCTCCATCTTAGCGAGCTTCCAGGCGTAGTCCCTGTAGTCCCTCTTGACCTGCATGGCGTACCTGGGCCCCATCTTGGCCACCTCGATGGCCCTGTCCGAGGAGTTGTACTCGTCGACCAGCCTCTCGAGGGCGGACCTCACGGTCCTGGCGTCGAGCCCGGATATCTGGGACAGCTCCGTCACGGTCACTGGCTTCGCCGCGGAGAAAAGCTCCGCCTCAACGATCCTCTCGCTCTTCACTTGACCACCGGCACGTTCTGAACCTGCACTGTCGCCAACGCCGAGGCGTCCTCGAGCTGGGCTATGTCCCACGGCACCTTCGCCTCTACGAAGATGGTGCCGAAGGGCACCTTCTCCTGCCACACGGATATCTTGCCCATCTTCGCCAGGAACAGGGCCGCGACGAACACCGTGACCCTGTCCTCCTTGCCCGAGGTGTAGAGGTCCATGATCGGGATGGGGCCGCTGCCGCACCTCTGGAGCCTCTCCCAAACGGCGGCTATGTCGTCCTCGAGGCTCTCCTTGTGGGCCTTGTCGTCGAAGTCCGGCCTCTTGTACTTCTGCATGAATCTGGCGAGTTCCTTCCTGATGTCGCTCTCCTTCTTCGCCTCGTCGAAGGCGTCGAGGAGGTCGATGAGGGTCACGGGCCGGTCCGACTTGCGCCTGACCTTCTCGTCTATGGGCAGCTCCTCGGTGTACAGCAGCGCCTCGCCGGACCCGAGCTCGAACGGGTCGACGAACTGGTCGAACCCCTCGGGGTCCCACCCGTCGAACATGACCTCGACCGTCTCCGGCCTCTCCGCCCTCTTGAGGGCCTGCTCGCTCTGGAGCCTGAGTATCTCCCACGCCATGTAGACGATCTTCCCGGCGATGAGGAGGTTGACCTCCTCGACCTTCCTTATCCTCGCCAGGTACAGCTTCGAGAACTCTATGAGGTTGATGTCCCAGGGGTCGAAGCGCTGCTGGACGACCAGCTCGAACACCAGCGAGACGCTCCTCTCGAACGGGTCCTCGGACGGGACCAGCGTGCCCCTCCGGATCTCCTCTACGGTCTTCACGTACGACTCGATCCGCGCCTCGCGCTCCTCCGCCGGTCCGTCGTCTATGAGGGCCTTGTGGAACATCAGGTGGTCCATGACCTGCGCGCAGTCCATCTCCGTCGCCATCATCTCAAGCAGCCTCCTGCGCTGGCGGCTGCTCGTCGTCCGCCGGCACGTCCGCGCCCTCGCCGATGTTGGGCCTGAAGACCACATCGGACATGCCCTCGCGCTGCATAGTGACGCCGATGATGTGGTCGCTCTCCTTGAGCGTGACCTTCCTCAGCGATATCTGCAGGAACTGGGCGTTCTTGGAGCCCCTCTTCACGGCCCTCGCCACGTTCTCGGCGTTGACGCCGTCGAGGAACATGTCCACCTCGTCCAGGAGGTAGAACGGCGACGGCTCGTGGGCCTGGATGGCGAATATGAACGACAGGGCGGTGAGGCTCTTCTCCCCGCCGGACAGCGCCTCCATCCGGACGACCTTCTTGTCCCTCGGCCTCGCCTTGATGATCAGCCCTCCGGCGAGGGGGTCCTCCTCGTTCTCGAGCAGGAGCTCTGCCTCGCCGCCGCCCGAGAGCTCGGAGAAGGTCTTCCTGAAGTTGTCGTTGATGCCTCCGAAGATCCTGGTGAACCCGACCTTCTTCTTGTCGTTGAGCTCGGCCACGAGCTTCGCCAGGTTCGTCTTCTGCTTCTCGAGCTGGCCGATCTCCTCCTTCATCCCGTCGTGCCGGGCCTTCCTCTCGTCGAACTCGTCGATTGCCTTGAGGTTCACGGCCCCGAGGGAAGAGACCCTGCGCTCGCAGTCCGTGACCGTCGCCCTGAGGTCCTCGGCCGAGGGCAGGTCCTTGGGCAGCTCCACGGAGCTGTACTGGGCCAGGTCCGCCTCCGCCTCCTGGAGCCTCCTCTCGGCCTCGCCCACCTTGGTGGTGAGGCTCAGGACTATGTCGCAGTTGGTCTGGATCTTGCTGGCAAGCTTCTCTATGCTCGCCTCGGTGTCGGTCTTCTTCTTGTAGAGGCTGTCGCGCCTGGTCCTGAGCGTGTTGAGCTTGTCGCCCATGGAGCGCTCCATGTTCGACAGCGCCTTCAGCTCGGTGCCCTGGGCCTCGTGCCTCTCCATGCTCTCCTTCGCCTTGTTCCTCTGCTCGGCGATCTTGGCGACGGTGGCCTCGAGGGCGGCCGACAGCTCGTCCCTCCTGGCGGTCACGAGCTCGATCTGCTTGGTGATCGTCTGCACGTCGGAGCCGAGGGCCGCCACCTCGCCGGAGAGGTCGAGTATCTCGCCCTCCAGCTTCTTGAGCCTCTGGGAGAGCTCGTGCGGTGTGGCGTCGAGGAGCTTCTTGTCCACGGACTCCTTCTTCTTCTTGACCTTCTGGACGTCTTCGTCGAACCTCTGGACGTCCGCGGCGACGTTCTTGAGGAGGTCCAGGGTCTCGGATAGCTCCTTGCTCTTCGCCTCGATCTCCGCGGCTATCGACGCGACCTTCTGGTCGAACTCCTTCTTCTTGGCCTCGAGAGAGCCTATCTTCGCGCTCTCCCCCGAGTCCTTGGCGTTGGAGTCGCGTATCTGTCCCTCTAGCTCGGCGAGCCTGACGCCGGCCGTCTTCAGCTCCGCCTGGACCTTCTCCGACTGCTCCACCGCCGACCTGAGCTCGGAAGCCTTCTTCTCTATCCTGCTCTCGGAGACGGCGCCGAACTTGAGCAGGTTCTTGTCGAGCGTCCCGCCGACCATGGCCCCGCTAGCCTCGGCGAGCTCGCCCTCGAGGGTGACCAGCCTGACGCCGCCCATGTGCTTCCTGGCCTCGGCCAGGTTCTTGACTACGACGGTGTCGCCGAACACGAACCAGAACGCGGACCTGTACTGTTCCCTGAACTTGACGAGGTCTATCGCGAACCCGAGGGAGGCGTTGGCGGCAAGTATGGCCTTCCCCCTCGGCCTTCCGTCGAGCATCTTGTTGAGCGGGAGGAAGGTGGCGCGCCCGAGCTTGTTCTTCTTGAGGTGGTCGATGCACTGGGCAGCGACCTCGTCGTTGTCCACCACTATCGACTGCATCCTCTGCCCCGCGGCCACGTTGAGCGCGATCTCGTACTCGTCGTCGACGTCGGCCAGCTCCGTGACAGTGCCGTGGATCCCCTTGATGACGCCCCTGTCCCTGAGCTCCAGGAGGCTGGTCGTGGCGGTGTTGTAACCCTTCTTCACGAGGGTCTCCGCCTCCGCCTGGGCCTTCATCTGGTTGTACTCCCTGGTGAGGCTCTTGATCGCGTTGTCGAGGTCCTGGTACTGCCCCTGGAGCTTCTTCTCCTTGGCCCTGAGGGCGTAGTACTCGTCCTGCAGCTTCTTCAGGTCCTTCGTAGACGCGGACGTCTCGCTCTTCAGCTCCTTGAGCGACCAGTCGGCGTCCTTGAGCTCGAACTCGTATGTCTTCCTGGTCTCCTCCAGGTTGGCGATGTCGACCTTGAGCCGCGACTCGCGCTCCGAGAGCCTGTCCATCTCGAGCCTGAGCGCGTGTAGCTTCTCCTCCTTGGTGGTGATCGTGACTGCGAGCTCGAGGGCGCCCTTCTGCATCGTGCTGAGCTCCGAGTCGGACTTCGAGACGGCGTCCTGGTGGGACGCCAGCTCCGTCTTCCTCTCCTCGAGCGCCTTGGACTTCTCGTCGTGGGCCTCCTTGACCGGTGCGAGCTTCGTCTCGAGGGCGGTTAGGTCCTTCTGGACCGCCTTCAGGTCCTCGGACTGCGCCTTCTTGACGTCGGCGAGCGACTGGGCCATCTCCTCGGCGTTGTCAGCGGCGTCCTTCGCCCTGGCCATCTCGATCCTGAGGTTGTCGACCTTCTCCTTGATCTGCCTGGCCTCCTCGCCGCCCCTCTCGGTTATCTCGTCCTCGACGGCCTTGAGCTCGTCGGACAGGGCCGTGAGGGCCTCGTCGAGCTCGGCCCTGTCGGCCTCGGCCTTCTCCTTGTCCGCGGTGAGCTTCTGGGCCTGCTCGCCGATCGAGGCTATGTCCCTCTGGACGGAGTCGCGGTGCTTGTGGGCCAGGGCCGCCTTGGCGAAGCTGAGCTTGTCGTAGACCTCCTTGTACTTCATCGCGCCCTCGCGGTCCTTCTCCAGCTGCTTCATCTGCTTCTTGACCTCGTCGAGGATGATTGCCAGGCGGCCGATGTTCTCCTCGGCGGCCAGCTTCTCCTTCTCGGCGTTCGCGATGTCCTCGTCGAACTTGGTGATCCCGGCGATGTCGTCGAGTATGCGCCTCCTCTCGAGGTTGCTCATCTCGACTATGCGCGTGATGTCGCCCTGCTGGACGAAGTTGTAGCCGTCGGCGCTGATCCTCGCGTTGGCCAGGAGGCTGTCGAACTCGCCCAGGGAGGACTTGCGGTCGTTGACGTAGAAGTAGGAGTAGTACCCCTCGGCCGAGTCGGAGAGCCTGACGACCCTCGTGAGCTTCACCGTGTCGGAGTCGATGGGTATGAGCCTGTCCTCGTTCGAGAATATCAGGCTGACCTTGCACTCCGATGCTGGCCTCTTCTCCTTGCCCCCGTTGAATATGAGGTCGGTGAGCTTGCCCGCCCTGATGACCCTCGAGCTCTTGGGCCCGAGGACGAAGAGTATGGCGTCGGCGACGTTCGACTTGCCGGCCCCGTTCGGGCCCGTGATCGACGTGTAGCCCTCGAGCAGCGGTATGCGCGTCTTCCGGGCGAACGACTTGAAGTTCTCTAGCTCAATCTCCCTCAGGTGCATCGAGACCGACTCCCATCAGGACGCGAAAACAGCCGCTGGCCGAACGCTATAGCATGCTCTGTCATCCGCATCCCATCCCATTGAGTCCGACAGATGTCGGACGGAGAATAAAATGGGTTCGAAGGTATATAATGGTTTCCGCCAGGCAGTCTAGCGAGCTCCTATGAGGCTATCGTACGCCTCTAGGAGCTCCCCCCTGCTCTTGGCCCACGAGAGCTCGGACTCGAAGTGCGCCCTGCCCCTGCGCCCCATCTCCACGAGGGCCTTGGGGTCCTTCCTGAACTTGAGGACGACGTCCCTGAACGAGTCCCTGCCGTAACCGGCTACCAGGCCGGAGCCGACCCTCTCGGTCATCTCCGCGATCCTGAGCCCGCGCGTCGTTATGTATGGCCTGGCCAGTGCCATGGAGTTGAGGACCTTGCCCGGGGTCCCGACGACGTTGTTCGGGTTGGCCGGGTCCATCATGGCCGTCACGAGGTCGGAGGCGGCCGTCAGCTTCAGCGCCTCCTCCGTCGACACAGAGCCGACGTACCTGACGTGTGGCCTTCCCCGGGCGCCCTCGACCGCGCCCTCGAGGGAGCCCTTCCCCGCGACGAGGACCGTGACCCCGTCCTCCGGCGTGAAGGCGTCGAGCAGCTGCTCGACGAACCTGCCTGGCTCCAGCGAACCGAGGTACGAGACGACGAAGCCGCTCAGGCCGTACCTCTCACGGACCGCCCTGGACTCCGCCCCCGTCAGGGGGGTGGCGTCCGGGCTGGTCATGACCACCCTGGGCCTCTCTCGCCTGCCCTTCGAGAGCTCCTGCGCCAGCGTGTCGCTCACGGTGATGACCGCGTCCGCCCTGCGCACCAGGAGCGACTCGAGCGCGCGCAGCGGTCTGAACATCAGGCCCACGTCGTCCTTCACCATGGCCGCGTAGAGCTCGTGGGCGTCGTACAGGACCGGCCGCCCGCTCATCCTGCCGATCAGGAGCCCGGCCGGGAGCGTGTCGAGGTCGTGGCTGTGGACGATGTCGAACCTCATGCCCCTCGCCGCCCTCGTCGCCGCGAGCCAGTACATCGGCAGCCTCGTCAGCATCTTCGCCGCGGACCTGAACGGGCACCTGGGGCCGACGCGCACGACCTCCGCTGCCCCGTCCTTCGAGGCGCCCTTCTCTCCGGAGTCCCTCGACCATGCCAGTATCGTGACCTTGTGCCCGGCGTCGGCGAGCGCCCTCGCCTCCAGCTGGACCCTGGGGTCGGGCCTGTAGGGGTTGGCCAAGAGCATGAGCGTCGAAGCCATCGCCCTGTGATTCCCACTCAGGGGTAATAAAGCATCTGGCCGTCAGACCTTGACTGACCTTCCCTCTCTCATGGACCTCTTCGCGGCCTCGATGAGCTCGACCGTCCTGACGCCCACCTCTCCCGAGTTCCTGGTCTCGGTCTGCGGGTCGGATATGGACTTCACGAAGTGGACGAGCTCGTCCCTGATGGTGTTGTTCCTCTCGAGCCCGAGCCTGTAGGTGTAGCCGCTCTCGTAGACCGTGACCTCCTGCGCGACGGCGTCTATGAGGGCGGAGCGGTTCTCGCCGACGAGCATGATCTGCCTCGTCTTCCTCGGCACCAGCCAGCTTATGTTGGCCATGGCGATCATGCCGTCCTTGAACTTCGAGACGACGTACGCGGTCTCCTCGCCCTCCTTCCTCCTGAACGGCCCGCCGGCGCACATGACCTCCTCCGGCCACTGGCCGAGCAGGTAGTTCTGGATGTCGAACATGTGCGGCGCGAGGTCGAAGAGCACGTCCCTGTCGGGGAACGCCTTCTCCAGGTTGACCCAGTTCATCTCCATCAGGAAGAGCTTCCCGAAGAACTTCTCCTCCTCGATGAGCCTCCTGACCTCGGCCAGGGCGTTGTTGAACCTGAATATGTGCCCGACGGAGAGGGTCAGCCCCCTGCCCTTGGCCAGGGCGACCAGCTCGTTGCCCTCCTTGGACGTGAGGGTTATGGGCTTCTCGACAATCACGTGCTTGCCCGCCTCGAGGGCGTCCTTGCAGGCGCGGAAGTGCGACTCGTTCGGCGTGCACACGGCGACCGCGTGCAGGTCGTTCGCGGCGAGCAGGTCCTTGTAGTCCCTGTAGCCGGCCTTGACGCCGTACCTCTCGCTGGCGAAGGCGAGGTTCTTGTCGTCCAGGTCGGAGACCCCTATGACGGAGACGTTCTCGAGCTTCGAGAACTCGTCGAGTATCTTCTTCCCCCAGTAGCCGATGCCTATGACGCCGACGTTGAACTTCGCCATGTGATCCACCTCACCCGTAGAATCCGCTGATGCTCTCCACCACGTACTTGACCTGCTCGTCGGTGATGTCGACGAACATCGGGAGCGTGAGGACCTCCTTGCAGAGCCTCTCCGTCACCGGGAGCATGCCCTCACTGAAACCGTACATGTCCCTGTACACCGGCTGCAGGTGTATCGGGATGTCGTAATGGACGCCCACGCCGACCCCCTTCGACTCGAGGTGGGCCTTGAGGTCGTCCCTCCTCTTGGTGAGGATGGCGTACTGGTGGTAGACCGGCTCGAAGTCCTTCGACGGCGTCGGCGGGAGCCTCAGGTCCCCGACACCCTTGAGCATCGAGTCGTACTTGGCCGCCACCGCCCTCCTCTTGTCGTTCCACGCTGGGAGGCTCTTGAGCTGGAGTATACCCACCGCGGCGTTGGCCGAGTTCAGCCTCGCGGTGTAGCCTATGAGGTCGTGCTCGTACTGGCCCTTCCTGCCGCAGTGCCTGAGCCTCTTGACCAGGTCCGCGATCTTGGGGTCGTTGGTGGTGACCATGCCGCCGTCCCCGCCCACGTGCATGTTCTTCGTGGGGTAGAACGAGAAGCAGCCCATGAGGCCGAGGGCGCCTGCCCTCCTGCCCTTGTACATGGCCCCGTGCGCCTGGCACGCGTCCTCCACGACTATCGCCCCGTGCTTGGCCGCGGCCTCGTTGATCTCGTCCATCCTGGCCGGGTGCCCGTACAGATGGACGGGGATGACCGCCTTGGTCCCCTTGTCGAGCATGAGCTTAGCGGGGTCGAGGTTGAAGTCGGAGTAGTCGACGTCGGTGAACACTGGCTCGCCGCCGAAGGCCACGAACGAGTTGGAGGTCGCGACGAACGACATGGCCGATGTGAGGACCCTGTCCCCCGCCTTGACGCCGGCGGCCTGCAGCCCGAGCTGGAGCGCCGCGGTGCCCGAGTTGAGGGCCACCGCGTGGTCGACCCCGCACATCCTGGCGAAGGCCTCCTCGAACTTGTTCACGCTCTCACCGAGCGTGAGCCTCTCGTTCCTGAGGGCCGTGGCGGCCGCCTGTATCATCTCCT
>CAZXWO010000031.1:0-16766 GCA_964644565.1 uncultured Thermoplasmata archaeon | reverse complement strand
ACGCGATGTACATGAAGGTCATCCTCGAGAGGGTCCTCTCGAAGAGGGTCTCCAAGGAGGTCAAGGAGACCGTCACCAACAAGAAGGGCAAGGCCGGGTCGAGATGAAGGAGAGCACCGAGTACATAGTGAAGATGATCGGGAAGACCCTTGACGGTGAGATCGAGGGGACCGACGAGTTCGTCGACGCGATCATCGCCGCCAGGAAGATCTTCATCTACGGGGTCGGCCGGTCAGGGCTCATCGCGAAGGCGTTCGCGATCAGGCTCGTCCAGATGGGCATCGAGGTGTACTTCGTGGGCGAGACCATCACGCCCATCGTGGAGGAGGGGCACCTCGTCGTCATAGTCTCGCACACCGGCGAGACGATGTCAGCCGTCCAGACGGCGAACATAGTGCGCAGGGTGGGGGCCAGGGTCATCACGATAACCGCGAACCTGCACTCCAAGCTCGCCAGCGCGTCCAACGTGGTGATACCGATAGTCCCGCCGAAGGACGACGACCGGCGGACGCTCGCGCCGCTCGGCACCCTTTTCGAGGACGCGACCCTGATCTACCTCGACAGCATAATCGCCAGGCTGATGGAGAAGCTCGGCCAGGGCGAGGGCCAGATGAGGAAGCGGCACGCCATATGGGTCTGAGGGCTCAGCCCCCGTCCTTCCGAACGCCGTCCTCCCGGGACCGCCCCTGGAGTCGCCTGCGCCTGAGGGCGATGTGCAGCACCACCACCGCCACGGCAGCCGTGGCGGCGGCCACGACGGCCACGGCGAGGGCGTTCTCCTTGACCCAGTCCGTCATGGCGCCGACGAAGCCCGCCTCCAGTATCCCGATGCTGGAGTCGTGGGAGAACGAGACCGTCCCGTTCCCGAGCGGCAGGGAGGAATGGAGCATCAGCCCCGCGCCGGTGGTGAAACAGGTCGAGTTCAAGTGGATCCCGGGGACCAGGCCGCTGCGGTCGGCGGCCTCGGAGCCCCACCGGTAGAAGGCCTGGACCGTGCCGTCGTCCTTGGCGAACTCGACGCACTGCGTCGGGGAGGCGGTGCCGTTCAGCGGCCTCGTGAAGTCCTCGTCCCCGACGCTCTCGTCGACGCGCCCCGACAGTACGGCGCTCACCCCGCCCTCGGGGCCGTCCTCGAGTATGTGGAACTCGTCCGTCGACCCGCCCCCCTGGAGGAAGCGCTCGACCGCCAGGGACTGGAACTCCGTCCGGTTGGTCACTTCGACCGTCATGTTGACGAACGCATCCGTCTTCCCTGACAGCGAGTGGGCACCCGCGGGGTTCTCGTAAGTGGTGGCACCCTCCGCGATGCAGAACCAGAACGTCACGTTGGCCCACGACTCGACCGCCAGGGACTCTTCGAGGGTGGAGTTGTAGGCATCCGCCCGGGCCCTCATCGAGAACATCACGAACTCGCCCATGTCGTCGTCGAAGTCGGACTGGACCGAGGACAGGTTCCACTCCACGTGGTTGGAGTCGAGGAAGACTGTGTAGACGGCCTCGGCCCGGCAGAACCGGCCGTCGCCGTCCGTGTCGTTGAACAGGTACATCTTCGGAAAGCCGACCTCGAAGGTCGGGGAGAACGGGTCCACCGAGTGCCAGAAGACCAGCCTCGGCCAGTCCCGGGTCACGGCGACCGTCAGGTTCCCCGATATGATGCTGACCTTCGTCTCGTCGACGCTGACGAACATCGCATACCCGTCATCGTCCTCGCCCGCCGCGAAGGGCGATAGGCAGGAACAGACGAACGCGAACGCACAGACGAGTCCGAGGAGCCGCCCTAGGGCCATCTCTCACTCCCGGAGACCCTAAGACGGACGGAGGGAATAGCTTTTCCGTCTCATTGGTTCTGTCACAATTCGGGTGGTCAAGACCATCCGGCGTGCCTGAAGACATGCCCTTTGGCTACATGCAGCCGCTGGGCCGTTATATACTGAGGCCTCTCCCTGCATCCATGCCTGTCAGAGGGGTCGCATTCAGGCTGGCGTCGGAGCTGCCGCCCGAGGCAACCTTCCTCCTCCAGGACTTCCGACTCGCGGTCAACGAGGCGGTCAGGGCGGGGCTCCAGGCGAGGTTGACATCGAGGTACGCCCTCGTCAAACTGGCATATAAGGACTTCCGGAAGGAGCATCCGATGATGTACTCCCAACACCTGGTCTGCTCCTTCGAGGTCGCTGCGAACGTCCTCAGGAACCACCGGAGGCGCGTACGGGAGGGGAGGGCATGTGCGGTCCCTTATGTCAGACGTCTGATGATGAAGGCCGAGAACCAGGCGTACAAGCTCGACAGGGAGAACGGCATCGTGGACCTCCCGATAAGGGCGGGCCTGCATGTCCGACTGAGGCTCGTGGTCAGCCGATACCACCGCAGGTACCTGGACGACCCCTCCCTGACCCTCGGATCCCTCACGCTCCTCCCGGACAGAGTCATAATAGCCTTCAGGAAGGGGATCACAAGACCGTACGAGCCAGAGGTGGTCCTCTCCCTCGACACGAACGAGAAGAGCATGGACGGGGTGCTCGCCAGCAGGGAGCGCATCACTCCCGTCAAGGCCGACTACTCGGACGTCGCGGAGATCCAGTCCAGGCATCACAACAGACGCAGGAGGCTCCAGAAGAAGAAGGCCCACGACAGGCGCACTTCGAGGCGCCTGGGCAGGCGCGAGGGGAGGAGGGAGCACGACCGGGTCGAGCACCGGATGCACCAGGTGGCGGACGCCGTGCTGAGGTTCGCTGAGGATAACAAGGCGGCCATAGTGCTGGAGGACCTGCGGGGCGCTCCCAGGCGAAGCAGGGGCAAGGCGCTCAGCAGGCGCCTGAGCTCATGGCCCAGGCGGAAGCTCCACCAGATCATCGAGTACAAGGCGGAGTGGAGAGGGGTCCCCGTCGTCAAGGTGGACCCGAGATACAGCAGCAGGACGTGCCCGATATGTGGGAGGATACAGGGTTCCCGAATGGGCGCGGTGTTCGAGTGCTCTTGCGGGTGGCGCCTGGACAGGCACATCAACGCGAGCCTGAACCTGCTGCGGACAGCCGCTTCCGCAGGGTTGGAGGCGGCAGGGGGCCTACGGTTCGGCCCCGGCGCGTCGCAGCATGACGTGATGATGGTCCTCTACGACCCCGAGAGGGGCGCACGGCCGGAGCCGAATGCGACGAGTTGCTCGAGGGCGGTGGCGGCCTGAGAGGTCACCACCCGCTAGTGCAACAGAACCCGTCTCATCGGCTGCCCACCTTGAGCCTGCGCGTCCTGGTCCCAACCGGCCTGGCCGGGGCGACCGCGTCCGTGACCGCGAAGGGCACCTCCTCGTACCCCGTCCCGGAGAGCCTGAACGCCTTGATGTCCTCGTTCATCGGGTCGATGACGAGGGCCGTGTGGTAGGGCTGGTCGAAGATCGCCCTCTGGGTGTCCAGGTCCGTCCTCGAGAGGAAGCAGGTGTGGCCCGGGTGCGAGTGGTACCACCCCACGATTATGTAGTCGAACCCCGAGCCGTCCAGGTCGCCGAACAGCCTGGGCAGCGCCGCCTCGTCGAACCTGACCTTGGAGGGGCTGCTCTTCAGGGCCGTGGTGACCACGTCCCTGACGGTGGCGTACGTCCTCCTCCGCCAATGGCCGACGTCGCCCAGCATGAACCCCATGACCTCCAGCCGGCTGGGGGCGTCCCTCGCGGCGTGCGAGCGCATCATCCCCTCAGCGTGCGCGGAGATGTAGAGCGGGAACGGGTGCCCCGAAGACAGGGCATCCTGGTAGGCGGCCATGGACCCCTCGGAGAGCCACGCGTGCGGCCGGAGCGTCTCCGGCGCCGGCGGCGGGCGAACCTCCGGGCTCCTCCGGGTCTCGCGCAGGACCTTGGGCCTAGCCATGCGCGCCCCCCACGATCCTGACCCTCCTGTCGGACTGGTCCATCCGCGCCGGAGGGGAGTACCTGTTCCTGTTGAAGTACGCGGCGGCGCGGGTGCACGCGTCCGATCCGAACGGGTTCTCCGGGTTCGGGTTGGACAGGAGCGACTCGATCCCCCTGATGAAGGCCGAGAGGCTGGACCCGAAGTCCCAGTTCTCCAACAGCTTGGTGCAGACGTAGCCACCGTCCTCCGGGGGCATGATGTTGGGGTGGAAGATGGGCGTCATCCACTTCACTATCGGCTTCTCCATCGGGTAGTCCTCGCTTATGAGGAGGGCGAACTTGTGCACGAACAGGTGCACGACCTTCCCGTCCTCCCACGCCGGGCCGGGAACGCGGAGCAGGTGAACGTTCACAAGGACGGGGAACCGGCTGAGGGTCGGGTCCGAGACCGAGATGTGGTGGCGGAGCTCGCGCTGGCAGGTCTCCACCTCGTTCTTTATGCGCAGCCGGAGGACGTCTGGCGGCAGGGGCATCCGGACTATCCGCCCTCGGGGTCGGGTATCAGTTCCAGGACGTCCTCCGCCATCACGCCCGAGTCCTTGAGCGTGGACCCGCCGCGGAGGACCTTCTTGCCCTTCCGGAGCACGTATGCGCCCATGTCCTTGTTCCAGAACGTGGCAGCGCTCTCAATCATCTCGTCGACGGTGTTGTCCTCGTCCAGTTCCATCTCCACCGTCGCTCCCGTCTCAGCATTCTTGACCTTGAGCCTGAACGTCAGGGCGACCACCTACCTACTGGACAGAACCTGATGTTATATGGTTTTCGGATACCTGTAGCACATCGGAGGGGTGGTTCGGGCACCTCGGGTCGAGGGGCACCTCGAGCTCCTCGGCGACGTTCCTCTGGCCGTCGTAGTAGAACGTGTTGCGCAGGACCATGTCCGTCCTGCCCGAGACGACCTTGAGGCACTCCCGGACCATGACCGCCGAGACGATGCTCGTGGTCGTGATCTCCGCGGCGAGCCTGGGTTCGTGGAACACCACGCCTTCGCCGGTGCAGCTGAAACGCATGCCCGCGACCTTTGCGTGAGACTTGTTCATGCCGCATTGGATGCAGGGCCCATCCGGCGGCAGGCAGACCATCACCTTTCCCGTCAGCCCCTCCATGCCGCCGTCTATGTACGGCCTCCTGGCCAGGTAGGCGTGGGAGTTGGCGTGCACCCTGGCCGCGATGTTGTCGAGGCAGCCGAGGACGACGTCGAACCCCTCGTAGAACTGTCCCGGGAGCTGCTCGATCCGCCCCACGATGGCCCTGGCGCGCGTGTCCGGGGACAGGCGCTCCACGCCCCTGGCGACGGACTCCGCCTTGCTGCTCCCGGCCCTGGCGTCCTCGCCGGAGAAGAACAGGCACCTGTTCAGGTTCGAGCCCACGACGTGGTCCATGTCCACGACCGTGATCCTCCTGAAGCCGGACAGGGCCAGGCACTTGGCGACCTCGTTCCCCAGGGCGCCGGCCCCGACCACGAGGACCCTTGACCTGAACACCGCTTCGAGGTCTATCCACCCGACCCTCCTGGACCTGTCGAACCTGTCCTGGTCGACCGCACCAGGGACCACACGCTCCTCCATGCGCGGTGGAAGAGGCAGGGCGGAATTAAACCTTCTCGTCCCAGACGAGCCTCCCCGAGTCCATCACGACAGTCTCCCTGCCCGAGGGCGAGACGAGCGTGATGGTCGGCCTCTTGACTATCCCGTCCAGGTGGATCAGGGCCTCCGCGTCGCCGTCGTAGTTGCTCCCGACGGCGAAGTGGCAGGTCCCGTAGACCTTCTCGTCCTCGAGCATGTTGGCGACGATCCTTGCGCGCCTGTTGAGGCCTATCCCGAGCTCGCCTATCGACGCGGCGTTCTTGATGTAGGAGTCCTGGTCCTTCCTGGGGAGCAGCCCCTGGGAGACCATCTTCCTGGTCTTGGACTGCGCGGCGGAGATCGAGGCCCTGAGCCTCTTCGCCTCCGATCTTCCAGATACATCCTCTATGAAGCCGCCCCTCACCTCGGCCACTATAGGCGTCCTGATGACGACCTCGCCCTGGTTGAGCACCATCGAGCCGTCGAACGCTATGACGCCCTCGGCGGTCCCGAGGGCGGGGGAGACGTAGACCTCCCCGGAGGGGACGTTCCCGGACGTGCCAGGCCTCCTGAAGTCCCCGTCGTCGGACCTCGCCTTGCGGCCCCTGACCCCTATCGAGATGTCGGTGCCGCCCGGCGCGGTCACCCGCGCCTCGACGGACGAGCCGAAGAGCTTGACGAGCCTCTTGCAGTCCGACCTCAGCCTCGTGTAGTCGATCGGGACCGTCCTCCTGAACATGTCCTTGGTGATCCCCGGGGACCAGAACGCCCTCGACTTCTTCTCCTCGTAGAGGAACTCGAAGTAGTCGTTGTACTTCCTCTTGCCGCGGTAGCCCTTCTGGAGGCCCACCCTGTCCTTGCCCAATCTGTCGGCGCTCATGGAGAGGATCGCGTCCGGCTCGGAGCGCATCGCGTCTATGACGCTGTCCTCCGTGAAGTCGAACTGACCCTTCTCCCGCTGGAACATGACCGTGGGAGACGCGCCGGCCTCCGCGGCGGCGTCGAAGATGGCCATCGATATCTCCCGGACGTCCGCGCTGGGGTTGGTGATGATCAGGAGCGTCTCGCCTCTCTTCAGGCCCAGCACGTCCCTGACGGATGCGTTCGCCCCTGCCCTCAAAGACCTGTCGTACCCTCTTCCATCCAAGAAGTCCATGCTCTCACGGTGGCAGGTTATCTGCTGACGACCAGATAACCTTTCACAACTCACAGGGGGGCGACGCCTCAGTACCTCAGGTAGTCCGTCGGCACCGCGGCCTTGATCGCCGCCTCGTCGTACTTCCTCAGGATGGTCTTGACCTGGTCGGCAACGTCCCTGTCGATCGCCAAGGGCCTGTGCTCTGCCAGTATCCTCTTCGCCTCCCTGCGGGCGGCGATGCGCATGGGCTCCTCTGCGGAGTCCTGGGGCGGGGGGAGCATCGCGATCTTGGGGAGCAGGTTCTCCTTCCTGAAGAACTTGAGAGTGTGGGTGTCCTTCATGAAGTACCCCCCCGGGCCGACCCTGGAGATCGCGTCGAACGCGAGGGTGTCCTTGTTGACGTCGATGCCCCTCCAGGCGCGGAGCACGTTCCTCCATACCTCGCAGTCCATGACGATCTGCTCGACGGACTCGCACCCCGAGCGCTCGAAGCCCCCGATGCCTACCACCTGGTCAGCACCGGCCATCGCCGGGAGGAGGGCGCTGATCGCCTTCTGGTACCCGACCTCGTACCCCGGCCTGCAGCCCGACGCCGCGAGGCCGCCGACCTGCGAGGGCATCCTGTACCTGCGGGCCATCTGGCAGCCGGCGGAGTTGATGAGCGCCCCCTCGGTCGAGCCCGAGAGGAACACGCCGGTCTTCATGTCCATCGGGCCCGACTCGGAGCTGTACAGCACCGGCGCCCCCGCCTTCGCGGACTGGGATATCACGAAGCCGGCGAGGTTCTCGGCGTTGACCAGCGCGACGGTGCCCGCCAGGGTGACCGGCGCGACCGAGCCGGAGATGGCCATGGACAGGTGCACGACGGGAAGGCCTGCGAGGGCGAACTCCACCGCGGCCTCGATGTCCCCCTCCTCGTACCTCAGGGGGGTGATGGGGGTGTGGGTGATGGATATGATGGGCCTCCTCGCCAGCTCCTTCTCGGAGCCGACGACCGCGGCGGCCGCCTCGATCAGGAACCGCGCGTCCTCGACACAGCCCGCGCCGTGCTGGATGTGCTTCCCCGTGTTGAAGAGGGAGGCCACGAACTCGTGGCTGTTGGAGACGTCCGGCGGGAGGTCCGTGGCGACCACCTCCGGCCAGTAGAGGTCCACCTCGGGCATCGCGTCGCAGACGAGTGTGAGGTCCACGAGGTCGGCCACCGTCGACTTCCTCTTGACCTGCCTGTCCATGTCCCATACGTCCGTGGGCTGGCCGTCGTTGACGCCGTAGACCCTGTCGACTGCGGGGAGCCTGAGGTCCGTCTGCCTGTCCCTGCCGGCCATGACGAACTCCTTCGGGGCCTTGGCGAGGGCCTCCTCGACCATGTGCTCCGACAACTTAGCCACCTGGGACTTCTCGTCCACGGAGGCGCCAGCCCCCTTGAGCATCGAGAGGACCCTGTGGCTCGTGACCTTAATCCCGACCTCTTCCAGGATCCTGATGGACTCTAGGTGGACCGCGTCTTCCTGCTCCCTGCTCAGAGGGTTGAACACCGCTTTCGACAAACTATCCCGCTCCGAAGGGTGAGAATGCTACTCCGATAAAAACCCCGGAGTCGCTCGCCGCATAAGTTTGAAATACCCCTCCGCCGGGGTCAGTCCTCCGACCTGAAGCGCTCGACGGCCTTCTCCTCCAGCCTCCGGGCCCTCCTGGCCAGGGCGTCGCGGTTCCTGCGGACGTCCTCGTCGGTCTCCAGCTCGAGCCCGGGGACCTGGCAGGGGGCACCGTCCGACCCGAGGGCGACCACCGTGAGGTACGATGAGCCAGTATGCCTCATCTCCCCCGTCCGCGGGTCCATCGCCTCGACCCTCACCCCGACCTCCATCGACGAACGCCACACCGCGTTGACGTTGGCCTTCAGGGTGAGCAGATCGCCGACGTGGACCGGCGAGAGGAAGGCCATCCGGTCGACCGACGCGGTGACGACGTTCGCGCGCGCGTGCATCGTGGCAGCGACGTAGGCGATCTCATCAACCATCTTGAGTATCGTGCCACCGAAGACGTTCCCCGCTATGTTCGCGTCCTGGGGCATCATCACCCTTGCGACGACCGACCGGGTCTCGGAGACCTTCCTCGCTGGCGCGGGATCCGACGACATCCGTCCCTCACCCTGTCGGCGGTGGCGGCGGGGGCATCTGCTGCGGCGCCTGCGCCGGCGTCCGGCCCCTCCTCTTCATGAGGAGAACCACCAGGATCACCACAACGACGACCACTATCACGCCGATTATCAGCAGCAGCGCCATCGCGGAGACCCCGCCGTAGTCGTATTCCGAGAGTTCAAGGGTCATATACGGGGTCGCTTCGCCAATCGAGTACGATGACATCTTGACCCAGCTGCCCACCTCCGACGAGTACCAGTAGACCTCGTAGTCGTCCGACTCGTCCATGACCGTGATCTTCAGGCAGGTGAATGTGCCGGCGCCCACCGTGACCGTCTCCTCTGCAGCGGCGACGGTGCACGCGTAGCCCTCCGTGTATTCGTCGCTGTATGTGCTGTCAATGGCGCCGTCCACCCACGTGGTGGAGGTCGTGGAGATGTTCGTAGTCTCGTTCCACTGGTCGCCCGTCCCTGTCTCGCCGTCCACGAACCCTGAGAGGAGCGGCGGGGCGTAGGTGGTGACGGACTGCGTCTCCACTCTGGTGACCAGGGCCAGCGAGCCGGTGCCGATGGTCATGTTCGCCCAGGTGTACATGTCCTCCTTGACGCTGGCGATACCGCCCTCGACCTCGTAGGTGTAGCCGTCGAAGACCATCTCCATGGAGGCGGATATGCCGAGGAAGTCCTCGGTCTCGCCCGTCATCGTGCCCGTGACCTTCATGACGTTGACGTCGTAGGTCTCCGAGCCGACCGTCAGGGAGTCCTTCTCCTCGAACTCGTACCTGAACGAGCCAGATATCGTGATACCTTCGTAGTCCATCTCGCTCTCATAGACCCAATAGTCCCCAGCAGAGCGGTCCACCGCTGCCGCCGGACCGGCGAACAGCGACAGGACCGCGACAAGTGCAAGCGCACACACGGCTGTCGATTTCCACATTCCCATCTAGGCACCTTCTGATCCTATGCTGGGCTATGAGAGGGGTCGCAGGGTAAAAACCTTCCCCAGCTGGGCCCCAGCGTCCTAGCAAAGGAATATAATGTCAGAAACTCTAACCGAGGTTCCGATAGCAGATGAACAACGAGTTCGTCGTCACGCCATACGGGGTCTCGGGCGAGGTCGACTACGATGTGCTGATCGAGCGCTTCGGGACGAAGCGCATAGACGAGGCGCTCCTGAAGAGGATCTCCAGGTACGGGCCGCTCCACCACATGCTCAGGAGGGAGGTGTTCTACTCGCACAGGGACCTCGAGTGGGTCCTGGACGAGTACGACAAGGGCAACAGGTTCGCCCTCTACACGGGCCGGGGCCCGTCGGGGCCGATCCACCTCGGACACCTGATGCCCTGGGCCTTCACGAAATACCTCCAGGACGTCTTCAAGGTCAACCTGTGGTTCCAGCTGACGGACGACGAGAAGTTCATGTTCTACGACCACCTCACGCTGGAGGAGACCCGGAAGTGGGGCTACGAGAACGCACTGGACATCATAGCGCTCGGGTTCGACCAGAAGCTCACGAAGATATTCCTCGACACGGAGTACATCAAGACGATGTACCCGCTCGCCATCAGGGCCGCCAAGAAGATCAACTTCTCGACGATCAAGGCGGTCTTCGGGTTCGACAACTCGAACAACATCGGCAGCATATTCTTCACCAGCGTACAGACCGTCCCGTGCTTCCTCGAGTCGCTCGAGAAGGGGAGGAAGGTCCCGTGTCTCATCCCGTGCGGCATAGACCAGGACCCGCACTTCAGGATCACGAGGGACGTGGCCGAGGGGCTGGGATACTACAAGCCGGCCCTGGTGCACGCGAAGCTCATGCCGTCCCTCGCGGGGGCGGAGAAGATGTCCACCTCGACGAAGGCCGACACGACCATCTTCACCACCGACGGCCAGAAGGTCGTCAGGAAGAAGGTCATGAACGCGTTCACCGGCGGGTGCGTCTCGGTCGAGGAGCAGAAGAGGCTCGGCGGGAACCCGGACATCTGCTCGGCATTCCAGTACCAGGCGTACTTCTTCGAGCCCGACGACGCGAGGCTGGCCAAGCTCCGGGCGGACTGCAAGTCCGGCTCCATAATGTGCGGCGAGTGCAAAGCCCAGCTGTTCGAGAAGGTCTGGAAGTTCCTCGAGGAGCACCAGAGGCGCAGGGAGAAGGCGAAGGACGTCCTGCAGGAGTTCTTCGTCCGCGACTAGCGAAACATGATTTATCCGCGCACCCATCACTTGGCGGGGATCCCCCTGAGGCTCAGGCCGATAGCATTCGTGAGGAACGGCGTCACCGACGACGCGGACGATTGGGACGAGGTCGAATCTAGGCTCGTCTTCGAGCCGGAGTACGTCCCGGGCCTTTACAGGCTGGACAGGTTCAGGCACATATGGGTCGTCTTCGGGTTCCACATGAAGAGGGGATGGGCCCCGCGGGTGCATCCCAGGCACGACCCCTCGAGGCCGCCGGTGGGTGTCTTCGCGACACGGTCACCCAAGAGGCCGAACCGGCTCGGCCTGACCAAGGTCAGGCTGGTCTCGGTCAGGGGGCGTGTCGTCACCGTGCGCGGCCTGGACGCGTACGACGGCAGCCCGGTCTGGGACGTCAAGCCCTTCGACGGCGAGGTGGGGTCGGTTTACGGCAGGCAAAGGCGCCCGGCCAAGAAAACTAGATAAGACCTATGCCCGATGAACCCAGGACATGACGCATGACGAGTTGGTCGCGCAGCTCAGCCACTCCGAGAAGAGAGTGCTGAAGGCGCTCGGCGCCCTCAGCAGCGCGTCCCCCGAGGCGATACGCGAGGCGGGGGGGTTCGACAAGCTCGTCGAGGTCATGAACGCCGCCTCCTGGCTGCAGGCCAAGGGGCTCGTGACGATCCATGAGAGCATCACCAAGACCTACGCCCTCAGGCGCAGGGAGGCCGCCTCGAGGCCACTCGCGGAGAGGGCCGCGCTGGAGGTCCTGGTGAACGACCTCGGCGGGAGGGGGTCCCTCGCGGACCTCAAGGCCACGGGGAAGCTGGGCAACGAGGACATACAGATCGCCCTGGGCTGGCTCAAGAGGAAGGGCTGGGGGGAGATCTCCAAGCAGGGCAACGACACGTTCATCACCGTCACGGAGAAGGGGCGCCACGCGCTCGGCCAGAAGGGCGAGGACGAGCGGCTCATGGAGACGCTGGCGCAGGGCGAGGTCCACGAGAAGGACGCCGACAGGGCGGTGCTCGAGTCGCTGAGGCAGAGGAAGGACTTCCTCACGGAGAAGCACCTCGTCGCCAGGACGGTCGAGCTCACCGAGAAGGGGAGGGAGGTCGCCGCGCTCCCGCTGGACGTCAGGGAGGAGGTCGCGCAGCTCACCCCCGAGCTCATACAGTCCGGCAGGTGGAAGGACGTCCAGCTGCGGAGGTACGACGTCAAGGCCTTCGCCCCGATGGCCGTCGGGGGCAGGAAGCACCCCATGACCGTCCTTATAGAGCGGGTCAGGGACGCCTTCCTGACCATGGGCTTCACCGAGATCAGGGGGCAGTACGTCGAGAGCGCCTTCTGGAACATGGACGCGCTCTTCACTGCGCAGGACCACCCCGCGAGGGAGATGCAGGACACATTCTACCTCGACAACCCGTCCAGGGTCGACCTCTCCGAGGACAAGGAGTTCGTGGACATAGTGAGGCAGGTCCACGAGGACGGGTGGAGGACGGGCTCGCTCGGCTGGCGCTACGACTGGAGCCTCGAGGAGGCGCAGAGGGCGCTGCTGAGGACCCACACGACCGTGAACACCCTCCGACACATCTACAAGAACCCGGGCCTCCCCTTCAAGGTCTTCTCGATAGGCAGGATATTCAGGAACGAGGCGATGGACTCGACCCACCTGCCGGAGTTCACGCAGATCGAGGGCATCGTGTGCGAGGAGGGCGCCGACTTCGACATGCTCTGCGGCCTCCTCAAGGGGTTCTACAAGCGGATGGGCTCCGATGAGATCAGGATCAGGCCCGGGTACTTCCCCTACACGGAACCGTCGCTCGAGGTCGACATACTCTGGAAGGGGCAGTGGATGGAGCTGGGCGGCGCCGGCGTCTTCAGGCCGGAGGTCACCGAGCCGCTGGGGGTCAAGGAACCGGTCCTGGCCTGGGGCCTGGGTCTCGAGAGGCTCGGCATGATGCTCTGGGGGCTCTCGGACATCAGGGACATCTACGTCTCGGACGTGGACTGGCTCAAGAAGGCGCCGCAGCTCTGACCCGCTCTCGCCGGGCTCACGCCTCCTCGACGGAGACCTTCTCGAAGGACACGTCCTCCACGGTCATCACCGAACGGTTCAGGAAGCCCGCGGCCATTATCGCGGACAGGCTCACCCCGGCAATCAGGAACCATATCTGGACCCCTATCAGGTCGGACACGGGGCCCGCGACCGCCAGGCCGATCGGCGTCATGGCGACGGTGAGGCTCCCCATCAGGCCGAAGACCCGGCCCTGCTTCTCCGGGGGGATCGCAGCCTGCATCAGGGCGGAGGCGGATCCGTTCACCATCGCGATCATGAAGCCCGCGAAGAACATGCAGGCCACTGCCAGGTAGAAGCCCGTGCCAGGGAGTACGCCGACTATTGCGACACCGACGCCTGAGAGCGTGCCCGTGGCCAGCATCGTGACCACCTTGCGCTTGAAGCCGCCCCATACCCCGAGGGCCAGGCCCCCGAGGATGAACGACGCGCCGATGGCGATCTGCATCGTGGCGAACTCGACGAGGCCCTTCCCGAAGTAGGACGTTATGAGTATCGGGGTGAGGGCGTCGGCGGGCGTGAACAGCAGGTTGATGACCATGATCATGACGATGAGAATCATCGCGCCCCTCCACGACCGCAGGAACCTGAACCCTTCGAGCATGTCCGCGAGGACTGACGAGACCCTTCCTCCGTCGTCCTTCTGCCTGACCGGCTGCGGTATCCTGATGAAGAGGAGCGGGAGGACCGCCACCGCCGCCGTGGCCACGTCGACGGAGAGCACGGCCCACATCGGTAGGGCCAGGAGCAGCACCGCGCCGAGGGCCGGGCCGGCTATGGTCACAGCCCCCGATATGGCCTGGTTGAGGCCGCCGACCCTCGCCAGGTGCTTCTTGGGGACCATGAGGGTCGTCGAAGCGGACATGGCCGGCCAGTGGAACGCCGCGCCCGCGGAGCGGACGAAGAGCACGGCGTAGATGTGCCACACCTGCACCGCCCCCGTCGCGAAGAGGGCTATGAGCACGGCGGTCGCGGCGGCGATGGACACGTCCGCCCAGATCATCACGAGGCGGCGGTTCCACCGGTCCACCAACGCGCCGGCGAACGGACCCACCGCTATCTGCGGCACGAGGGCCATCATCATCGCGAACGCCAGCACGGTCGCGGACCCGGTCTCTATCGTGAGCCACCACACGAGCGCGAACTGCACGAGGGCGCTGCCGACCAGCGAGAAGGCCTGCGCGCCCCAGATCACGAAGAACCTGCGCATCAGGCGCCGCTCGTCGGCGGTGTCGACAGTCCCGGTCATACCGCACCTGGTTAGGCGCGGGATGCGTCCTTTAACCTGTCGGTCACTTGTGGGCGGTGATGGTTCACCTGCGCCCCGAGACCGACCTGAGCCCCTCCTCCGCCTGGGCGAGCATGGCCTCGGCGCCGGAGGCGCGGAAGTGCACCACGCACTCCTCGAACATCGCCCGGGCCGCCCCGCGCTCCCCCTTCTCCGACAGGAGGGAGGCGAGCTCCATCTTCCGCATCCCGAGGCTGTGCGGGACTTCCACGCCGGCCAGGGTCGAGAGGCTCTCCCTGTAGTGGCCCTCCGCGGCCTCGAGGTTGCCGGACGCCCTCTCCGCCGCCCCGAGGTTGGCGTAGGCGGCCGACATGCCCACCCTGTCCTCCAGCTCCGTCAGCACCTCGAGGGCGCTGAAGCAGTTCTCCTTCGCGAGCTCGACTTCGCCGGCCCTCAGCAGGACGTCGGCGAGCGACGTCTGCGCATAGGCCCTGGACCTCGCCTGGCCCGTCTCGTCCGCGAGCCTGACGGCGTTCTCCAGGTGCATCCGGGCCTCTTCGCCCCTCCCGAGGTGGGCGCATGCGACCCCCATGTTGGTCAGGACGTTCGCCAGGTCGACCGGGCCGAACCCCGCGGCGCACTTGGAGAAGTGGGAGATGGCGTCCTCGTACATGCCCCGGCCCATGAACACGTTGCCGAGCTCGAGGTGGGCCATCAGCATGCCCCTGGAGTCCATCACCGCCATCGCGTCCCTCGCGCTGGCCTCGAGCAGCTCCTGGGCCTTGCCGTGGTTGCCGAGCTTGTTCTCGACGACCCCGAGCCCGCGGAGCGCCTTGGACCTCGTCCCGGGGAGGTCTCGGGAGTCCTCGAGGGCGCGCGAGAAGAGCTCCGAAGCGTCCTCGAGCCGGCCCTGCCTGCTCCGCACCCTGCCCATCTCGACGAGGGCCTCGGACCGCACCGCCGCCTGGGCGTCCCCCGCCAGGGACTCCAGGTGGCCCATCGACGACTGGTAGTCGCCGACCATGCTAGCGGCCTTGGCCTTCATCAGCATCACGCTCCTCGAGTAGCGCTCCTTCCTCGGGACATAGTCCTTCAGGACGCCCCAGACCCTCTGCACGTTCCCCTGGTCCAGGAGCGCGTCGCCGTACCTCGCGACCGACATCTCCGCCTCCAGGGACCTGTTCGCCTTCACCAGGTGATACAGGCGCTCCGCGTGGTCCCCCTTGTCCAGGTAGTGGTCCGCGGCGGCGCTGTGCCACCTCGAGCGCTCCTCCGCGCCCATCGACTCGTACACGAAGTCCCTGAGGGAGGAATGGATCTCGAACCTGCCCCTGGCGACCTCCCTGAGCATGGAGCCCTTCCTGCAGCCCCTGAGGTCCCTGGGTATGGCCTCCGTCGGGAACGGCTTGTTGAAGACGGAGGCGAGCTGCAGGAGGGACTTCTCCGAGTCGGAGAGGCCCGAGTAGAACTTGTCCTCAAGGAAGCGCGCGACCTGGGTCCTGGCCTCGCTCAGGCCCGAGACCGTGATCATCTCCAGCGAGAGCGGGTGCCCCTTGGTCATCGCCACGAGCTTCTCGGCCGACTCCCCCCCGATGCCCCTCGACTCGAGGACCATCGCGGCCGAACGCCTGTCCAGGCCCCCGAGCTCCAACTCGAACACCTCCTTCTTGGCGACGACCTCCGACCTGTCGTAGAACCGGGGCAGGTCCTCCGCCGTCACGACCATCTTCGCGGCCCCGCTGCTGTGCCTGAACATGCGGAGGAAGTCCTGGAGCCCCTCAGCGGAGTCGGCGTCGTCGAACACGAACGTGTAGCCGTTCTCGGAGAGCTCCTCGTTCAGGAGCACGCTGAGCTCCCCCAGCTCGACGTTCTCCGAGGCGAGGTAGGAGTGCATCTTCTTGCAGCCGTTGTCCAGGAAGAACCTGGCCATGGACTCCGTGACCGTCCTCGGAACGTCCCAGGGCTTGGCCGCGTACCAGAACACCCTCTGGTCCGTGAGCCCGGAGACGAGCCTCGAGGCGAGGGAGGTCTTCCCTATCCCCGCGATGCCCCGGATGGACACGACCTTGACGGAGGGGGCGTCGAGGGCCTTCCTGAGGCACGCGAGCTCCTTGTCCCTGCCGTAGAAGGACCTGGAGGCCGGAACGGGGGACGACTTCCTCGAAGAGCGCGCCCTCCCCGCGGCGTTGGCCATGGGGACCACCTTGGACGGGTCGACCATCGGGTCGATGCCGTTGTCCTTCACGTACCTGACCACGGTCGCAGCCACCGCCTTGCCCGAGGTCGTGAGGAAGTAGGCCTTCCGCCTGGACTTGCCCTTCCTCACGTGCGAGAGGCGCTCGTCTATGGCGCCCGCCGTCCTGAGCTTCTTGAGCTCAATGGCCGCGTGCGCCCTGGATATCGATATGGCCTGGGAGATCCCGTCCTGGGTGACGTCGAAGGGCACCTCGTACTTGTCCTCGTACTTCACGTAGTTGCTGAGATGGTAGAGTATCCGTTCCGAGACGGTTAGAGTTCCACCCATGCGCCGAAGAATCCGAGAAGG
>CAZXWO010000030.1:0-16884 GCA_964644565.1 uncultured Thermoplasmata archaeon | reverse complement strand
GCCACATAGAACGGGATGCCGTTCTCCTTGGCGAGGACCGCCTTCTCGTATGTGCCGATCTTGTTGGCGAAGTCGCCGTTCGAGGCGATCCTGTCCGCCCCGACAATGACGAGGTCGACCTCGCCCCTGCTCATGTAGTGGCCCGCGGCGTTGTCCACGATCACCGCGTGGTCTATGCCCTCGTTCAGGAGTTCCCAGGCGGTGAGCTTGGCCCCCTGCAGCCTGGGCCTCGTCTCGTCCACATAGACGAAGAACTTCCTCCCGGACCTGTGGGCCAGCCTCATGGGCGCGAGGGCGGTCCCGAAATCGACCGTAGCCAGGGCGCCCGCGTTGCAGTGTGTGAGCACCTTCATCCCGTCCCTGATCAGGGGCGCGCCGTGCTCCCCTATGGACTTGCATCTGGAGACTATCTCATCAGCATAGGCGTTCGCCGCCTTGACGAGGTCGCCGTCCCTCTTGGAGAGCATCAGGTCGACCGCGTAGAAGAGGTCGTGCGCCGTCGGCCGGGTGGCCTTGATGGTCGCCGCGGCATTGTCGAGGTCCTCGCCGGCCGTCCATGCCAGGGCCATTCCGTAGGCGGCGGCCGCCCCGATGGTCGGGGCCCCCCTGACGGTCATGTCCGATATGGCCTCCGCCATCTCCCCGCATGTCCTGATGGCAATCGTCTTGAACTTCCGCGGGAGCTCCGTCTGGTCGATCACGGTGACGACGTCGCCGTCCATCCATATGGCCCTGAGGTCCTCCCTACCGTGCCTGGTCCTCACGCGCATGGTGCTCGGTCCATGTATCCGCGTCCATGCATAAAACGATGGACTCCCGCCCAGCAAAAGAATATTAAACCAATGCGGCATACATCGGCCGTCGCCAAAGGGCCTATGGTCTAGCGGTTATGACGGCGCTCTCACACAGCGCAGATCACCGGTTCAAATCCGGTTAGGCCCACACCCCACCCTCGCCCGGGTGCGATTGAAAAGGATGGAAGTGGTTTCAGGGTTTCTGAGGCCGGTGCGACATCACTTGACGTAGCTGTGGGCCTGGTTGAGCTTGCCGCCGTGGCCGTTGCCACCGCCGCCGTTCTCTCCGCCGTAGCCGTTGCCGCCGTCACCGTCGCCGCCGTTCCCGTTGCCGCCGCCGTCTCCGCCGTTGCCGCTGCCTCCGCCCGCGCCCTGCGGGATCAGCGGGCCGAGCTCGATCCAGGCAACGTCGTCCGCGGTCAGTCCGCCCTCTCCGAGCTTGTAGACATCGAAGGCCTCGGTGCCCTCGACGCCCAGGCTACCGTAGGGGTGGTCCGGGACGAGGTACTCGCCCTCGACCTCCGGGTTGTAGAGGTGGCCGATGGCGTAGTTGACATCGTACCACTCACCGACGGCGCCGTACCAAAGGCCCAGTTCGTCCTGCATGGCGACGCCGAGCTTAACCTCGGTCGTGTACGCGCCCGCCTCGAGGCCTGTCGTGTCCCAGAGCGTCCCGTAGATCAGGTGCCCGGCCTTGTTGACCTCACGGCCGAACCCGTTGACCTCGATCACCTTCTCGCCGGTGACATGGTCCCATCCCGCGGCGAAGACCACCGGTTCGTCAAGAACGTCCGAGGTCACCGTGACCTCGATGTACGAGACCGACACCATCTTGGTCATCGGCAGGTAGGTCGCCGAGTCGGCTATTATAGCCGCCTGCTGCGCGAGCGGGTCGGGGATCAGTTCCGACGGGTAGAGGTTCGTGTCCGCTACCACGAGCTCGCTCGGGTCAGCGTAGCTGTCCATGCTGAGGACCATTACCTCAATCCGGACGTAGTTGTCAAGGCGCCACTGCGGCGTGTAGACCATGTTGTCCGCGAAGAACACCGCGCATGACATCGTCTCGGCCCCTTCGGCGGGCGCCGTTATGATCAACGGTACGCCCTCGTCCTCGTGGGCCGATATCACGTATGCGCAAGAGGTCAGTACGAACAGCACGGCTATCGCCATCGCTGGTACTCTCTTGTATTCCATCTGTTGTCTCCCCCAATCCTAGTCGAGACTTCCATAGTGCTGACTAGTGGCCCTGCGTATCACCGTAATAGCACTTTATAGGTTCTGTGAAATCGGTTTCAGAAGACGACATCCGTCGGAAGTACGAGCCCGACCCGCCGGTTCCCGCGGCCTCACAGCGTGAATTCGGTCGACGTGGCATTTCCCCCTTTCGGGGGCCGCACGGGCCGGGAAAAGGGGCCCGGGAAGTGTCAGGCGGACCGGCGCCTGTCGGGCCCGTACAGGAGGCAGGCGACGTAGTGCCCTCCACCCATGTCGAAGGTCGGAGGCTCCTCCGCCGGGACGAACGATACGGCGATCGACGACCCGGGGCCGTTCGCCTTCACTAGAGCGACACCCGACACGGAGCCGGCCCACCTGTCCCCCGCGGCCTTCCTCTCCTCGAGGAACTTCTCCAAGGAGGACTTGAGCTTCCCCCAGTTCCTCTCGGGGCCCATGACCCGGACCCGGGCCTTGCCCCTCTTGACCTCCATCGGGAGGACGAGGTCGCCGAGACCGTGAGCACCCCCGCGGACGAAGGAACCGTTGACGGCCCGGGCGAGGTCCTCCGCGACCTTGGCGGGGGGTTCCTTGAACTTCCTGCACCTGACCACGACCTCGTGCGCGGCCGGGTCCGCGACTATCCTCCGCACCCCTCTCAGCACGGGCCTCTTCCTCCTCTGCGCCTTCACGAAGCGCCGGATGAAGGTGTGCGCCTTCCCTAGGTTGTCCCCGCGGGCGTTCACCGAGACCTTCAGGTCGCCGCCGGTGACGGCGACACCCGTGATCACCCCGTGCATCGGGTGGTCCTTCGACCTGTAGGGTACATCCGACTCGAGCAGCGCTGACAGCAACGCGGCGACCTCGGACGGGGGCATCCTGGCGGCTCTGCAGCGCACCTCCAGGGCCCGGTCCTCCATCAGCGTGTCGATCGCCCGCACCGCCTGGAAGACGGGCGTGGTCGGCCTCAGCCTCCCCTCCTCCGCCCTAAGGGCACCGAGCAGCCTGTCGGGCCCCGCCCCGGCCTTGACCCTGAACACGAGCACGGGCCCTTCGGAGACCGTCGCCGCGTCCTTCATGGCCTCGGCCCCCGGGCCCGCCGCCCAGTGCACCCTGAGCCAGTCGGCGAGGTCGTCGCTCTGCCAGCCGCACTCCCCCAACGCCTTGGGGCACCTGGGGTGGAACCTGCACCCCTTCGGCGGGTTCGTCGGGCTGGGGACCTCGCCCTCGATGCCCTTGCGGTCCTTCCTCATCCTGGGGTCAGGTATGGGGATCGCCGCGATGAGCGCCTGCGTGTAGGGGTGCATCGGGTCGGTGAGGAACGCCTGCGCGGGGGCGAGCTCCACTATCTTGCCCAGGTACATGACGGCGATCCTGTCGCTCATGTGCCCCACGACCGACAGGTCGTGCGATATGAACAGGTAGCTCAGGCCGAGCTTCGACTGGATGCGCTTGAGAAGGTTCAGCGCCTGGGCCTGCACCGAGACGTCCAGGGCGGAGGTCGGCTCGTCTAGGACCACGAAGTCGGGGTCGAGGGCGAGCGCCCTCGCCATCGCGATCCTCTGCCTCTGCCCCCCGCTGAACTCGTGCGGGAGCCTCGAGAGGTGGTCGTGAGAGAGGCCGACGGACTCGATCAGCTCGTGTATGCGCTCCCTCCTCGCGACCGACGGGTCCTTGGACCCCTTGGGGGGCCCGTGGATGGCGAACCCCTCGCCCACGATACGCTCTATGGTCATCCTCGGGTCCAGGCTCGAGTAGGGGTCCTGGAACACTATCTGCATCCTCTTCCTGACGGCCCTGAGGTCCGACGGCTGGAGCGTGGTGACCTCCCTGCCGGCGAACACCACGCTGCCCGCGCTCGGTTCCACGAGCCTGAGGATCGCCCGCCCCACGGTCGTCTTGCCGCAGCCGCTCTCGCCCACCAGGCCGAGGGTCTCGCCCCTGCTGACCGTGAGGTCCACGCCGTCCACGGCGTGCACGTGGCCCACGACCCTCCCGAAGACCCCCTTCTTGACGGGGAACAGCTTCTGGAGGCCCCTGACCCTGATCAGCGGCTCCGACTTCGCCGGGGCCGGCGCCACGTCCTCAGCCACGGGCATCGCCCCCCGGCCACAGGTGGCACGAGACGAAGTGCCCCGGGGAGACCTCGACCCTCGGCGGCCTCTTCTTTGAGCAGGCGTCCATCGCCTTGTCGCACCTGTCCACGAAGGGGCAGCCCGCGAACGGGATCATGAGGTTTGGCACGGTCCCCCTTATGACCGGGAGCTCCGGCTTCTTCTCCCCCAGCTTGGGGAAGGCGGAGAGGAGCCCCTCCGTGTACGGGTGCTTCGGGTTCTCGAACAGTTCGAACGTCTCCGCGTCCTCGACGATCCTCCCCGCGTACATGACGCATATCCTGTCGCACGTCTCCGCCACGATGCCGAGGTTGTGGGTGATGAGCATCATCGAGCTCCCGGTCGTCGCGACCAGGGCCTTGAGGAGCTTGAGTATCTGCCCCTGGATGGTCACGTCCAGGGCGGTCGTGGGCTCGTCCGCGATGAGGAGCGAGGGATGGCAGGAGAGCGCCAGCGCGATCATGACCCTCTGCTTCATCCCCCCGCTGAGCTCGTGGGGATACATCCTCATGACGTCCCCGGGGGCGGCTATGCGCACCAGCATCAGCGCCTCGATGATCTTCTTCTCCAGGGCGGCGCGGTCATAGATGCCCTGGTGCAGCGATATCACCTCGCCCAGCTGGTCGCCTATGGTGAACACCGGGTCGAGGGCGGTGGACGCGTCCTGGAATATCATCGATATCTTCGTCCCGCGGACCGAGCGCATCCTGTCCATGTCGATGGTCGTCAGCTCGTTCCCCTTGAACTTGATTGACCCGGCAGTTATCCTGCCCGGGTGCGGGACCAGCCTGAGTATCGAGAACGCGGTCATGCTCTTCCCGCACCCCGTCTCGCCCACGATGCCCACGCTCTCGTTCTCGTATATGGTGAGGTCGATGCCGTCGAGGGCCGTGACGGTCCCCTCGCGGAGGAAGAACTGGGTCCTCAGGCCCTTGATCTCCAGGACTGGCTTCTTGTCGCTCATCTCCTCAGCCCCTTCATGCGCGGGTCCATGACGTCCCTGAGGCCGTCGCCCAGGAGGTTGAAGCCGAGTATGGTGAACACCATCGCCACCCCCGGGAACGTGGAAATCCACCACGCGCTGCCCAGGTGCAGCAGCCCGCTCTGGAGCATCCAGCCCCAGCTGGGGGTCGGGGGCTTCGTGCCCACCCCGAGGAAGCTCAGGCTGCTCTCGATGGTTATGGCGTCGGCGACGCCGATGGACGCCCACACGATCAGCGGCGCGAGGCAGTTGGGGAGCACGTGGGTGAACATGATCCTCCAGTTCTTCGCCCCCAGGGCCCTGCTCGCCTCGACGAACTGCCTCTCCCTCATGGAGAGCGCCTGCCCGCGCATCAGCCTCGCGAACCCGGCCCAGTACGAGATGGAAATCGCCAGGACGACGTTGAACAGGCCCGCGCCGAGGGCGGCGGCGAACGCGAGCGCCAGGAGGAACGGCGGGAAGGTCCAGAACAGGTCGATGGCCCCCGTTATGAGGTAGTCGACCTTCCCGCCGAAGTACCCCGCCGTCAGGCCCAGGGTTATGCCTATGACCATGGACATCAGGACCGCGAAAGTCGCGACCATCAGGGAGACCCTGGCCCCCCAAAGCACCCTACTGAAGACGTCCCTCCCGTTCTCGTCGGTGCCGAACCAGTGCTCCGACGAAGGCGGCAGGAAGAGGTCGTCCGACATCTCCTTCGGGTCCGCGATCGGCAGCACCGGCGCGAGGAGGGCGACGAGGATCATGAAGAGTATGATGATGAAGCCCAGGACCACCATGACGTTCCTGCCGCCGCGCTCGAGGATGCCGGCCATGGTCTGCCTGGCGCCCCCGGACGCCTTCCAACCCAGGAGCCGGTCGTTCAGCCCCTTCCTCGGCCGGATCATCCGAGCCTCACCCTCGGGTCAACATATGCGTACAGGATGTCAGCCATGAGGTTGCCCGCGATGACGAAGAGGGCGAGCACGAGGATGCAGCCCCGGACCACTGGGAAGTCCGCGTTCGAGATCGAGGTCGTGATGAGCATACCGATGCCGGGCCAGGCGAACACGGTCTCGACGACCACGGACCCGGCGACGAACCAGCCTATGTCCAGGCCTATGACGGTGATGACCGGGAGTATCGCGTTCTTCACGGCGTGCTTGTAGATTATCTCCCTCTCGGGCAGGCCCCGCGAGCGGAGCTGCGTGATGTAGTCCTGACGGATGACCTCGAGCATGCTGGACCGCATCATCCTGGTCGTCAGGGCAGCGTTGCCCACCCCGAGGGTCATCGCTGGGAGGATGATGCTCTCGAAGCCCCCAGTGGTGCCCTTCAGGTCGAACCAACCGAGGTAGACCGCGAAGAACCACATGAACAGAATGCCGAGCCAGAAGGAGGGCATCGCATACGCGAGGAGTGTGAAGACCATTACGCCCCTGTCCCCCAGGGAGTTGTGCCTGAGGGAGGAGAATATGCCGAGCGGGATCCCGATGGAGTACGAAATGCCCAGCCCAATCGCCATGAGCTCCAGCGTCCGGGGGAGCTTCTCGGCGATCAGGTCCCCCACCTCGAGGCCCCTCGAGACGAAGCCGACGGACGTCCCCATGTCGCCGTGCAGGAGCTGCCAGAGGAACAATCCGTACTGGACTATGAACGGCTCGTCAAGGCCGTACTTCTCCCTGAGCGCGTCCAGCTGCTCCACCGACGCGTGGGGGGGCGCCAGGACGTTGATCGGGTCGCCCGTCATGTAGAGCATCAGGAAGACGATGAACGTCGCCAGGAGTACTACTGGGATGGCGAGGAGAATCTTCCTTATGACGTACGAGATGAGGTCAGCCAGCCCTCCCACCCCCTACGAGCCCGGGTCCGATCGTGCGCATCGTTTCCTTCGCTCCGCCCCGTCGCACAGCCGATGCATGTCCGATATGAAATGCGCTAAAGGGTTTTTGAGTGTTTTGCGTTACACAGCGCCACGTCACTTATCGATGTCGACGTCCACTATGTTGATGACCTGCTCCTGACCGAGCGGGTTGACGGCCCAGCCGGGCTCTCCCTGGAAGGTCACGTAGTCGTGGACCGCGAAGATCTGGTGCCAATATATCAGAGTGCACCAGGCTCCCTGGTCCTGCAACCTTATCAGGGCGGCGGTCGCGTTGTCCGAGAACTCCTCCTCGGTCTCCGCGTAGGTCCAGTTGGTCACATAGTTGTCGAACACCTCGTCCATGTACCAGCCGGTGTTGGACCCTCCGGCGGCCCAGGTCCCGAAGTGCCAGTCGAGGATCTCCGCCCTCGGCCACGAGTACCAGAACAGGATCGCCTCCTGGTTGCCCTCGGCTGCCTCGTCCCTGAGCTGCGTCTCGGCGTAGGGGGTCAGCGTAACGTGGACCCCTATGGCCTCGAACTGGGCCTGGACGATCTCGCCCATCTGGATGTCCTCGCCCTTGTTCGTCGTCCAGAGGTCGAGCGAGAGCTCGCCCGTGGAGTTCTCCAGCCAGCCGTCATCGTCTATGTCCGTGAAGCCCGCGAGCTCGAACAGCTCCAGGGCCCTCTCGACATCGTACGAGTAGTTGTACTCCGCCGGGACGTTCTGGGACTCGGGCGTCCACGGCGCGAGGCAGTTCACGCCCTCCTCGCCGATGCCGTGCCATACGGTGTTCAGGATCTGCGTCCTGTTCACCGCGTAGCCGAACGCCTTCCTGAGGTCGGCGTTGTCCCACGGGTCCTTCTGGCAGTTGAACTCGACATGGTACGTGCCCTGTCCGCGCTCCGTTATGACCGACACGCCCTCGTCGTCGTCGTACTCCGCGACCTTGCTGGGCGGCACCTGCTGGAGAACGTCTATGTCGCCGCTCTCGAACCCGGCGAACCTGGTGTTCTGGTCCGCGATGATCCTGTATATGATCTTGTCAATCTTCGCGGGCCCCTTGTTCTCGTACCACGAGAAGCCCCAGGTGTAGTTCGGGTTCTTGACGAGGGTGATGTGGTCTCCCGGCACCCACTCGTCCAGCATGTACGGGCCCGTCCCGATGACGTGGCCCGTCGCCGTCCCGTAGACGTCCATGCCGTCCTCCTCGAGCGCCTTCGGCCAGAGCATCGACCCGTACAGGTGCGACAGGTTGAACTCGAGGGCGACGTCCGCCCAGGTCAGGTTCAGAACCATGTTGTAGTCGTCCTTGCACCAGATGCCCGCGTCCGGCCAGCCGGTCTTGTTCTCGCAGCCGTAGACCGCCCAGAACTCGTACTGGACCCAGCTGTCATCCTGCGCGTAGTAGTTGATGATGTCCCTGACGGCGGCCGTGTTGAATGGCGTCCCGTCGTGGAAGGTGACCCCCTGCCTCAGCTCCATCTCGAAGTACGGGTGGTCCGGGTCGTCCCGGTTGAGCTCCCAGTCGACCGCGAGCCCGTCGGCGTAGTCGCCGTTGAGGTCACGCGTTATGAGGGTCTCGTAGATCAGCCCGGGCGGGCCATACATCGCGCTGGTCTTCGCGGGGTCCATGGCCTGGACGTCCGAGCTCATGGCTATCACGAGCACCTTCTCCCCTTCGTCATCGTCCCCGCCTATCAGTCCGAAGGCCCATGCCCCTGCGATCGCGGCGGCGATAAGGACCACCACGATCACCACCGCGATCAGCATCCGGCTCCTCGGGCGTGCTGGCGCAGAGGCGGGCTTCGCTATCTCCTCTTGGCTCTCGCTTTCAGAACTTCCCAACTAACATTCCTCCTAGTCTATACGTCGACCTCCGCAAATCCGGGGTGCGAAGAAAGACGCACGAAAACCCGGGGATGCTTCGGTCCCTCTTACCCCGTACCAAAAATGACTTGTCCGTATTTAAGACAATACCCCCAGACCGAGCCAGCCGTGACCGCAGCTACAGAAGAGTACTTCCTTGCACACATGCTGATTTCCGCGGCACGCCGACGGTCGGTCAGGTGCCGCGCAAGGCCTGTCCGCGGCCTTACTGACTCCCCGCCCGCGGCCCGCGGTCACCCTTTCCGGGGACGGTCATGGCGGGGCAGTTCGAGCCGCATCAGCACCTCGTCGAAGTAGGTGTCGCCCTCCCTCGCCGAGCGGGGTATCCGCCCGTACTCCTCGAAACCTAGCTTCCGGTACAGCGAGAGGGCGCGGCCGTTGTAGTCGAAGGCGGACAGGTCCACCGACTCGATGTCCCGGAGGCGCCTGGCGGCCACCTCCAGGGTCCTCCTCATGAGGGCCTCGCCCACCCCGACCCCCCTCAGCTCCGCCGAGACTGCGATGCCTATGACGGCCCTGTGCGAGTGCTTCCAGGGGAGCCTCTCGATGTGGCAGTTGCCCAGGACCCTGCCCCCGCGCTCGACGGACAGCATGACGACCTTCCTGGACCTGATGCCCCTGACCACGGAGTCCAGCCAGGCCTCCTCCTCCTTGAGCGAGATCTTGCGGTTTATCAGGAGGCCCGACATCGGCTCGTCCACGAACGAGTTGATGAACCTCATGTACTTCCTCGCCTCGCCCGGGGCGGGCTCCCTGAACAGGTACCTCGTCCCGTCCTCGGCCACATGGGAGTAACTGACCATCGGGGGACAATCGGGCTCCCCGGAGAAATAGTTGGCGAGCGGGCAGGCCCCGGGCAACGCTTATTAGCGGCTACTCGGCTCTTCGTCGTGAGCAAGATGAGACTCGAGGTAGACCTCCACATCCACTCCTTCCGGTCCCCCGACTCCATGTCGAGCCCGGAGGGGATAGTCGCGAGGGCGCGCCAGCTCGGCCTGGCGGCCATTGCCGTCACGGACCACGACAGCTGGGACGGGTACAGGGACGCGAAGGCGGCCTCCGGAGGGTCTCCCATCATCGTGCCTGGGGCGGAACTGAAGACATCGAAGGGCGACCTCCTGGCGCTCTTCGCGGAGGAGCCGGTCCGGACCAGGGACTGGGCCGCTGCCGTCGACTCGATACGGGCGCAGGGGGGCATCGCGGTGGTCCCCCACCCCGCGGAGTCGAGGGGCCTCCGGCCCGAGGACATGGGCATCGCAGACGCCCTCGAGGCCTTCAACGCGAAGTGCGGGAGGAGGAGCAACGAGAGGGCCAAGGCCCTGGCGCAGACGCTCGGCCTCCCCGGGGTCGCGTCCTCCGACGCGCACATGGTCGCGGCGATAGGGAACGGGAGGACGTCCGTGCCGGAGTTCCAGACCCTCGAGGAGCTGAGGCGCCTCATACTGAAGTCCCCCGTGGTGTCCAGGACGGAGATGACCAACCCGGTGCTGCACTACGGTAACGCCGCCCTCTGCTTCGGCATCAAGGGCGTCTGGAAAAGGTAGTCAGTGCCTCGGGGGGGTCTTCGGCCTCGCCAGCTCCGTCAGGTACTGCTCGATCCTGGTGACCCTCTGCCCCAGCCTGCCCATGTTCTCGCGCACGTCCGCCACGGCCAGGACGACCTCCTTGGAGACGTCCGGCCTGTCCCCGAGTTCCTCCAGGGCGTCCTCGATGCCCCTGAGCCTCGAGTCGATGTCCCGCGGGATCTCGCCCGACTGGACCTTCGCCAGGCGCTCCTGCATCTCCGACAGGCCCTTGTCGATCTTGCGGTCGGAGGAGGAGAGAACGACCGCGAGGCCCTTCCCGACCTTGTCGTCCAGGCTCTTGCTGAACTCGGAGAGGGCCTTGTTGACCTCCAGCTGCAGTGCCTCCAGCCTCTGGTCCTGGGCCTCTATCCTGCGGATGACGTCAGAGAGGTCCCCGAGCTCCCGGCACATGTTCTCGAGGAGCTCCTTCTCCTTCTGGTCGATGTTGACCTCGACGGGGGCCGTCGGGTAGTTCCTCAGCGCATCGATCATGCTGAGCATGTCGACCTCGGGGCCGGAGTTCCGGATGGCCTCCTTCATCGGCTTCAGCTTCTCCAGCTGCAGCTCGGCCACCTTGAGGACGTTCTTGTTGCCCCTCTCGAGACCCAGTAGCTCGTCGAGTATCTTCTCCAGCTGCACGACGGCCTTGGCCATGCTGGAGTCCTCAAGGGACCGGATGTCCCTGACCGCGTCCTTCTTCCCCTTGGCTATGGCGTCGGCCACGGTCGGGCCCTCGTGGGCGTACACGGTCACCATGTGGGAGACCCCGGACACGACCGCGCCCTCGACGTAGCTCCAGTCCTTCTCGTGAACCGACACAGACTGACTGTCGGCCCGCTCGAAGAGCATCACGAAGGACTGGTTCGGCATAAGGCAGACCTCGATGGTGTACGGGGCGTTGCGCGCGAGGGACGGCACGTGCTCTGGCTTCTCGCGTTCGACCGCGTTCGCGTACGCGCCGATGTAGGCGCCGGCGTAGTTCTCCAGGGCCTTCTTCGAGGGGATGTGGGCCTTGGACGGGACTTCGTCCATCTGCTCCCTCTGGTGATGCGGGTAGCCGATATTAGCCTTTTTCATCCGGCCGGCTCTCCGCACCGCCCCTTTTATCTCCGAGTCGGAAAATATTATGTACGCCGGGAATCATCGCACCTAGCACGATGGGCGGGTAAGACCCTCCGCCGCATCTGTTTACTCCCGCTGGTGGTCGTCTGAGCATAATCCAATCCAAGAGGTACATCAAGAAGATAGGCCTCGTCGGGGACTCCGGCGTCGGCAAGACCTCCCTGATCAGGAGGTTCGTCATCGACGTGTTCGAGGACAAGTACGTCCAGACCATAGGGACCAAGGTCAGCAAGAGGGACGTAGAGTACAAGTTCCCGGACAAGACCGTCTACCTCACCCTCATGGTGTGGGACATCCTCGGCCAGAAGGACTACAAGAAGATGCGCGCCCAGGGCATGAGCGGGTCCCACGGCATCCTGCTCGTGGGCGACCTTTCCAGGCCCGAGACCGTCAAGGCGATAGAGGACTTCTGGCTGTCCGACGTCCTGGACATACTCGGGACCGTCCCGATCGTCTTCGTCGGCAACAAGGTGGACGTGGCGGGCAGGGACTGCCCGGCCGCGAAGCACCTCGTCGAGATAGGCCGGAAGGCGGAGATGCCGGTCGTCATGTGCAGCGCCAAGACCAGCGAGAACGTGGAGGAGATATTCCGCATGATCGGCGACATGATGATCTCCGGCGACTTCGTCGAGAAGAAGCCGCTGTTCGAGGGCGGCTCCCTCGCCCAGGCCGTCGACGAGATCGTCAGCGACTTCTGCGAGCAGTACGGCGATACCGCGAGGGCCATGGAGCTCGTCGAGCGCGAGTTCGGCCGGGCCAAGGTCAACATAGGCAAGCCGACCAAGGACAGCCTCCTGATGGCGATAGAGTACCTCTCCGACGTCGAGAGGGACGTCCACGGCAGGGACGTCTCCGAGGTCAACAAGCTCAGGCGCTGGAAGATGATAGACGAGGCCAAGTAGGGCCGGCCCGGTGAGTGACCGCCTTGCCCCAGACGCAGATGAGGAGGAAGAGGCTCGAGATCGCCCTGCAGAAGCTCAGGCCCCTCGAGAGCCGCTCGGCCAGACTCGAACAGTACGAGACCCCGGCGGCCGTCGCGGCGGACATCCTGTGGGAGGCCTTCTCCGCGGGGGACATCCACGGCAGGTCCGTCGCGGACCTGGGCTGCGGGAACGGCGTGTTCTGCATAGGCGCTAAGCTGATGGGCGCGGACCGGGCGGTCGGCATCGACCTCGACCCCGGGGCCGTCAGGGTCGCGGGGGAGAACGCCTCCTCCCTCGGCGTCGCCGTGGAGTTGGTCGAGGGGGACGTCTCCTCCCTCGCCGGGCCCTTCGACACCGTCCTCATGAACCCCCCCTTCGGGGCGCAGACGCGCCATGCCGACCGGGCGTTCATAGAGAAGGCCCTTTCCCTCGCCCCGGTGACCTATTCCCTGCACAACGACGGCACCCAGGAGTTCGTCGGGGGCATGGTCGGCGCCCTCGGGGGCAGGTCGGGTGCTATAAAAAGGTATAAATTCGAGATTCCATATGCGTTCGAGTTCCACAGAAAGGCTAATGAGACGATTTCAGTCGTTCTGTTAAGGCTTGAGAGATAGGTGATTGGTCTGGCAAGAACCGGCCGAAGGGTGCTGCCTGGAGACGAGGTGGCCATCGCTGAAGAGTACATGTCGGGAGAGGGCACATACGAGTCCGAGGGCAAGGTATACGCGAGTGCCGTCGGAGAGCTCGACCTCGACGCTAGGGAGAAGACTGCAAAGGTCATATTGGACAACCCGCCGGTCGTCCTCATGGAAGGGGACACCGTCATAGCCGAGGTCACTGACACCCGGCCCGCCATGGCGATATGCTCCGTGGTGGCGCAGGAGGGCAGGACGAGGCCCGTCTCGAGTGAGACGCTCGCGTCCGTCCACGTGTCGAAGATCGCGTCCTCGTACGTCGAGGACGCGGGGGACCTGCTCAGGGCGGGGGACCTCATACGGGCGCAGGTCATACAGGCGGACCCGTCCGTGCAGCTGTCGACGACGGGACCGCACTTCGGGGTGATCAGGGCGCTGTGCACCGTGTGCAGGTCGCCCCTCGACAGGAAGGGCAGGGACCTGTGGTGCAAGCGCTGCGAGCGCAAGGAGACGCGCAAGCTGGCCGACGACTACAGGGACTACGACATGTCAGGGCAAAGGCCTAAATCCGGGCACGCTGATTGAGTCGATCAGGAAGGGGGGGCACGTCTGACCCAAGGTGAGAAGGAGCTCATTGCGGAGATAACGAAGCTCAGGGAGGACCTGAGGGAGCTGCGTGAGATCGTGAACGTGCTGGTCAACGTCGTCATGGAGGACGACCTTGATGAGGAGGAGCAGGAGTTCACTCCCTTCTCCGGGACCGACAACAAGTTCAACCTCTACAACTGAGGCAGTCGGCACGGACCGCCCTTCAAGAGGAGCAGGGACCGCATGAAGAGCAGCCACTTTCTGGACATGATGAGGCAGCAGGAGCGCTGGAGGCTGGAGGAGTCGGTGAACCTGCTCCCCTCCGAGAACATGGCGAGCCCGCAGCTGAGGGCCCTCCTGTCGTCCGACTTCGGGCACAGGTACACCCTCCCCATAGAGGCGGAGTCCGGCGGGATGTATGTCGAGAACGCCTACAGGGGTACGAGGCTCACGACGGAGGTCGAGCGGTCCTGCGAGAGGGCCGCGTGCGAGGTCTACGGCTCGAAGTACTCCTGCGTCCAGCCCATGGGCGGGCACGTAGCCGCGATGATCGTCATAGGCTCCACCGTCAAGAGGGGCGGCTCGCTCTACGCGATACCGGTAGAGAACGGCGGGTACGACGGCTACGCGCAGCCGTACATCCCCGACATACTCGGCCTCAAGGCAGGGACGCTGCCTTTCGACCAGTCGAGGCAGAACATAGACGCGGAGAAGACGGCCGCGCTGATAAGGAAGAAGAGACCAGGGCTGGTCATCCTCGGCGCCTCGTTCATACTCTTCCCCTACGACATGGCCCCCGTGAGGGACGCGTGCCGGGAGGCCGGTTCCAGGCTCGTCTACGACGGCTCGCACGTCATGGGCCTGATAGCCGGCGGGGAGTTCCAGAGGCCCCTGAAGGAGGGCGCGGACGTCCTGTACGGCTCGACGCACAAGAGCCTGTTCGGCCCCCAGGGGGGCATCATACTTACCGACTCCAAGTCGACCGACGCGGAGGTCCGCAGGAACCTCACGTGGAGGTTCGTCGACAACGTCCACTGGAACAGGGTCGCCGCCCTCGGCCAGGCGATGCTCGAGATGAGGAGGTTCGGTCCGGCGTACGCGAAGCAGGTCATAAGGAGCTCCAAGAGGCTGGGGAGGGAGCTCGACGAGAGGGGCTTCCCTGTAATGTACCGGGACCTCGGCTACTCCGGGTCGCACCAGCTGCACATAGACCAGGCAGAGGTGAAGGCCAGGTACGGCCTCGACATGAACGAGATGTCCATCAGGCTCGAGAAGAGCAACCTCATCACCGACTCCGTCGGCAGGCTCGGCACCTCCGAGATCACGAGGCTCGGGGTCAAGGAGAAGGACCTGCCAGAGCTGGCGGACATGTTCGTCGACGCAGCGGAGGGGAAGCGGGTCACGAAGCGCGTCAGGGAGTTCAGGGACCGCTTCACGATGGACTACAGGTTCAGGTGAGCCGTCCCCGGAAAGCCATTTAATACCGCCATGGCCATCCCAACGGCGTTGACGGAGAGCAGGTACTCGCGGCAGGTCCTACTGCCCGAGATAGGTCCCCAGGGACAGGAGAAGCTGGCGATGGCCAGGGCCGTCGTCATAGGCTGCGGGGCGCTCGGAACGCACTCCCTCTCCCTCCTCGTGAGGGCGGGGGTCGGAAGCGTCACGGTAGTCGACCGGGACCTGGTCGAGCTCACCAACCTCCAGAGGCAGACGCTCTTCCTGGAGGACGACGTCGGCCGGGCGAAGGCCGACGCCGCGCAGGAGAGGCTGCGCAGGATCAACTCCGAGGTGGCCGTGAAGGGCGTCGCCGGGGAGGTCTCCCCCTCGAACGTCGACGCGTTCGTCGGGGACGCGACGGTCGTCATCGACGCCACGGACAACATGGAGACCAGGTACGTGGTCAACGACGCATGCGTCAGGGCCGGGGTCCCGTGGGTCTACGGGGGGGCGGTCGGCGTGAGCGGGATGGCCATGGTAGTGTCCAAAGGGGGCCCGTGCCTCAGGTGCGTCTTCCCGAGGCCGCCCAGGCAGGGGATGCTGCCCACGTGCAACACCGTCGGTATCGCCAACACCCTCCCGGGCATGGTCGCCTCCGTCCAGGTGACGGAGGCCTTCAAGATAATGATGGGCAAGGACCACACGCCCGAGCTGATGGTGATGGACGTCTGGAGCCACGACATCCAGAAGATCAAGGTCAAGAGGGACCCCAAGTGCGCGACCTGCGGCGCCGGTGCGCCGCCCCTGCGCAAGGTGCGGGGGTGACCCGTTGAAGGGCATAGTGCTCCTCTCAGGGGGGATAGACTCCCCCGTCGCCGCGTACATGATGGCGAGGCAGGGCATGGACCTCGTCCTCGTCCACTTCGACAACAGGCCTTTCACCAGCGACGCCGAGGTCGAGAAGGCCAGGAGGCTGATGGCCCAGCTCGAGCTGGCCTCGGGGCGGAGGCTGGGGAAGGTCCTGGTCCCGCACGGCCGGTCCCAGGCGGAGGTCGCCAGGAGCTGCAGGACGAACATGCAGTGCGTCCTCTGCAGGAGGACGATGTTCAGGGTCGCGGAGAGGCTGGCGCGGAGGTACGGCGCCGGGGCCATCGTGACCGGGGAGTCGATGGGCCAGGTAGCGTCGCAGACCCTGGCCAACATACTCGTCGAGGAGAGGGCGACCTCGCTCCCCGTCCTGAGGCCGCTCATAGGCCTGGACAAGGTGGAGATCGAGAGGGTCGCGAAGGACATCGGCACGTACGACATCTCCACGCTCCCCGGGCTATGCTGCACCGTCGCGCCCAAGAAGCCCTCGACCTACAGCCGGCCCGAGTCCGCCCTGGAGGAGGAGGCGAAGGTCGACGTCGAGGCCCTTGCCGACGAGGAGGCCGCGGGGGCCGTCGAGATCGAGTGAGGTCACAACATGAAAGGGTTCGTGCTCGACACATCCGTCCTCTACTACGGCAAGGACCTCCCCGCGGGGTACGAGCTCGTCATCTCGCCCGGGGTGGTCAGGGAGCTCGAGAGGGAGGGCATGGCCCAGAGGCTGGAGCTCCTCCTCGCGACGAGGGTCCGGGTGTCGTCCCCGTCGAAGCGATCCTTGGCGAGGGTCGAGGCGGAGGCGAGGACTACGGGCGACTCGACCAGGCTCTCCGACACCGACAAGGAGATACTCGCGCTGGCCATGGACCTCGGCTACCAGCTCCTGACCGACGACTACTCGATCCAGAACCTCGC
>CAZXWO010000029.1:15932-18847 GCA_964644565.1 uncultured Thermoplasmata archaeon | reverse complement strand
AAAGGGGCTTATGTCCTTCACCTGGCACTTAAACTATATAAGGAGTGGCGAACAGAAAGGCCGTTTATGTTCCCCACCTAACCCCGTTCTTTGTAGTAGGTTCTGTGAAGACCTCGCTCACTCTCAAAGGAAAATCCTAGTGGTGGCACCCCTCCTGCATACAAAGGACTAGGCTTACACACCAGTAATCGGCGCGATTGCAGGCTCAAGCCGACGACGAATGAGCCTTAGCCCTGCCTCGGAGAAGGCCGTCTGATAATCTCGTCTGACGATATGGCCAGGCCGTTTACCGCCATCTTCATGCACCCGCGTACGCGCACACCATAACCTGCGCTGGCGCGTACCCCCAGGCACGCGCGAGGAAAGGCTATAGGGGCGGACGGGCTATATGAGCAAAGGAACTGACTCATGAGTTACGATCCACGACCTCTCAAGAGCAGGAAGCCAATACTGATAGCGATTGTCATCACAGCTGTCCTCGTTGCCTCAGGTCTAATTTACGCCGCCAATCTGGCTCAGCGTTCGCCGGAAGTCCTCTTGACCCCTTCCACCTTGATTCATGGTGAGGGATTCCTGATCAGTATCAGCAAGTCCACGCCATGGGACGATTTCACAATCCAGCTACGTGACCCGTCGAACATCACTGTCAGCTGGACGCCACTGTCTAGCAGACTGGACAAGGGCATAACATGCAACTACACCGATGGCCCCAAGGCTCTGGGTTCGTTGAGTGTATCCTGCAACATCACGGACCTGGTGGGCAATGGTTGCGTCGACCAAATGGACTTCTTCACGCTGATACCTGGACCAGACCAAGCCTTTGCCGCTGGGATGTCATACACTGTAACCATAACCTACGAGCCAACAGGAACTGATGTCTGCGAAACCTCCTTCGTGGGATAGACTCGGAGATACTCAGAAAAGGCCATAGGGGCGGAGAGAAGCCCTTAAGCCGTTGAAGGCGATTCGGGCAGTAGGAAGTGGATGTCAGAACGCCTTGATGGGCCGAATGAACAACCGACGGAAGGCATTAGAGGCAGGAATCCACGGTGGGTCGCTGCTGGCGCGGCAATTGTAGCCGCAATTATTGTCACCTCTGCAATCGCCTTCTTGGTTGTCGAGCCTCCTCCTGAAGCCCAGTACTACGGACACCCGATATACACATTCTCAACAGCGGAAATCTGGAATGGGTTTGGTGCGGTTTGCACGGCATCTGAGGCGCAAACCCAGTGGGAGGATGTTACAGTGACGCTCAGCGACGGAACCTCAAATGCGTCGTGGTCTGTCATTGAAGACGCTGACTTTTCTGGCTCCCCATATGAAATCGCTGACTGTGATGAGATGTCCCTTGGAGCGTGGAATGTCACGCTCCTAGCATGGGACATGCAGCCAAATCAGGCGTTGGATGTCGAAGATTACTTCTCCTTTTTGTTCAGAGTGCCCCTTCCGCGCGACATCGAGTTCTCCGTAATAATCACACACGAACGATCGGGCGAGGTTCTAGCAGAGTTCAGTCACATTGAGTTCTCGTAGTTCCCTGACGGAAGGCCAAAGATGCGTGTGAAACATGTTCCCACTTCCGCCCTCGGGGACAAGAGACCGTCGGGGTGGAGAGAAGCCCTTAGACCATCGAGAGCGATTCTTGGACGGTAGGAATGCCGAGATGCCCATTCTGTAAGGCCTTCGTTCCCAAAGGCAATTCGGTGTGCGGGAAATGCGGCGAGGAAGTGGAGATTGAACTCAGCCACTTCAACCTAGTCGTACTCTTACCCCTGTTGGCGGTATTCTTCTCGTTGCTGATAGTCTTCTGGTGGCTCAGCACTTGGTGGTACTAGGTCAGAACCCCTGTAGCCGTGAGAAAAGGCCATAGGGGTGGAGAAGCCGCTTTCACAAGCAGATGGGCGAGAACGGACGAATAGACGCAGCTCACTCACAATGTGCCCAGATAGTGCCTGTTTCACGCTCAAACATGCGTCTTTCCAAGGGGTTCACGTCCTTCACCTGGTTCATACTCAGCAACGTAAACGGAGTTTTCCGTTCAAGACTTTACGTCCCGCCCGATGGCAACAGTAGAAGAACCCTGAGGGGCTTGCCCTTCAGGGAGAAGGTGTTTATTGGTATCTGGGTAGGTGCTTCTGAGCTGCACCGAATGCCCCGTCGATGAGCTCGCACGTATGAAATCCATACCACATCCGGACGTATGTAGGGTGTATGTGCGCGCAATCCTGGCGTAATTACATGGTGCTAGAGACCGCTTGAGGGGCTGAGTGATAAAATGGTACACGCAAGGAATCTGGTAGGCCTACCCGTGATAACGTCGGACGCAACAACGATTGGAAAGGTGGACGGAACGGAGTTGGATTCGGATTCGTGGAAGGTGACGCATGTTCTCGTGGACCTCACGGACGATTCGGCTCGCCTTCTCAATCTGAAGAAGCCCTTCATGGGTGGAATAAGGATCAGCCTGCCGGTCTCCCGCATACTCAAAGTGGGCGACGTGGTGAACCTCAACAGGACCCTCTCCGAGATGAAGGAGTCCGACGAAGCAAAGGTGCAATAAGCCGTCTCCGCGTTCCTGCATTGCAGTCCCAGGGCGACCGGAGAGGTCGCGACTGAACAAGGGCAGACGAGAGGGGGGTCGGAGCCCGCCCCCCCTAACACCGCGCCGCGGCGAAGGAAGTCGTCCTAGCCTCTGCGGGAGTCAGATTGGCTACCAGCCATGACGGCTCCACTGAGATTGGCGAATGTGCCGACATCAGGATCCTCGGGCTCCTCTCTTCTGGGGCCTCCCATGCTTGAGCGAAACTCCATAGCTGGAAGGGTCATCCCGATGCAATCTGGAGACATGGCCCGCGGCAAGGAGAATCGTGTCAATCATGCCGAGATTGAATCACTATTCTCGCAACTCTCTGACT
>CAZXWO010000029.1:2414-15832 GCA_964644565.1 uncultured Thermoplasmata archaeon | reverse complement strand
GAGAATCGTGTCAATCATGCCGAGATTGAATCACTATTCTCGCAACTCTCTGACTGCAGACTTGACCCTCACGGGACCCTGGATGACAGGAGATAGGTGGCAAAGACGTCGACGAGCGACGCGTGCGAGCATACATTCTTAAACCCCTGGCAACGCTATCTCATGCTGGCTGAAATGCCGCATTCCGAAGACTCCAGTCAGAAGGTGCGATTCGAGGTCCCAGACCTGGCCAGTTTGCGGAATGAAGGACTCACGGCCGTCGACATGCACATCCACACGAACCACTCGGACGGGAGGTCCACGACGCACCAGGCGCTCGCAAAGGCCAGGAGCAACGGGTTCGGCCTGGCAATCACAGACCACAACGTGATTTCCGGCTCGTTGCACGCCTTTCATGAGAGAGGCGACGTGCTGATTGTCCCAGGCCTGGAGGTGAGCGCCTTCGACGGACCACACATCCTCATCTACTTCTATTCACCTGGGGACCTGGAGGACTTCTTCCACCGACACATCGAGCCGAACCGGCAGGGAAGCCCTTGGCTGGCCATCAAGCTCCGCACGCAGGAGATCATCGACCGTGCCGAAAACTACAGCTGTGTCACCATCGCATCCCACCCCTATGGCTACCTACTCTTCAACAAAGGGCTGCAGAAGTGCATAGAAGGCGAGTACCTCCCGCCCGAGATCATCAAACGCTTCGACGGCCTTGAGGTGATCTGCGGGGGCATGGTCCACTCACTGAACGTCAAATCCATGAATCTCGCAGAGAAGATGAACATGTCATTCACCGGAGGCACGGACAGCCACATACTCTCACAAGTCGGCATGGTGGTGACATGCGCGCCCGAAGGCACTCTGGAAGGATTCCTCCATGCAGTTGTCTCACGCAGGAATGTGGTGGTCGGCCTCGAGAAGGGCGCGCTGAGGAAGATCGCCGCCGGCATGGTGGTGATGACCAAGCACTGTCGTTATTTCTTCCCTGCAATGGCCATCAACTACCAGCAGAACGCCCCAAGGTTGATGCACCGCATCCGTCGGTTGCAGAATCAGAGACAGACGGGCGAACCGAAGTGATCAGGCTATGGGGGTATAGAGGCGCGAAATCGCCTCCTTGAACTTGACCAAGATGCCACGGGTTGAGTACTGCTCCAGGGTCATCTGCTCGCAGTTCTTGGCAACGTCCTCGAGGAACTTCTCCCCGATGGTCCTGGCCACTTGGGCGTCGTAGATGACGGCATTGGTCTCGAAATTCAGCTCGAAGCTGCGCATGTCGAAGTTCGCGCTGCCCACACTTGCCACTTGGTCATCGATGACGCATATCTTGGCGTGTATGAAGCCAGGATTGAACTTGTACACGAGCACTCCTGACTTCAGCAGATACGCCGCATTGAATGTGGATGCCCAGAACACGAACGGATGGTCGGGCTTGCAGGGGATCATGAGGCGGACCTCGACCCCCGAATGCGCAGCCATCTCCAGGGCGGCGAGGAGGGACTCCTCAGGGACGAAGTAGGGCGTCTGGATGAATATTCTCTTCTTGGCCGAGGATATCATCTTCACATAGTGGAGCTTGATCGGGCTGTGTTCCGTATCCGGCCCCCCCGAAACAATCTGAACCGCGCACTTGCCGGGGCCGTCCGACTCCGGCAGATAGGGGGTTATCAGAATCTTGTTCTTCGACGCAAAGTTCCAGTCCTGGATGAAGCGCGCTTCGAGCGAGATGGCTGCACCGCCCCTCATGATGACAGCGTCGTCCCGCCAGCGGCCGAACGGCCCTCGACCGAGGTATTCGATGCCGACGTTGAATCCACTGCAGATGCCGGTCACGCCGTCGATGACGTACAACTTGCGGTGATTGCGGTTGTTGAGACGGGTGTTGACCCTCTTGATCAAGGAAGGGAAGTACTCGGCCGTCTCGCCCCCCGCAGTCTTCAGCTCCTTGAAGAACTTCCGCGGCAGCTTGCGGGATCCCACCGCATCATAGAGGACCTTGACCTCCACCCCATCCTTGGCCTTGACCGCCAGCTCGTGCACCAGCTTCCTGCCGAGGTCGTCGTTGCGGATGATGTACATCTCCATGTGGATGAAGCGTTTCGCCTTGGAGACCTCTTCGAACAACGCATCGAAGAACTCCTCGCCGTCGTTGATGTAGCGCACCTCATTGTCCATCGTGACGAGGCTGCTGTTCGTCTTCATCAGCATGCGCGCCAGTTCCACGTGTTCGACGAGGCTTTCCTTGTAGGTCTCAGAGGCTAGGACAAGATTCTTCCTCTGTTCGCGCAGGAGCTTGACCACAGTGGCATCCGTCGCCACCTTGCCCTTGAACACCTTCTGCCTGTGGTAATCGCGCCCGAAGAGGACGTAGAAGACTGTCACCACGATGAGGGGCAGCAGCAGGATGGCGGCAAACCAGAGATATATCGAAGTGACCTTCCGCGGCTTGATGAACACGATGATGATTATGATGATAGCCGCGTTGATGTAGAGCAGAAGGCTGATGAAACCACCGAAGATCAAGTCCGTCAGATCGAACGGTGTCATGTATTGGATGGTATGGTCGCGCATCATAATAACCTTCTCCCAGCCAGGGCGGCCTTCCCCACCCTTCGACAGCGGTACATAGGCACGTCGTCTAGCACTGAAGTGCCGCAGAAGATGCAGTGTCACTCGAGCTGCGGATTGCGGGGATATCGGACATTGTGGACCGAGAATCCGAGACACCCGGACTTACGATGATGAGCGGACAATTCGATCAGTAGATGCTAAGGGAACACGACACACGAAGGATTCAGCGTCTGCCGACTCAACAACAGACATGCGATCAGAGAAGGAGGGTCCGGAGAGGGCTTGAAGGCACTGAGTCCTATGAACGCGTCTGCGAGATCTTCCTGAGATTCACTCTTCTTGGCGCCGTTGTGGCTAATCGCCTGCCTCGTAGTCGTTATCCCTGCCACTGGCCGTAGGGTCGATGCATCCTTGGCAATCTCCGTGATTGCGTCAACCGTCGTATTGTTCATAATTGCCTGATGGATGTCCCAACGGAGGCTAATCGTCGGCTGGAGACATTACAGAGAAGGAGAAAGAAAGTGATTTGGGGGAGGCACGAGGCCTCCTCGCACAAAGGTTTTCGTCTGGGTTCGATGCGCCTCGCTTCACAACGGGCCGACTACCGTAGGTAGTATCAAGCCCACAATGAAGGCCACGACCCAAACTATGATTGCCACGCCGAGTGCCTTCCACCACCCCATGTTGTAAAGACCCCCCAGTGCAAGCAACCACACGAATCCGGCAATCAATGCTGCCAGGAGCCCTTCTCCAAGGAAGTAGTATGCCAGTGCGTATATGACAGCCCCAATCAGGGCTGCCAATATGGCTGTCCCTACCCCTTCTTTCTCCCCGAACAACTTCGTGACCACGTAGATGATGATCGTCGATATGATCAACCCTACCAAGAAGAAGATAAGGGCCTCCTCAAGCGTCGCCATGTTTCAATCACCTCTCATGTCCTCATGATCTTCTTGCCGGTCGTGCGCCCCTTGACTGGCCCGCGTCCACCTGGGCTCTTCGCCGCACGACTCTTGGCAGCGGTCATTCTCCCGCCTCTGCTCTTCTTTGCCATTTCATGTCACCTCCGTCTTCCTATCATTCTACCTGATTTTTATTACGCCCATCAGCAGCAGTACTATGATGGCTAGTACAATCGCACCGAGTAGGCCGAATATGAGCCAGCCTATCAAGAACGCGACCACCGCACCAATGCCGATATGAGACCATTCCACTGTCACTCCCACTTCAAATCCCTCCTATTTCTCCCTTGGACTGACATCAGCCGTGACCACTCCAACCCGCGTCGATGTCCCGCCATCCCGCGTGGCTCCAGCAATGAACATGATCGAGCGGCAGGCCGTTGTCGCCTGCTTGAGCATCGCCCAATATCCTGCCGCTGCCAGAATGGCGACAACGGCTAGGTCGGCCAGGCGCATCTCTTTGACCACCGGTCTCGGTTTGCCAGATTACCACAGTCCACTAATACGCCGCGAGCCGTATGGCGTTATCTCAATATCCTCGGCAATTCAGTTGAAGATTTGGTGCAAATCCCATCGGCGCTCTCCGGCTCCCACTCTCGCGATCCGGTCTCGTCGAGAGCCTTGCGCAACCCGTCCTCCAACGCCTTCCGCGTAGAGCTATCGTTTACAGTGGCCTGCATCCACACGGGAACCTGACCGCGTCGAAGTCGTCGGTCTTCCTCAGGACGGGTGCGTCCGTCTGGTGCTCGCCTGCCATGGCTCCCCGTTGAGGCGCACGGGCCCAATATCACTTTCAGGCGTTCTCACACACGGCCCGTCGAGGTGTAGCTGGAGCCTAAGACTCTTGCCCCGTTCGCGTGCCCGTTCGCCTTCGGGAGGGAGACCTCGAAGCACGCCCCCTCCGAATGGTTTCCAGCAATCCTGTCGGTGACGCCTATGACCCCGGAATACCTGTCAACCAGGAGGCTCACGATTGAGAGGCCCATCCCGGTCCCCGCGACGCCCTCTGGCCTCTTGGCGAACCTAGAGAACACGTTGCTCTTCCGGTCGTCGGGTATCCCGATCCCGTGGTCCGCCACCGCCACGGTCCACACGCCAGCTCCCTGCTGTATGGACACTTCCACCTCTGCCGTCGGCCCAGGATTGTACTTGACCGCGTTGCTCAGCAGGTTCATGAACAAATCGCGCACGAACCCGTCCGCCTGGATGAGACACTCCCCCTCGGGGCAATCGAGGCTGATGATTATGTCCTTGGATGGAAACTCCCTCTTCAGGGCGGCGATGCACTTCACTAGGACGTCCCGGAGGTCGTACTGGCTCATCTCCACATCCTGAGAGGCTTCGGCCTCGGACAGCTTGCGGACGTTATCCACCAGGTCCTTCGCCGCCTTAGACACCGCTAGTGCCTTCGCCAGGGAGTCGCTGTTGCTAGGGTCGAGCGTCCCGCTCTTGTCCATCTTCTCGAGATAGTAGGTCAAGGGGTTGATCATGTTCCCGATGTCGTGGGCTATCATGTCCAGGTACACCTGGGACCCGTTCATGGGGGAGATAGCGTCCCCAGGTGTCCTCGAGTTCTCGGTAGCGGTGCTGCCACCGGAATAGCGACCACGGCCAGGGGAGCTAGTAGTGTCTCGTTGACCTCCAGACTCGGTTCGCAAGACTGCCACGGTTCATCAATTCGCCGCGAACCCTATGGCATTATTTCAAAATCCTCGATAAATCAGTTCCAGATTTGGTGCAAATTGCATCAGCGCTCTCCGGTTCCAGCTCTGCGCGATTCAATCTTGCCGAGGGTCTTGCTCAACTAGCCCTCCAACGCCTCGCTCTTGGACATGTCGCGTGCAGCCGCCAGTATGCGCATGGGCTCTCCGTCCTCGTCCAACATGACGTCCCCGGCTTCGTGCGCCCGGTGGATCGAACTGTCGGGCCGTATCGTCCGGCGTTCGAGGTCTCATTCCTTCCCGCCATTCAGGCACGCATCCACCCCAACGACTGTCCTACGTCTGCCCTATACATGAGTTCCATCGAGGGGCACGTCACGGGTCATTCCAATCTCGCACAGGCCAGGGCCGAAGGCTCACGCGAAACCGTCTGACCACGCCACTACGCCATTCTTCAGGGGTCCGTCCTACGCGCCGTTCCTTGAATCGAAGAGATCGGACGACAATCGGACCTCACTCGTCTTGTCCCATTCGGACTGAGCAGCCGACCCGGGAATCTCGCAGCTGTCAAGCCACAGACATGCTGCGCGACGGAGTCGCAGGGCCGCCAATCAGATTTGCATCTAATCCTGCATCGAACTGTCAATGATGTTGAGATACTCGCATACATGACATGAACGCATAGCATAAACGAATAGAATCAGACTTGGAGGGATTGAACAAGATGAATTGGATCGGGGCTAAGATATTCTCCTCACTCATCGTGGTGTTCGCACTGATGCTGAGCGCGCTAGTCATACCGGCATCGGCATCCGCGGAGACCGTCGACGTGAGCGACAGAATAACGACAGAGACAGGCGAGACCGACATGTTCGGGGGCGGAGACCACTTCTTCGTGCGCTTCGGCACTGACGCCGTATTTGGCATAGTCTGGGGCACCAACGACACCGAGAACAACGTTTACTTCGTCGCTACGAAGGCGAGGTACCTGGGATTCGCAGAGGTGTGCGACACGGAGGGAAAGACACTCTCCGAGAACGAGACCATCAAGATCTACACAACCTACGCTGTGAAGCTTGACAGCCTGTTGGAGTTCGACGACGTCAACGACGACGGCATCCTCCCGTATTACAGGCTCTTCGACGCACGGAACGAGGAGTACACGACTTACGTGTCCACCGAACCCCTGCTGAAGAAGGTCGACCTCAGAACATCGTGGGACGCAACCGACGTCGTCGAGGATGACGACGATGGGATGAGAACATGGACATTCAAGCTCACGGCCGCAGACGAGGCCTACAGTCAGCTGGACGCCGGCGCAGAGACAAACGTCGGGGACAACAAGCTCAACGCGTTTGAACTGACGTTCAGACTCGAAGCTTCCCTAGAAGAAGTCGACGACATGAACATGCCCCAGTGGCGCATGTCCGTCAAGGCAGGCAATCTCTCGGGATGGACATACATGAAGTCAGAGAGGCTGGAGACCATGACTGCCTCGGGCATGCTGATGGACTACGAGGTCAAGTGGGACCAGCGGATCGAAGGCTGGGACTACGACCCCGCCAACACGAACCCCGTGCTGATGACGGAGTTCCAGGCGGTCATGATGAACGGCTTCCCGAATGCGTGGATGAATGCTTTGATGCTCGCTCACATGAACGCCGTCGGCGTCATGAACTGCGAGTCCACCGAGGGAGATTTGCTCGAGGTCAACGACACGACCGAGAGGCTGCCGATCGCCGAGCGCATCGAGACCCGCCTGACCTTTGGAACGGACTGGACAGACATCGGGGCCCTGACATGGGCTGGCGACGTGACGGTCGACGGCGAGTCGGAACCCGTGATGGCCCAAGTAATGTCGGCGTACAAAGTCTCTTCATCTGAGAGCGTCGCGGGGCACTTCATGAACTTCGCGGGCTTCGTCGCACTAGGGGGCATAGTGTTCCCTGGCGGCGACCTGATCGTATATGACCCGACATTCACATCCGACGCGTTTGTCGATGTGAGATCGGAGGGCGCCTCGACAAATCTCCTCGTACTGGTGATCATTGCCGTTGCGGTCATCGCGGTCATAGTGGTTGCTGCGCTGTTCCTCGCGTCCCGAGGAAGGAAGTCCTCCAACTGAGATGCGAAGAGATGGCACACACGATCATCAACCCCCAACCAAACCCCTTACCTCTTTTCACCTGCCCAGTATCTCTCTCTGACAGAATATCACCACCTGGGGAGGCCGGGTTGCCCGCGGAACAGGATCTGAAGCCATCATGCGCGCCCGAGGCCGAACACCCCTTCCGCCAAGTAGACGGGACCTGCGATAACCGACACAAACCGGACAGTAGCCAGTGGGTCTACATCCTCTCGCTTGAAAACAGCCGGACGCGCGATGCCCAAGAAGCCAGGTGCGAACCGGGGTGGCTGACCGGGCGCCTCGGCAGGATGGCCTGTTCAACGGGGCATACCCCTCGCGCGGGCCATCGCCCGACCGGATGAAGCCGCTATCCCCCTTCAAGTGCTGCTCGCCCGCCGAAAGAGGAGGGAGCTTTCAGAAGTCAAAACCGCCCCATAGCACGATGAGCATCGTCAAGAGGGCAAGAAGAACGCACCAGATTGCGGTCGCCCAAATGGTCATCGTCTTCGCCTTGTCAGCCTCCCACCATGAGCGCGGCCTGACGCCTTGGACCACGAAAGTGAGGACCCCCGAGAGATTGATGCATATCAGGTTGGTAGCGAAGAGGAGCGCCGCGTCGAGGGCCATGTCGAACTCCCCCACACCAATGAGAAGACCAAAGGCCACAAGCGGAGGCAACAATGACACCGCGATCATCACGCCGACAAGCACTGTTGAAAAACCTATCGACAGAAAGAGCGCCCCCGCACTCCCCGAAGCAAGTGCCACGCATATGTCACTGAGACCTACATTCGTTCTTGAAGCGATCTCAGGGATAGTGGGGTCCACGCTAAGATAGTGTCCCATGATGAGGGAAAGAATGGTGGCCAGCGCGATACTTATCACCAGCGTCCGAAGAGAGCCCATGGCAAGTCTGACGTCCGCCACCGTTGTTGCCATGGATAGTGCCATGTTCGGTCCAAGGAGCGGGGATATCACCATCGCGCCGATTATCATGACGACGTTACTCTTCGCGAGCCCTATGGCGGCTACGATCACCGATAGTGCCACAGTGGCCAAGTAGACAGTCGTGAGCACCGTGGCATCGCTCGTCTCGAGATACAGCTCCTCCCGACTTATCCGCCCGATCTTCCGGACAATCCTATCCTTGGGGCGGAACTTCTGGTCTCCGGGCGTCTCCTCGTCTTTGGGTCTTGGCAGGGAGGCCGCGATGGAATGAACTATGATCCTATAGCCGTCCAGACTGCCGAATCGCTTGGCGAAAGCGTCGATTAAGGGCCCACTCGCGCCCCAAGAAACCAAGATGCGATACATTGTCCTGTGCTCTGAGACTTTCTGGACCCATTTCTCCTCCACCCTAAGGCCCTCTAGTACCTCGTCAACGAGCTTGTCGTTACCGACTGGCAGAATGAGTTCCACGAGCCTGAGAGCCACGGATACCGCCGTGGAGTATCGTCGTCTCTTCATTAAGACTTCTCCACGAGCGCACCAGCACCAGTTGGATTCGTACGAGAACAGGTCCTTGTTCAACACACTCTCATACCCGGCCACCAGGACAGAACAAAAATGACACGGACTAGGCCTTTCGGGGTGACGCTATTTGCGCTCGTCCAGATCATCTCAGGCTCAGAGAAGTACTCGTAGTACCGCGCAACGTCGTTCAGCGACGGGCGCCTCAGGAACAGGCGCTCCGTCTTCATCTCGGGGAACCTTCTGAATACCGTCCTCCCGTTCACCAGGGGCCGTTCCTTGACCGTCAGTCGCCATCGAATCCGCGAACCCGGATAAGACCTCAACGACGCATCGTCCCCCGACTACGGATAGATTGATTCCCACGGACATCATGCTCAGGGCTACGTGAAGGCGATCCGCGCGCCCAAGGGCATCCCTGAGGCGAGGCTCATCGGCTGCTGCGGGGCGTACTGCAAGACGTGCCGCGCGTTCGTCCTGGGCAGCTGCAGGGGCTGCAAGCTGGGCTACGAGAGGGGCGAGAGGTACATCGCCAGGGCCAGGTGCAGGATCAAGCGTTGCTGCTTCGGGGACCGGGACTTCGAGACCTGCGCCGAGTGTCCGGAGTTAGGCAAGTGCGAGACCCTCGCATCCTTCTACGGCAAGAAGTGGAAGGAATACGGGAGGTACAGGGAGTCGCTGGAGTTCATCCGCAGGGAGGGGTACTCGGCATTCATAGGGAGGAGCAGGGGATGGGATAGGGCGTACGGAGAACTGCGATCTCGAAGCCAGAGAAAGGGCCATGCGCCCAAGGCGTAAGACGCGCGCGCCACACCTCAGGACAATGTAATCTGTTGAGCGAGGAGGATTATATATCGCCTACGTGGTTGTTTGGATCGATGCGCGCCATACCCGTCTCCCTGATTGCGGCGTCTCTGTCCCTCAGCATGTTGACCTTCGGCTGCCCCTGCCTCACCTCGCTGGCGCTGGCGGAGGAGACGGACTCGGAACTCGTACCTGAGCCTTGGGTCCAAGAGACCCACGAGTACGATGTCTGGCTGGATGTGGACGGCGTCGAGACACACGACGCCTTCGTCAACGAGAGGTCGACGATCGAGATCCGCCACGGGGACATGAAGACGCTCATAATGGCCAGGAACATCACGGAGGGCGACGCGACTTCGGTGGACTACCAGAACAACATCCACTACTACATCGGCGGTGTGCTGTACATCGCGCAGTTCACTATCATGGAGGTGGTGTTCGACATAGGCGAATACGAAGTGAGCGTCCCCCTGCGAACCTGCAGCGACTTCGAAGTCGAGCACACCCCGGTCGTCTACGACGGGACGGTCCCCACGCTGGACTGCAACTTCTTCTTCGAGGGACTCCACATCTACCAGGACGGTTCCCTCCCCGCCGAATATAGCGCCTCCACCGTCGATCTCACCCTCATTCACCGGATCAGGGCGGACTGGAACGACACCAGCATGAAGGTCGAGGCGGTCCTCGACTTCGCGGACACCAGGTTCTACGACCCTAACGACGGGCACGCCGAGTTCGAGACGGGCGAACAGTTCACCGCGAAGATATGGTACACGATGGGGATCGGGAGACCGGGGGACCCTGAACCGGTCATCCCCACGTCCTGCACGAACTCGACCCTCGAGTACAACATCACCCTCGACAACGGGATCCCCCTCACCATGTCCCAGCTCAACATGGACAACAACTTCACGGCCTACGACTCCAGCGGCCCTCGCTCGCTTGTGGGGTATTCATCCATGGAGATGGGCGAGGACGCCGTCGCCCGCGTCTGGCACGGGTTCCCCAACATGACATACGGCGAGACGACGTCGATGCAGAGCGACCCTGAGGTCACCGTATTCCACGACACGGTGACCGAGGCGTACAGGCCGTTCAGCGAGTACCTCATGAACATCATCCCATTCGTCGCTGCCGCGGTGGCGGCAATCGCCGTCGTCTTCATCCTCTGGAGGCGCAAGAGGTCGGCCAAGAACCAGTGACGGCGGACCGTTCCGCGCCTCAGGTCCTGGTCTCTGTCCGGCTCTTACAGCCATTTGCTCCGGACCCCCTGGACAAACAGTGAGGGCCTCGAAGGGTATCCCTCCCCGGAACCGCAGGAGCCGGCAATGGCGGTCTCCATATCGATATCCTGACGCTGGCCGCACGCCAACAACCTTAAGCCCGCGGGAATCCTCCACGTGACAAGAGGCAAGGAGGCGATGACGATGAGCGTCGTTGTAGCATACGATTCAGTGTTCGGGAACACGGAGGAGATTGCGAAAGCCGTCGCAGGCGCGCTCCCCGCTGACTCAATAGTCGCGAAGGCGGACCGAGTAGATGCAACCATGTTGGCCCAGGCCACCCTCCTGGTCATCGGCTCACCGACCCACGGGGGAAGGCCGACGGAGGCGGTCAAGGGCCTCCTCGGGAGAGTCAACGAGGACAAGGCCAAGGGCCTGAAGGTCGCTTCGTTCGACACCAGGATCCCGGGCAGGTTTCCGAAGATATTCGGCTACGCGGCCGACAGGATCGCTGCAGACCTGACCGCGAAGGGCGCGGTGATGGTGCTCCCACCCGAACCGTTCTACGTCAAGGGCAGGAACGGCCCGCTGAAGGACGGGGAGTTGGAGCACGCAGCGCAGTGGGCCAGGAAGCTCATTCAGTAGTCCTCTGGGCCATGCGACGGCCAGCCTCGGAGCGTATGGTCTCGAGCAGCAGGCGCAGTCGCCTCCCCTTGTCCTCGATCTCGCCCTGCGTAACGGTATGGCCCTCTGGGCACAACCCGTCCACCACGACTTCGCCGTCCTCCGACAGGTTCACTGGGTATATCACACAGCCGAGGGGCCTCCGCGCATACTCCATGCACAGCCCTGACTCGGGGTCGAAGAAGAAGCAGTGCCCCCCGATGTTCCTCAACTTCCTCACACCGTCCGGGCCCATTGTCGAGAACTCATCCTGTCCGTATCCCGCCCGCTCAAGGCGCGCGACGTCCACCCCGCAGAGCTCCATCCGGGTGTCCCGGCAGCACTCCCCGCAACGGCTGCAGCGCATGCCCCTGCTGAGGGGCGCGAGGCTATTAAACGTTGGGTACCCGGGCGTCTGACGCGACTGTCAGACGGAGGCAAGGCCTCGCGCGCGGACGCCATATTGATGCATCCCCCGCTTACCGACGACCCTACGCGGAGGGGTCTTAAGGATGACAGCGAGCAACGGCCCGAGGGAGATGCCCAGGCGAAACAGACAAGAGCCCTCACAACCATGAGCTGAGGGAGGACATGCGTCGGTTAGGAGAGCCACTCTCTACTGCGATAGCCCTATTGGCAGGGGCGGCAGACCTCGTCATAGTCACGCTCCTGGTCGCATGGGCGCTCGAGGACACCATATACTTCTCGCTCTTCGTCGGCATCCCGGTCGGCATAGTCACCTCCGTGCTCGTTTTCCTGTTGCTGCGGATGTTACTGAGGGGAGTGGACCAGGGAGTATCACCGTAGGCTCTTCTCGAACCACATGCTCTCCCTGTCCTTCGCGAAGCCCGTGGAGAGGTACATGTCCAGTGCCTTCTCGTTCTTGGCGTAGACGCCGATGTACGTGGTGTCCATTCCCTGCTCGAGGACCCACTTCATCCCGTCCGCCAGCAAGAATCTCCCCAGGCCCCTCCTCCTGTACGGAGGCCTCACCCCGAGGATGTTGATCCATCCCCACTTCGTCCCGTTCGCGATGTTGTACGTCCTATCTTCGTGGGAGAGGCACACGCCGACGATCTCGTCCCCGGCCATACCCAGGGAGAACGTCTCCGGGTCCTCGCTGGCGTCCCTGAACTGTATGAACCTCTCCGGTCTCTCAGGAGCGAAGTTGTAGTGGTCCTGGAACGTGTCGTTGAACGCCTCCACGATGCGGGTCATCTCCTCGTCGTCGCAGTCCTTGTATGGCCGCCTGACCAGTCTGATGCCGTCCGGGGCGGGTACGTCCGCGATCGCCCCGCGTCCCCGTCTGACCAGGAAGAATACCCTGTAGGTCTCGGCGAAGCCCTCGCGCGACAGGATGCCGATGCGCCAAGCCTCCGACGCGATGGCCCTCGATCTTAGCTTCCCTATCTCCTTCGACCGGGCGTATTCAGTCGCAAGGCTCACCAGCCTCTGCTCGATCCCCGCCCCCCTTGCCTCCGGCACAATGTCGAGATCGAAGTAGGCGTCGTCCAGGCCCGCAGTGATGCGGTTCTCCTCGACCTGGGTCAGCGCGACGGCCACGGCCCTTCCACCGATTCTGACGACCCAGCTCCCCTCGGGGCGGAACTCCGAGTCGTCGAGGGTGTAGGCTGTCAGCTCCTCGACCGTGGGGGCCCTCTCGAAGGGGAGCTCCTCCTTGGAGAGCCTCATGACCTCGACGACCTCGCAGATATTTTCCCTGGTCAACGGCTCCATGGTGAGCTCAGGCATGGGACGGTCGTATGGATGACAGCGACATAACCCTTTCTCCCCGCCATCCCTTCGCAACTTTTATCACGAACCTCATTCGTGCTAGGCAGCATGAAGAAGGTCAGCCGCAAGGACGTCAAGGGCATATCGATGGAGGGCACCAAGGGGGTCGACTTCCGGCCCCTGCTGGCCGAGAACGTCGACCCGCCGA
>CAZXWO010000029.1:0-2314 GCA_964644565.1 uncultured Thermoplasmata archaeon | reverse complement strand
GGCACCAAGGGGGTCGACTTCCGGCCCCTGCTGGCCGAGAACGTCGACCCGCCGAACTTCTACCTCAGGGTGTTCGACATCTCCCCGGGAGGCCACACGCCCCTGCACAAGCACGCGTGGGAGCACGAGGTGTTCATCGTGTCAGGCAAGGGCAAGATCGTGCTGGACAAACGGGAGGCCCCCCTAGAGGAGGGTGACGCCGTCTTCGTGGAGCCCGACGAGGTCCACCAGTTCGTCAACGACAGCGGCGCCCTGCTGAGGATGATCTGCGTCATCCCCAAGCCCAGGAAGCAGTAACCGCTCACCCGACGATTGCGTCCACGCACTCGCCGAAGGCCTCCGTGTGCCTGTCGACGTCCTTCCTCGTGGTCGATGGCGCTATCAGCGCCATGTTGTGGAAGGGCGTCATGAGTATGCCCCTGTTCAGCAGCATCAGGTGCAGCAGCTTCTCCAGCTCCGAGTCCCTGGCGGCCTCCGCCTCGGTCCCGTTCCTCGGGGCCGTCGGGCAGAAGTGGTACTCTATCCGCACCCCCAGCCTCGCCACGTGCCACGGGACGCCGCTGTCGTCTATGACGTCCTGCACGCCCTTCTCGAAGCGCTCCGCGAGGGGCATCATCTTCTTGAACGCCTGCTTCGTGATGACCTTCTCGAGCGTGGCCCTCATCGCCGCCAGGGCGAGGGCGTTCCCCGTGAGCGTGCCCCCCAGGCCGCTCTCGTCCGTGCCCTCGTCGAGTATGCGCTCCATCACCTTATCGGAGACGTACTGACTCATGCCGAACGCGGCGACCGGCACCCCGCTAGCAAGGGGTTTGCCCATGGTGATCATGTCCGACTTGAGGCCATGGACGCCCGTGTAGCCCCCAGGGCCGCTGCTCAAGGTGTGGGTCTCGTCGATGATGAGGAGGGTGTCGGTCTCCCTCGTCATCTTCCTCACCGCCTCGTGGTACCCGCGCTCAGGGAGGACGATGCCCCTGTTGGTCATCGCTGGCTCCAGGAGGACGCACGCGACGTCCTTCGGGGCCAGGGCGCGCTCCATCGCGGCCAGGTCGTTGAACTCGACGGCCTTCGTGGTCATGTTGGGGGGCACTGGCGGGCCGATGTTCCCCTCCCTCGGGAGGAGCCTGCCGCCCTCGAGCCGGACGAGGGTCTCGTCGACGGTGCCGTGGTAGCACCCGTGCACGACGAGCACGTACTGCCTCTTGGTGACCTCCCTGGCGAGCCGTATCGAGAACCTGTTCGCGTCCGTGGCGGTCATCGCCACCTGCCAGTACGGGAGGCCGAACCTCCTCGACAGCTCCTCGCCCACCCATATGGAGTCCTCGTTGGGGAGCATCATCGTTATGCCCTTCGAGACCTGCCTCCTGACGGCGTCGACCACGGGCTTCGGGGAGTGGCCGAACATGGAGCCTGTGTCGCCGAGGCACAGGTCCAGGTACCTGTTCCCGTCGACGTCGTTGATGTACGAGCCCTTGGCGTCGGTGACGAAGACCGGGTAGGGCCCGGCCCACCTCACCATCCAGTTCATCGGGACGCCCGCGAGCAGGGAGCGCTTGGCCCTCTCGAAGAGCCTCTTCGACTTCCTGTGCCCCTTTAGGAACCGGGCAGTCTCCTCCTCCATGAGCGCCTTGACACGTCCCTGGTCGACAGTGGCCATTGTGAACATCGCCCCGCGTAGCGCCTCCGGCATCGCGCAGGCGGGTTATAACCTCTGCCCCTGGGCCCCTCACCGCCTCTTGCCTGAGAACACCGCGATTATGTCGGCCCGGGTGATGATCCCCACGACCCTCCCGTCCTTCACGACCGGGAGGCGGTTCACGTTGTGCTCCGCGATGATCTTGATCGCCCTGTCGAGGGAGTCGTTCGGCCCCAGCGTGAGCAGGTCCTGCTTCATGGGGAGCAGGGAGGAGACCTTGGACTCCGCCACCGCCCTCAGGGACAGCGTGAGCTCCCTCAGCGCCTCCTTCTCCTCTGCGTCCTTGTCCGCCGCCTGGCACGTCGCCTCCCTAAGCGACTTCGCCTTCCTGACCCGGCCGAGGACCGCCCTGTAGATGTCGGTGACGCTCAGCACCCCGACGAGAAGTCCGTCGTCGTCGACCACGGGGGCACCGGAGATGTCCTTCTCCATGAGGGACAGCCACGCGTCCACGACCCTGCCGGTGGCCCTGACGCAGAACACCTCGCGCGTCATGACGTTCTGGATGCTCATGAACCTGAGTCTGTCGGCGCTTCCCTGCACGTCCACCGCCTTCTGAACGTATCGCTGGGCGGAGTAGATTATACTTGTCTGGCGCCACGCGGCCCCCGGGGTCCGGGA
>CAZXWO010000028.1:0-19034 GCA_964644565.1 uncultured Thermoplasmata archaeon | reverse complement strand
TGGTCGGCGCGAGCGCGAGGATGGTCAACATGGGCAAGCGGCTCGAGGGCGAGGCCGCGGACCTGTTCAAGGAGCACTACGACAAGGCCTGGCTCAGGAACCCGCTGTACAACAACCTCGCGCAGGCGATCGAGCTGGTCTGGGCGATGGAGAGCCTTCCGGAGGCGTGCGACAAGGTGGCGTCCATGGACGACCCGCCGCACGCGAAGCCGACGAGGCTCACTGGCTCTGGCACGGGCGCCGTCGAGGCGCCGAGGGGAACGCTGTACCACCACTACGAGCTGAAGGACGGCCTCGTGGACGTGGCGGACATCATAACCCCGACCGCGCAGAACCTGGACGACATCGAGGTACACATGAAGCTCGCCGCCGAGAGGATGCTCGCCGAGGGCAAGGGGACAGACGAGGTCCGCCTGGGCCTCGAGATCATCGCGAGGGCGTACGACCCATGCATAAGCTGCGCTACACACCTGGTGACCCTGAAGAGGGCCTGAGGGCGGCCCTCGAGGGCATGGCGGGCCCAGGGCCCGTCTACGTCCTCGGGCTCGGGTACGTCGACAAGGCCGACGACGGCGCGGGAGTGCTAGTGGCGGAAACCCTTCAGAAAACCTTTCCTCAGTTTTCATTCTCCGAGCACGACGGCGTCGAGGGCACCGTCCTGGACATATCGGAGAGGGACGGGCCCGGGACCGTGTTCTTCGTGGACGCGACCGAGCTCCATGAGGCGCCAGGGACCGTGGTAGTCGTTCCCAGGGCCATGATCAACGACCGCGAGATAACCACGCACAGGGTGGCCATCGCGCTCATGGCGGCGATTCTGGAACGGTCGGGGAAGACCTCCGCCGTGATATGCATCCAGCCCGGGACGCTGGAGTTCCGGGCCGAGATATCTGGCCAAGTGTCGTCCACTATCGAGACAATCTCACGGGCTTTGCGCCATTTGATGCTGAAGAGGAACTGAATCGACCAGCCCGGGACCCATGCGGTCTATTGGTCGATGGCTGAGGAATGTTCAAATAGCGTCCGGGCGCTGTCACGAATCGAGGGGGTAATGGCGGAGTTCGAGCAAGGGCAGTGCGACAGGGCCAGGAAGGAGAAACGCAAGCGAGGCTTTGCCCTCGTCGGCGTCATCGTCATGGCCGTGGTCGCCTCGGTCGTCCTCTGGAGGGCGTATGCCGCTGGGTGGCTGCCATTCGACGAGGACCGAAATTACTCACACTCGTACAGTCTCGAGATAGTCGTAGAAACCGATGAGGGATACACCCTCATGGTCCCCGTACCGTTGAACAAGACCGGGGCGCAGTATGCGGGGTTCATCGACGAGCTCACAGTGACGCTTGGCGAAGTAGACGTCTCCGTGGTGGACACGGTCCACGGGAAGGCACTCGAGGTGACAGGGTCCGGGAACGCTACCCTGGAATGGGACTCTGGATGGAGTGCGGAGGACGAGGGTTGGTACTTGAACATCAGCATGACCTCCGGCAGCCCTTTCGACTATCACAGCGACACGAGGTCCTCATGGATCTACTCAGACCTAGGCGGGTTGAGTATAAGACTCTCGTTCTCCGCCGAGCAGACTTACAACGAGACGCCGACTTTCACGTCTGGAGGAGGCCCGAGCTACCGCCTCATGGACGGTGAAGGTGGCAACACCCTCGATACGCAGACAGGATGGCAGGAGACCGTTCTCGAGTATTGTTGGACGGCATTCAACTAGAGGCGACAGTACGGTCCGCCCACACAGCGGGAAACCTTTATGATGGGCTATCCCATACTCTGGTTCCCGTGAGACTGACATGAAGGTTATTCTCGTCTCCGGAGGGGTTTTGTCGGGCCTAGGCAAGGGCATAACCGCTTCCTCGATAGGATGCGTGCTGCGCGCCAGGGGCGTCAAGGTCACCGCCATGAAGATCGACCCGTACCTCAACTTCGACGCCGGGACCCTCAACCCGTTCGAGCACGGCGAGGTGTTCGTCCTCGACGACGGGGGCGAGGCGGACCTGGACCTCGGCAACTACGAGAGGTTCCTGGACACGAACCTCACCAGCGACCACGTCATGACGACGGGCAAGGTCTACGGGAGCGTCATCGAGAAGGAGCGCGAGGGGCACTTCCTGGGGAAGACCGTGCAGATCATCCCCCACATAACCAACGAGATCAAGTCGATGATATCCAGCGTCGGCATAAAGTCCGGCGCGGAGGTCGTGATCGTGGAGCTCGGCGGGACCGTGGGCGACATCGAATCCATGCCGTTCCTCGAGGCCGCGAGGCAGATGCACTCCGAGATGGGCAACGAGAACGTCATATTCGTCCACACCACCCTCGTCCCGGCCCTGGGGGCGCTCAAGGAGCAGAAGACCAAGCCCACCCAGCACTCGGTCAGGGAGTTGAGGGGCCTGGGCATCCAGCCCGATGTGATCGTCGCGAGGTCCGAGCGCCCGCTGGACGATGGCGCGAGGAGGAAGATAGCCCTCTTCTGCGACGTGCCCCTCGAGGCCGTCGTGAGCGCGCCGGACGCGAAGTCCATCTACCAGGTCCCGATATTCCTGGAGGAGCAGGGGTTGACCGACTACCTGCTGTCGCGCATGGCCATGTCGCCGCCCAAGGACGGCCTCACGAACTGGAAGGCGTACCTCGGCAAGGTCATGAACCCCAGGCACCAGGTCAAGGTCCTCCTGGTGGGGAAGTACATGGACCAGCACGACTCGTACATGAGCCACTACGAGGCCCTCACCCACGCAGGGGCGGAGCTGGACACGCGCGTCAACTTCCTCAGGGTCGAGGCCGAGGAGATACAGAAGGAGGAGTCCAAGCGCATGCTCCGCGAGGCGGACGGCGTCCTGATCCCCGGCGGGTTCGGCTCCAGGGGCGTGGAGGGCAAGATCGAGGCCGTAAGGTACGCCCGCGAGAACGGCGTGCCCTTCCTCGGCGTGTGCCTCGGGTTCCAGCTGGCGACCGTGGAGTTCGCGAGGAACGTGCTCCAGATGCACGACGCGAACAGCACGGAGTTCGACCCGCACACCTCCCACCCCGTGATAGACCTGCTCCCCGAGCAGAAGAACGTGACCAAGAAGGGCGGCTCGATGAGGCTGGGGGCGCAGCAGGTGCTGGTGGAGAAGGGGTCGAAGGCGGAGGAGCTCTACCACGCATCGGAGATCATGGAGAGGCACCGGCACAGGTACGAGGTCAACCCGCACTACATCGACAGGCTCCAGGAGAAGGGGCTCAGGTACACCGGGAAGTCGCCCGACGGCAAGAAGATGGAGATCCTCGAGCTCGAAGGGCACCCGTTCTTCATGGGCTCCCAGTTCCACCCCGAGTTCAAGTCGCGGCCTCAGAGGCCCGCGCCCATGCACTTCGGGCTCGTAAGGGCCGCCCTCGAGCACGCCATGGGGACTAAGAAGGGGTAGGCGCCGCAGCGACTTCCTGAACCGATGGCTTCACCTGCGGAGGCTCCGCCTTCGGAAGCATGATCTTGAAGACCGCGCCCTTGGCGAAGTCGCCATTGACCCGGTCCTCGACCCAGATGCGCCCCTGGAACTTCTCGACGATGGTTCCCACTATCGAGAGGCCGAGGCCGAACCCTTTGACGCCGGTCTCCCCCGTCGCGAAGCGCTCGAACACCGTGCGCTTCCTGTCGTCCGGGATGCCACGGCCGCGGTCGGTGACCGAGATGACCCAGAAGTCACCCCTGGAGTCCTTCATCTCATCGACCGCCACGTCGACACGCACCGTCTTCGCGGTGTCGAATTTCACCGCGTTGGATATGATGTTCATGAAGAGGTCGTTGACGTAGTTGTTGGCCCTCACGAAGTGCACGCCCTTGGCGATGTTGGGCACGACCTGGACCGTCCTCTCCGGGGTCGAGCGGGACACCGCCTGCACCGCGGCCATGATGGGGCCGTGGACGTCCCAGACGGTGAAGTCGTCCTCGGACATGGACCTGACCTTGGCCAGCTTCCGTATGTTGTCGATGACCCTCGCGTTGTTCCTCACCTGGACGAGGGCCTTCTCCGCGTAGCGCTTCTGCCCCTCATCCAGCCTCCTGTCCTGAAGGAGCAGCTCGATGTAGCCCATGATCCCCTGGTTGAAGTTGTTGATGTCGTGGGTCATGAGGTCGTTCAGCAGGGCGATCTCGTTGACCGCGAACACCTGCCTCTCGTACAGCCTCGAGTTCTCGAGGCCGATGGACGCGATGCCGGCGAGGACCTCCAGGACCTCGATCTGCTCCGTCGTCGGTATCTTCAGGTCCACAGGCTCGTCGACCAGCATGAAGCCGATGAGCCGGCCGCTCCTGTCCTTCAGCGCGAATATGAGTATGTCCCTCTCGTGCCACGAGTCGGGGGACGGCCTGGGCAGGGACGCGAGCTCGGGATGCGCGATGAAGTCGAACGCCTCTATCCCGTACTCCTGGTCCTCGTACTTGACGAAGTAGGTCGTCTCGCCTATCCTGAACTCGTCCATCATGTCCATGAGGACCCTCTCGGCCGGGGTGGCCCTGCCCGGCGTGACCCACTCAGGGAAACCGGCGACGGCCCTGTTCACGAAGACGTTCCGGTTCAGGTCCAGCAACGAGACGGAGGCGCGCCGGAACCCGAAGGAGTCCACGACGGCGTTCACGAGGTTGCCGAGGAGCTTGTCCAGGTCGTCCATGTACATGACCGAGGTCGTGAGCTCCAGCACGCGCGACATCTGCGCGACCTTGGTCCGGCTCTCCTTGAGCAGCGTCTCCTCCGCCTGGTAGAGCTCGGAGTTCTCGACGGCGACCGACGCCTGGTTGGCGAAGAGCTGGACGATCTCGAAGTCGGCCGGCGCGAAGGTCCGGCCGCCCTCGCGGTAGATGGTCAGCACGCCGATGAGCCGCTCCCTGCCCCTGAGCGGGACTGCGATGATGGCCTCCTGCTCCTCGGGGGTGCCCGAGACGAGCGAGGCGCGCGGGTCCGTGGTCGCGCTGTTGACGAGCTCGGCCTTGCCGGTCTTGGCCACGTGCCCCGTGATGCCCTCGCCCACCGGGAACGTCTCCGACATGACCTGGTCGGAGTAGGACCCGCGGGAGTGCACGGGGACGAGCATGCCCTGGTCGTGGTCTATCCTGTAGAACGTTATCGAGTCGTACCAGACGACCTCCCTCAGCTTGTCCGCGACGTACTCGTACGTGCCGCCTATCTCGATCTGCCTCTGCATGGACAGCGCGATGTCGAGCAGGGCCAGCTGCGAGCGCACCCGCTGGTTCAGCGAGGTCATCAGGTTCGAGGTCTCGAGGGCGATCGCGGCGTGGTCGGCGAGCGAGGACAGGAAGATCGAGTCGTTCCTGGTGAACTTCCCGTCCCCCAGCCGGTTGTAGACGTTCACGATCCCGATCCCGCGCCCCTCGATGATCAGCGGGGCCGACACTATCGACTTGATGTTGAATATCTCCGCGTCGCGGGGGCGCGCGTCCAGGTCCGCCATGTAGTCGTTGACGACCTCGGCCTTCAGCCTCGACAGCGCACGCCCGCTCACGCCCTTCGCGGAACTGAACTCCAACTTGTCCAGTATGGCCTTGTCGACGTTGTAGGACGCGACCCATATGAGCTTGTTCGTCGCCTCCTCCTTCAGGCCGACCATGGCCTTCTCGCCCTTGAGCAGCGCCGCGGCGTCCCTTGCCACCTGGTCCAATATGACGGACGGCTCCTGCCTGAACGATATCTGCTTGCTGATCCTGTCCAGCACCGTGAGTGCGTGCTCCCGCTCCTTGGACTCGCTGAACGTCCGCGCGTTGACGATGGCGGTGGCGAGGATGTCGGTGAGCATCTCCAGCAGGGTCACGTCGTTCCTGGTGAAGGCGTCCTTCGCGTCGCTCTGGATGTCGAGGACGCCTATGATATCCCCCCTGAACAGGATGGGTATCGCGAGCTCGGACTTGGTCGTCCGGATCCCCTTGGTCACGTACCTCGGGTCGGCCTCCACGTCCCCGGTGACCAGCGTCTCGGAGAAGAACGCGGCGTGGCCGATGATCCCCTCCTTCAGCTTGAGTCTCATCTCCTTGGAGACCTCCTGCATCTTCGCCCCGTAGCCCGCCTTGAAGTGGAGCTCCCCGCGCTCCTTGTCCATGGCCATCACCAGCACGTGCTGGTAGCCGAAGCCGGAGGCGATGGACTTGGCGAACTCCGCCATCAGCTCGTCCGGGTCCAGTATCGAGGTCACGACGCGGCTTATCTTGTTGATCGTCGTGAGCTGGCTCACCCTCCGGGCGAGCTCCGCGGTCCGCGCCTCCATCTTCTTCTCCAGCTGGGACTTGTACTTCTCCAGCTCGACCTTCTCGGACTTCTCCCGCGTCACGTTCCTGAACGCCGCGACCACGCCCAACGGGTGGCCGAGGTCGTCCTTGACCGGCCTCGCATCGATGTGGAGGATGTTCGGCGAGCCCTCCGTCCCGTTGAGGTTGACCTCCCCGGACCAACCCTCCTCGACCGACTCCTTGAGGGCGGCGGCGATGTCGAAGCCCTTGGGCATGACCTTCGTGCTGGACGTGCTGCAGCCCGCCACGGCCTCCTTCGTGACGCCCATCAAGGCCTCGAACGCCCTGTTGACGAACACGAGGTTGCCGTGGACGTCCAGGATGCACGCGGCATCGGCCATCTGGTCCATGGACAAGTAGAGGTTGGAGAGGAACTGCTCCCTGGAGGAGGACTCGGTGACGTCGCGCTCCATCGAGAAGTAGTACACCTCGCCCGTCTCCTCGTCCTCGTACCTGGAGACCGTCATCTCCCACACGGTCCCGTCCGGGAGCCTCGCCGTCCGGGTGTATGGGAATGTCGAATGCTCCGCCCCCCGCGCGACCGGGCAGTTCCTGCACACGTCCCCCTCGGCTAGCGCCGTCTCGTAGCACTTCTTGCCCACGAGGTCCCCGTAGGCCTCCCTCATGGCGGGGCTCAGGTACACAACCGTCCGGTCGTCCCTGACCACGGAGATCCTGTCCGGGAACACCTCTAGAAAGGAAAGCCGCTGCTCCAGCGAACCGTTGGGCTTCTGGTCTCTAAGGGGGTGGGCTGAAGTCCTCGTGGTCGTTGTTTCACCCTTGCTGGGCTGTCGGCAGCCGACTCATAGAGAGCGGTCACCAATAAACGTTTCGAAACACACCCCTCCCCGGAGGGTCCGCTGGGCCGAGCGGCCGCGTCATGGGTGTGCTCACGGATGGCCCGCGCAGGGGCCCCCAATAGCTTTAACTAGGGAATCCACGATGGAACCACGATGGCGACAGAGGAACCGGCCGACTACGAGGCGCTCTTGGCCAGGGCGAAGAAGAAGCTCCCGCAGACCCTGGAGTCGCACGACCGGTTCAAGGTGCCAGACCCCGACGTCATGGTCGAGGGGAAGACGACGGTCATCCGCAACTTCGCGGACATCGTCGACACGCTGAGGCGTGAGCCGGACCACCTGCTGGGGTTCCTGCTCAGGGAGCTGGGGACCGCGGGCACGATGGAGGGCCCAAGGGTCGTCTTCAAGGGCAAGGTCGCCACCGCCCAGATCGTCGACAGGATCAACAACTACGTCGAGGAGTACGTCCTCTGCACAGAGTGCGAGAGCCCTGACACGCACATGGTGAAGGAGGGGCGCGTGTCGGTGCTGCACTGCGAGACCTGCGGGGCCCACAGACCGGTCCATGTCAGGAAGCCCATCAAGGCCGAGGAGCAGAAGGCCATCGAGGCCGGGAAGACCTACGACCTCTACATCCAGGACGTCGGGAAGAAGGGGGACGGGATCGCGCGCAAGGCGGAGTTCGTCATATACATCCCCGGCACCGCGAAGGGTACCCAGGTCAAGGCCAGGATCGAGAAGGTCTCGGGCACGGTGGCCTTCGGGGTCCTCGTCTGAGCGGCCCTTTCATGGAAGAGACATCCTGCCCCTGACCGACTGACGGACGGCCCCTCCCACTTCCACCTTCACGACGGACGAGCCCCTCTTCTCGACGCGCACATGGACCTTGGAAGGCCGGCCGATGAAGTGGCCCTGCTCTATGACGACCTGCCCCGCCTTCTCCTTAGGGATCAGGTCGTGCTCGACCAGGTACGATGCCAGCGCCCCGGACGGCATCCCGGACGCCGGGTCCTCGTGGAACCCCGGCGACGGCAGGAAGCACCTCGCATGCAGGGTGCTGCCCTCCTCGAACCCGCCCCAGGCGTAGACGGCGGCCGCCGCGACCTCCAGCTCGCCGAACAGGTGCATGAGCTCGTCCTGCCTCGGCGCCACCCGTTCCAGCGCGTCCATCGACCTCATGGGCACCAAGAGAGTGGGGAGGCCGGTCGAGACCTTCGACATCGGGAACTCCTTGTGGAAGATCGACTCTGCGCCCACCCCGAGCGCGCTAGCGACCTCCGTGACCTCTTCGACGCGTGAGTAGAGGGGCCGCCTCTGCGACATCCAGATCATCTTGGAGCCGTCGGGCCTGAGCTCGACCGAGAACGGCAGCACGCCCAGGGGGGTCTCCGCCCTGTGCTTCCCGCCGTAGGACGACCCGAACGCGCCCTGCTCGGCGAGGGCCCAGAGCGCGCCTATCGTGCAGTGCCCGCTTATCGGCTCCTCGACGTTCCCCGAGAAGTACCTGAGCCTCACGTCCGCCTTCCTGGACTTGAGAACGAAGGCCGCCTCCAGCCCCCCGAGCTCGCTCGCCACCCGCTGCATCGACACGTCGTCCAGGACGTCCGCTCCCAGGACGACCCACGCGGGGTTGCCTGCCAGGACGTCGTCCGTGAACACGTCCAGCCTCAGCACGTCCAGTTCGACCACGGCAGACTAACCGCGATCCTCGCTATATGGATGTTGCCCACCGCATTGCGCAAAGTATTTCTAAGCCAGGTCTGAATAGCGGGACGGATGGACGCATCTGTGAGGGCCGTCGTCGTCATGGCGGCAATATTCGCACTGTCGCAGCTGGGCGCCCTGGCGATGGTATCCTCGGCCCTCGGCGAGGAGTACCAGGCCTTCGAGGACCCGAACGACCCGATGATACCGGTGTACTACGTCATCGCGATCGTGGTCTTCACGTTCCTGGTGCTGTACATAATCAAGAAGAAGCGGGAGAATGTCGTCAAGTACATCTTCATAGGCGCGGTCGGCTTCACGATATTCTACGTCATACTGATAATGGCCCTGCAGTTCGACACGGGCATCCTCGCACTCGTCGCCTCCGTGGCCTTGGCGGCGGTCCTCATCTACCTCCTGCTCAGGAGGCCCGAGTGGTACGTGATAGACGCGACCGGGGTCCTCGTCTCGGTCGGGGTCATAGGGATACTCGGGATCTCCCTGAACATCCTCCCCGTGCTGATACTCCTGGCGGTGCTGGCCGTGTACGACGCGATCTCCGTGTACGGCACGAAGCACATGGTCGCCCTGGCCGACGGGGTCACCCAGATGAAGCTGCCGATCCTCCTGGTCATACCAAAGAAGAGCGGCTACTCCTACCTGGACCAGAAGCCCCTGAAGAAGCAGCTGGAGGACGGGGACGAGAGGGAGGCGATGTTCATGGGCCTGGGGGACGTCATCATCCCCGGCATCCTGGTGGCCTCCGCGTTCTACTACCTACCCGAAGAGGCGGTCGCGGGCCTGCCCGGCAACCTGCTCGTGGCCCTCGGCGCCCTGTTGGGTGGGCTGGCCGGCTTCACTGTGCTCATGAGGTACGTCCTCAAGGGGAACCCTCAGGCCGGGCTGCCCCTGCTCAACGGGGGGACGGTGATCGGGTACATCGCCGCCTACCTGCTGGTCTTCCAGGACCTCGGCCTGGGCATAACCCTCCCGTGGTGACCCAGGATGGTGCTGCTCCTAGTCTGCTCCGACCTGCACGGCTCCGACGACGCCGTCGCCCTGCTCCGCAGGGCCGAGAGGGACCTGTCGCCGGACGCGGTCGCCCTCTGCGGCGACGTCACCACATACGGCTCCAAGGAGTACATGGCGAAGGTCCTCTCCTCCTTCGAGTCGGACCTACTCGCCGTGCCCGGCAACTGCGACACCGACGAGATGCTCCGGATGATGGAGGAGGCAGGGGCGAGCGTGCACGGGAGGCGGGTGAACTGCCACGGGCTCGACGTGTTCGGGTTCGGCGGTGGCCTCCCCACCTCCGCCCGGATGCCCTTCGAGGTCGAGGAGGACGAGATGGTGGCGGGGCTCAGGTCCGTCGGCGTCCGAGGTGGGGTGATGGTCACGCACACCCCTCCCAGGGGCTTCAACGACACGGACCGGTCGGGGAGGCACATCGGCTCGGAGGGGCTGGTGCGCGTCGTGGAGGAGTTCAGGCCGAGGCTGGTCCTGTCCGGCCACGTCCACGAGGCGAGGGGGGAGCACAGGTCGGACGGGACGGTCTTCGTCAACCCGGGACCGGCCCGCGGAGGGTGCTACGCAGCGGTTGAGGTGGGCCAGGACATCGAGGTCCGCCTCTCCTGAGCACGCGGGGCGCCCCCGGTTCGTTCAATAACGTTTTAATACCCCTCCCACTTTCCCATGTCCCGAGAGGTATTAGATGGCCATTTGGCAGGGAAGGCCTAAGCGCAAGGTCACAGGCGGCAGGATCCGGCTGGCCCGCAAGAAGAGGAAGTTCGAGGTCGGCAGGGAGAAGCAGTTCACCCACCTGGGGGCCCGCAAGGTCAAGATCTACAGGACCAAGGGTGCGAACAGGAAGGCGCGCCTCCTGCTGGTCGACACCGCCAACGTCGTCGATCCGTCCACCAAGACGGTGAAGAAGGTCAAGATCCTCACGGTCAAGTCCAACCCGGCCAACCCGAACTACGTGCAGCGGAACATCATGACCAAGGGAGCGACGGTCATGACGGAGCTCGGGGAGGCGGTCATCACCTCCAGGTGCGGCCAGGACGGGGTCGTCAACGCGACCCTGGTCAAGGCCGAGTGAAGAGGCGGGTCAGGCCAGGGGCTCCCGCGCTCAGGCCGAGCGCGTTATGTTCATGCCCTTGGCCCTTATCGTCGGGAGCGTAGAGGGCGGCGCCGCCTCGTCCCACCAGAAGATCTCCTCGGTGCCCTTCGATATGGCATCGACGCCCTTCCAGAGGGAGAGTATGTTGTCGCTCACCCTGATGTTCTTGACCGCGCCGACGATCCTGCCGTCCTCTATCCTGAGTATGGCGTCCCTCGGTATCGTGGAGAAGTCGCCCATCGAGTAGCTCTGGTACCTCGTGTACCAGGTGTTGTTGAGGTACAGGCCGCTCTTCGTGTCCGCGATCATCTCCTCGACGCTCCAGTCGCCAGGCTCCAGCACTGGGTGTATGGGCAAGGGCGCAGCGGGCGGGTCGAACCCCATGGGTATGTAAGGGCCGGCGTTGCCCGTGGTCTTCGTCTTGAACCGCTTGGCCGTGGAGGTGTCGTGGAGGTATGTCTTGAGGACGCCGTCCTTTATCATGACGGTCCTCCTGGTCGGCACGCCCTCGTGGTCGAAGGCCCTCTGGGAGATCGAAGGCACGGTGGGGTCGTCGGCGAGGGTGACCTCCTTGGACGCGACCTTCTTGCCCAGCTTCTTGGCGAAGGCGGACATGCCCACCTCGACGTAGAAGGCGCTGAGCATGTTGGTGGTCGAGTGCATCAGGCCACCGAGGAACAGCGGCTCCAGTATCAGGTCCGTCTTCCCCACCTCGCCCTGGACGGGGTCCTTGGCGAGCACCGCCATCTGCCCCGCCCTCGAACCGGTCCCGCGCGCGTCCATGCCGGAGAGCTTGTGGGTGCAGCAGAGCGCGTGGCCGGAGGCCTCCGGCTGGGTGAAGGCCCTCACGGAGAGCTCCATGACGGCGGCCTCGTCCTCCGCGAGCGCGCCACCAGATGTGGCTATGGCCGCCCTCATGCTCCTGACGAACAGCGTGCCCCCGACCTCCGTAGCGCCCTCGCGGGCCGCGGCCCCGATGGCGTCGTGGACGTGCTTGGCCGGGGAGCGCAGGGCGACTATCTTCGGGTCCGCCTTCCCGCGCCTGTAGCTGAACCTGCCGGACGGGATGCCCACGTACTCTGAGTTCTCCGGGGAGGCCCTGGCCCCCTGCACAAGCGCCTCGACCGCGGCCTTGCCCGACCCCAGGTCCATTAGGTCCGTGGAGAGGGTCCTCCTCCCGACCGCGACGAAGACGTGGGCGTGCTTGAGGCTCCATGAGTTCGAAGCGTCTATCCGGCTGTTGGAGTACCTGACCTGGTTGGTCCTGTGGTCGAACACCTCGACGACGGCGTCTGTCGCACCGGCGTCCCTGGCGTGCCCCAGGAGCTCCTGGGCGACCTCCTTGAGCTCGCTCATTTCAGGGCCACCCCCCTCAGCCGCATCATGGGCCCGCCCGTGAACACCGCCATGCTCTGTATGGGGTCGCCCTTCCCGCACTCGGCGGCCGTGTGGAGGACGCTCTTCGAGACCGCGTCGACCGCGCCCCAGAACCCCGGCGTCGTGATCTCGAGGGCGCACCTCTTGACCGGACCTGCCAGCTCCCCGTCCTCGATGAAGTACGCCTCCCTGGACACGTATTTCTGGTTGTACCTCTTGTCGTCTATGTTCCACTCGGTGAAGGAGTGCATGAGGACCCCCTCCTTGACCGAGCCGAATATCTCGTCGTCCTCGAAGTCCCCGGGGGCGACGTAGGTGTTGGCCATCCGGACGATCGGCTCCCTGATGTAGTTCTCGGACCTGGAGGAGGCGTTGCTGGTGCAGCCGAGCGTGGCCGCCGTCTCCCTGTTGGTCAGGAACTCGTTCATCAGGCCCTCCTTGTAGAGGTACCTCGGCCTGGCCCTCACCCCCTCCTGGTCGTAGGCGTAGTAACCGTAGGACCCTGGCACGGTCGGGTCGTCTATGACCGTCGCGTACTCGGACCCCACCCTGAAGTTGATCATCTCGGGCTTGACGAACGACTTGCCGGCCTGGGACATCTCCCTGCCCAGTATGCGGTCCGCCTCCATGGGGTGGCCGCAGGACTCGTGCGCCGCGATCCCGGCCACCTCGGGGCCGCAGACCAGGTCGTACCTGCCGGGCTTGACCGTCCTGCCCTTGTCGATGATGTTCTTGAGCATGCGGACCTCGTCACCGAGGGCCTTCTCGAGGGACCAGCCCTCGACGACCTCCCAGCCGCCCGTGCCCCCGAACTCCCTCATCGACTGCTCGCTCTCCCCCTTCGACGTGACGACCAGGGAGGAGTCGACCCTCACCCTCGGGAGGTGCGACCTTATGCGCGAGCCCTCCGAGTTCGCGAACACGGCCTCGGTCTCGGTGCTCTTGACCTCGAAGAACCTGCCCTCGACCTTGACCCTCGTCTTCGACACGGCGGAGTCAATGCCCTTGAGGAAGCCGACCTGGTCCTCTATGGTGACGTCGGCCAGCGGCTTGTCCTGCCTGACCTCCCAGGTGGTCCTCACGGGCGGCTCCGCGGACATCTCCACCGGCTGCTTGAGCCGCACGTTCCTCGCGAGCATGTAGGCGCGCTTCGCGAGCTCCGCGCCCACGGCCTTGGAGACGCCGTTCGAGCTGGCGAACCCGATGCCTGTGGGGAGGACGACCCTGACGTTCATCCCCGCGTCCCTGCTTGACACGATGCTGCTCACGACGCCAGACTTCACCGCGACGTCCCTCATGTCCGTGGACTCCGCCCTGACCTCAGCCAGGAGCGGGCTGCCCTGGGACATCGCGACATCGAGCACTGCCTCGACCAGGTCCTCGTCTATCATGTCCTCGGCCCCTCGCCGGGGTAATGAACCGGTCCAGTAATTAACTATGGCCCGCATGGCTGGACCGACAATATTAGATAGGGGCGGGGCGATGGCTGCGGAGAGGGAACATGGCAGTCGACCCGGAGAAGGCGATCGTGCTCTGGCCGTCCTACTTCGACCTCAGGGTCTCGAGGGGGGAGGGGAGGAGGGTCGCCAAGAGGGACGCCACGGAGGCGCCCAGCGCGAGCATGCTGTTCGAGGCGGTCAAGTCCCTCGGACTGGACTGCATCCTCGAGCTCGACAAGGCCTACCCGCGGTTCTGGCACAGGCGGGAGGGCAGGGTCATGGTGGAGCCCAAGCTGGCGAAGAAGGACCTCGTCACCAAGGTCGCTGCCAAGCTCAAGACGACCCCCAGGCCGCAGGACTGAGCCTCAGCGGTCCTGAGGGGTCTCCACCTCGTCGACCAGCATCTTGCCCGCGGACACGCTGTCCACGGAGTGTATTACGGCCCCGCAGTCCGCGACCGTCTCCTCGATGCTCTCGTAGTCTATGGCGTTGCCGACGATGGTTATCTTGACGCTCTCGGTCTCCCTGTCGACCTCTTCGAGGGTGCAGTTGACCCCCGACACCCCGCTGAGGACGGCTATGCGCCTCGAGAGCTCTATTATGGTGGGGTGCTGGGGTTTTAGCACGTCTAGAACCAGTCTCTTTATGTCACCCAATTGGACAATCCCTGCCGATGGCTGGTGCTAAGGGTTCTGCGTATATATTTCTTTTTGACGTGAGGGCGTCCCTGACCTCAGCCAGGCCTGTCGGCGCGCGCCGACCACCTCGTCAGGTTTATTACGTTTCGGGCCCATGACCGCCACGTGGCTAGACCCGCGATACCTCCGGAGGAAGTGAAGGTGCTGGACATCAACGCCGCGTACCACGGCGTGAGGACCATCACACTCATGGAGAGGGCGGGCGAGGCGGTGGCCAGGTTCGTCGCGGAGGCCTACCCGCCCGGCTCGCGCGTAGCGGTCCTGTGCGGGAAGGGGAACAACGGCGGGGACGGGTTCGTCGCCGCCAGGCACCTCATGAAGGGGATGCGCCCGGACGTGTTCCTCGCGGAGCCGGAGGACGAGGTGACCACCGACCTCGCGAGGGCCAACCTGTACCTCGTCAGGGGAGTGTCCAGGCCCGCGAAGTACATGGACCCGCGGCAGTACGACATCTTCATAGACGCGATGCTGGGGGTGGGCCTCAAGGGCAGGCCGAGGGAGCCTTACGCGGGCCTGATCAGGGCTCTGAACAGGGTGAAGAAGCCGAAGGTCTCCGTCGACGTGCCCTCCGGCTGGCCGACGGACCTGGCGCTGCGCCCGGACGCGACCGTCACTTTCCACGCGCCCAAGCTGGGCATGTCCAAGAAGAACTCCGGGAGGATCGTCGTGGCGGACATAGGCATCCCGCCCGAGGCGGAGAGGTTCTGCGGCCCGGGGGACTTCAGCCTCCTGCCGTCCAGGAGGAGGGACGCGCACAAGGGCGACTCCGGCAGGGTCCTGGTGATAGGCGGCGGCCCGTACAGCGGGGCACCCGCCTTCACCGGGATGGCGGCCATGCGCTCCGGGATAGACCTCGTGTTCGTCGCGACCCCGGAGCCCGCGGCTACGCCCGTCGCCATCTACTCGCCCGACCTGATCGTGAGGCCGCTCGCCGGCAGCGTCCTCGGCCCGGAGCACGTGGACGGGCTCCTGAGGATGTCCGAGGACTTCGACGCCGTCGCCATCGGCCCAGGCCTGGGGGACTCGAAGCAGACTGCCCTCGCGGTGCAGCGGTTCGTCTCGAGGTGCAGGAGACCGATGGTCATAGACGCGGACGCCATCGGCGCCTGCGGGTCGAAGCCGGGGGTCCTCAAGGGGAGGACGGCGGTGCTGACCCCGCACGCGGGCGAGTTCAAGCAGCTCACTGGCAAGGCCCTCCCGGCGGATGACCTCGACAGGCGCGCCGAGATGGTGAAGGAGGCCGCGGCCAGGCTCAGGTGCACCGTGGTCCTCAAGGGCCCGACGGACGTCGTGAGCGACGGGACGTACATCAAGCTCAACAGGACCGGGAACGACGCCATGACGGTCGGGGGGACCGGCGACGTCCTCACGGGCGTCATATCCGGCCTGGTGGCCCAGAAGGCATCCCCCTTCGCGGCGGCCAGGGTGGGAGTGTTCACGGCCGGCCTGGCAGGGGACCTCGCGTTCGAGGAGAGGAGCTACGGGCTCGTGGCGACGGACGTCATAGACAAGGTCCCGATCGTCCTGAGGAGATACCTGCTCGGCATGAGCGGGTGAGCGCCCGCGTGAGGGGGGCCGAGGGGTCCCCCCGCGTGGCGACGGGGAGAGCATCTTTATCCTACATCCGACCGTATCCAGGAACGTGGACCTGGAACCGGTGGCGGACTCGCCCGCGCTAATCATGAGGGGCGAGGAGGAGTGGGTCGTGGTGGCCGACCTCCACGTCGGCATCGAGGTGCAGCTCAGGAGGTCCGGGTTCACCATCCCCTCGCAGATGCCCAAGATGATGGCCTCGCTTGAGGCCCTCGCCGGGGGGTCGAGGAACCTCATGGTCCTGGGGGACCTGAAGCACAGGATACCGGGCGTGGGCCACCGCGAGGACAGGGAGATAAGGGAGCTGCTGGGCAGGATGCTCCAGGCGTACGGGAAGGTGGTGCTCGTCGCCGGGAACCACGACGGCGGGATCTCGCCCGTGCTCCCCGAAGGGTGCGTGGCACTGAGCGGCCGCGGCACCAGGGTCGGGGAGGTCGGCCTGTTCCACGGGCACGTCTGGCCGTCGGAGGATGTCATGGGCGCGGAGAAGGTCGTGATGGCGCACGTCCATCCCTCGGTCATGATGGTCGATTCGCTGGGGTCCAGGAGCACCGAGAAGTGCTGGGTGAGGGCGCAGCTCGCAAAGAAGCGCGTGATGGAGAGGTACCCGTCCTGCCCCGGGTCGATCATAATCGTGCCGGCGTTCAACCCGCTGCTCACCGGCACCCCGGTGAACTACGAGGGGGGGGCCATGCTCGGGCCCTTCTTCAGGAACGGGCTCATCAGGCCGGGCAGCATGAGGGTGCACCTGCTGGACGGGGCTTACCTGGGGCGGCCCCCGAAGCTGCCGCGCGGAGGGCGCCGGTAGCCTCACTTCTTGGCCCTGTCGAAGAATATGTTCTTGCCCGTCGCGGACAGCGGTATCCCGTGGACGACGTTCCCCTGGGACATGCCCAGGCGCAGCGCGGACACCCCCGCCCTGTACATGATCCTGTTGTCGACGTTGTGGTCCGACGCGGTCTTCGCGGCCGAGCCCAGCGCGATCCCGTGGTCGAGCGCCCTCAGGAAGCAGTTCGGGCCCTTGAAGTCGGCCGCGCTGGCCTTCTCGTTGAACTCCCTGCACCCGGAGAAGCCGCACGCGCCGCAGTCGAGGCCCGCCCCCTTGTGCGGGAGCAGGCCGATGAGCACGACCGCGTCCGAGTCGAGCACGTTCTGGCCGTCGCGCTCGAAGCCCTGGACGCCCCTCTCCTTGCCGACCTGGACCATGTCGTTGCCGAGAGCGACCCTCTCGGGCTCCGACAGCACCCTCGCCTCGATGTAGTCCTGGCCGACCGCCTTGGGAGCGGTCCTCGCCGACAGCGCCATCAGCTCCCCGACGAACCTCACGGTCTCCTTCATGGACATGCGGGGGGAATCGCCCCGCCGGAATTTATATGCGATGCAGAGCCATCAGCCCCACGCTGGAGCGAGTGTGGTTGAACGTCGCATCCATCGCCTTCGTGGGCATGGTCCAGCTCCGCAGGGCCAGGAAGGGCGGGGCGAGGCTGATCAAGGTCCCGAAGGGGCAGAAGAGGCGCGCGGCCTCGAGGAGGATGAGGGTGCACACGCACCCGCAGGTCAAGGCCGTCAGGGTCAAAGGCCAGACCAAGTGCGACGTGTGCCTGGGCGTGATAAAGAGGGACCTCCCGAGCGTGCTCTGCGGCTGCGGTAAGCAGTACCACAACTCGTGCGCCGTCAGGGTCGTGAACTGCCCCGTCTGCGGGAGGGAGCTGGGCTTCTCGAAGCTGAAGCCGCACGTGGTGGACTCCGAGATGCCGATGATCCGCTCCGTGCCGCTCTCCAAGGAGGACAAGCTCCTGCTACTGGAGGAACGGTTCCTGCTGGGGGACATCACCGAGAGGACATACCTCTCGATGAAGGAGCAGGTCGCGACCTCCCCGGACGGCGCGAGGTTCTGCAGCGTGTGCGGCCGGAGACTGATCCACGGCGAGGACTGCGACTGCACGATGTACGAGCGGAGCCTCCAGTGCCCAGAGTGCGGGAACCTCCTGGGGGAGGACGACCAGTTCTGCAACCGTTGCGGGGTGGTCTTCTCCACGGACTTCAGGCTCGACCTGTACCAGTGCCCGGAGTGCGGGCGGGTCGTGTCGGAGGGGCAGACCTCGTGCGCCTGCGGGGTCCTGCTCGTGGGCGAGGGCAACATGATCTGCCCCGGGTGCGGCGCGGAGATCGAGGAGTCGTCCAGCGCGTGCCCGGTCTGCGGCAAGTCCCTCGTCGAGGACATCACGGAGTGCCCCGCGTGCGGGAGGCGCGTCGACAGGGACGCGTTCGCCTGCCTCTGCGGGGTCGTCTTCTCGGACCGGGTGAGCGGGGCCGAGTGCTCGCTGTGCGGCTCGGCGGTCGACCTGCTGGACAGGTTCTGCCCGAAGTGCGGGGCCAGGTTCGCGGACGAGCCGAGGCTGGAAGGGAAGCTGCAGAGAAAAATCAAGGTTTGAGGTGCGCCCGCATCCCACGGGCGCACGCTCATTTCGGTGTTTGGACCAGGCCGTGCTCATCTGACGAAGTCTATGTCGGAGCCGTCATCGGACCCGTAGGACCTCGGAGAGCCGCCCCTCTGCGGAGAGCGCGCCTGCGCCCCCTCGCTGTGGTTCTTGCTCATCAGCATGGTCGACTTCGCGCCCGTGACGATCAGCAGCACCCTGACCTGGCCCTCTATCGACGGGTCGACGCTGCAACCCCAGATGAGCCTGGCGTGCTTGTTGATCCTCTCGCCGACGACCTCGGCCGCCTGCTGCGCCTCCGACACCGTCATGTCCGGGCCGCCGACGACCCTGATGAGGGCGCCCTTGGCCTCGCCCAGGTCAATCTCGCCCAGGAGAGGGGAGTTGAGCGCCTCGTCTATCGCGTTCTGTATGCGCTCGTCGGGGTCGGACTCCTCGGACTCGCCCATGCCCACGAAGGCGACGCCGCCCTCGTTCATGACGGTCATGATGTCGCTGTAGTCGAGGTTGACGAGGCCCGGCTTGGTGATGATCTCGGTGAGGCCCCTGATGGTCTGCATCAGGATCTCGTCCGCGACCTTGA
>CAZXWO010000027.1:0-19776 GCA_964644565.1 uncultured Thermoplasmata archaeon | reverse complement strand
CGGTGCTCTTTCGAGCAGGTCAGGTATTCTTATATAGTGTCATGGCATTGGCGCAAAACCAAGTCGGCGCGTCCGATGCTAGCCGCGGTCACAGAGGTCGGCCTGGCATGGCGGGCAACACGAGGGGGAAGAGACACTTGGTCTCGGGGCTGGAGCGGACGGCATTTGGATTGCCAGAGGCTGGGAGACGCGCTGCCGGCGCCAAACCGGGGCGTCTCGTGAAACCCCTTCTCGGACTGATTCTCACCATATCGATTTGCCTTGCCTCCGGGTCCCTGCAGACCGCCCTATTCCCGGTGGGAGGAGACCACGGTGGAGACGACACCGCGCACCTGCTCGCCACCACGATCGTGGACTTCTCCGCGAGCCCGTCGAGGGCGTACGTCGGCGACACCATCACCTTCTTCGCCAACGCATCGAGCGACGTCTCCTCCGAACTCACTTTCACAATATACTTCGACAGCCTGCTCGCGAACTACGCCAACAACACGCAGAGCGCGTCCTACACGACGACCACGGGCAACCCGGGCGCCATGGTGACGACCTACGCCTACGACCACGTCGGCAACCTCACCAGCGCGTATGGGACGTACTTCAGGGCCAAGATCTACGTCGGCGACGGTGCGAACACGGTCTCGAACACGATAACCGTGTACATCGTCGACAACGCCGCACCGACGTTCAACCCCACGTTCCCGGGCAACGTGGACGCCTCCGTGGGCCAGTCGATGACTTTCACGACCACCCTCATCGATGTCGATGACGACCCGCTCGTGTTGACATGGGACTTCGGGGACGGCTCGGAAGTCGCCGTCAACAGCACGGGCCCGGCAGCCGCTGGCGTGAGCGTCACCCAGTCGCACGCGTGGTCACCGTACCTCGAGCCCGGGCTCGGGGACTACTTCATCTACTACTGGATGAACCTCACGCTCGAGGACGGCGCGGGGCATCTGGTGCCGTCCTCGACCAGGATCTCGATATACGTGCCGTACAACTTCGCCCCCGTGGCGACGTTCACGACGAACTACACCAGTGTCGACCCGGCGGACGTCGTGATGTTCCACTCTAGCGCGACCGACAGGGAGGGGGACCCGCTGACCTGGACCTTCGAGTTCCGTAACGACACGGAGCTCTACAACACGACGGTGTTCAAGACCCCCGATACCGCCGACAACACCACGACATGGATGAACATAACGCACGTGTTCTCGCAGGAGGGCAACTACACCGTCACGATGTGGCTCACGGACGTCCTGAACCCCGACCTGCAGGTGTTCCCGGACAACACCTCCAGGGAGGTCCGGCTCGTCTCTGCCCTCAACGACGTCCCCATCGTCCAGAGCAACATCTCCTTCTCACCTCAGCTGATATACCTCGACATGGAGTCCGGGACCGCCCTGGCCGAGCTGTCGATACAGGCGTACGACGTCGACGGTGACGTGCTCTACGCGACATGGGGGTTCGGTGACGGCTCGGACCCCGCGTCCAACGTGTCGGGCGGGACCCGCCAGACGTACGAGTTCGTCCAGACGCACGTGTACAACGCATCTGGGTTCTACAACGTCTCCTGCACGGTGACGGACGGGCGGGAGGGCCACGAGATCGTTCGGTACCTCTCCCTCGTCATAAGGTCGAACAACAGCGCACCGGTCCTGATGGGCATCGTCCGCACGCTGTCGAACGGGACGTTCGCGACGGCGAACTCGACCGTCACCGTCACGATCATCCTGGCGGACGAGGAGATGGACCGCATACGGGTTGGATGGTCGTTCGGCGACAACACCTCGCTGCTGATCACGGAGATAACCGAGTTCGACGAGAGCGGGAACGGCACGAGCACCGCGGAGCACGTCTACGTCGCAATAGGTGATTACACCATACGGATGTGGTACACGGACGACAAGTTCGACAGCAAGTGGCACAACGACTCGAGGAACATCACCGTGTCGGTCAGGGCCGCGTGGATGAAGGAGGTCATCGTGTGGGACGCTTGGGACTACGCGAGCCTCGGGATGTTCCTGGGCTTGATCGCGCTGTTGTTCGTCTATGTGTTGTACGCGGGCCGGTTCAGGCGGAAGCTGGACTCCCGGGGCCTCAGCTACGACGAGTACAAGATCATCACGCGCGAGAAGAGGGACGCTGAGCGCGCCAAGAGGAAGGCGGAGGCCGCCGCCCTCAGGAAGAAACCGGGGCCCGGCGACAAAGGGGGGACAGAGTAGATGCCGACTGGACGGTCGACGAGGAGGATGCTGTTCAAGAGGAGCGTCAACGTCGTGATCACGATACTCGGGATCATGACCCTCAACTTCTTCCTGATACACTTCATGCCGGGCGACCCGATCGCGAACATGATCCCGAGGGACCCCAAGTTCCCTGAGGAGCTGAAGTGGGCCCTGATGGAGCAGTTCAACCTCAACGACTCGCTGCCGGTCGCCTACGTCACGTACATGAAGAACACCTTCACAGGGGAGTGGGGTCAGTCCTACATCGAACGTCGTGACGTGTTCGATATAATCATGGGTGATATGCGTTGGACCATCCTTTTAGTGGGTACGGCCACGGTGATAACGCTCCTGCTCGGCATGGTCATGGGCGCCTACGCTGCCTATAGGCGGGGCGGCCCGTTCGACGTCGCATCCACCGGGACATCCCTGTTCTTCTACGGGATGCCCATATTCTGGTTCGCCCTGATACTGCAGCTGCTGTTCAGCAGCTATCCGTTAGGCATGAACTGGTGGCCGCAGCTCCCGACGGGCGGGTACTTCGACACGCTCGACCCCGATCTAGGTTCGACGTTCGAGTGGACGCCTGGCCATGTCCTCAGCGTGATGGAACACATGATCCTGCCCGCGACCACGATGGCCATCGGGTCGCTGGCCGGCGTGGCACTCGTGATGCGGAGTTCGCTCATCGACGTGATGACCGAGGACTTCATAATGACCGCGAGGGCTAAGGGCCTGACGGACTACCAGGTCCTGAGGCACCACGCGTTGAGGAACGGCATGCCCCCGATGGTGGCCCTGATCGCGATGAGCATAGCGTTCATCATAGGCGGGGCCTACCAGGTCGAGGTGATCTTCAACTACAAGGGGATAGGCTACCGCACCCTCTCCGCCATCGAGAACCGGGACTTCCCGATCCTCCAGTTCATCGTGGTCATAGGCGGCGTGGCGGTCGTCATAGCCAACTTCGTCGCGGACCTCGTGCTGGTCTACATCGACCCGCGGGTCAAGATAGTGTGAGGTGAGGGTGATGTCTGCTACGAACAACCCGACTCCCACCGGCGCAAGGCCCCCTGCGAAGGGCCAGGCCGAGGTCCTCCCGAACGTCACGGTCGTCAAGATGCAGCTCCTCGCGAAGAGGATGCTGAAGATAACCAAGCAGACGTTGAGGAACCCGATGGGCGCTATCGGCGCGATCATCCTCTGCGTTTTCAGCTTCATAGCCGCGTTCGGCCCCGCCATGGCCCCATACGAGGTCGACGGCGGGAGCCTGGGCCAGTTCACCCCGATGTTGCAGGAGTCCCCCGAACACTGGCTCGGGACCGACACCCAGGGCTACGACATATTCAGCTCGCTGCTGTACGGCGCGAGGACGTCCATAATCGTCGGCATATTCGCCGCCGTCATCTCATCGGTCCTCGGCGCCGTCATAGGTCTGTACTCGGGCTACGCCGGCGGCTGGAAGGACGAGGTCGTCATGCGCGCGAACGACGTCGTCCTGTCCATCCCGTGGCTGGTGCTCATGATCATCGTCGCCGCGTTCGTCGGGGAGATCAACCTCCTGGGCATCATCCTGATCATCGGCCTGACCGGCTGGTCCGGGACCGCGAGGCTCGTAAGGGCCCAGGTGATGTCGATAAGGGAGAGGCAGTACGTCGAGCGGGCCAAGGCCATAGGCGCGAATGACTGGCACATCATCGGCAGCCACATCCTGCCGAACGTCTTCCCGCTCGTGTTCGCCAACACGATCCTTACCGTCGCCGGCTCGATCCTGGCGGAATCGACCCTCAGCTTCCTCAAGATGAGGCCCATCGGTTCCGTCACATGGGGCTCGATGCTCTCCTACGCCCACGAGGGCATGGCGTTCCAGATCGGCCTCCCGTGGTGGATCATCGTGCCGGGCCTCTGCATCGTCGTGCTCGTGCTTGGCTTCACGCTGCTCGGTTATGCGCTCGACGAGGTAATGAACCCGAAGCTGAGGAAGCGCTAGGCTTCCGGGCTCGGACCCCCGTCGCAGGTGCCCGTCCCGGGTCGCCCCCGGAGGCATCAGCCCATGCACTGAATCCCCTCCCGTCGCCATGGCGCCGTCCGGGCGAGCCAGCATCTCGTTTTTCGCCCCCCGTCGAATCGAAAGAGGTTTATAGCGCTTTGCAGTTACATCGCACAGTCCTTCTGCGAGGGTATGGGGGGAAACTAGACTGCTCTCGGAATCACAGGGGCGGGACGGAGTGTTCTATCCTGAGCCGAGAGGCCGGAGCCGTGCTGACGACAGGTCGTCGTCCGTACTGGCCGGGCCCGACCCGCACGATGTGATCGGAAGGACGACCTAGGAAGCTGCGGAGGAATGTGAGGGTATGACAGGTTTTAGATGGACAAGGACAGCCGTCGTGAGCGCGGTGGTCTTCGCGATGCTGATGCTCGGTGTGCCCAACTTCATGGCACCGGGACAGCAGTTCGAGGCCGCATCCGTCGCCCAGGCGGTGGACGTGGAGAGGAACTTCGTGATCGGGGTGAACGAGCTCTCGGTGAGCACGCTGAACCCGAACACATACACGATGGTCGGGGAGGCGATGGTGATATTCCCGTGCTACAGCACCCTGCTGCAGTACAACCTCGATATGGAGGTCATAGGTGACCTCGCGGAGGAATGGAGCGTGTCCAGCGACGGGCTGACGTGGTACTTCAAGATCGTCGACAACGCCTACTTCTGCGACCCTGCAGAAGAGACGGTCAGGGACCCGGCGCGGCTGCTGACTGCTGCCGACGTCGAGTTCACCTTCATGGCACTCCAGGGTGAGGTGGACAGCAGGCTGCACACATACTTCCCCGACAATCTCATCGTGGACTTCAACATCATAAACGACTTCGAGTTCGAGATCACGCTCGACAGGCCGTTCGCCACGATTATGGAGTCGTGGCTCGGCGCGATGATCCTGCCGAAGTACTACTGGGAGGGCGAGAACTTCCTCCTCTTCGACAACGCGCCCCCGATAGGCTCGGGCGCATTCTACTACGGCATGGACGGGCTGCCCGAGAGCGGCCAGTGCGAACTCATCAAGAACCCGATCTGGTACGGCGAGGAGAACCACGGGTGGCAGATGCACGTGGACAAGTGGATCATCAAGGAGGAACTGACGGACAGCACCGCATGGCTGGACGTCCAATCCGGCGAGATCGATGTCATGCTGGGCGTCAACCCCTCGTTGTACACGAGCCGCCTCAAGCCGCCGAACTACACGGCCAACGTTGTCGGGTTCCAGCAGTGCAACGGCTTCGTGTACGAGTTCAACCTGAACCAGATGACCGACGAACTCAGGGATGAGCTCGGCGGGTCGTACACCAGCGGCACGAACAACCAGCTTCTGCTCGACCCGACGGTCAAGCTAGCGATGTCTTACTGCGTTGACAAGGAGGGCTTCATCGATGACGTCCTGTGGGGCCTGGGGCAGTATGCCGACTCTCTGGTCGGCCCACAGAACCCGGGGCACTACTGGTACCCCAACCCTGACCCGTACGACCCCGACGCCGCGAGGCTGATGCTCTACGCGGAAGGGTGGCAGTACAGGCTGGACAGCACGTTCATCGACCCAACCGACCCCGACTACGACAACGAGAAGTCCGGCGATGATGATGAGCTCGGCTACTACCCGCTCTGCAAGGCCGGCGGGACAGACCCGCTCGCGTTCGACTTCGTCACCCTGAGCACCGACGACCAGTGGTCCATGGGCGCGAAGTACCTCGTGAACACGACGAGGCTCGGCGGGTTCGCCCTGGACCTCTCGATCGAGAGCGTCTCCGACATGAACTCCAGGTGGTACCAGGCGGACTACGACATCTGGCTCTGGGACTGGGTCATCGGCACGACCGCCGACCCCGTCTCGACCATGGAGATCTTCACGGAGGAGGGCATCGGGACGGACCAGGACGTCTACTGGGTCAACGAGACCTTCGAGGAGATATACTACGAGGCGCTCGGGACCGTCGACACCCTCTCCAGGAGGGCGCTGACGGACCAGCTCCAGGCGCTCGTCTACGAGATGCGCGGGTGCCAGACCCCGGCCTACAGGGACGAGCTCTACGCGGTCAACGTCGAGGAATGGGCGTACTCGAGCCTGGGAGACTGGAACACCAGCTACTTCCTGCTCCCGGACATCTGGCCGTGGTGGCTGTCGATGCAGCTCTATCCGAACGAGAACAATGCGCCTGACCTGTACAGCCACCCGGAGGCCGAGGAGGCCTATGTGGACACATCTAGGCTGTTCTCGGCCGACGCCTCGGATGACTACGGCGCGACCGTCCTCGAGTACAAGTACTTCTGGGGCGACGGGACAACGAGCGAGTGGAGCACATCGGGCACCGCTTCTCACACCTACGCCGAGGACGGCATATACCAGGCCGACGTGGCCGTGAGGGAGGCATCGAGCTCTAACGGCTTCGAGGACTACTTCATGGTCTCGAAGGGGTTCACCGTCACGGTCAGGGACCTGAGCAACGATGCCCCATCTATAACGTCCATGACGTACTCCCCGGCCGACCCGGACACGGGTAGTCTGATGTGGTTCAACTCGACGGCGACCGACCCGGAGGGTGACGAGATATACTACACGTGGACCTTCGGTGACGGCCACACTGCCTACGGCCAGAACGTCAGGTACCAGTACACGGAGGATGGCGGATACGACCTCGTGCTCTCGATCGACGACAAGCACGTGGGCGCCCCAGGCTCCCGGCCTGTGACCCAGGGTTCCATGGTGGTCGTCTCCCAGAACGGACCGCCGACCGTATCCGTGTCCGACTACGCGGACATCGACGCCAAGCACCCGGCGACTTTCGAGGCGACCGTCTCAGACCCGGACCCGAGGGACGTCCTCAAGTACACATGGATATGGGACGACGGGACCATCTCCGTCACTGATGTGCCCACGGCTGACCACACATACAACAGCAGGGGCATATACACCCTGACGGTGTGGGCGGACGACCAGACCGGGCTTGACGGTCATAACAGGTCCGATGTTGGCCAGATCGCGGTCGTGACCTCCGCGCCGAACAAGGCGCCTGTGATCTCCAGCTACGTGGTGTCCTATGCGTCCTTGCCCGACGACCCGTACACCGGTGAGGAGATAACCTTCACCGGGGTAGCGGCGGATCCGGATGGCAACGCGCTGACGCTGACGATAGTCTTCGACGACGGCACATTCGCGGTGGAGGAGTTCGACGCGTCGCCGGACAACACCCAGAGGACGCTCGAAGCGACCCATACCTACGACACGGCGAAGTCCTACTACACGTACTTCTGCGTGTTCGACGGGATAGCCAACATCAGCACGATGCTGCAGGTGGACGTCCAGGCCAACGGCGCCCCGGAAGTCTACTTCGACGAGGACAACGCGAACCAGTACATCGACACTGGGACCGCGGCCACGTTCACAGCCGAAGCATGGGACGACGATGACGACATCCTGACCTACTACTGGGTCTGGGGCGACGACACGCCCGGGACGGTGACCACCGAGTCTACAGCGACGCACACCTTCGCCGAGTCGGGCGACTTCCAGGTGTGGCTGTATGTCGACGACGGACACAGCCACAACGAGACCGCGCTCGCGCTGGCCCATGTGAACGCAGTGCCATCGCTCGCACCCCTGGATGACGTCACGGTGGACAGGGACGTGGAGTGGGTGTTCAGCGCCGACGCCACAGACCCGGACATGATGGACACGCTCGAGTACATGTGGGACTTCGACGGCGACGACGTTTGGGACACGGCGTGGAGCGAGGACAGCACGGCCGCGCACACGTACACCTCGATCGGGATAGTCACTGTCCGGGTCGCTGTGACGGACGGCTTCTCGCTGTCGACGCATACGTTGTACAGCGAGGCGACGGTGACCGTGAGCGACCCGGGCGTCGACGACCCGCCGACGATCGTGCCGCTGCCTGACATCCAGCTGACCGTGGGCGAGGCGCACACCTTCACGGTGACTGCGAGCGACCCCGAGGGGCAGCCCCTGGTCATAACATGGGACTTCGGCGACAGCACGGGCCTCTTCGTGGGCCAGTCGGTGGTGCACACCTACGCCGCGGCCAACACATATGACCTGACGGTGTGCGCTGACGACGGGACGACCAACGTCTCCGATTCGTCCGTCGTGACCGTCGTCGCGGACCAGATACCCGTGGCTGACGCTGGCGATGACCAGACGGTCAACGAGGACTCGCCGGTGTACTTCGACGGCTCCGGTTCATCGGACGACGTCGACCCGCCGGGTGTGGTGGCCTACGCTTGGACCATATACGACGACACTCCGACCGAGATAGGCACTATGGTAGGCGAGAGCCCGACGTACAACTTCGCGACGCCGGGTGTCTACACGGTGGAGCTCGTGGTCGAGGACAGCATCGGACAGTGGTCCCTGCCAGACGAGGTAGTCATCACGGTGTTGGACGCCACGGACCCGATAGCCGTCGCGGCCGCGGACCCGATGACCGTCAGCATGGGCGGAACGGTCGGCTTCGACGCGACAGGCTCATCCGACAACGTCGGAGTCGTGGCCTACGAGTGGTCGTTCTTCGACGGCGTATCGTCGGTGGAGTACGACACCGCGACCGCGTCGCACCAGTTCGACGTTGCCGGGACGTTCCCGGTGACGCTGACCGTCTGGGACGCGCAGGGCAACTGGGCCGAGGACGAGCTGACCATAACGGTCTCGGATACCGAGGTCCCGGTGGCGGATGCGGGGGTTGACGACGAGATCAACGTCGGCACCCTGTACACCCTCGACGGGTCCCTGTCGACCGACAACGACGAGATAGTCGACTGGGACTGGACCTTCATGGACGGCACCGCGCGGTCGCTGACGGGCGAGACGGCGGACTACACCTTCGACAACCTGGGCGAGTTCGTCATCACGCTGACCGTCACCGACGCGGCGGGCCTGACTGGCACGGACACCGTGACGATAACGGTGTCCGACCTCGAGGCCCCCGTCGCCGACGCGGGCGCGGATGTCGAGGCTGTGGAGGGCGATACGGTGGACTTCGACGGCAGCCTGTCGTCGGACAACGTCCTGGTGACCAGCTACGCGTGGGAGTTCGTGTACGACAGCGCCACGGAGACCATGACGGGCGCGACGCCGAGCTTCGTGTTCGACATCGCGGGCACATACACGGTCACGCTGACCGTGATGGACGCCGCAGGCAACTCGGACACGGACACCGTGACCGTGACGGTCACGACCGCTGTGGTCAACGACCCGCCGGTCGCGGATGCGGGCGCCGACGCGAGCATAACGGTCGGCACCGCCCACACGTTCGACGGCTCGGGCTCGTCCGCGGATGTGGACAACTACACCTGGACGTTCGTGTACGACGGTGCGACGGTGACGCTGTACGGCGTCGGGCCGTCCCACACCTTCGCCATAGCGGGCGTGTACACGGTGACGCTGACGGTCGCGGACGCCGAGGGCCTGACGGACACCGACACGGTGGTCGTGACGGTCACCACGGAGGCGGGGAACGTGCCGCCGGTGGCGGACGCGGGCGACGATGTGGACGCGACGGTTGGCGACACCGTGAGCTTCGACGGCTCCGGCTCGTCGGACTCCGACGGCACGATCGTCTCGTGGGTCTGGACCTTCGAATACGAGGGTGAGACGCAGACGCTCGAGGGCGAGACGGCGGAGTTCGACTTCGACGAGGCCGGCACCTACACGGTGACGCTGACGGTGACGGACTCCGACGGCGACACCGGCACGGACACGATGACGGTGACGGTCGAGGAAGAGGAGGAGGAGCCCGGCGAGGGCTCGTTCATAGGCGACTACTGGCCTTACCTCCTCATACTGGTGATCGTGGTCGTCGTGGTGGCCGTCGTCCTGATGCTGATGAAGCGCGGAGGCAGCAGGGACGCTTCGTCCGACGAGGACGTCGAGGGAGTGGACTCCGACGAGTCCCCACCGTCGAGCTAGGCCCACAGCGAGGCTGGCAGACGCTAAACCATTTCAACGAAACCTTTTCTCTTCTATTCCTATGACGGCTGAGAAGATGCCGCACCCGTGGCGGCTGGGCCCCCCGTGCTCACTCGGTCGCGTCGTCCCTCGGGGCGATGCGTTCGCCCGAGAGCCTGGACTCCAGGGCGACCATCGAGATCATGTCGAGCTGCAGGGACGTGTGGAGGTAGTCGAGGTTCTTGTCCACGTGCGGGGAGTACCTGGGCCGGGTGTCTCCCTCGAGCATCCTCGTGAGCATCGAGTCGATCCTGTTGGACGTCCGCGGGTCCCTCTGGAGTATGCCCCCGCTGAGAGTGAAGAAGGACGGGCCGAGCGCCCTGTCCCTGGTCGATGATGCGACCGAGTCCAGTCGCTCCTCATGTCTGTCTACCACGGGCTCGTCGAGTCTCGTTCCCCTGTCCAATTCCCATCCCTCTGGAGTGCTAGGATATGTATCTGTCGAATTGTATATATACGTTCGGTTCCGGGCGGTTCGAGCGCCCCGTCGGGTCGCTCAGGGCCCGCTCCGCCTGATGGCCAGTGTTGCGAGCCGGGCCGCCTCCCGGACGAACCCGGTGCATCTGACATTGTGCTCGGGCGACACGTAGTCCCCCTTGTTGATGTCCCCGCACTTGGCGGAACCGAAGGCTGCGACGAACCCCTTGAAGAGCGCGTTGGCCGCATCGTAGCTCCTGGTCTTGTCGCCGTCCGCGCTGACCCTTCCGAGGCACGCCCCCACGCCCATCACGCCCCCGGTCAGCGCGCCGCATATGTCCTCGGACCGGCCGATGCCGCCCCCGAACGGCGTCGCCATCCTGAGGCACCCGTCGGGGATGTCCACGCCCTGCGCGTGGCACACCCCTCTGAGCACCGCCTCCGCGCAGTTGTGCCCTTTAGCGAAGCACTCGGCCGCGCGGGCCACCCCCTCCCCGGCCTCCCTCATGTCATCAACCCTTCAGGGGGCTCTCCTCGATCCTGAGGGACGGGTCCGTGGCGTCCAGGGATGCCGTCACGCCCTCCGGGACCACGAGCTTCATCGCGCCGTGCCCGCAGCACAGTCCGGTGAAGGACGGCACCTTCGCGAGGCCCCCGATCCGGTCCTGTATCACCTCTTCGAGGCTGGGCCCGGGCAGGTCCCTCTTCGTGAAGCTCGAGACCTGGCCGAACACGATCCCCGCGGCCTTCTGGAGCTTCCTCGCAAGCAGCATGTGGGTGAGGACCCTCTCGATCTCGTACTCGGACACATACACGTCCTCCACGAACAGTATGCGCCCGTCCGTCCTGACGGAGTCCTCGGTCCCGAGTGTGTGCGCGAGCATCGTGAGGTTGCCCCCTATGGTCCTCCCCTTCGCCTTCCCCGGAACCACGGTCCTCAGGAGCATCCCCCTCGGCGGGTTGTCCAGCCTACCCCAGGGCTCCGCCCTCGAGAGCATGGATATCGCCCTGTCGATGTTCTCCTTGCCCGCGGGCGGGTCCTTCTCGGGGTTGTCCCCGGCGTACCCCTCGATGGACGGGCCGTGGAACGTGACGAGCCCGGTCCTCTGGTGGATCGCGACGTGGAGGGTCGTGACGTCGCTGTACCCCATGAGGATCTTGGGGTTGTCCCTGATCTCCCCGAAGTCCAGGAGGTCGAGTATCCTCATCGCACCGTACCCTCCCCTGGAACAGAAGATCGCGCTCACCCTGTCGTCCTTGAACATGGTCATGAGCTCGCGCGCCCTCGCGTCGTCCTTGCCCGCCGAGAACCCCGACCTTGTGAGGTTCCTGGTGCACTCGCCCAGCACGACCCTGTACCCTAGCTCCCTGAGGTAGTTCACGGCCTGGCCCAGTCCGAACGGCTCCGAGAACCCGCAGGGGGACGCGATGCCTATGGTCGCGCGCTTCTCCAGTCTCGCTGGTTTCACAATCTTCATCGCCCGAGCCTCCCGGGGGCCGGAACGTCGAATGCCGACTTAAATGGTGCGATGCCCCCCGGGTCTCTGGTCGGGGCGGACAAGAATGATGTTGGGGTTTGGGGAGGGGTTTCTGGGCGGCTCACGCGTAAGCGGAACCCGCTTCCTCGAGCAGTATGTCCTCGGAGGTGGGCGACTCGTCTATCTCGGCCCCGATCTCCATCAGGCCGAGCTCTATGTCAGCCTTGAGGTACTCCAGCTCGTTCAGGACGTCGGCGCAGTCGAAGTCGTGCTGGATGTGTTCGAGGTCCTCGTTGAGCCTGTCGATCCTGGCCCTGTTGGCGGCGAGGGTGGCGAGTATCCGGTAACCCTCAGGGTCGTCCTTCGGGGCCCTGAGAGTCCTCGTCCTCGTCATCGTGTTCTGGTCGACGGCTCCGACGTTCCGCAGCGCGATAGGGACAGCTAGTTTCCTCTTCATCTTGGCATCCCATCTCATCGTATGACGATTGTCTGACAATATCTACTTTATCCTATATAAAATGTTCCGGGGAGGGGGCGCGCTCACTTCGGGCCCTGTCCAGCGATCTGGTTCGCCTTCCTCTCCAGGTCGGCGATCTTCTTCTGGAGGGCCCTGATCTTCGCGTCGTGCTTCGCCACCTGCTCCCTGAGCTTGGCCGCCCTGGCCCTCAGCTTCGCGGCCTTCGCGAGCTTCTTGGTGGAGACCCTGTAGTCGTTAACCTTGGACGAGTACTTCTTGGCCGCCTTCATCGAGGACATGCTATCGCACAGTCAGACCGGTATGTGGCGATATGAAGGTTCGCCCACGGGTATCGCGCGGCTATCGCCCTGCAAAGTGAATAATACCGGATACGGATGCGTGTCGTCGATGAGAACCCGCTCCGAGGCTGACGAGGCCGAGCAGTCCCGCCTTTCCGCAGACAGCGGGCGCTCTCTCCCGCAGAAGTGCCCCGCGGTCTGCAGGAGGGGATGACCGCGGACCGCAGGAAGACCCTCTACCTCATGCTCATGGCCGCCGTCCTGATATGGGGCGCGTCGTTCGTCGTCGTGGACATCGCGATCAGCGAGGGCTCGTCCCCGTCGATGCTCGCCATGGCGAGGTTCATAGTGGCGTCCTCGATCTTCGTCGGCTACCTCCTCATCAAGAGGCCGAAGGGGTTGGCCAGGGCCGACAGGCGGACTTTCCTGTACCTGGCCTTCATCGGCATCGGCATCTACTACACGCTCCAGTACTACGGGGTGAAGCTCGCCGGGCCGTCGATATCGGCCATCATCGTGATGCTGCTCTGCCCCGTGGCGATATTCGCGATATCCGCGTGGAAGTACAAGGAGAAGGTGATGCCCGTCGAGAAGCTCGGGCTCGCCGTCTCGGGCGTCGGCTGCTTCATGGTCATCACGAACGGCTCCCTCGCGCTCGCAACGAACGTCGATGTCATCGTCGGCGGGCTCCTCGGGGTCGTCTGCGCCGTCTTCTGGGCCGTGTACACGATGCAGGGCAAGAAGGTCGTCAAGGATTACGACCCGATGACGGCAACCGCGTACATCACCATACTCGGGACGTTCATGGTGGTCCCGTTCGCCGTGGCGGACGTCGCCGTGACGGGCCAAGCGTTCCCCCTAAGCTTCTTCCTGGCGGCCGTGTACCTGGGCGTCCTCTGCACGGTGGTCGGGTACGTCTTCTGGTACACCGCCCTCACCGGCCTCGATGCCCGGACGACGGGCAGCTCGCTCTACTTCGAGCCGGTCGTGACCGTGGCGGTGGCCTGGGCGGTTCTCGGGGAGACCATCGGATGGGTGTCCGCCCTGGGCAGCGTGGTCACGGTCGTGGGCGTCGTGATCCTCTCCAGGAAGTGAGCCCCCTAGAAACCGTTAATATCCAGCTGTCGCCATGTCGCAGTGACGCACACGGCAGCCCCGTGGTGTAGAGGACAATCATGCGGGCCTTTGGAGCCTGCGACGGAGGTTCGAATCCTCCCGGGGCTACTCCTCCTTCCTCCCGGTCGACCACCGGGCCACGACCTGGAACAGCTTCGCGACCAGCACTAGCACCACCACCCATGACACGACGATGAGGAAGAAGCCCTCGGCGACGAAGCCCCCCTCGACGGCCTCGAGCAGGAACATCCCCGTCAGGGTCGCCAGCACGCCGAACACGATCCCCCAGGCGGCCATCGTCCGGTCGACCCTGATCCTCCGCATGGCTCACCATCCGTCCCTGTGGACGAGCTCGCCGCTCGGCATCCTCTTCCTCCGCACGCCCTTCTCCGCGGGGTACCCTACCGGCACTATGGCCACGGGCCTGACGTGGGGCGGCGTCCGGAGCGCGTCGGCGGCCCTCGCCTCGTCGAATGCCCCGACCCAGACGCTGCCGAGGCCCCTGCTGTGCAGGAACAGGCTGAAGTTCTGCAGCGCCGCGGCCGCGTCCTGGAGGCAGTACAGCTCCTTGCCCCTCTGTCCGTAATGGCCGATCCTCTCGAGGTTCGCGCAGAAGACGACGACCACGGGCGCGGTCCGGACGAACTCCTGCTGGAAGGCGGCGTGCATGAGCGCCTTCTTCGTCGCCGCGTCCCTCACGACGATGAAGTCCCTGGCCTGGAGGTTGCCCGCGGACGGCGCGAGGTTGGCCAGCCGCAGCCCCTCGTCTATCACGTCGTCGCCCACCGGGTCCGGCTTGAACACCCGTATGCTGGTCCTCCCCTCGATGCACTCCACGACGTCCATCGTATCAGCGTACGTCGGATGAACGCCAACCTCTAAGTACCTTGCCGACGGTCGTCGGGAAGGTGCACATGCCGCTGAACGCACAGGCCACCGTCAGGTGCTCGCTGGTCATAGGTTTCGCGTCCCCCGCCGAGGCGGAGGACGTGCACAGGTCCGTCGCGTTGGACAACGACGGGTACCTGGAGACCGAGGTCCGCGGCAGCGAAATCGTCGCGCGGATCGAGGCCGGCTCCCTGAAGAGCCTCCTCCACACGCTGGACGACTTCCTCTCCTGCCTGGGCGTCGCGGACAGGATAGTCTCTGGGAAGGACTAGTCCTCGGCCGCCTCTTTGACCCGGACCGCTATCCCGCGCTTGAACGCGAGCATCTCTCCCCTGACCATGAGCGACCTCCCCACCGCGGCGAGCACGCCCTTCGTGTCAACGACCATGACCGAGTCCCCGGGCCTTATGTCCGGGTCGCAGTCCACCACGAACTTCGCGAACACGTTGTTCCCCTTGGCGGCGAACTCCGCGGGCTCGTCCTCGACCGTGACCCTCATAGCGTGCGGGGGCAGCACCTCCATCAGCAGCCTCGCCCCCTCCATCTTCGGCGTGAGCCTCCCGTCGTGGGCCCTCATCGAGAACGCGTGCACGCCGTCGATGATGACGTTCCTTATCTTGCCGGTGTTCCGCGACTTCACGAACTCGACCTTCCTGCCGTCCACGAGGTCGGCGGCGCCCCTGCCGAACTGCATGTCCAGGACCGCCCTCACCCTCAGCAGGTCGAGGTCGAACGTCCCGCCCCCGGGGGCGACGTCCTCGAGGAACTCGAGGGTCTCGTCGCCCTCCCACATCACCGCGAGGGGGTATCCGTGCTGGTGGGCGTGCCTCTCCATCGTCCTCCGGACCTTCTCCGCGACCTCCTGGTCGAGGTGCTGGGGGATGACGGACTGCGCGATCGGGTAGGTCTCGTCCAGCTCTATGGGCGCTGGCCCGAAGAACGACGCCACGAGGAAGTCCGCGTCGACCTTCGCGGAGACCCTGGCGATCTCGGAGGCGTACCCCCTGGAGTAGGGCTTCGGCCCGTCCTCGAAGCCCACGAGGACCCTCGCCCCGGGCCTCCTGTACCTCGTGAAGAACCTCTCCCTGTACCTCGTCACGCTGGGCCGGTCGTAGCTCTCCGGCCCGCAGTAGAAGAACGCCCCCCTCCTGCTGGCGGGCTCGTAGCCCTCCAGGAACTCCCCGTGCCTCTTGAGGGTCTTGAGGACGGCCAGGAGCGACGGGTGCGCCCTGGCCCTCATCTCGACCATCTCCCAGATGGACCCGTCGTGTATCGCGTTCCTGACCTTCCGGAGCTCCCTGAGGCTGGCGAACAGGTTGTGCTCCGCGATCGTCTTGGTCCTGTCCTTGGGGGATGCGGAGGTCAGCTCCTTGACGGACGTCGAGCTGCACGCCGGGCAGTCGCACGCGAGGTCGTGCATGTCCCTGAGGAACTTGGTCCCGGTCGGGTACATGAACCGCTCCTCCCTCGCGTACTTCGCGTAGGACGCGGAGTCGAACAGGTCGCACCCCAGCAGGACAGCGAACGGGAACACCATCGGGTGCCCCGCCCCGAACAGGTGCACGGGCCTGGACGGGTCGAGCCCCCTCTTCGAGGCGACGATCACCTCCGCGACGTCGGCGAACCTGTAGTCCTCGAGGAGCGGCACCACTCCGCCGATCGGGTGGACGTCGAAAGCCATGGCCGAGAGCCGTTCGGCGCAGTCGCGCCTCAGCTCTGGGAACACGCCCCCCTGGACCGTCCCGGCGAGGAGCATGTCGCCCTTGAGCGGCACCGACTCCTCCGCCCTGCGCAGGGTCTCCTCGGCCGCGGCCCTGGTCTGCTCCTCCGTCCACTCCGGTTCGGAGAAGACGTCGAGTATGGTGCCGACGTCCGAGCCGATGTCCCTCTGGAACTCGACGATCTCCCTGTGGCCGACCCCGACCTTCCCGTAGACGTAGCTCTGGAAAGTGCCGCTGTCGGTCATGACCGGCCCGTCGAAGTCCAGCAGCCTGTGCAGGCCCCCGCCACGGGCCCTCTCGCACAGCGCTGCGTCCGTCTTGATGATGTATGCGTTGGTTATGAGCATCTCGACCCTGAACCGCTCCCTCATCTCCCTCGGCGTGATGGTGAGCTGGTTCGGGTTCACAACGGGCAGGAGCGCCGGGGTCGTGACCTTGCCGTGCCTGGTCTTCAGCTCGCATATCCTGGCCAGGCCGTCGCGCTCCTTCAGTTCGAGCATGCGACATGATGTAACGCCTGGAGGCTAATTATGGTTTCACAGGCCCGAGCCCCGCAAAAGCATTAAGCCCGGTGCGCCTTCTGCCCGCCTGGAGCGTGCAGATGAGCCTACTCCAGGTCATGGCCGGGCTGGCGATAGTGTTCTTCCTCCCAGGCTACACCCTCGTGTGCCTCCTCTTCCCGCGGAGGGGCGAGCTCGACCCCGAGTACGACGTCGTGTACAGGGTCGCGCTGGGCATGGCCCTGAGCATAGTGATAGTCATATTCGTGGGGTTCGCGCTGAACGCCGTGAGCACGGAGGAGCAGGGCTACGTGTCGGCCGGGCCGCTCTGGGCGTCCCTCCTCTCCATCACCGCGCTGTTCTTCGTCGGTGGGTGGTACATGGGTGCCTACCCGTGGATGGGCCTCGTCCACCCGAAGCTGTACCGGGACCCCCCGCCGAGGAGGGTCGCGGGGATGAAGCTCCTGCCCACCGTCAAGGGCCGGGAGGCCGAGAAGCTCCTGATCGAGCGGGACCAGCTGCTCAGGGAGATAGACAAGCACGCCGCCCGTTCGTCGACTTCAAATCCGACAAAGCAGCTCTACTACCGCAGGAGGATCGAGCAGGCGAGGGCGCGCGTGGACCAGGTCAACGCGGAGCTCGAGCGCCTCGAGGAGGGGCGGTGACATGGCAGTTAGGAAGGGCGGGATGGAGTACAAGCTCGTCGTGGTCGTGAGGGAGGACCTCAGGATGTCCGGGGGCAAGCTCGCGGTCCAGGTCGCCCACGCCGCCGTGGCCTGCGCCCTCCAGGCGAAGGCGAGGAAGGCCGAGTGGTTCTCGTCATGGTACAGGGAGGGCCAGAGGAAGGTGGTCGTGAAGGCGAAGACGCTGGACGACCTCCACGCTCTCAAGGACAAGGCGTCCAGGGCCAACATCCCGAGCGAGCTCATAACCGACGCGGGGCTCACGGAGCTCCCTCCGAACACGACCACCTGCCTTGGCATAGGCCCAGCGCCCGAGTCGCAGATCGACCCGATCACGGGCGCCCTGCCGCTGGCGTGAGGGACGATGAAGTGCCAGGTAAGGGTTCTCGGCGTCGATGATTCTCCGTTCGGGTTCGGCGACAGCAGGTCGCTCGTCGTCGGGGTGCTGGTGCGCGCACCCAGTTACGTCGAGGCGGTCATGAGGACCGACGTCGCGGTGGACGGCGACGACGCCACGGACAGGCTGGCGGACATGGTCCTCCGGTCGAGGTACGCGCAGCAGGTCAAGCTGGTCATTGTCGACGGCATCGCCCTCGCCGGCTTCAACGTCCTGGACATGGAGTCGTTCCACGGGAAAACGGGCGTCCCCATCGCCACGGTCACGAGGGACGCGCCGGACATGTCTGAGATGGAGGCCGCGCTGAGGAAGCACTTCGACGACTGGGAGAGGCGGCTATCCCTCGTGAGGCGCGTACCCCTGAGGCCCCTCGACACGGGACACAACCCGCTCCATGCGTCCGTGGTGGGCATGGAATGGGACGACCTGGTCCAGCTCGTGAGGTCGACCACCGTGAGGGGCGCCATTCCGGAGCCGGTGCGCGTCGCCCACCTGGTGGCGGCCGCGATGGTCAAGGGGGAGTCCAGGGGACGGTCGTAGCCGGCGGTCCTCCTGGGAGAGATTATAATACCTGTCCCGGCCTGTGCACACCTCGGAGGAGATCATGATCAAGAACCTCTTCACGAAGCACGAGCACAGGATGTTCCCCGGAGTCACGAGGGAGCGGGCCGTACAGGGCGCGGCCTGGTACTGGCGCTCGAGGCAGTTCGGGGTCAACTTCCCGTCCCCCTACGCGCTGGAAGGGGCCCAGTACTCCTCGAAGTTGGGCCTGAGACAGCAGGTGCGCGTCACCTGCTTCGAGACCGGCCAGGGCGTCGGCATAGACATCAGCTTCTCGGGTGAGCTCACCGACGAAGGGGCGGCCGTCGGCGCCGTCGGCGCGATACTGGTCCTGCCCGTCGCGGTCGCGGTCGGCGCGGTCTCATACATAGAGTACGAGAACGACGCGAACAGCCTGCTCCGGGACTTCTGGAGCTACATGTCCTCCTGCACTGCGAACCCGCAGCCGCCTGACGCGGCGCCACCCTCGCCCTCCGGGACACAGGGCGATGCACGGGAGCACCCCCAGACGTGCCCGGGCTGCAGCGCCCCCGCCGACGCCGATTCCAAGTTCTGCAGGTACTGCGGGGCGAGACTCTGACGGCATTTGCGGCACGCTGGCCTGGCCACCGTTATGACCGCAAGTTTTAATAGGAAGACGGTTTTGTAGGGCCTACCTTCGCTGAAAAGGTGACATTAGTGCCGAAAGGAATGTACACAGCCAGGAAGCTCAAGGATGACAGGCAGAAGTTCCGGTGGAGTGACCGGTACTACAAGCGCAGGGCGACCAAGCTCAAGGAGAAGTCCGACCCGCTCGAGGGCTCCGCCCAGGGCAGAGGCGTCGTCCTGGAGAAGGTCGGCATCGAGGCGAAGCAGCCCAACTCGGCCATCAGGAAGTGCGTGAAGGTCCAGCTCATCAAGAACGGCCGCCAGATCACCGCCTTCGCGGTGGGCGACGGCGCCATCAACTTCATCGACGAGCACGACGAGGTCATGGTCGAGGGCATCGGCGGCAGGATGGGCCGTTCCTACGGCGACATCCCCGGTGT
>CAZXWO010000026.1:0-20997 GCA_964644565.1 uncultured Thermoplasmata archaeon | reverse complement strand
TCGCGACGGCCTTCTCAAACTCCCCAGAGGCCATGAGCTCCTGGGCGTCCATGAGGTCCTTCTCTATCCCGGCCATTGTCAAACACCGACCGCTCTGCTCCGCTGGGGCGTCTATGATTCCGGGACGGTATAAAAACTTCGCATCCCGGAATCGTGCGCGGTAATGTCTGCCGTTTCCTCATGCGAAGGTGCCCGAGAGGGCGACCGCGGCCGCATCGAGCGCCTCGAGGTCCATGCCGTCGAGGAGGTCGTACGGGTCGGCCGTCCAGTCAATGGCCGGGTCGACCCCTGGCAGCACCTGGGCCGCGACCTCGTCCAGGAGCGCGAGCGCCGCCCTGAGGTCTGCGTCGGTCTCCGCGTCGAGGTCGTGGTCCTCCAGCGGGCCGACCTCCGAGGACAGCTCCACGTAGGCCCCATAGGCGCCCTGCGAGAGCGCTGCGAACGCGGCGCTCAGGTTCCCGAACACGGTGTTCCTGTCGTCCCCCGACGGGTACATGACCTGTATCGCGTGGCTCGTCCCGGACAGGCTGGCCGCGAGGGCCGAGGCCGTCATCGCGGCCGAGCGCCTCCACCCGTTGTCGAGGAGGTCGTCCACGGCGTCCGTGACGTTCTCCTGGGCCATCGGCACCGTCCCGAGGATGTCCTGCACCAGGACGTACTGCGCCTTGTACTTCGCGTCCCTGTAGTCCATCGCCTGCGAGTAGTAGAACGCGGCGAGCGCGGACAGCAGCAGCACCGCCGCGACCGCGACCACCACGACCACCAGCAGGGTCTTCCTGCCCTTCTTGGGTCCCTTTGGTTGCTCCATGCCCCTCAACCGGACGCTGTATCCGTGAGCGGATATTTACCGTCGACGCAAACACAACCCTTTTATGAGCCTGGCGAGTTGTCCGTGGCGACAGAGCGGAAGGTGCCGATTGACATGATGCCAGGCGGGCGGATGAACCCTCGACAGATGAAGGCGATGATGAAGCGCATGGGGATCTCCCAGGAGGACATCCTCGACGTCGAGGAGGTCGTCATAAGGACCAGGACCAAGGAGATAGTCCTGAAGGGCGCGACGGTGACGGCCATGACCGTGCAGGGGCAGAAGACCTACCAGGTCGTGGGCGAGCCGAAGGAGCGCGAGAGGAAGCGCGACGAGGTGGAGCAGGAGGGCGGGATACCGGAGGAGGACGTCAAGCTCGTGATGTCCCAGGCCGGCTGCTCCGCCGCCGAGGCGAAGAGGGCGCTCGAGGAGTGCGACGGCGCCCCGGCCGAGGCCATACTCAAGCTGATGGCGTCCAGGTGACACCGGGGAAAGCTTATTGTGCCCGTGCGTGTTCGGAGTCCGCTCAGGGTTAGATACGATGAAGCTTCACGAGATGAGGGCCAAGTGCAGGATGTGCGGCAAGGAGCTGAAGGCGGACGACATGGACGACGACTTCGTCTCGTTCTACTGCCCGTCCTGCGGCGTGTACACGACCAAGCCCGTGGACGAGTTCAAGGACCAGCCGGCCCCGGCGCCCCCGGCCGAGGCTGGGGCGGCCGCCGCGGCGGCCCCGGAGGAGAAGAAGGCCTGAAGGGGCCGTCCAGGCTCCCCGTTCCGCGCCCCCGTGGCGCTGACCAACGCTTAAATACGCCCTTCGCTTTTGCCTCAATCCACAGCACCGGAGCGAGCTGGTCCAGGGCATCCACAACATGCCCCGGTAGTGTAGCGGCCTATCATCCGAGCCTGTCGAGCTCGGGACTCGGGTCCGAATCCCGACCGGGGCGCCAGCCCTCCCATCACAGCATTCTGAACTCCATCTGGTAGTAGACCTTCTCGCTGTAGAGGGCCTCCATCCAGAAGCGCTTCCTGGCCCGCCTCTCGACCTCCTGCGGGGCCTTCCTCTCCGCCACGGGTGGCCCGAAGGGCGTCTCCCACTTCTGGAACTCGACCACCGTGAGCCTCCCCTTGGGGCGGAGGACGCGGTAGCACTCCTCGAGCACCAGTGCCGGCAGGGCCAGCTCGTGGTAGACGAAGGCGATGAAGACCCTGTCAAGAGAGTCGTCCGGGAACGGGAGGGAGAGGGCGTCGGCCACGAGCGTGCGGACGTTCGTCCTGCCCCTCCTGGAGGCCCTCGCCTCGAGCACGCTCAGCATCCTCGGCTCGACGTCGACAGCGACGACCTCCCTCACCTTGGTTGAGAACGGGATGGAGAAGTAGCCTATGCCGGCGCCCAGGTCCAGGAGGACGTCCTTCCTCGAGACGCCCATTCGCTGGATGACCTCGGACGGAGGGACGGCCCTGCGCCTCTGTGGCCTGTCCAGCCTCTTGACGAAGTCACCGTCTGCCTTGAACCTGTGCGGCACCGTGCGACGCTCCAGCCATCCGGTGAGGGCGTTCATCGGTAACAAAACTTGCCCAGGCGGGCCCTCAGAGGGGAAGCCACGTGCCGATGCCCTTGGCCTTCGCCTTGCCGAGAACCCTCACGGCGGTGGCCATGTCCTCGATGGCGACCCCCAGGTTCATGGACATGGTCCTCTCCGAGTCGCTCTCCCTACCCGGCCTCCTCCCCGTCACGACCTCCCCGAGGTCCGCGTGCACCTCGGGTATCCCGCCGAAGTAGCCCACGGTCTGGTAGTAGGCCAGCTGGGCCCTGTCGTCGGTGCAGAACTTGTCCGCCGCGTGCATCGCCGCGTCCTTCCAGTACGAGTCGAAGTCGAGCGGGCAGGCGAACGCGCCCTCCTCGAACCACTTCGGCTCGATCACGGGGGTCGGGTGCTTCAGTATGGGGCCGGCCGTGACGACGACGTCGCACCCCTCGACCGCGTTCTTGGGCGACCCGACGGTCGTCACGGTGATCCCGTGCTGCGACTTCATCTCGTCCGCGTACTTGTAGAGGGCCTTGTGGTCCGTGTCGTAGGCCTTGACGTGCTCGAGGGAGTCGCAGACGACGAGCATGGCCTCCAGGTTGGTCCGCCCCTGCACGCCGCACCCGAGCACGCCCATCGTCCTCGAGTCCTCGCGGGCGAGGTGCTTGGCCGCCACCGCGGTCGCCGCGCCGGTCCTCTTCGCTGTTATCCAGGTCGCGTCCATCACGCAGGTGGGTATCCCGGTCTCGGGGTCGTTCAGGATCAGGAGGCCCGATATGTAGGGCAGGCCCTTCTGGAGGTTGCTCGGGAACCCGCTCACCCACTTCACGCCAGCAGCGCCCATGCCGGGGACGTACGCCGGCATCGCGTGTATGAAGGAGTCCTGGACGGGGTGTATGCCGGGCTTCGGGGGCATCTCAAGGCGCCCCTCGCCCTTCTCCCTGAAAACGGACTCGACCGCGTCCACGACGACGGCCATCTCCAGCCCCACGCTCTCCACGTCGTCCCGCGAGAGATACAGCACCTCTTGGGTCATGGCAGGAGGCGGAACGGCTGGGGAGGCTATAAGGGTGAGGGCGCGCGGACAGTCGCATATATCACCAACCTCGCCGATTACACGGGGCGACGGAGATGGCGGACAAGGTCTACATCACGATGACCGGGGTTAGCCGGTGGCCCGTCCTGAACGGCCTCTGGGCGGCCATGTGCAGGGGCTACGTCCCCGACAGGCTCTACCTGTTCGTCACCCAGGGCAGGGAGAAGGACGGCGAGGTCCTGGCATCCTGGGTGAAGCTCGTCGCCCGCTCCTACGGGAAGGAGCTCCAGGTCCTCTCCGAGAGGATCGAGGAGGGGGACTTCCTCTCCTCGGGGAAGAAGATCACGGCCGCGATGGAGCGGGAGAGGACGGCCGGGAACGAGGTGGCGATAGACATCACTCCCGGGAGGAAGGCCATCGTCTCCTCGGCGCTCATATCCGCCTGGCAGAAGCAGGTGGACCACGTGTTCTACCTCTACCTCGAGGACATGAGGAACGCCTCGAACCCGTACCCGATGATACCCTACCACCTGCAGCACTTCGTCGACCTGAAGGAGGAGGTGTGGAAGTGAAGGCCCTCGTCATGGACAGGCGGGAGCTGCAGGTCCTCACCAACTGCGTGTACGGCGGGGACTCGAGGTACCTCCGGGTCTCGTACCCGTTCTTCGACCTCCAGCTCTTCATGCTGGACATAAGGAAGCCGGAGCTCAAGGACATCGTCCCCTTCGAGGACTTCGACCGGGCGCGGATGGAGAGGAAGCCCGTGGACCGGGGGGTGAGCGCGGACGAGCTCCCGACCTACAACGACCTCAAGACCTGCCTCCTCACCTCCGGCTTCGTGAGGTACAGGAACCAGGCGGAGGCGGCGCGGCAGCTGCTCGAGCTACGGGACTCGTCCAGGGACCCGAACAAGAGGCCCAGGCCCGTGTTCGTCGCCGTGGACACCAACATCCTGTACTTCAGGTTCCTGTCCAGGAGCATGCCGCTGCGGGACCCCGAGTCCGGGAGGTCGGTCGAGGCCGGGGACTTCAGGTACGTCCTGAGCGAGATCGTCCAGGTCGAGGTGGACTCCCGCATCACGCACAAGTACTCAAGGGGCGAGATCGAGGCGCTATCCCAGCTGTTCGCGCACAAGGAGCTCCTCCCGGAGTTCAGGAACGGCAGCGGGAGGAGGGAGAGGCTGGCGAAGCTCGCGTTCAACGAGATGAACTACCTGATGGCCGAGCTGAGGGCGCTGAGGATCAAGGGCACCCCCGTGAGGGGCAAGGAGCGCAACGACATAGAGATCGCCCAGTCGTACGGCTCCTGGGCCAAGGAGGGGGACTACGACGTCCTGCTCCTCACCGCGGACGAGGACATGATGAACCACGCGAGGACGAGCGAGCTGATGGCGCTCCAGTTGGACTACCCGCACGAGATGCCGAGGCACGGGAGGATAGACCCGTGGAGCGTCTCGGACCTCCTCTACGACCTGGCGGTCACGTTCGGGGCGGTCTCCATTGCCAACGCCGGGCTGACGCTCCTCGGCGAGTGGGCGGGGAAGAACAGCGGCGACTACGGCAGGGAGAGGGTCAAGGTGATGTTCGAGGACGCGCGCGCCCACGCCGAGGTCGAGAGGCAGCAGGCGCTCTGCCGGCAGATCCTCTCCTGAGCCCATGTTCTGGACAAGTGTATTATCCGGGTGAGCGCAATCCGTCCATGAGGCCCTGCCCGCGGATGGTGGTCCGGTGGATAAGAAGATCAAGGTATACGCCCTGAGCACATGCCCCTACTGCAAGAGGACGAAGAGGTTCCTGGACGAGCACAAGGTCCCGTACGAGCACACGGACGTGGACCTCCTGGACGACGACGAGCAGGAGGTCGTGCTGTCCGAGATCGAGAGGCTAACCGGGAAGAGGGCGTTCCCCGTGGTCCTGATCGAGGCGGAGGTCATCGTGGGCCACGACGAGGAGCGCCTCAGGAAGGCCCTGGGACTATGACCCCCGACACGGCGAGGGTCTACTGCCCTGTCTGCCAGGCCAAGTTCAGGTTCGTCGACGGCTGGAGGGAGGGGGACGAGGCCGTCTGCCCCATATGCGGCCAGAAGCTTAGGCTCAGGTCCGGGGCGGACGGCTGGGTGGGGGACAGGGTCGACCCCATGACGGAGAAGGAGATACGCGACAGGGCCGAGAACTTCGCGAAGCTGAGGGGGTACCACTTCTCGGACGTCAAGGAGGACGTCATCGAGGGGCTCATTGGGAAGCAGCGGCGCTTCGGCGACTTCTACTGCCCGTGCAGGATGCTCCACACCCCCGAGTACCAGTGCCCGTGCAAGCCCACGAGGGGCGGGGACGTCGACAGGGAAGGGCGCTGCCACTGCGGGTTCTTCTGGAAGTAGTCACCGCAGCATGAGGGCGCCGTGGGGGCAGCTCTGGATGCAGGTGCCGCACCCGGTGCACTTCGACGCGTCGAAGGCGGGGGAGCGGGTCCGCCCGTCGATGTACATGGCCCCGGTGGGGCAGGCCCTCGTGACCGGGCAGTACGGGTTCCCGTCGCAGGCGTCCTCGTCGAACACAACAGGGGTCGTCATCGGGACACCCGATGCACGAGCCCGTAGATATGGTTTTGCACGATTGACGCACAATCGAGCAACACCGGCGGGGCGCCCCCGCGACGCGCCGTCAGTGCGTGGTTATCAGGGCCGAAAACCCGTGTCAAAAGTGAGATATATGCACCAGCAGATGGGACATGGCGTTGCAAGGCGACCGCTTAGACAAGGCCCTCGAGTTCACGACCTCGATGATGAGCACCAGAGACCTCGGGGAGCTCATCGGCAAGATCATAGACATCGTGACCGAGGACTTCGGCTTCGAGGGCTGCGACGCCTTCCTTCTGGACAGGGACAAGAAGGTATTCACCCTGAGGGCCTCCAACGGCTACACCGCCGAGGTCCGCGAGAAGATAGGGAATCTCACCAAGACCGAGGACTCGGTGCGCGAGGACCTAGGGAGGTGCGAGGCCCTCGGGAGGTTCACGCGCCTGTACAGGGCCGTCCCAGGCGACGACCCCGGCGCCTACTATGCCCTGCTGCACCCCGAGAGGGCGGCCCTCCCGAGGGAGGCCCCCGACGCCTGGCACGAGCTCGACATCCTCTATGTCGTGCTCGAAGACCATGCGGGGAGGATCGTCGGGTTCCTCCAGCCCGACGGGCCGAAGGACGGGAAGATACCGTCCGGGAGCACCATCACCAACCTGGAGATATTCGCGGCCCTGGCATCGATCGCGGTGGCCAACGCGGGGATAGTCCAGGAGCTCAACAGGAGCGTCACGTTCTACAAGACCCTCGCCCAGACCACCGCGAGGCTGCAGGAGCCCGTGGACCTGAAGGAGACGCTCAGGATGATCGCCGAAGGGCTGAACAGGCTGGTGCCCTTCCAGGAGATCAGCGTCTACCTCGTGGACTGGGAGAAGAACCTGCTGGTGCCCGTGTACGCGACCGGCGAGTACTCCAGCGAGATAATGGCCGACGTCGGCCCCATCACCGGCCTCGCCGGGCACGTTGCCCGGACGGGGAAGGTCGAGATCGTCGAGGACTCCATGGAGGACGAGCGGGTCGAGGACATCCCCGGCATAGAGGAGGAGGAGATCCGCCAGACGATGATGTGCATCCCGCTCAAGAGCAAGGCCGGCGAGGTCGAGGGGGTGCTCGACCTCTACCGCGACAAGGGGAACCAGTTCACAGTCGCCGAGTGGGAGGTCGCGGAGCCTTTCGCCGCCCACGCCTCGATCGCCCTCGAGAACGCGAGGCTGAGGGAGGAGCTGAGGGCCAACTTCGAGTCCGTCCAGAAGGCCTTCGAGAACATGAAGGAGCTGGACCGGGCCAAGGACAGCCTCGTGAACACCATCTCGCACGAACTGAGGACGCCCCTCACTACCATCCTGGGCTACCTGGAGATGGCGTCGGAGGGCATGTACGGGGACACGAGCCCGAAGCTCAAGGACAAGATGCAGGCCATGGTCGACTCGGTGAACAGGATAAACGCCCTCGTCGGCAAGATGCTCGAGATGTCCAGGCTCCAGGACGGGACCCTCACTTTGGACCTCGAGCCCGTGAACCTGGCAATGCTGACCAGGGAGGTCGTGAAGGAGCTCGAGAACGACGTGGCCAGGAGGAAGCACACCCTCTCGGTCACGTTCGGCAACGAGCTCCCGGTCGTGGAGGCGGACAGGCTCCGCATGCACGACGTGGTATTCAACATGGTCCACAACGCCGTCAGGTACACGGAGGACGGCGGGAAGGTGGCTATAGGGGCGGACATACTGGGCGGACGGGTCCACATCTGGGTCAAGGACAACGGGCGCGGCATAAACGAGGAGGACAGGAAGAAGGTCTTCGACCGGTTCTTCCTGGCCGATGAGGGGCTCGTGCGCGAGGACGGGCGCGTGGGCATAGGCCTGTACGTGAGCCGAGAGATAGTGAGGAAGCACGGCGGGGAGATGTGGTTCGAGAGCAGGGAGAACGAGGGGAGCACCTTCCACTTCACCCTCCCGCTGAAGCAGAGATGAGCGCCGAGAGATAGCGCTTTTACTGAAGATTGTCCCGTCAGATGGCCTTCGAATAGCGCTTTTATGATACAAAGAACGGTAAAGGGTTGTCCAAGGGGTTTGTGCCGGCTCCCGGGCGGCTCACTTCTCGCACGCGAGCTTCTCGAAGACCTCGGGCGCGGGCCACGACGGGTCCTCCGTCATGTACCTGTGCATGGCCTTCGCGGCGCGCTTCCCGTCGCCCATCGCAAGGATGACGGTCGCCGCCCCGGAGGCTATGTCGCCGCCCGCGAAGACGCCCTTCTTCGAGGTCCTGCCGTGCTCGTCCACGGCGACGGTGCCCTCCTTGGTCGTCTTCAGGTTGGGCGTGGTCATCGGGACCAGCGGGTTGGGGCTCTGCCCTATGGCTATCAGCACGTTCTGGCAGTCCACCCTGAACTCCGAGCCCGGGATCTTGATGGGCCTCCTCCGGCCCGACGCGTCCGGCTCGCCCAGCTGCATCCTGATGGCCTCGACCTGCTTCACGTTGCCGCAGTCGTCCCCGATGAACCTCACCGGGGCCGCGAGCAGCTCGAAGTGCACGCCCTCCTCCTTCGCGTGGTGGATCTCCTCGCGCCTCGCGGGGAGCTCCGCGTCCGAACGCCTGTAGAGGATGACGGACTTCTTCGCGCCGAGCCTCAGCGAGGTCCTGGCGCAGTCCATGGCGACGTTCCCGCCGCCCAGCGTGACGACCGTGTCGCCCACGCGTATGGGCGTGTCGTACTCGGGGAACTTGAACGCCTTCATCAGGTTGGTCCTGGTGAGGAACTCGTTCGCGGACATGATGCCGTTGAGGTTCTCGCCCTCGAGCCCGGTCCAGTTGGGCAGGCCAGCGCCCGTGCCGACGAACACCGTGTCGTACTCCTGGAGCAGGTCGTCGACCGTGTCGACCTTGCCTATGACCATGTCGTTCCTGATGTCGACGCCCGACCTGCGGATGTAGTCCACCTCGGCGTTGACGATCTCCTTGGGCAGCCTGAACTCGGGTATGCCGTACACGAGCACGCCGCCGCAGTACTGCAGGGCCTCGAACACGGTGACCTTGTGGCCGAGCTTGGCCAGGTCGCCCGCCACCGTGAGGCCGGCGGGGCCGGCGCCCACGACCGCGACCTTCTTCCCGGTCGGCGGCGGCACGTCTATCTTCCCATGAGCCTGCTCCCTGCGCTCCCAGTCGGCCAGGAACCTCTCCAGCCTGCCTATGCCGACGGGCTCGTTCTTCTTCCCGACCACGCAGTTGCCCTCGCACTGCGCCTCGTAGGGGCAGACCCTGCCGCACACGGCGGGCAGGTTCTGCTTCTCCCTGATGACCTTGATGGCGCCGGCGAAGTCCCCCTCCTGGACGTGCTTGATGAAGCCGGGGATGTTGATCTCGACCGGGCAGCCGTCCATGCACAGCTTCCTGTTGGGCCCGGGCTTGCACTGCAGGCACCTCTGCGCCTCGAGTATGGCCGTCTGGCCGTCCTGCCCCATCGGGACCTCGTTGAAGTTCTTGACCCTGACCTTCGGGTCCTGCTCGGGCATCGGGTACTTCTTCGGCACGATCTTCCTCGGCGCCTTCTTCTGCTCCTCGGCCATCTACTTCCCCTCCTGGAAGAGCTTCAGGGAGACCTGCTCCTCGGCCATGTATCTCCTGTTCCTCGCGATCAGGTTGTCGAAGTCGACCTTGTGGCCGTCGAACTCCGGGCCGTCGACGCAGCCGAACTTGGTCTTGCCGTCGACGATGACCCTGCACGAGCCGCACATGCCTGTGCCGTCCACCATTATCGGGTTCAGGCTCACGACTGTGAAGATCCCGTGCGGCTTGGTTATGTTGGATATGACCTTCATCATGATGATTGGGCCGACGGCGTAGACCATCTTGACGTCCCTCTTGTCGGCAATCAGCTTCTTCAGTATGTCGCTCACGAAGCCGTGGTGCCCCTTGGAGCCGTCGTCGGTGCACACGTAGAACTCGTCGCTGACGGCCTTGATCTCCTCCTCGTAGATCAGGAGCTTCTCGTTCTTCGCGCCTATGATGGATATGGTCTTGTTGCCGGCCTCCCTCAGCGCCCTCACGACAGGGTACATCAGCGCCAGCCCTATCCCGCCGCCGATGCAGCAGACCGTGCCGACCTTGTGCAGCTCGGTCGGGAGCCCCAGCGGGCCCACGAGGCTGAACAGCTTGTCGCCAGTCTTCAGGGTCCCTAGCTTCTTGGTCGTCTTCCCTATCTCGAGGGCCGCGATCGTGACCGTCCCCTTCTCCGCCGAGAAGTCCGCCATGGTCAGGGGTATCCTCTCGCCGTGTTCGTCCACCGTCAGCATGACGAACTGTCCCGCCTTCGCCTTCTTCGCTATGTGCGGGGCCTTGAGCTCGAGCCTCGTCACGTCCGGGGTGAGCTTCTCCGCCTTCACTACCTCATACATCTTAGCACCCTTTCCCGCCCCGTCCCGATGAAGCGGGAAGGGGGCGTCTTCGGCTACGTCCGAATGCCTCGGGGCGAGGCATCCATACGTTCGTATTTAAGGTTGGCGTAAATACGATGATAAGGGGTGTGTTTTCCGGCAGCCAACGTACGGAAACGGGCCCGCCGGTGGCCTGCCCCGCTCAGGTCACCTTCGCCCTCTTGAACGAGACCCATGCGAACACGGACGTGAGCCCCGTGAATAGGACGAGGTACGCGAACGAGAGCAGGATGTCCCCCCCGGAGTACTCGTAGTGGGTCCCGAGGGCCGTGAAGTCCCCGCCCAGCGCGAAGTACCTGATGCCGTTGACGAAGTACGTCAGCGGGTTCACGGACGATATGGCCTGGAGCCACGCCGGGAACGAGCTGGTCGAGTACAGGGCGTTGCTGGAGAACATGAGCGGCATCGTCAGGAGGGTCATCATCGCCTGGACACTCTCCATGCTCTCGACCCTCATGGCCAGGCCGGCCGACAGGAATATGAACCCGGCGGAGAAGACCACAACGAAGGCGAATATCCCCAGGATGGCGCCGACGGTCTCGAACCCCGAGAACCCCGGGAAGAACTCGACCCCGAGCAGGAGCCCGAAGCCCATGATGAGCCCCACCTGGATGAGAGACTTGGTCACGCCCCCGAGGCCGACGCCGAACTGGATGTGGTAAGACCTCATCGGGCTCGCCAGCATCTCCTTCATGATGCCCCAGTTCTTGTCGAACAGGAGACCCATGCCGCCGAAGAGGCAGGTGAAGAGGGCGGTCATCGCCATGACGCCCGCGGCCATGAACGTGAGGTAATCGACGTCCACGACTCCGGGGATGGTCGGGAACACTATGGAGCCGCCGGTGAAGTTGCTGCTCATGGCGACTCCGAACAGGAGGAGCCACAGGGCCGGCTGGACGAGGGCCGCGAACAGCTGGCCCTTGAACCTGACGAACCTGATCATCTCCCTCCAATAGACCGTGAGGAACTCCCTCGCCATGGTCAGCGCCTCCTCTTCATGTGGCTGAGCGGCTCGGCGGGCCCGTCCCGGATCTCGCGGCCCGTGTAGTGCACGAAGACGTCGTCCAGCGACGGCTTCTTCATCCTGACGCTCAGGATCCCTATGCCGTCCTTCTCGATTGAGCGCAGGACCTTGGGCATGACCTTGGCGCCGTCCGCGCTCAGTATGAGCTCCAGGCCGCTGGACACGCGCTTCACCTGCGAGACCTCGGGCACCTTCTTCGCGGCCTCCATCGCCTTGTCGTCGTCCTTGGTCTCGAGGTACATCATGTCCTCTCCGAGGGTGTTCTTCAGAGATTCCGCTGTGCCGGAGGCGATTATCTTCCCGCGGTCGATGATCTCTATCCTGTCGCTGAGCCTGTCCGCCTCGTCCATGTAGTGGGTGGTGAGGAAGATCGTGGTGCCCTCCTCGTTGATCCCCTTGATGTAGTCCCAGATGCGCAGACGGGTCTGTGGGTCTAGGCCTATGGTGGGCTCGTCCAGGAACAGGACCCTGGGGCGGGTCATCAGCCCGCGCGCTATCTCCAGCCGCCGCTTCATGCCGCCGCTCAGGTTCTTGGTCCTCTCGTTCCACTTCTCCCCTAGCTCGACGAGCTCTATGAGCTCCTTCTCCCGTGCGATCCTCTGGTCCCTGGGCATCGAGTAGATCCGGCCGTGGAACTCCAGCGTCTCACGGACCGTCAGGTCCCTGTCCAGCACCTCGTCCTGGAACACTATGCCGATCGACTTCTTCACGTCGTGCGGCCTCGTGCGGACGTCGAACCCGCACACCTTGGCGGAGCCCTTCTGGCACGGGAGCTGGGTCGTGAGGACGTTGATCGTGGTGCTCTTGCCCGCGCCGTTCGGCCCCAGGAAGGAGAATATCTCCCCCTCCTCGACGGAGAACGTGATGTCGTCGACAGCCTTGAAGTCCCCGAACGAGTGCTCGAGGTTCTCGACCTCTATTATCTTGCCTGCCATCGTCTCACCGTAGTCAGTTCCATGTCTGCCCGAGGACCCAGCCCAGGCGGAGGCGTTCAGCCCTTGCGCTTCTTGGGCGGCGCGCGGGCACCGTCCACGCCCATGGACAGGCCCAGGTTCATCTTCTGTATCATCTTCTTGACGGTCTCTGCCTTGATCATCGCTATCCCGTCGTTGTGGGGGGTGCTGATGACGAGGAGCTGGTCGCCGGCCTTGATGCCGAGCGCATCCCTGGCGCTCGAGGGGATCACGACCTGGCCCCGCTCCCCGACCTTGACAGTGCCGTATACATCCATCTCGTCCGGACGCATCTCAATCACACTTTTCCTACTTTTCGTACATTTCACACAATGCGCCGACGTATATCAAGCTTACCCCATAGGCCGGCTGCCGCCGCCGGGCCGGGGGCCGGCCGGGGCCCTCACTCGCCGAGGTCCTGCACCTGCGTCTTGCCAGCGAGAGTGATGCGGGGCATCGCCTCGATCTTCCGGTAGACGTCCTCCGGGTGCTTCTTGACGCCGTCGACCTTGAGCAGGAAGTCATCCACGGGGATGTTGAAGAGGCGCTCGTTCTCTCGCAGGTAGGGCAGTATGAGCTCCCAGTCCTTGGGCATCAGCCTCGTTATCCTCCCGCCGTTCAGCTGCTCCTCCCCGACGAGGCGCCTCGGGTCGCGGACGTATATCGCGCCCCCTGACGCCAGCGAGAACAGGTTCCCACCGGGGTACGGTTCGGGCAGCTCCGTGAGGTTCCCGTCGCCGTCGAACGCCACTCCGTTGAGCACGACGAAGCCGCCGCCGTAGAGCGGGTTGCCGGCCATGAAGGACTCCGCGAGGTAGTCCAGGCACGTGCCGTTGATGACGACCCTCGGCTTCCCGACGGCGTTGATCAGGGGCCGTCCGGCGGCGCTGCCGAGCACGAACGCCTCGCCCCCCTTGGCACCGTACAGGAAGGTCTGCCCGACGTCGCCGTGCACGACCAGCTTCCCGGAGCTGAGTATCTGTCCCAGCTGGTCCTGGCCGTTGGCGTGCACGACCACCTCCGCGCCGTCCAGCCCGGACGCGAGGTAGTCGCCCGGGTTCCCGTAGACGTCGAGCCTGAAGCCCTTAGACCTCGGCCCGAGGCCGCATCCGAAGAACCGCTGGCCGTGGGCTGCGAACACTATGACGTTGTTCCAGCCGAGCTCCCTCGCGGCCTTGATCACGAAGGAGACGCCACCCTCGCCCTCCATCGGGAAGCCCTCGCAGTCTATCGCGAGCCTGCCGTAAGGGGACGTCGGGGCGCGGAGCTTGTCCTTGTTGTTGACGTCGACGAGCAGGTAGTTGGACTTGCTCCTGCCCTCAATGCGGGGGAGCGCCCTGAGCAGCGACTCGACGGCGTCGTTCGCCTTCTCTATGATCCTGCTCCGCCTGAAATGGCCGGTCGGGTACCTGCGGTCCATCATCAGCGTGAGGATCTCCAGGTACTCGTCCACCGCGAGGTCGCTCTCGGACGCGGACTTCACGACCTCGGCGAACAGGGACCTGAGCTCCGCGGCCTTCAGCTCCGGGAGCCTGCGCTCGAACAGCCTGAACTCGGATATGGCCTCCTTGCGCGAGGCGAACTCGCCGCCGAGGTCCGTCCCCTTGGGGGACCTGGCGATGCGCTTCGTCATCTCGAAGTCCTCCGGCCTGCTCCAGCCCGTGTGCTGGGCCGTGACCATGGTGCCGAACTTGTTGCTGCATATGAGCCTCAGGGCGCCCGGCGCCTCCGGCTGCGGGTGCAGCGAGAACACGAACGCCCCTCCGTCCGTATGGCTCCCTCCCCTGGCGTTCCAGTACCTGTCGGCGTACCTGGGCACGGAGGGCATCTCCTTCGATATGCTCCTGAGCGCGCAGTCGATGGCCTGCTTCTCGGAGGCGATGAGGCCGATCTGGACGTCCCCGTCGACGAGGGCGAACACCTGCGGCCTGAGCATCGACGTGTCGGTGATGCCCATGAGCTGGAGCCTCCCGTCGTAGTAGGCGTTCCTCCCTATGATGAAGAACCACGGGCCGTCCGGCGACCCGTGTATGTGCGTCCTCTGGAGGGCCTTGTACACCTTCTGCTTCTCCTCCGGGAGGAGCGTGAAGTCCCTCTCGGTCGTGGGCGCCAGCGCCTCGATTATGTACTCGAGCGGGTAGTTGTACGTCCTGTTCAGCACGTCGAAGAGCAGGACCGACACCTCGGTGTCCGTGAGGAACAGCGGGACCACGTTCCTCTGGGCCAGGTACTCAGAGACGGTGTGGTAGTTGGCGAAGTCACCGTTGTGCACCAGGGCCTCGTCGAGGCCTATGAACGGGTGCGCCCCGCCCGGGTGCCAGACGCGGCCCTTGGTGGGGTAGCGCTGGTGCCCGATCCAGATGTGCGCCCTGAAGTCCTCCATGCCGTAGTACTTGATGACGTCCTCGGCGTAGCCGACTATCTTCAGCACGAGCATGTTGCGCCCGTGGGACATCACGAACGCCGACATCCCGGAGGACGCGTAGTACCTGTGGTTGGTCCTGAAGCTGTTCTGGTAGACGAACTCGTCCTCCGCCCTGCGCCTCGGGACCCCCTCCAGGCCCGACGACCTCACGAACTCGTCCAGGACCTCGTCCTTGACCCTGCAGAAGTACCTCCAGACCTCAGGCGGCTTGACCTCGAGGGACTTGACGAGCGCGGGGTCCTTGCTGGTCTCGACCTTGTACCTCTTGTCGACGCGGTAGCACGAGGTGATGAACTCCGACTCCAGGGAGGTGCGGACGTCGCGCTTGAGGTAGGCGACCTGCACGAGGTAGTCCTCCTTCAGGACCTCCTCGGACACGCCGAGCTGCGACGCGTCGAGGCCGACCGCGGCGATCCCTCCGCCCTTGCCGTTGCCCCTGTTGTGCATCTGGACGAGCGGCCCGAGTATGTGCCTCCCGGCTACCGGGACGGAGCTGGCCAGGCCGACCACGCCGCAGCCGCCCTCGGCCTCCATCGTCCTCGACCCGCCCCGGGCGCAGCCCTGCATCCAGGACCTGGACGATACGAGCTCGCGGGCCGATTGGCTCACTTGCCCACCTCCCTCGCGGGGTTGTCCCCGTGCCCGAGCAGGTCGCTCCTGCCCCTCAGCTCGGATATCTCAGCCATACCGAGCCTGTGCAGGAGCTCGCGCCACTGGAGCCTCCACGCGGAGTACATGTTGTATATCCTCTGGGCGCCCCATTCGGAGTCGGTTATGGCCTGGAGCTCCGGGTCCGTGGTCGCGATGCCGCGGGGGCAGCCCCTCCCGCTCTCGCAGTTGGCGCACCTCACGCAGCCCAGCGCGACCAGGTCCGACGTGCCTATGACCGCGCCGTCCGCGCCGAGGGCGATGGCCTTGGCGACGTCCATCGCGGTCCTGAGCCCGCCGCTGGCGATGAGGGTGACCTCGTCCCTGATGCCCTCGTTGATGAGGAACCTGTGGACCTTGGGTATCGCGTACTCTATCGGCATCGCGATGTTCTTCTTGGCAATCTCAGGCGCCGCACCCGTGCCGCCGTACCCGCCGTCCAGATGGACGATGTGGGCGCCCGCGTAGTAGCTGCCCACGCTGACCATCTCGACGTCGTTGGGCGTGGAGACCTTGACGGATATCAGGGCGTCCGGGTTGATCGAGGCCGCCCAGTCCAGGTGCTTCTTGTGGTCCTCGACCGAGTAGACGCTGTGGAAGGGGAACGGCGAGAAGAGGCTCGTGTACGGCACGGCCTCCCTCATCCGGGCGACCTCGGGCGTGTTCTTGTCGCCCAGCAGGTGGCCCCCTAGGCCCGGCTTGGCCCCCTGCGCGTACTTGAACTCGAGTATCCGCGAGCGCTGGATAGTCTGCTCCCTGACGCCGAACAGCCCCGTGGCGATCTGGGTTATGACGTGGTCCTGGTAGGGTATGAGCGCGTCCGGGTACCCGCCCTCGCCCGTGCATATGAACGTGTTCCACATCTTGGCCGCGCGCGCCCTCGCGACCATGGTGTGGACGCTGATGGAGCCGAACGACATGCCGCCGCCGTAGACCGGTATGGGGATCTCGATGCGCGCGCCGGAGCCGCGCCTGTTCAGCTGGATGGACGTGCCGATCCTCTCCGGGTCGAAGCGGCGCTTAGCCTCCGGGAGCTTGAAGTACAGCCTGTCGAATCCGCCGCCGGACCTCCCGACGTTCCCTGGATGGTCCAGCGGGATCGGCCTGCCGGTCTCCGCCTGCCGCCAGGTGGAGGCTATCATCTCCACCGGCCATCGGGCGTCGCCCATGCTCGCATAGTTGTCGCTCTCGACCACGGACAGGGACTTCGTCGGGCAGTTCGCGACGCAGAAGAAGTAGTTGACCGAGCAGGACGGGCCGATGCACCTCCTGTCGTCCGGAGGAAGGATCTTGACATGGCCCTCGATGCGCTTGTGGACGCCGTAGGGGCACAGGGACTCGCACAGCCCGCACGAGATGCACGTGTCGGCCCTGCGGACCGTGTACCTGTTCATGAACTGGAGCCGCTCCGCCGGGGACAGGGCGGCCTCAGGGTACGTGTCGGAGTACGGGTCGGGCCGCTCAGCCACTGCCGCCACCCCCTGAGAGAATGGACAGGAACTCCTTCTGGATGTCGTCGTAGAAGATCGCGCGGCCGACCTCTCCCCTCAGCCTCCGCACCTCCCTGATGCCCATCGCCCCGAGGACCTCCAGCAGCTGGTCCCTCCACGCGCCCACGAGGTTCGTGACGCGGCCCTCGACCCACTCGGGCCCGGCCCCGCCGATGGACGCCGGGCAGGACGATGGCTCGCACGTCGCGCAGCACCTGCAGCTCAGCGCGACGAGCAGGGCGGTCTCCAGCGACACCGCGTCCGCCCCGCAGACGACCGTCTTGGGGACGTGCTCGGCCGCGGAGATGCCGCCCGAGGCGACCACCGTTACATTGTCCCGGACCCCTTTGGCGGTCATGGCCGTGTGGACGGCCCTGAGTGAGTCCTTTGCGTGCCTGGTCTCGCCCGTGCCCTGCTCCATGCCGTCCTCGTCGTACTCCAGGTGGACGACCGGGACGCCGGCCTCGAGCATCTCCAGGACCGTCTCCTCGACGCCCTTGAACGCCTGGAGCCGTATGGAGAGGACCTTGTCAGGGTAGCGTTCCATGAGGGCCCTGGACGCCGCCTTCCAGGACGCGCCGACCCTGAGCTGGACCATGCGCGTCCTAGGGTCGACCTCCACCGAGTCCGGGTCCGCGCCCTCGGGCAGCACGGGGACGATGTTCCCCGGTGCCGCGTCCACGAGCTCACCGGTCAGCCGGGCCTGCGGCACCAGGAGCAGCGTGTCGAGGTTCCTGGCGGCCGTCGCGAGGCCCATCAGGACGTTCTGCCCGGCTGCCTCGAGCCTCGTCACGTCGAACATCATAGGTACCGAGAGCTCCACGACGGGGGGCGGCTCCGTGACCAGCTTCCCCGCCCCGTCGAACTCGAGCCAGAGCGGCTTGCGCCCTATGTCCACCCCAGTGGATATCGTCTCCCGGCCGTGGATCCCGTCCCTCGTGGGCCTGACAATCTCGGACATGTCCGTCCACATGCCGTCGTAGTTCGGGCCCGAGAACATGCCCCTGTAGCCAGCGCCTAGGACGGGTATCTTCCCCGTCTCCGCCTCGCCCCACATCGTGCTGATCCTCAGGGGCGTCCAGACACCGTGCCCGAGGGCCCTGTATTCAGGTCCTGGGGACATCGTGAGGGCCCTCTGGGGGCAGTCGGATATGCACCTGAAGCAGTTCTTGCAGAGGTGGCTGAGCGGGTCGGCCATCTCCCTCGGGTCCGACTCCTTCCTCTTGTGTACCCCGAATATGCAGGCCTTCTCGCACTTGCCGCAGTTGACGCAGTTCGGGGCGCGCGTTATGACGAACTTCGGGACCGGCGGCGCGGTGGACGGGACCGTCTCTATGGGTATGTGGTACCGCTCATATCGCACCCGGACCACCCCCGCCCCTGTTCTTCGGCGCGCCGATGACGAGACCGCGCTTGACGAGCTCGTCGTACTCGGGCGACGACTCGGCGAACCTGACGAAGCGCTCTATCTCCTGCGCGTCCCTGCCGAACTGCCTCTCCAGCCTGCGCTCCAGCTCCTCGTAGAACGGTATGAGCTCCAGCTTCGACTGGCAGACCTGCTCGCACGCCTTGCACCTCATGCATAGGAACGTCCGGTGCGCGTGCTCCTCGGTTATGCGGGCGCCCGCCGCCATGGCCTTCGCAGTGAGCAGCTTCCCCCTCGCGGTCACGCGCTCGTCGCCGATCGCCAGGTACGCCGGGCAGACGCCGACGCACGCGCCGCACATCGCGCACTCGTCCGCGGTCCGGAGGTCCGCGGGCCTGTCCTTCGGCCCGAGGTTCTCCCTCGCGACCTTGGTGGCCATGTGGAGGAGCGGGAGGGACAGGGGGGCCATCCGCAGGACGGCCCCGAGGACCGGGCCCATTAGCTTGGGCTCCATCACGAGCCCGCTCAGCGCCCCGAACCTGCCTGAGAGGGAGAAGTACTTGCCAGGGTTCATCACGCCGGCAGAGTCGTACTCCGCCTTGAGGCGCCTCATGGCGTCCTTGCGCCCCTTCTCCGCGACGTCCGAGAAGGCGTGGTTCCAGATACCCACCGAGTACGGGCTCGCGCCATTGTCGACCGCGAGCCTCGTGAGAAGGAGCGACTTGATGGCGTCGAGGGTGTAGAGCAGGGTGTTGCCCTGGTCCGTCATGAAGAAGCAGAGCATGAGCGCCTCGTCCCCCGGGAGCATGTGGACCTCGAACATCGGCGCGAGGTCCAGCCCCTTCGACAGCGACGACACGGATGACATGAGCCCGTCCAGCGAGCCCTTGGCGGCTACGACCTCGAGGCCGAGCATCCCCGGGCCGAACCTGCGTATCTTCATGGGGAAGAAGCGCTCGTTCCAGACGTACCTCGCGACGTATTCCGGCTGTTCCTGGAGGTGCCATGACGCCACGAGGTCGTCGAACGCCTTGCCGGATGCCTCGCCCTCGGTGTACACTATGACCGCGTCGCCCGGCGCGATGCGCTGGGTGTCCAGCATCTTGTTGGTGTACGACACCCTGAGGGCGGACTCGTATATGATGTGGACCGGCTTGACCCTGGCCGCCGCCTCCTCCGCGAACGACAGGGCGCTCGCGTGGTCCGCGAACATGACCAGGCGCGGCCTCGGCTTCTCGGGCAGGCGCCTCACCTGCAGGGTGATGGATGTGACGACGCCGAGCTGCCCCTCGCTGCCGAAGACGAGCGGGAACTCCCTGTCGGCCTGAGTGAGCCGTACGAGCCCCTTGCTGGGCGTGGCCAGCCCGACGGACAGCACATTGGAGATCAGGCGGCCCCTCGAGAAGCTGTTCATGCCGACCCCGCCGGTGGCGACCCAGCCCCCGACCGTCGAGAACTTGCTCGACGGACAGGTCATGAGCGTGAGGCCCCTCTTGCCCAGCTCGTGGTCCAGGTCCGCCCAGCGGACGCCCGCCTGGACCGTCGCGGTCATCGCCTCCGGGTCTATGCCCAGCACCTTGTCCATCCTGGACACGTCCAGGACGATCCCGCCCCTGACCGGCATCGAGCCCCCGAACGGGGACGAGCCCGCTCCCCTGGGCACGACCGCCGTGCCGGCCGACGACGCGAACCTGAGGACGCCCAGGACCCCCTCCTCGGTCTCGGCGTGCACGACCGCGTCGGGCGTGGACCGGAACAGGATCTGCCTCATGAAGCGCGGTATCTCGGACTGGTCCCTGGAGAACAGCATCCTCTCGCCCATGGACGACGCGACCTTGGCGCCGGCCGCGGCGGACCCCATCAGCCCCTTGTGGAGGTCCCCCCGGGAGGGTTCCTCCTTGGCAGAGAACATCGTCCGGGGAGAGCGAGGGGGGTCGGGAGAAATAGCCGGCCCTAGGTCATCGCTTCCCACGTGCATCCCCCCTCAGGGACAGAAGTCCCTTCTGGTCCCTTCCGATTCACGAGCGAAGGCGCCCTGGGAGACCACAGCACGGGTGTCGCGTGTGGTGCGCAGATGTACCTCAACGGCCCCCAATGGCGTCTTTCTGCTCAAACGCAAACGGCGTACGCATGGTGCGTATTTATCACTTTCCCACGGGGCGCCGCCACTGACACGGCAGACCAGGGGGCGATACCCATATATCCCGGCACCGTGCCGGCGGCGTGTAACGGCGAAGGTTATTAATAAGGACCGGAGTAAATGGGTATCCAGCACGAGTTGTGTGCCGAACGACACGGGAAAAGCCGAACAGCGCGATGTTTTTACGCCTAGAGTTTGATTTTCCGCGTAGCCGCGACGGAATGCAATTCTGCACACCAAAAAAGGAAGAATAGACATGGAAGAGAGCGTAGGTAGCGCCCCTGAAGAGGGCCAGAGCGTAGAGACGAAGATAAAGGACCTCACCCCGCAGTCCAAGAGGGTGGATGTCCTGGCCAAGTGCATGGATGTCAGCGAGCCGAAGGACATACCCGGCCGGTTCGGCAACACGAGGAGGGTCGCTGAGGCCACCCTCGCCGATGACACGGGCTCGATCGTCATGTCCCTGTGGGACGACCAGATCGGGACCATAGCCAAGGAGGACACACTCGCCGTGAAGAACGGGTACGTGTCCCTCGTCAGAGGGCACATGCGCCTGAACGTCGGCAAGTACGG
>CAZXWO010000025.1:0-22746 GCA_964644565.1 uncultured Thermoplasmata archaeon | reverse complement strand
GGCGCAGTTGACTATCATGGCGCTCTTCTTCATCCTCGCGAGCTCCGACCTCCCCAGCATGTCCTTGGTCTGCGGGGTGAGGGGCGTGTGCACGGTGACGAAGTCCGCCTCCTCCAGGAGCCTGTCGAGTGTGACGAGCCTGACGTGGAGCCTCACGCCGACCTCCGGCGATACGAGCGGGTCGAAGGCGATGACCTTCATGCCGAGGGCGGCTGCGCGCTTCGAGACCTCCGCGCCCACCCTCCCCAGGCCGATTATGCCGAGCGTCTTGCCGGCTATCTGGAGCCCCTTGAGCTCCTTCCTCTTCCACTCCCCCTTCTTGGTGGAGGCGTCCGCCTGGGGTATCCTCCGTGCGAGGGCGAACAGGAGGCCGACGGTGAGCTCGGCGGTCGAGACGACGTTCCCGGACGGGGCGTTCATGACGAGGATGCCCTTCTCGGTGGCGGCGGCGAGGTCTATGTTGTCGACGCCTATGCCCGCCCTCCCTATGACCTTGAGCCTGGAGGCCTGTACGACCTTCTTCGTGGCCTTGGTCGCGCTCCTCACGATGAGGACGTCGTAGTCACTGATCACCTTGACGAGCTCGTCCTCCTTGAGCCCGAGCTTCACGTCGACCTTGTAGCCCTGGGCCTTCAGCATCTCGACGCCGCTCTTCGAAATCTCGTCCGCGACGAGCACCTTCATCTTACTCACCGGTCCGCGCGTCCTGCGCGGCTGAACTGGAACAGAGGCACCCCGATATCAATCTGTTGCACGGTGCCAGTCGCCGAACGTTCCTTTCTGTACCTCGCCGGGCACGCCCGCCTTTGGCAATACCCCTAAATACCCTGCTCACGCCTCCTTCCCGTGGCGATGGTCGCTATCAAGCGCACGGCCTCGGTCTCCTGCCCCCCGGGGGACGCCTTCGAGTACGTCGCGGACTGGAGGAACTTCCCAAACTACGTCCCCATGTTCGCGGACATGAACGTGACGAGCCTGGTCCAGTACGGCCTCGGCACATCGGTCGACCTGACGATGCTCTTCGGGGACAGGGTCGAGATGAGGACCACCCTGGACGTCGCGGATTTCCAGAAGGGCCGGAGGATCGTCTTCAAGTCCAGCAGGGGCGTGAGGACGAGGATCGAGTGGTCATTCAAGGAGTTCGGCGGCAAGACTCTCGTCACGCTGGACTTCGAGTTCGAGATGCCCCCGACCATGAACATCCGCGAGGACGAGAAGCAGGCGCTCGCGAGGACGATGGAGGAGGCCTGGGGCAAGAGCCTCGAGATGCTCAGGTGGATACTGGAGTCGAGGCCTCCCAGCAGGGACTGATCACTTCTCGGGCGGGAGCATGTTGGGTATGCCGTCCTCTATGGGGTAGTCGACGGCGCACTTCGGGCACCTGATGGTGCCGGCGAGGACCTCCCTGTCGTCCTCCTTGGTTACCTCGAGCTCGAGCGGGTGGTGCTTGCAGACCGGGCACGCCAAGATGTCCATGAGCTTCTTCTTCATGATGACGACCTAGGCAGGTATCGCCAGGGGGTGATAAGGCTTTGACGGCCGGGACGACGAAGGGTTATTTACCGGCGACAGGGATTCCGCACGCATGCGCGTGGGCGTTATAGGCGTGGGCTCGATGGGCCAGAACCATGCGAGGATACTCGCCGACATGGGCATCCTCGCGGGCGTCTCCGACATCTCCCCCGAGGCGGCCAGGAAGGTCGCGGCCAGGTACTCCGTCCCGTCGTCGACGGACCACGGGGAGCTGCTGAAGCAGGACATGGACGCGGTCGTCATCGTGACGCCCACGACGACCCACAGGAAGGTCGCCACGGACGCGCTGGACGCGGGGAAGCACGTCCTTCTGGAGAAGCCCATGACGGGCAGCTCCGCCGACCTCGTGGAGCTCGTCGCCCTGGCCGAGAGGAAGGGCCTGGTACTCGCGGGCGGCTTCGTGGAGAGGCACAACCCCGTCGTCGCGTTCGCCAAGAACGGCATCCAGAGCGGCGAGTACGGGGAGATCATCACCGCCGCGAGCAGGAGGGTCTCGTCCCTCCCGTCCAGGATCAAGGACGTCGGGGTCGTCATGGACCTCGGCATACACGACATCGACGTGATACAGCACGTGGTCGCCCAGGAGGCGAGGTCCGTGTACGCGCTCGGCGGGCGCGGCACGGGCATCCCGTTCGAGGACCACGCTAACATACTCATAGACTTCGACGGGGGCGCCACGGGCTTCGTGGAGGTCAACTGGCTGACCCCGATGAAGGTGCGCAAGCTGGCCCTCACCTGCAGCAAGAACTTCGTCGAGGTGGACTACATGGAGCAGAGCGCGCAGGTCTGCTCGTCGTCCTTCAAGCCCTTCGAGGCGGGGAACCTGTTCAATGTGCCGCTGGAGTTCGACCTGAGGCGCATAGCGCTCAGGAAGGAGGAGCCCCTGAGGCGGGAGCTCTCCGACTTCGTCGCGGCGGTCGAGAAGGGGACGGAGCCCCTCGTGCCCGGAGGGAGCGCGGTGAAGACCCTGAGGATCGCCGAGGCGGCCCTGAGGTCCGTTGTCTCTGGGAGCAAGGAGCCGGTCAAGTGAGCCTCCTGGGGGTGCGGCCGTGAAGGTCTTGGTCACAGGTTCCTCCGGGCAGCTAGGTTCGTACATATGCGAGCTGGTGGCGGGGGAGCACGAGGTCTCCGGCCTGGACCTGGTCCCGTCCACGCACGCCTCGACGCGCGACCTCACCGTCCTCGGGGACATAAGGAACGCCGCGGACGCGGCCAGGGCGGTGGCGGGCGCCGAGGCTGTGGTGCACTGCGCGGCCCAGGTCAGCGTCGAGAGGTCCACGGAGGACCCGGTCTCGGACGCCCAGACGAACGTGCTCGGGACCGTCAACATGCTCCACGCCGCCTCGCGCTCGGGCGTCAGGAGGTTCGTCTACGTGAGCAGCGCCGCCGTGTACGGCGACCCCGTGAGGATACCGATAGGAGAGGGGCACCCCACCGAGCCGCTGAGCAACTACGGGGCCAGCAAGCTCTCCGGCGAGAAGTTCACCCTCGCGTGCGGCCACACGACCGACATGGAGGTCGCCGTGGTGAGGCCCTTCAACTTCTACTCGCCCAGGGCCGACCCGAAGAGCCCCTACTCCGGCGTCATCACCAAGTTCGTCGAGAGGGTCAGGGCGGGGAGGCCGCCGGTCATCGAGGGGGACGGCCTCCAGACCAGGGACTTCATACACGCGAGGGACGTGGCCTCGATGGCCGTGTCCCTCCTGTCGGCCGAGGGCGTCGACGGGGAGGTGTTCAACTGCGGGTCCGGTTCCCCGACGAGCATATTGGACCTGGCGAAGGCCACGGTCTCGGCCTCGGGCAGGCGCCTCGACCCGGAGTTCACCGCGCCGAGGAAGGGTGACATACGCCACAGCCTCGCCGACATGGCGAAGGCGAAGGGCGCGCTGGGCTTCTCCGCGAAGGTGCCCCTGGGCGACGGCCTCGCCGAACTCCTCAGATGAGCCCCTTGCCCACGCCGGCGTACTTGACGCCGGCCTTGCGCATCCTCTCGGCCGAGAAGAGGTCCCGCCCGTCCACGACCATGGGCGTGCGCATGAGCTTCTTGAGCATGTTGGCCGAGATGCGCGAGTACTGCCTGTGGGCGACCATGAATATGGCGATGTCCGCGTCCTCGAGGGCGGCGCCGACGTCCTTGGTGACCTCGACCCCGTCCAGGGCCGTCACGTAGGGGTCGTGGACCGTCAGCCTCGCGCTCTTCGCGAAGGCGTGTATCACGGGCAGCGAGGGGGAGTTCCTGATGTCCCCGCTCTCCTGGAGGAACGAGGCGCCCATGACCGCCACGTTGGCCTTCCTCCTCTCGACCTTGGCCTCCTCCAGCATCCCGCAGGCGAGGTCTATGACGTGCCCGGGCATCGAGTCGTTGACCTGCCTCGCGGTGGGGATGAGCCTCGGCTTCGCCCCCTTCCCCCCGTGGACCAGCAGCCACGGGTCCTTGGGGAGGCAGTGCCCGCCGACGCCCGCCCCCGGGACGTGCATGTCCCTGAACGGGCAGGTGTTGACGAGCCTCCTGACCTCGAAGGCGTCCGCCCCCAGCTCCTCGCACACGAGGGCGACCTCGTTCGCGAAGGCGATCTGGACGTCCCTGTAGGCGTTCTCCGCGGTCTTGACTATCTCCGCGGTGGTGAGGTCCGTCGGGTGCAGCTTGCCGTTCATGAAACGCGAGTAGATGGCCGTGGCGCGGGCCACGCTCTGCCTGTCGTAGCCACCGAGGACCCTGTCGTAGGTCCTGAGGTTGTGGATGAGGCGCCCCGGCATGACCCTCTCGGGGCAGAAAGCGAGCTTGAAGTCCCTGCCGACGGACATCCTGCTGGCGCGCTCCAGCGCGGGGGCGAAGACCTTCAGCATGGTCCCAGGCGCGACCGTCGACTCGACGACCACCAGGGTGCCCTTGCGCATGTGCTCGCCTATGCCCGTCGCCGCGGCGACGAGCCTCGAGTTGTTGGGCCTGTGCTCCTCGTCTATGGGCGTGTCGACGCAGACGAATATCGCGTCCCTGTCCGCGCAGGCCGAGAAGTCTGTCGAGGCCCTGAGCAGGCCCTTCCCCACGACACCCTTGAGCATGTCGGCGAGCCCGGGCTCGTCCCCCTTGAGGGGCAGTATTCCCTCGTTGATCTTGAGCGCCCGCTCGGCGACGACGTCGACGCCCACGACGTCGCAGCCGCTGTCGGCTAGGAGTGCCGAGAGCGGTATGCCGACATAGCCCAGGCCGACGACGGCCACCTTAGCGCGTGGCATCGCTGGCCCATACGGCGGCCGGGGTATAATCCTTTCCACAAGGTCCCCGCCCGGCGGCCAGCGCGTCCCCTGGGCGTCGAGGGATGAAAAATAGGATTTGGGAAAGGGTTTGGACGCTCTTCCTCGGTCCTACTGCGACGGAGGCTCGGGCGGCTGCTCTACCGGCGGCGCCGGCTCGGCCTTGGCGCCGGTCGGGCCCCTCCCCTTCAGGAAGGGCACCACTATCAGCAGGACGATCATCACGACGATGAGCACGAGTATCGTGAAGTCTATCGCGCTCATGCCTGCGACCTCCTTGTCCCAGCCGCTCTGCTCCGACATGACCATGAAGTCCACGCCGTCGCTCGAGAGCCACGAGTCGTAGACTCCGTCGTACAGGGTCACCCATATGCCGTAGTAGCCGTCAGGGGTGTCCTCTGAGACCGTCACCGTCAGGGTGCCGGTGGTGTCGTTGGTCAGGACGTACATGTCGATGCCGTCCGTGTAGGAGTAGTACCTGAGCTTGTACACCGACATGTGCGGCGCGCCGTTGGTCGTGATCGCGTAGCCGAACTCTATCTCGTCGCCCGGCTCGAAGGCCCTGGAGACGTACCCGGAGCTGCTGATGAGCCACACCGACAGGGTGTACTCGTCCTCGAGCCAGACGCTCGACTCGGCATCGACGTTGTTGCCGAGCCCGTCCTTGAGGACCAGCGTTACCGTGTACTCGTACGACGCGTCACTGGCCGGGACGGTGTAGCTGATCGTCCCGGAGGTCGCGAAGTCCATAGAGGCGGACGCGACCAGGTCGCCGTAGTAGTCCCTTATCTCGTAGGAGAGCAGGCCCGACGTCATCATGGTCAGGATCTGGAACTCCCACTGGACGGTGTCTCCGCCGGCGTATATCTCCACGACGGGCGCGATCGCGATGTAGGCCTTCTGGACCCACGCGTCGTCCCACGAGTCGAGGAAGTAGCCGTTGACTATGGTCACGGCCTCGACGTCTATCCAGCCGACGTAGCCCGTCGGGATCTGGAAGCTCGCCTCGCCGCTGGTGGTGTTGCCCACCGCGACGATCCCGGAGCTGTCGTACACCATGTAGAAGACCGAGTTGTTCACGACCTCCTCGACGCCCCATATGGTCGTGAAGGTCACGGTGGCGGTCTCCCCGCTGTAGTACTCGTCCTTGTCGAGCTGGACTTCCATGTCGTACTCGAGGTCGACGTCGAAGGTCGTCATCCTGACGATGCTGTACCCGACCTTGGATATGGTCGCCGTCACGAGGTAGGTCCCGGACTCGGCGTCCGAGTCGAGCTGGAACTCGTGCTCCACGAGACCGTTCGACCCGGTGACCAGGCCGGTCGCGCCGTACTCGGCGATGACGGCCCCGTCCTTCTCGACGACGATGTCGACGTCGGCGTCGGGGAGGCTCCACCAGTCGACGTACGCCTGCACGCCCACCAGGACGACCTCTCCCGCGAGGTACCAGTTGTCATAGGTCCAGGCCTCTCCCATGAGGTTGCCTATCGAGAACTCGATCCAGGTCTCCATGCTCCTGTCGTCGGTGTCGTTCGCCCAGAAGTAGATGTCGAAGTACGAGGTCAGGTTGATGTCGGCCGGGATCGTGAAGGCCTCCGTGCCGAAGTAGGCCGGGACCAGGTCGCCGGTCTCCATCTGCTGCTCGTTGGTCTCGTTGTACCAGATCGCGGTCCACTCGACGCTGACGTCGGAGTAGAGCGAGAGCGTGGCCATGTCGACGACCATGTACTCGATCTCGACCGTCTCGCCGGGCAGCACGGAGTACCTGTCGCTGTCGAGCATCAGGGCGTACTTGGCCACGTCGAAGGTCTCGTCGAACCAGAGCGCGTCGGATGTCTCGGCCCTGACCTCGACGATGTACCAGCCGTCCTTGGCGTCCTCGGGTACGGTGAAGGTCTCGCTCCACACGCCGTCCTCATCGACCGTCTGGTACGTCCACGGCGGTATCATGTCGTCGTCGGTCACGTTCAGTATCTGGACGTAGAACGCGTCGGTGTTCCCGGTCGTCAGGGTTATCGTTACCTCCTGGCCGGGGTAGTAGTACCAGTCGTTGGGCGGGTCGAGGCTCAGGCCCGTCTCCCTCAGGACTATCTGCGTCCTGGCGACCTCGGTGTACCACCAGACGTCCTCGACGTAGAACACGATATCGCACACGGTCGCGTCACCGTTGATCGGGACCCCGTTGGTGTTCAGCGAGTCTATGGGGATCGACGTCGTGCTGTTGTAGTATCCATCGGCCGGGTCGTCAGTGGTCGCGTAGATCGTGTCCCTGACGTTCCCGTTCTCATCTATGAGCTGCACCATAATGTCCGCGTCCACGAGAACGTTCTCGTAGTACAGCGTGGCATTCACATAGACGTGATCTCCACGGAAGAACACATCCATGGGCAGGCCCGTATCATCCATCGTCTGCACAGTGCCCGTGTAGTACACAGCACCCTTCGTCGGAAGGGCGGTGAACACGACGGCAATCATGCACAGAGCCAACGCTAAGCTCAAAATCTTGCCTTTCATGGGCTATCCCATCCTCGGTGATTATTTGTTGGTCTATATATATAAGTTTGCTGAAATCCGTACTGACTATATAAAGCACCACTAAGCGCCGTATAGACCGTAAGGCAATCGTTGTACCCCCGGGGAGGGGTGCGGCCACGCCCGGGCGCGCGTGCGGCGCGCTCAGCGCTCGCAGTGGTCGTGAGCGTCCCTGTGCCCCGCGGTCGACCTCATCTCCTCGATGTTCTGCCGGCTGAACGGGGACATCTCCCTGAGCTTCCTGATGACCCCGGGCATGACTTCGAGGACGCGGTCGACCTCCTCCTCGGTGTTCCACCTGCCGAGGGTGAACTGCACGGCGCTCTGCGCCTCCTCGGTCGGTATGCCGCACGCGAGGAGCACGTGCGAGGGGAGGAGGCTCTTGGACGTGCAGGGGGAGCTGGACGAGACCGATACTCCCATCATGTCGAGGTTGAGGAGCATCGCCTCCCCCTCGACGAACTTGAACCTGAAGTTGGCGTTGTTGGGGAGGCGCATCGTCGGGTGGCCGTTGAGGGCCGAGTCCTCGACGCGCTCGAGCATGCCCTTGACGAGCCTGTCCCTGAGGGCCCTGGTCCTCTCCGCCTCCGAGGCCATCTCGCCCCTCGCGATCTCCGCGGCCTCGCCGAAGCCGACTATGCCGGGGATGTTCTCCGAGCCGGACCTGAGCCCGCGCTCCTGCCCCCCGCCCTGCCCCACGGCCTCCACCTTGGTGCCGTCCCTGATGTAGAGGGCGCCCACGCCCTTGGGCCCGTAGATGTCGTTGGAGGACAGGGACATCAGGTCGACGCCGAGCGCCTGCACGTCGATGGGGACCTTCCCCGCGGCGGGGGCGGCGTCCACGTGGAAGTACACGTCCTTCTCCTGCAGCAGCCTGCCAATCTCGGCGATGGGCTGCAGGGTCCCGATCTCGTTGTTCGCGAACATGACGGAGACGAGCACCGTCTCCTTCCTGATCGCCGCCTCCAGCTCTCCCATGTCGACGAAGCCGTCCCCCGTCGGCGGGACGAAGGTGACCTCGAACCCCTGCTTCTGGAGGTACTTCATGATGTTGAGGACGGAGATGTGCTCGATGGCGGATGTGACGACGTGGTTCCCCTCGCCCTTCATGCGCATGGCGACGCCCTTGATGCCGAGGTTGTTCGCCTCAGTCGCGCCGGCGGTGAATATGACCTCCTCCTTGCGCTTGGCGTTGACGAGGCGCGCGACGCTCGACCTCGCGTCCTCGAGAGCCATCTTCGGCTCCCTGCCCGCGCTGTGGAGCGACGCGGGGTTCCCGTACCTCTCGATGAAGTAGGGCATCATCCTGTCCAGCACCCGCGGGTCCACCGGGGACGCGGCGGCGTGGTCCATGTACACCCTCTTCTTCGCTGCTGCGGGTCCGTCGGCCATGTCGTGTTCCTCCATGCGGTTGACGTATGTCAGGTCTCAGAATGTCAGGACCGCGTCGTACTCGAGCACGAGGTCGTTCAGCGTCGCGGCGCCGACGACCTTCACGGGCGGCTCGAACTCGTCAGGCGACGCCTTCGTGCCCCAGAGCTGCGCGCTCTGGGCGCAGGCGAACATCTCGACGCCCGCCTTTGCGGCCTGGTCCATCACTTCCTTCAGGCTGGGGAAGTTGCCCATCCTGACCTTCTCCGGCTCCCCCTTCCTGACGCCGAGTATCCCCTTGGCGAGGAAGTACACGGCGGCGTCGACGCCCATGGCCTTCGCCGTGGACGCGAGTATGAACGGGGAGTACAGTCTCTCTGGCGTGTCGGGTCCAGATGTCTGGACATAGAGTATCTTCTTCGTCATACCTATCTCCTCCAATGCGCGGGCTCACAGCACCCGTTTGATCAGAAACCTGAACCCGCCGTCCCTCCTCTCGACCGACAGGAGCTCGTGGCCGGAGTGCTTGGCCCAGCTCCTGATGTCCGATTCGGAGGCTGGGTCGTCTGCCAGGACTTCCAGGACCTGTCCAACCTGGACCATCGAGATCTCCTCTCTGGTCCTGAACACCGGTTCTGGACAGTAGAGACCGATGCAGTCGAGGGTCTTGGTGGGTCGGGGGAATCCTTCGCCTCTATCAGGCATGACTTCTCCTGGCCGCTCTGACAGACGACCTTACCGCTAATAACGCCGTTACTCATAACCCTTTCTACTGATATCGGTCCACCCGTGCCCGTCCGGGGGCATATCACGCCGTATACCGTCAGGAACGGGTCATCACGACCCTTCCCAACCTCCCCGCGAACCGCTTCGTGCCGAAGCCGACGCTCCTCGCGGAGGCGTGCGCGGGCGGCTCGTCCGAGTGCCCGTGCGCGATGACGCTCACGGCGGCCAGGCCCGTCGGCGTCGCCCTCTCGCCGGGGTGGTCCCCGGGCACGTGCGCCAGCCCTCGGAGGAGGAACGCCGCGGCCGGGGCGGGGATCCGCATCGTGCCGTGCGAGGTGACCGTGATGCCCCTGCCGGTCGTTATGGTCGAGCACAGGACCCTCTCGCCGGGCGGAGCGACCATGGGCACCACGAACCCCATGCCCGCGATGTTGAGCAGGGCCTGCGGCCTACCGATCTCGTGGAGGTGCACCTGCTCGGGCGGGAGCCGGTGTGCGTCCGACTCCGCCTCGAATATCCTCGCGAGGATCCTCCCCGCGAGGCCGCCCCCGGACCCGAGCGACCCCGCTATGGATGAGACCGTGGAGAGGGCCTGCGCGTACGACACGGTCGAGGGCGGCTCCTCGCGGACGGTGTAGGACACGGCGAGGCCCGCCTCGCCGTCCTCCTCGATCCCGGAGCAGTGGAACCCCACGCCGTACCCCTCCGCCGTCCGCTGCATCCTCCGCACCACGTCGTCGGCCCGGTCGCGCGGCAGCAGTCCGATCGAGGCGGCGAGCAACATGTCGGCGGAGAGCCCGTCGCGGGCGTCTATGTGTATCACATCTTCCAGAACATGCGCGCGGGAGATAACCGTTGCGGAGCGCCCGGGTCCAGCGCGCCCTTCACTGCTTGACCTTGACCTTCCTGGTCTTGAGCTTCTTCTGCCTCAGCTTCGGCTCGGGGGCAGGCTGCGGCGCGGCCTCCGGGGCGGCGGGCTGCTCTGCAGGCCTCTCCTCCTCGGCCGGCGCCTCCTCCTTCGGCGGCTCCTCGGCCGCCGGCTGCTCGGGCAGCCGGGGCACCGGTGCGGGCTCGGGCAGCACCGCGGTCTCCGGCTCCGGCAGCACGGCGGGCTCAGGCCGCGGCTCCTCCGCCGGCATCTGCGCTTCCGGCTCGGGGCGTGCCGCCTCCGGCCCGGGGGTCGGCTCGGGCTCCGCCGCGGCGGGCGGGGCCTCCTCGGGAGCGACGACCGGCTCCTGGGCCGCAGGCTCCTCCGCTGGAGCCTCCGGCTCGGCCCCTGCCCCGGGCTGTCCCTCGGCCTCGGCGAACAGGGTGCCGCACTCCTCGCACTTGGCCGCGTCGGCCCTCACCATGGCCGCGCAGACCGGGCACTGGTAGCTGACCTCGTCGAGGAACCCCGCGCCGCACTTGGGGCACCTCTCCTCCGTGCCGTCCAGCATCCACGAGCACCTGGGGCAGCTGAGGCGCTTCTCCTCCTGCTTGACCTGCGCCGCCTCCAGCTCTATGATCTCCGTCAGTAGGGAGTCGATGCTCTCGTCGGAGTGGGTCCGCTCGACCCTCTGGTTGAACTCCTGGTAAGACACCCTGCAGGCGGGGCACCTCGGGGAGGACGCCGGCACGAGCTCACCGCAGAAGGGACACTCGAATCTGGTGTCCGCACCGTACTTCGTCCCGCACCGCGGGCACACCTCCTCGGACCCTGTGACCCTGAAACCGCACACGGGGCACCCGAAGAGGTTCGTCCTCTGGGTGGTCATCGCAACATGCCCGTCCTTCTCATTGCCTTCCCCGTTTAAACACTTTGGGTACTTTACTTTTCGCCCAAGCGTCCCGGCCGAGGGAGGCCGCCCGACGAAAAATCATATATCGGCGCTAAGGCATCATGCATCCTGGCACGGGGATGCGCGGGGCGCTCAAGCCTGCTCTGCGGACGCCGCGCCGTCCATCGTTGGGGTGCGTGTTTGGGGTCGCTGTCTAGGGTACTGGTCTTCGCGTGTGCGGTCTCCGCGCTCGCCGCCTGCCTCACGGCGGCGGACGGGCCCGACGACGCCGTGCCGCTGCCCGCGGGGGCGGCGGACGCCACCACCGACCCGGTCGCGGTCATATCCCCGCTCCCGGAGACGATCTCCAACGGCACCAGGTACGAGCTGAACGCGTCCGGCTCGTGGGACCCCGGGGACGGCCTCATAATCAACTACACTTGGCAGATAGCCCACGGCGACAGCACGTGGTACCTCCACGGCCGCACCGACTTCTTCTGGTTCCGGGAGGAGGGCCTGTACAAGATCACCCTGACGGTCACGGACCTCTGGGGCAACAGCGACGACGACTTCACCGCCGTGATATCGGTGGACGACTCCGACTTCGACGGGATGCCGGACTGGTGGGAGGTCGCATACTTCGACACCCTCGACGAGGAGCCGTCCGGGGACTTCGACGGCGACGGCTACACCAACCTGCAGGAGTACGCGGGCGGGACGGACCCGTCCGCGGAGGACCCGCCCCCCTCCGGGTGGCAGTTCCTGGAGGACAACTGGATGTACGTGGTGGCGGTGGCCGCGGCCATGGCCTTGGCGCTGGCCGCGATGGTCCCTGGCATGAGGCGCAGGCGGAAGGAGCGCGAGGCGAAGAAGATCAAGTTCGCGATCGAGCTCGAGAAGACCCTGGACGAGGACTGACCCTAGAGGCTCAGGACCAGGACGGCCGTCCCCAGCGCCGCGCAGTACACGCTGAAGAGCCAGAGCCTCCTCGCCTTGACCGCCTTCAGAAGGTACCCTATCGAGACGAAGCCGGTCGCGAACGCCGCCACGGCGCCGATCGCGAGCGTGACGAGGTCCGCGTCGTACCTGTCGAGCGTGGCGACGCCGTACCCGAAGGCGCCGATGAGCGCGGGGACGGAGAGCAGGAACGCGAACGTCGCGGCCGCCTCCTTCTCCAGGCCGGAGAGCATCCCGCCGGATATGGTCGACCCGCTCCTGGATATGCCGGGCACGATGGCCGCGGCCTGCATCAGGCCGGCTGCGACGGCGTCCCTCACCCCGGCGTCCCTCCTGACGCCCCCCCTGCCGACACGCTCGGAGATGAACAGCACGGCGGCGTTCACGACCAGGGCGGCCCCCACGAGCGGGAGGGTGAACACGTCCTCCATGCGGTCCGACAGCGCGAAGCCGACGGCGGCCACCGGTATTGTGCCCAGCGCGAGGAGGAGCGCGAGCCTCCTGAGCCCCCTGGCCTCCCCGCCCCTGTCCCCGGGCCTGAACAGCGCCATGAGTATGCGGGCCAGCTCCCTCCTGAAGAAGACGCAGACCGCAAGGAGCGTCCCCATGTGGACCGCGAGGTCGAACACCAGGTTCTCGGACGCGTCCATCCCGAGGAGCTCCTGCGCTATGACGAGGTGGCCCGAGCTGGATATCGGGAGCCACTCGGTGATGCCCTGGACTATCCCCAGGAGCAGCGCCTGCAACGCGTCCATGCCAGTGGCTGAGACGCGTGTCCCCTATTCAAGGTTGCGCGGCCCTCCCTGTTATCTCGGGCGCGAACCTTGGGAAAATGTATTTATCCACACGATGAGGTAGATGGCCTCGCGCAGGGCCAGTGGAGGCGTGGCGTCGACGCTGGCGGAAGGCGCGCCACGTGACGAAAGGTGCATCGATGCGGCTCTCAGTGTTCATGTGCGTCATCTTCTCCGTCGCCATAGTGCTGGCGGGGCCCGTGCAGCCCACCCCTCCCGGGACCCACTTCCAGGATGCCACCGCCCGCGCGGCGGTGGACCTCTCGGGGTCCGCGGCAGGGATCGTCATAGAGACGGGCGGCGCCGCCGCATACGACGCGGCCGAGTCCATCGTCCTGTCCTATGGCGCCACGGTGACGTTCTCCTCGAGGTCCACGGGGATCATGGGCGTATCGCTCGAGGGCTCCCGGGCCGGCCTCGTCGAGGAGCTGGCATCCGCCCCGGGCGTGGTGTCGATCTCGGATGAGAGGCGGGCGCGCCTGCTCTTCGACCCCGACGACCCCGGCACGACCTACCAGTGGGCGCTCGACACGGTCGAGGCGTACGACGCCTGGGACATCGACCTCGGCAGCCACGACGTCGTGGTGGCGGTCCTCGACACCGGCATCGACTGGAACCACCCGGACATCTCCCCCAACATCTGGTCCAACGGCGACGGCTACCACGGCTACAACTTCATCGACGACAACTGGTACCCGATGGACGACAACGTCAACGGCTACGACGAGGACGGCGAGTGGATCGCGAACCTGTACACGTACCACGGCACGCACGTCGCGGGTGTGGTCGGGGCCGCGACCGACAACGGGATTGGCGTGGCCGGGCTGGCCCAGGTCCAGCTCATGGCCGTGAAGGTGATGAACGACTCCGGCGAGGGCACCGACTCCACCGTCGCCAGCGGCATAAGGTGGGCCACGGACAACGGCGCCCACGTCATCGTCATGAGCCTCGGTGTGGACGGGATATCCGTTGTGCTGCAGAACGCGGTCAACTACGCCGGCAGCAGGGGGGTCGTGCTCGTCGCGGCTGCGGGCAACGACGGCACGAGCGTGCTCACCTATCCTGCGGCGTTCCTGAACGTGATAGCGGTCGGCGCGATAGACACCACCGAGCGCAGGGCGAGCTTCAGCAACTTCGGGCCCGAGCTGGACGTGATGGCCCCGGGCGTCAACATCTGGTCCACCCAGGGCGGCGGCAGCTACCAGTACCTCTCCGGCACGTCGGCGGCCGCCCCGCACGTCGCGGCCGTGGCCGCGCTCATGCTCACCGTGAACCCCGCCCTCTCGCCCGAGGACGTCGGGGGCATCATCAACCAGACCGCCAAGGACCTCAGCATGACGGGGTGGGACTCCGGCACGGGCTGGGGCGTCGTGAGCGCTTTCGGCGCGGTGGAGTCCGTCGCGGACCCCACGGTGACGATCACCGACTTCCCTGAGTACGTCGAGCCGAACGGCACCTACTCCGTGACATGGCTCGTGAGCGGGGGCGACCCCGGCACGATAACGGAGACGCACCTCACGTGGGGCTTCGCCCCGGGCGAGGTCGCCGGGACCTCCGGCTCCTTCTCCGGCACGACGTGGGAGGAGTTCACAGTCGAGGACCTCCCGTCGCTCCCGGGCAACGGGACCATCTACCTGGTCGCGTCCGCGGTCGTGGACGGGTCGACCTACTCCTCCGAGGAGGTCGAGGTGCCGGTCATGGAGGCGCCCGACGACAACCTCTTCATGCAGTTCATCAGGGACGTGGAGGACTTCATATTCAACGACCTGGGGGTCGCGAACTTCCTGCTCCTGATGACCATCCTTCTCGCTATACCCATCATCGCCATCGCCGCCCGCTCCAGGGGCCGCAGGATCGCGGCGGAGAGGGCGCGCGCAGAGGAGCTCCGAGCGGCCCGGGCCCGGTCAAGCCTCGGCGGGTACGAGCAGGTCCAGGGCACCCAGCGCCTCCCGCCCCCGCCGCCCCCGCCGCCGAGGTTCGAAGCGTACGTGGACATAGTGGGCTCGAACGTGGTGCCCCAGGTGGTCAGGGTCGTCGAGGGGACCAAGGTCGTGTGGGTGAACCGCACGTGGGCCCCGCCGCCCGGCTCTAGCGTCAAGAGCGGCACGGTGGACGAGGCGGGGGAGCACCCGGACGGCCTCTTCCAGAGCGGCCTGCTGATCGCCCCGGGGGACTACTGGAGCTGCACGTTCCACAAGGCCGGGGAGTACCACTACTACCTCACCAACGTCTGGAGGGCCGGCACGGTCATAGTCCAGCCGTTCAAGGACGGCAAGCCACAGGCCGCGGCGTGAGCCGGGGCCACGAGTCACCATAGAATCGTGGAAGGGGGTTGAAGGGGATTTGGGAAGTGGGCCCGTCCCAGCGTCGGAGACGTCCGGGACCCCGGGCGGCCGCGCGAGCGATCGTTCGCGGTCGCCTGTGACGGGCCACGTCAGGGCCGCCTGGGCGTCCATCGGTCTCCTGCACTGGGATGCGGGCCCACCTCATTTTCTCGTTTACTTCCCGGACCGGACCTTGCCCTCGTCTCCGCCGTCGCACTCGCCCTGGTGTCCGCACTCGGCCGCGTCCTCATCGGACCCGTCCTCGCCGCACTCCGCGGGCTCGTCATCGGCCTCGTCGGTGGATGACACGTGCACAAGGTAGTTCTCCTCGGAGTTCTGCTGCTCCGCGCCCTTGTTCGCCGCCATGTGCCTCCAGCAGTGTCCCTTCCCGTTGCACCCGTCCTGCTCGTCGTCGTCTTCGTCCTCATCGTCGTCCGGCAGGTCGTCCTCGTCGTCGTCAGGGAGCTCGTCGTCCGGCACCTCGTCATCCGGCAGTCCGTCGTCTCCGTCAGGAACTTCGTCGTCCGCGGTGTCGTCCTGGTCTCCGTCCGAGGTGTCGTCAGAATCAGACGTATCATCGGAGGAGCCGTCCGTGTCATCGGTGGAGGAACCGTCGTCTACGGCGTCGTCCTGGCTCTCGTCGGGCAGTTGCTCGTCCGCGGGCGGTATGTCGGCGTTGATGTCCGGCTTGTCATCGCCACCGATCAACGACACGACCAGCACCGCGCTTATCACGAGCATGGCGCCGACCACCACTGAGGTGAGCAACCTCTTGCTTATCCTAATCTAGTCACCTCCTCTGCCCCGCATCCCAAGGGGCGCGAGGACTGTTATATCATAACTGATATTTATGCTCTCTGCGTCAGACAGCGTTTGCTGGCTGTCGAAAACTGCGTCAGACGGGCCCCCGTTCCACCCATTGCGGCCGGTGCGCCAACGCGCATGCGCACGCAGAGGTCCGTCACGGGATCGGGGGCAGAGGCTCGCCCCCGAGGCACTCGACCAGCTCGGCGTACCCGTCGTAGAGCATCGAGGCGCTGGCGTCGCACAGGTGCCCGCTCTGGCTGAACGCGCGCACCTGCCTGTAGAACGCGTCCAGGACGTCCAGGCACAGCTCGGTCCGGCCGAGGTCGTGAGCGGCCTGGGCGACGAACAGCTTCGCGATCAGGCCGTTCTCAGAATGTCCCCTCAGCTCGTCGGCGACGGCCCGGACAAGGGGCAGCAGGTCCATGGGCTCGCACCCGTCCGGCTCCGGCGGCTCCTCGGACTGCACCTCGACCAGCATCTCGACCGACGACAGCGGCCTGGAGCCGTCCCAGCCGCCGATCGCGAGCACCGTCCCGTTCGAGGTGACGGCGCTCCCGTGCATCCCCCTCGCCACCGACATGGGGTCCTCCGCCCTCCAGGTGAACTCGCACGGGCAGAGGCTCTCGACGGAGCCGGAGGTGCCGAGCGCGCTCCAGGAGCCCGTAGCGACTACCCTTCCACCGGGGATCAGTTCCAGCCCGAAGCTGGCCCTCGGCGCCGACATCCCATCGACCGGGACCCAGACCCCGGGGCCGGGGCCGTAGACCTCCGCCGAGGAGAGGACCGCGGTGCCGGAGCTGCCGCCGGCGACCAACACCTGCCCGTCCCCGAGGGCGACGGACGAGGCGCTGTAGCGCTTGGAACCCATGAACGCGACGGAGCCCCAGGAGCCGCCCTCGGGGTCGTAAACCTCGCTGGTGCCCTCGCTGTCCCCGCCTATCGCCAGCACCCTCCCGTCCGGGAGCGGCTGGAGCGTCAGGAGCATCCTCGCGTAGGCCATCGTGCCCGCGGGGACGAAGGAGTGCGACGCGGGGTCGTAGGCCTCGGCGTACCGCCACACCCCGGTCATCCAGTCCGTTCCGCCCGTGACCAGGACCCTCCCGTCCCCGAGGAGGGCGGCGGAGTGGCCGGATCTGGCGAAGGACATCCCCCCGACCAAGAGGCACGAGCCGCGCCCTAGGTCCAGGAGCTCCGCGGACGCAGTGGCGCCTGAGCCCGTCTCCCCACCGGTCACGAGGACCGTCCCGTCGGAGAGGAGAGTGGCCGTGTGCCCGACCCGCGCGACGTTCATGCTCGGGCCGGGCCTCCACGCGTCCCCCTCGGGGTCGTAGACCTCCGTGGTCCTGGTGGGCCCGCCCGTCGATATGCCGCCTGTGACGAGGACGTCGCCGTCGGGCAGCTCCACTGCCTGCGGGGACGACCTAGGGAAGATCATGGGCGCTGCCGGGAACCACGCGAGCTCCGTCTGGGCCGGCCCGTCGCCGTCATAGGTGCGGTCCCAGGGGTCGGCCATGTAGGCGAACGGGGCGGCGCCCCCGAGGCCCATTACCAGGATGACTGAGAGGACCGCCGCCGCTGAGCCCCTGAAGTCTCCCTTCGGATAGAGTGCATCCACTCCTGTCCCTCCCCCGGAACGCCTGGGCCTGCGGGTCTCCCCCGGCGCTGTACTGACAGGCCCTGCCTACGTCCCCCAACGCAGAACGCGATTATGCAGTTTTCTACGCACTGACTCCCTCAGGCCTCGGCCCGCTCCTGCCCCTCCGGGGCGGCCGCAGGGGCGGGTTCGAAAGGCTCGACGACCTTGGCGGAGCGCTCGAGCAGCGCGAGCTCCCGGATGTTCAGCACCCTCGGGTCTATCACGACCACGATGGAGCACTCGTGGGCGAGGACGAAGTCGTGCAGGTGGTTCACGAACCTGAGGACGGTCTCGAAGTCGTTCTGCGTGATGAGGTACTCGGCCCCCTCCATGAGCACGACCGCCTTCTCCCGTTCCTCCACGAACCTGGTGATCTTGAGGCTCACGAGGCTGAGCTCCGTGGGGTCGACGTGGTTCGCGCCGGTCCTGCGGGTCAGCCACAGGATGCTCTTGGCGTCGAACTCGTGCATCTCCCTCAGCCTGTTGGGGTGCTCCCTGGATATGAGCATCCCCTCGGCGCCGTCCGCGACGGCGTCGTTGTACATCGCGAAGGCCACGTTCGGCCTCTTCTCCTTCACGAGGTAGATGAACCCCGTCTCGACGCGGAGCCGCTCGCCCGGGAAGGGTCTGAGCACGGGGGTTCCCTCGCCGTCCACGGCCACCGCTGCGGCCGCCCCTGCCGCCATCGCCGCCGGTGGAGACCCCTGGCCGCGCCTGTAGTAGAGCACCGCCCCGATCGCCCCGACCGCCAGCACGAGGGCCAACGCGGCGACGAACGGCATGTAGTCGAGCGAGGCCGTCCCGCCGTCGTCCGGTGGCAGCTCCTGCTCCGCCGCCTCGACGACGAAGTCCCTGTAGGTGATGCCGGTGCCCCAGGTGTAGGTGATGTTGCCCCAGGCGGTGTGCACCAGGTACTCGACCTTGAAGTAGTATGAGTATGTCTGCTCGGACGCGTCAGCGGGCACCGTCAGGTTGAGGGGGTACGTCTCGGCCCCCGCCCCGTCCGGCGCGAGCCATGAGGAGTTGTCGGATACGTCGTCCCAGGCCCACTCGTTCGGGGCCATCCAGTAGAAGTGGACGCTCACGTTGGTGACCTTGACCATGTACGCCAGGGAGTCGTACAGGTAGTCCCCGGAGGGCATCTGGTTCACCACCGTCACCTCGACGGAGAAGCAGTCGCCGGGGCAGTAGGCGCTCTGGGCGGGCGCGAACCCGAAGTCGACGGATATGGCGTCCTCGGCCGCGGCGGAGCCGCACGCCAAGGCTAGGAGCGCCGACACGACGAGCAGGCCTGCGAGAACCGGAACCTGACCTCTGTCCATCTCCCTTCTCCGACGCGGTCAGTGCGCGTCGGTACCCCCATCACGGAGTCGCTACATAATCGTTGGCTAGTGCCGTCCTCACACGAGGACGCGCCTCTCCTCCTTGGTGATGTTGAGGACGACCTGGGTGTAGGTCCGGTCGACGTTCGGGTGGTCCAGGACCTTCTTGACGAACGTGTTCAGCTCCGCCCTGGACTTGAACCTCGCCTCGACTATGGCGTCCCACTCCCCTGTGGAGTCGTACACGGCGAAGACCCCGGCCTCCCTGGCCAGGTCCTTCTCCGTGTCTATGATCTTCCCGTGCATGACCTTGATCCCTATGACCGCCATGATGTCGTACCCGAGCTTGGTCGGGTCCACCACGGGGATGTAGCCCTGGATGACGCCCTCGCGCTCGAGGATCTTCACCCTGTTCGAGACGGTCGTGAGGGACACCTGGAGCTCCTTGGCGATGTCCCTGAAGCTCTTGCGGGCGTTCTCGTTCAGGCTCCTTATGATGTCGATGTCGAGCTCGTCCAGCTCGACCGGTCCGGGCACCTTCTTCTCGGCCGCCATCGGGACGTCGAAGGGCTTCTGCCGATAAATATCTTGCACTCTTACGCCTCCGGGATGGTCGAAACGGGGGAAAATGGTGTTCGGAATGGTCATTCGACCTGTTTTTGTCGAACAATGTTGATATATGGCCGATTACATACTATATCGGTCGGAGGTCGCTGAGAATGCCAGGAGAGGCTATCTGTTCTGAGGCGAGGCTGAAGTACTGGGAGGAGGAATGGCTGTCCCAGCTCCTGTCAGAGGCCCTGCGGCTGAAGGGGGGCGCCCCCGAGGTAGAGGAGATCAAGGCCGAGAAGAAGGCCGAGACGTAGACAGGTGTCTCACGCGCCCTTCGGCGGGTCCCCCGCCTCCTTGATGTTCCTGAAGTAGAGGTAGAACACGAGGGAGCCGGCGATGTATGTCGCAGAGGTGAAGTAGAACGGCTCCACCCTCGAGTAGTCGTTGGCCCAGACGTACCCGCTGACGGCGTAGGCCGTCGAGAACCCTATCGTCCAGGTCAGGGTGCTTATGGCCCAGAAGGACGCCCTCACCTCCTCGCTCACGATGTTCATCATATAGGCGTTCAGGACCGGCATCGGGATGAGCATGAACAGCCCCCTGGCCGTGAACAGGAGGGCGACCAGGAGCAGGGAGAAGGCCGAGTACGGTATGGCGAGGAGGAACGCCACCGACGCTATCTGGAACGCGGTTATCAGGGCGACGGAGCCCCGAGACTCGGCGAACTTCGGTATGACGAACCACCCGACGGCGACGGCGATGTTCGAGGCCGTGACCATGAGGGTGAGCTGGACGGAGCTCGCGCCCATGCCCTCCTGGAAGACCAGGGGCAGCCACGGGATCACGAAGCCCGCCCCCACGCCTATGAGGGCGTTCTGGAACGAGTAGACGAAGAGCCTCTTCTGGAACGTGCGGTCGAACCTGAACCGGAGGCGCTCGCCCTGCTTCTTGACCTCCGAGACCCTCAGGATGTAGAAGATGGGGACGACGCAGCTGAGGGCGGCGGCGAGGACGACGAGCCAGTAGCCGGTGGTGAGCTCGAGGCCGACGTTGGCGAGCATGAAGCCCGGGAAGAATATGCCCGTGGCGCTGGCGATGGTGATGGCTATCTGGTTGGAGAAGCCCTGGAGGCCGTAGAAGAACTTGAGCCTGGTCGGGGCGGCCTTGCTCGCCATGAGGGCGATGATCGAGGGCTGGACGAGGGAGGAGCCGAGGCTGATCAGGCCCTCCGCCACGATGAACACGAGGAGGTTGGGCTCGTAGAGGAAGAGGGCGGCGCCGGCTGCGTTCGAGACGAGGCCCATTATGAGGACCTTCTTGCGGCCGAAGATGTCTGCCAGGAAGCCGCTGAAGAGGAGGCTGACCACGCCGACGGCCGAGCCGATGCCGCCTATGAGGCCTATCTCCTCGGACGAGAAGCCGAGGGCGTCCCAGTAGAGGGCGATGACGTACCAGGTGACGCCGCCGAGGATGCCCATGAAGAAGGCGGCGTTGATGATCCGGTGCTCGTCCTTGGTGCTGGCGGAGTAGTACTTGAAGGTCTCCCCTGCGCTCGCCTGCCCCGCCTGCGCAAGCCCCTTGACCGTCCCCCGCATGCCCATCGGATGGCGCCCTCGGTTGCGACAATCCATTCGCCCGTATTAATGTGATGCTGGTTCCATGAAATTCGACAAACTCACGGAGAATCATCATTCAGCTGTGTGGAAGCACTCCGTCAAGGGCAGAAGGGGCTCTCCAATCATAATGAGCTAAGGGAGGTCGTCGAAACGCCGACCATCAGCACACCCGCATCGATCCAATGGAGGTACTGCGCGGCAATGATGCCACTCCACCCGCCCACTATGTCAGTCCTTAGAGGAATTCGGCGTGACACCCTCCTGAGAAGCAATATATATCTCGTTGAGTCTGTGGCACCCCAGTGAGACCAAAGGAAGCAGTCATTGCGGTCACATATCGCTGCAATGCCCGTTGCGCCATGTGCAACATATGGCAGAACCCTTCAGAGGAAGAGATGGAACCTGAGCACTTCGAGAAATTGCCGACTAGCCTCAGGACCATAAACATCACGGGCGGAGAGCCATTCCTGAGGAAGGATCTTGTCGAGGTTCTCAGCTCAATCCACAAGCGTGCCCCCTACGCAAGGATAGTCTTCTCAACGAACGGGCTGTTGACAGACACAATTGTCAAAGTCTTGTCCGAAGTGCGCGAGTTCCACCCCAGAGTGGGCGTGGGGGTGTCGATTGACGGCCTCGAGAATACGCATGATGTCACAAGAGGCGTTGAGGGCACCTTCAAGAGCGCCATCGCCACCATCGAGTCCCTCAAGGGCATGGGAATCACGGACCTCCGCATGGGAATGACCTTCGTGCAGAACAATATCCGAGAGGCAAAGGACGTTTTCGATCTTTCAAAGCGCCTGGGCGTCCAGTTCACGGCTACGTTCGCTCACAACTCAGAGATATACTTCCAGAAGACCGACAATCCTTTGCCGGAGGAGTCAGGGTCGCGCCAAGACGCACTGAAGGCAGTCGTCAAGGCTGAATTGCGCTCAGGGTCTCCCAAGGACTGGTTCAGGGCATATCATATGAGGGGTATAACGGATCCGAAACTGAGGGGAGAGTTCATCAGTCATTGCGAGGCAGGTTCTAGGTTCTTCTTCATGTCACCCTCCGGGAACGTGTTTCCCTGCTCGGTCATGAACATGCTTATAGGAAATCTCCGTCGTGCGGAAACCTGGGACGACCTCTTCAGGGACGACGTAGAAGCCAGAGTGATTAGAGCCGTCCGCGGTTGCAGAAACGATTGCTGGATGGTCTGCAATACTAGGAGCCTCATCATAGCACATCCGTTCAAGGCCACGTACTGGGTTGCGAAGCACAAGGTCGGCGCCCACATTCGCAGCTGAGGCGGCCATTTCAGGACAGGATTTCTTCGTACAATGCCATGTACTGTTTCGTCACCTTGTCCCATGAGAATTGTGAGTCGATGAGCGCCTTCGCCTCCGCAGCTCTTCTTGCCAAGGATGCCCTTTCCCGCACGGCTGATTCAAGTGCTGCAGCAACGGCCTCGGCTGTTGTATCGGCAATTCTCAAAAAGTGCCTCTCGTCGAAGTATGTGCTTATTCCTCCCACGGATGTGCCTACAACTGGGACCATGCACGCCATTGCCTCGAGCATT
>CAZXWO010000024.1:0-24643 GCA_964644565.1 uncultured Thermoplasmata archaeon | reverse complement strand
GTATCCGTTCCGAGACGGTTAGAGTTCCACCCATGCGCCGAAGAATCCGAGAAGGCGTTATTTAAAGACAGTCATCACATGCAGTCGAAGCGGGCGGGGCACCCTTCACCGGTGCGGTTCCGCCCTCCCCCGCTCCTTCACGATGACCAGGACCATGGTGATCGTCGCGATGCCTATGACCCCCGAGAGGAGGAACGGCACCATCGTCCCGTCGAACGGCTCTGGCAGGCCGAAGGTCCTCCCGTGGAACATGTCCCACAGGAACCCGCCCAGAGGGGCCCCTATCACGGAGCCCGCGTTCGTCATGGACTCCAGGAGCCCGATCAGGCGGCCCCGGAGGTGCTCGGGGACTATGTCCGCCTGCATCGCCCTCAGCGCCGGCGAGGACACCTGGAAGGCCATGCTCCTCGCGGCCAGCAGTATCACAGCGATGGGTATCGTGTAGCTGAAAGGTATGAAGATGATGGCCACGAACGCGACGTAGCCCCCGACCACGAACAGCAGCTTCTTGCCCACCCTGTCGGCCATGCGGCCCGAAGGGAACGCAACGAGCGCGCCTAAACCCATGGCGACGCCCATGAGTATCGATATCGTGCCGGCGTCGAGCCCGAACCTGAAGGACATGAAGAGCACCATCAGGGGCATTATGCTAGCGAAGGAGAAACCCTCGATCATGGCGTTGAGGTACAGGGTCCTGAGGTACCTGAGGCGCTCGGGCTCCACCCCCGAAGGCCGCATCAATTCGCCAATCGTGAGGCGGGTCCTCTCCGCCTCTGGTCTCTTCGCGTCGGTGACGAACCGCCATGTCAGGAGGGTGCCCACGAGCGCCAGAGCAGCGGTGAAGTAGAACGGGAACTTGTAGGCGTCGGAGTCGGAGTAGCCGAGGGTCTGGCTCGCGAACATGAACAAGGCGCCGCCGACGAACGGCCCCACCACGAACCCCAGGTTCGAGGCCATCACGATCTTGCCCATCGACGCCCCCCTCTTGTCCACGGGGGAGGAGTCTATCACGAGGGCCTCGCTCACGGGCCACACCATCGCGCTCGCGACCCCTTGGAACGCCCTCACGAAGATGAGGCCGAACCATGTGTCCGGGACCGTGAAGAGTATGGCCAGGATGGCGTAGAGGAAGGCGCCGATCAGTATGATGTTCTTCCTCCCGAGCCTGTCGGAGAGGTTGCCGAACGGCGTCGCGAGGAGCGCCCTCGTGAATACGAATGACGAGAAGAGTATGCCGACCTCCAGCCCGCCCCCTCCCAGGAGCTCGACGTAGACCGGGAACAGCGGCATTATCAGGCCGAAGCCCAGGCTGATTATGAAATCGAGGCTCGCGAGGTAGTTGACGTTCCTTCTCGCGGCGTCCTCGCCCAACAGACTCTGACTCAAGGTCATCTGCCCCTTGCCGGGCTCAGCCGAAGAGGTCGACCCCGGCGCGCATGTTCCTCAGGATGATTGGCACAAGCTCCTTTTTTGTTGCCCTCAAACCACAGTCCGGGTGGGCGTACGCGATGTTCTCCCTGCCCACCCTGCCACATATGTCCGAGAGCTTGGAGCGGACCCGCTCCGGGGAGTGCACCTCCGCCTCGGACATCGGCGTGACGGATATGCACCCCGCCCCGAGCCTCTTCCCGTGCTCCTCGAAGGGGGCCTGTTCGATGTACGCGATGTTGGGCTCCTCGAGCCTCCCCGCGAAGGCGAAGCTGAGCGTGGAGACGCTCTGGAGCCGCAGGAGGTGTCCGACGACGCCGAACCGCCCTATGAACCCGCACACGTGCACGCTCGTGCGTTCGCGCGGGAGCCCGCGCGCGACCTCGTCGAGGAGGGCGACCCTCTCCGGGAGGTCCCTGAAACCCTGCGAGAGGAACGGCTCGTCGATCTGCACATGCGCCCCCCTGTCCGCGAGGGCCTTCGCGATCGGGGCGAGGGCCGCGGCGATGTCCTCGTAGAGGCTGAAGTCGGACAGCCCCTTGTAGTGCGACTCGACCTTCCTCGACGCGCAGGTCATGCCGAGCGTGGTCGGGCCGGTGATGGCCACCTTCGGCGCGACGTCCGGGAACTTCCCCCTGAAGAGTTCGAGGTCCTTCACCTTCGTGAACTCCCCGGGCGGGCCCTTGAGACCGATTCTCCCCGTGACGACCGGGAAGCCGCCCCTGACCTGGAGGCCCTCGAGCGACTCCGCGAAATAGGAGATCATGTCCGTCCTCTGCTCGCCGTCAGCGAGGAGGTCCAGGCCCAGGGCTCTCTGGAACTCGACAGCCTTCCCGAGCGCTTCGCCGATGTCTTCTGAGAACCTCGGGAGGCTCCCTATCGTCGTCGTGGTCAGAGGGCCTGGCATCACCTCTGACAGAACGGCTGTAGGTATAAGGCATTTTCCGAGGGCAGGAGCTGGCACCAGGGAGGCACAGACGAGTGAAAGTGTTAACAGTGCCTTCGTCGGTAATGTGCCCGTGAAGCTGATAGTCACCTCGTCCGAGGACAACGCGTCCATGAACATCCGCTCGAGGCTCCTGGAGAAGGAGGCCTGGACGGAGACGGGCGCCTTCGGCCCATACCCGGTGCTCTCACACGGCGACTTCAGGATGGTACGGGTCGACAGGATACACCTGGACGAAGACTTCATAGACCAGAGGTTCGAGAAGGCCTCCGGGGAGGTGCCCGAGGTCGTCATCTTCGCATCCAGGCACAGGGCGGAGTCGAGGATCCCCACGCTGACGGTGCACCCTGTGGGCAACTACTCCTCAGCGGACTTCGGAGGGAAGCCGTCCACACTGAGCTGGGCCCATCCGGGGCTGATGACCTCCGCGCTCAGGAGCCTGGCGGTCAACGCCCAGGGGATGGGTTTCAACGTGTCCTTCGAGACGACTCACCACGGGCCCGTCCTCGGCGCACCCGCGTTCTACATAGAGATCGGGAGCTACGAGGAGCTCTGGGGCAGGGAGGACGCGGCCGAGGCGATCGCCGCGTCGATACTGTCCGTCGAGGACGACGGATACCCGAAGGTGCTGGGCGTCGGCGGTGGGCACTACGCGCCGAGGTTCACCGACATCGCCCTCGGCAGGAAGGCGTCCATCGGGCACATGGCCGCGAACTACGCGCTCGACTCCCTGACCGACGAGATGATCGTCCAGATGTCCGAGAAGAGCGGCGGCGCGAAGCTCGTCTACTTCCACAAGAAGAGCATGCCCAAGCCGAAGCATAGAGAGCTAAGGGAGAGGTTTTCGTCCCTCGGCATAGAGGAAGTGGGTAGCGCCGCACTCGAACCCCTGTGAGGCGCTGGCCTGGCACTCGTCTGGCAAACGGTTATCTATCTGGCCTGCAATCCGCGACTGGGAAGTGGCCTCTTTGCGGAACCGCGGATTGACGGTGCTCATCGCTTTGACCATGGTGTCCTCTGTGCTAATGACCCTCGTCAGCGACCGGTCGAGCGCCGAGCTCGCACAGACGTGGATCGTCAACGGCAGCCAGACCCTCCTCGCCGACCCCGAGAGGCCGGTCCTCTACCAACTGAACCACTCCGCTGACATGCTGCTGTTCATCGACCCGGACACGGGCGGGGCCACGGAGACCCTCGCCCTCGGCGACGGGCCCACCTCGATGGACATGAGCCAGGACGGCGCCCTTCTCTACGTCGCCATCTCGGGGGGTGACTGCATAACGGTAATCGACCTTGAATCCAGGACATCCATCAGGGACATCGCCCTTGACTTCTCCCCGTTCAGCGTCACTGCGGGCCGCCCCGACAGGATCTATGTGAGCGACATCGACGAATTCCAGTGGCGGATCGTCGATGAGTCCAGCGGGGAAGTCCAGAACACGCAAATGTGGTACCCGAACACAATCCTGGAGGCGAGCCCGGATGGTGAGGAGCTGCTCGCCATATCATGTGACACCTCGCCCACCAAGGTGAACCTCTACGACATAAGCACCGACAACCCGAGCCTGACCGCCGCGGACGACCATGACCTGGGCAGCAACTTCCAGCAGCACGTCGCAGACTGGCTGAACGACACGCTCTTCCTGGCGAACGCGGCCCCGTACGGGCTCGAGATCGTCTCCCTCTCCGACCTCTCGAGAACGGGGTTCTTGGAGGCCCAGGCCTATACGACCGGCGTCGCCCTCTCCCCCGACAAGTCGCTCGCGTACTGCCTGTGCTCTGAACCCTACTCGAGCTCCGTATACGTCTTCGAGGCGGCCGCCGACGGCCTCTATCTGGGCTCCAAGGAGTTCCCTCCTCTGTACCAGAGTTACCTCGAAGCCACGGCAGACGGGAAGGCACTCTTCGTCGTCGACCCGTTCATCAGAATATCACTCAAGCCCACGCTCACACCGAGCGCGCCCGTGGACGGGGCCGTCTACGGGTACTCCCCCGCGTTCGTGGAGATGTTGTACGTGGACGGGCTCCCCGCGATCAACACCTCGGAGATCATGATGAAGATCAACGGTATGGACATGACCTTGACATACCCCGACGACCACACCGTCCGCGGCACTGGGACGGGATACATGCCAGATGGGACCTACTGGGTGGACGCCTCGGCCCCATGGTGGCACGAGACCATCCATGTGAACTGGACCTTCGAGGTCGACAGGACGGACCCGTCAGCCCTGCGCCCTGCGCTCATTCCGGAGTATCCAGAACCTGATTCGGTGATCGACTATCCGAGCGGCATCGTGGTGGCAAGCATAGATGACCCAAACCCCTCCCCCCTCTACAACGAATCCTACATGTTAGTGAACGGGGCGCCGATGGAATCCGTAGTGGCGGATGGGAAGGTGCTGTCTGTCGCTGAGATTGGCCTGCTCGAACCAGGGCTGGTCACCATCGAGATCCTGGTGTTCTATGACTTCAGCTATCTGGAGATGACCGCCTCATGGTCCTTTACCCTGGAGAAGTACATGGTAGTCATGCCGGAGATCACGCCCGTCACCCCGGCGCCCTATTCTTACATGGTGACATCGCCCGGGCACATCGAATTCGACATGACATTCGGCGAGCCGGAGATCGTAATCCTCTGGCTCAATGTGACGTTGGACGGAGATGTTCTGGACTGTGAGTTCTCTGACGACGACACCGTCCGCGCCGAGGTGGACGGGGTCCTCCACTCCGGAGAGCACCTCGTGGTGGTTACGGTCGTGTGGGACATAGGCACGGTCTCCAACGATTGGGTGTTCTATGTCGACCTGCCCTGGGAGCTTTCCGTCTACGAGAGCGAAGACGGGTTCGACCTGCCCCTTCCCACCGGGTGGCCGAGGACGGAGGAGGAGCACGACGGCGTGATCGAGATCGAGGCGCTAGGCCCGGTCATCGGCGGCATTACGACCACAGTCGCATTTGAGACCGCGAGGAACGACACCATCAGGGAGACGGCCGAGTACATGGACGGACAGATCCAGGAGATGGTGGAGGAACTTGCCGCCGAGGGGATCGACGCGGACCTGGAGTGGACCGCGTACCAGGAGGTCGGAGGGCACTTCGGGGTGGTCTTCTCACTGTCTCTGGACATCGTGGACGGGGCCGTCCTGGTGAGCGTGGCGGTCAGCGACACGCACGACCGGTTCTGGGTGATCATGATGGTATTCTCGTCGAGCATCTACGAGAAGGCCAACGCCACCTTCGCGCAGATGGTTGACGGGTTCGAGGTCACGCTGTGGGGCCCCTTTGGCGTCGACGCCTCGCTTCTGCTCGTCATCGCAGCAGTGGCCGGAGCAGCGGTGGCGGCGCCGGTCGGGGCGTTCCTGTACATGCGCCGGAAGGGCAGGAAGGACGCGCCTCCGTCGCCTGCGAGCCAGCCCTCGGCCGCCCCGAGCAGCGGGTTCTGCGGCATGTGTGGGGCGCCTCAGCAGTTCACGAACACGATATGCAGCTCGTGCGGGAAGCGCCTGCCATCTCCGCCATTCGGCGCGACTGGACAAGGCCCTCCTCCCGGAGCGGGCGGCTGATCACCCGGTGACGATGGTGCCCTTGAACTCGCGGCCGCAGAGGACTGCGGCCAGGTTGGGCAGGTCCCTGCCGTCCACGATGGCTAGCGGGATCTTGGCCATGGCCAGCACCTCGGAGCCCACGCGGTCGAACACGTTGCTCGGTCCTGCGCCGTGAGGGCCCGCTGATACGAGACTGACGAGCTCAGCGTGCGTCATCGCCAGTATGCGCTCGGCCCCCGGGTCCTTCTTCGGGTCGGCGGTGTACGCCCCGTCGACGGAGGTTGCGTTGACGAGCCTCGTCGCCTTGACTCTCTCCGCGAGCCTGGCGGAGACCGCGTCAGTCGTCACGCCCGGGGTGACGCCCCCCATGACCACTATCGGGTAGGAGGCGCCTGCGCGGACCGCCTCGTCGTAGTCCTTCGGCGGCTCGGGGCACGCGTGGTCCTTGAGCGCGGCTATCACGAGCCTCGCGTTTAGCCGGGTCGCGTCGATGCCCATCAGGTCGAGGTACTCCTCCGTCGCGCCGAGCGCCCTCCCCGCCCTGATGTAGAACCTCGCGATCCTCCCGCCGCCCGTGACCACGTAGACCTTCGCCGCGGACGACACCTCCACGAGCGTCTTGGCGAGCTCTTCCAGGTACGCGGACGGGTCCTCGTCCTTCACCAGGACCGACCCACCCAGCGATAAAACTACGACGTCCATTGTGGTCAACCTTTATACCGAAGAACGCTCTAACCCGTACAAAAACCTTCGGACTGGATTGCATCATGACCGAGCTTACAGAGCTCCAGAAGTACGAGTTCCGCCGGAGCCTCGAGGAGGTCCGGAAGATCTCCGGGAGGGGGACGGAGCTCATATCTCTGTACATACCGCCGGCGAGGCAGATATCTGATGTCGCGGCTTACCTCAGGAACGAGTACTCGCAGTCCTCGAACATCAAGTCGGCGAGCACGAGGAAGAACGTGCAGTCGGCGATATCCTCGATCCTCGCGAGGCTCAAGGGGCTCAGGGTCCCGCCGGACAACGGCCTCGTGTTCTTCGTCGGCCACAGGTCCACCTCGGCGGACCAGACCCAGATGGTGCAGTACGTCCTCGAGCCGCCGGAGCCCGTCCAGACATTCGTGTACCGCTGCGACTCCGGGTTCTTCACGGAACCGATCGAGCAGATGCTCGAGCACAAGGACTCCTACGGCCTCATCGTGATAGACAGGGGCGAGGCGACCATCGGCCTGCTGCACGGCAAACGGATCGAACCCATCAAGAACATACCCTCCCTCGTCCCGAGCAAGCACGGCAGGGGCGGCCAGTCCGCACGCAGGTTCGAACGGCTCATCGAGATCGCGGCCCACGAGTTCTACAAGAAGGTCGCGGACCTGGTGAACGAGTCCTTCCTCCAGAAGGGCCTCAAGGGCATACTCGTCGGCGGACCGGGCCCGACCAAGGAGTACTTCGTGAAGAGCGAGTACCTGCACTACGAGCTCCAGAAGCTGATCATCGACACCTTCGACGTCGGATACACGGACGAGTACGGGCTCAGGGAGCTCGTCGAGAAGGCCAGGGAGGCGCTCAGGGACATCGACCTCATGAGGGAGAAGGACCTGATGCAGAGGCTCTTCGAGGAGATCAGGAAGCCCGACGGCGGCCTCTCCATATACGGCGAGGACCAGGTCAGGGATGCCCTGATGATAGGGGCGGTCGACAGGCTCCTCCTGTCCGAGGACATGAGGAAGGTGAAGCTGGACCTCAAGTGCCCGTCCTGCGGCTCCACGAAGGAGGGGACCGCCAAGGACTCGACCGAGGAGTTCAAGTGCGACAAGTGCCAGGCGATCATGGACGTCGAACAGGTCCACGACCTGGTCGGCGACCTGCACAAGGTCGCCGATGACAACAACACCAAGGTCGAATTCATATCCGGCGAATCCGATGAGGGCGAGCTGCTGAAGAAGGCCTTCGGCGGCATCGCGGGCATACTCCGTTTCAGGGTGAACTGAGAGCATGGCGCAGGACCCTTACAGGACTTTCAAGGCTCAGGCCGCACAGGCGCTTTCCAAGGCGCTGGCCGAGCTCGGCGTCGGGGCAGAGCCGGTCCTGGACAGGCCGCCCGAGGGGATGGGCGACCTCGCCTTCCCGTGCTTCCCGCTGGCGAAGGCCATGCGCAAGGCGCCGAACGTCATCGCCCAGGAGCTCGCGGCCAGGATCGTGCCCGGGGGCATGGTCGAACGCGTCGAGGCGAAGGGCGGCTACGTCAACTTCCATGTGAGGTTCGAGGACCTGGCACAGGCGGCCCTCGAGGACGCCGTCGCGCGCAAGGAGAGGTTCGGCGCCGGCGACCCGAAGGGCGTGAGGACTCTCCTCGAGCACACTAGCGCCAACCCCACCGGGCCGCTGCACGTGGGCCGCGCCAGGAACCCCATCATAGGGGACACGGTCGCGAGGATCCTCCGCATGGCCGGGCACGACCTCACCACAGAGTTCTACGTGAACGACGTGGGCAGGCAGGTCGCGGTCATGACCTGGGGTGTGAAGCACCTCGAGCTGGAGCGGGAGCCGGAGAGGGACGCGGACCACTTCAGGCACGTGCTGTACTACCAGCAGGCGAACAGGCTCGCCGAGGAGGACCCGGAGGTCCTGAGGCAGATCGACGAGATGCTCGTGAAGCTCGAGCACGGGGACGCGGAGACCGTCAGGCTCGCCAGGGAGGCCTGCGAGAAGGTCCTGAGGGCCGTCACCGAGAGCATGGCGAGGATCAACATCTCGTACGATGGGTTCACATGGGAGTCCAAGTTCGTCCTCGACGGGACCGTTGACAGGGTCATAGAGAAGCTCAAGGCGTCGGAGCACTGCAGGGAGGAGGACGGGGCGTTCCACCTCGAGCTTGAGAGCTTCGGGATAAGCGGCAGGGAGACCAAGTGGGTGTTCACGAGGGCCGACGGGACCTCCCTGTACACCACTCGGGACCTCGCCTACCACATGGACAAGTTCAAGAGGACCGACGTCGCGGTGAACGTCCTGGGCGAGGACCAGAAGCTCGGGATGCAGGAGCTCGCCGCGGCCCTCACGATAATCGGCGTCGACAGGAAGCCGGAGATCGTCTACTACGCCTTCGTCTCGCTCCCGGAGGGCAAGATGTCCACGAGGAAGGGGGTCGTGGTCTACATCGACGACCTCATCGACGAGGCGGTCGAGCGGGCCTACGACGAGGTCAAGAAGCGCAGGACCGACCTCTCCGAGGAGAGGATGAGGGATATCGCCCGCGTGGTCGGCGTCGGCGCCCTCAGGTACAACATAATCAGGATACAGGCCGAGAAGCAGATCGTCTTCAAGTGGGAGGACGCGCTCAACTTCGAGGGTGCCAGCGCCCCGTTCGTGCAGTACGCGCACGCGCGCGCCTGCTCGATACTCAAGAAGGCGGGCGCGCGTGCGGGCCGCTTCGATGCGCGGAAGCTCGCCACGGACCATGAGAAGGCCCTCGCGAAGATCATAGCGGGCTTCCCCTCGGTCATCGAGGAGTGCGCAGAGAACAGGCGCGCGCACACCCTGGCGGCATACGCCCAGGACCTGGCCGCGCAGTTCAACCAGTTCTACAGGTACATCCCGGTCCTGAAGGCCGAGGGAGATGTCCTCGCGGCTCGCCTGGCCCTCGTCGAGGCGAGCATGTGGGCCCTGAGAAACTCCCTCTCCTGCCTGGGGATGGAAGCGCCGGAGGAGATGTAGGGTCAGAGCCTCATGTTCCACTCTTCCCTAGAATAGCGCTCCGCCACCAACCGTTCGACGCAGCGCTTCTCCGCTGCCGTCAGCCCCCCGTCCGCGATGCGGACGCCGAAGGTGCGGGCCACCTCGTCCCTGATCCTGCGCTTGACCTCGCCGACGTCAGGCACCTCCCCCAGCAGCGCCGCCATCGTCGTGACGCGCTCCGAGGGCCTCGGCCCGGCCCCGTGCCTCAGCACGGAGTCCATGGTCCGGAGGTCCGTGTCCATGATGACGGTGCCGTGCTGCAGCACCGAGCCGCGACGCCTCAGCTGCGCGCTGCCGGAGACCTTCCTCCCGCCCACCTCGACGTCGTTCACGGGCCTGTGCCTCGCGTCGACGCCGAACGATGACACCGCCCTTGCGACGGCCCCGCAGACGAGCGCGAACGAGGCCTCCGGCGTGGGCGGCAGCTCCTCCGAGCGCACGACGAGACCGTATATCAGTTGGCCCCGGTCGGTGTATATCGAGCTGCCCCCGGAGCCCCTGCGCACGACCTGTACGCCTAAGCGCCTGCACGCATCGAGGTCGAGGCTCTCCGCGGCCTTCTGGAAGTAGCCCACCGACACGGTGGGCGAGGACCTCACGTAGAAGTGGAGGGTGTCGGGGACCGACCCCGCGGAGTGGGCCTCGAGGATGGCCTCGTCCAGGGCCGCGGACTCCGCCGGCCGCACAGTGCCGCTGTCCACCAGTCGCCAGGTCTCGCCCATGCTAGTCGGTCAGAGAATGAAAAGGGGTGTTAAGAGGTTTGGCAGGTTTCAGGCTCGCCTCAGAGGTCTTGGTCCTTGCCGGGCTTCTCGAACTTCTCGGACCTCTTCTCGGGCTTCTCCTGCTTCTCCGCCTTCTCGGGCCTCTCGCGCCTCGGTCCCTTCTTCTCGCGCCTGGACCACCTGCCGCGCAGGTAGAGCAGGACCGGGACCAGTATGAGGACGGCTATGACGCCTCCCCAGAGGGCCATCTTCTTCCAGCCCGCCTCGTCCACCGTCACCGTGCCGACGTCCTCGTCGACGACCAGCTGGTCGCTGCATGTGACGTTGACCCTGACCGTGTAGGTGCCGGGGTCGCTGAACTTGTACGGGAACTCGACCCTCGCGGTGCCGCCCATGGCGACGCTGCTCGTCTCGGACCCGGTCGTGGCGTTCAGGACAACTGTCCAAGTCCCGAGGAGGTCCTCGGTGCCGTCAGCGTTCTCGATGTAGAACTTGACGACGATCTCGGTCGCGGCGGCGGTGCCCTTGTTCGTCATGTTGACGATGATGTAGCCCGTCGTCCCCTCGGTGAAGGCCTCCGGGTCGAAGGTCACGTCGTCGATGATCAGGTTAGCCCTCGGGCCCGACACCACGGTGACTGTCTTCGTGTAGCCGTTCCAGTTGCCCTCGGTGTCCGTGACGTTCAGCCGCACCGCGTAGCTGTCGGCGGTGTCGAACACGTGCGTCACGTTCCACAGGCCAGTGCCGTTCAGCCAGGACGCGGTGCCCTTGTCGTCGTTGAAGTACCACGAGAAGTACAGGACGGACTTGTTGTCCAGGTTGTCCTTGGTGGCGTTGGCGTCGAAGACCAGCGTCGTGCCCTCTACCAGGCTCGTGCCCCAGGTCGCGTTCTTGACCAGGAACGACGGCGACGGGGCCTCGGTGTCGTTGACCTTGACCACCAGGGTCGTGTTCTTCCAGTGGCCGACGGAGTCGGTCACGTTCAGCGTCAGGACGTACTCGCCCGCGTCCTCCCAGGAGTAGGAGACGTTCTGCTCGTCCTCCGTGGTGTACACGCGGCCGGAGGTGTTGCCCTCGCCGTAGAAGAACTCGAAGAACTGGACGGTCCCGAGGCCGTCGCCCACGCTCACGACGTCGTCGCCCGACTCGCTGGCGTTGAACCAGACGAGCTCACCCTGGTCAATCTCGAGCATCCCGGTCGTGGCGTTGACCGTCAGGTCCTTGACCGTTATCACGGGCACCGGGCCCCTGAGGTCGCACATGACCGTTATCTCGGTCCAGTTGACCAGGCCGCCCATGTCCGTGACCGTAAGGTTCACGGTCCTGCCTGCGGAGGCCGTCAGGTACGTGTACGGGCAGGTGACGTTGTAGGTCGTCACTGCCGGCGTGCCGTCCCCGAAGTCCCATGTGAACTCGAGCGGGTTGCCGTTCGGGTCCATCGAGTCGACCGCCGTGAAGTTGACCTCCTCGTTGACCGCCACGATGTAGCTAAGGACCACGCCTGTCTCGTTCGTGACCGCGTAGACATACTCAGACTCGACGAGGCCCGCGCCCGCGGAGGGGCCCTCGGACACCTCGAAGGTCATCGAGACGTGCTCGGGTCCGCCGACGTACTCCTGCGGGTCCAGCGTCACCGTCGTGAAGCCGGTGGAGTTCACGTGGCTGTCCGCGCCGCCTGTCGAGTTCGCCACCATCTCGTACGATGCTGGCAGCGAGATCGTGAATACGTAGTCCACGGACGGGTTGTCGTACTTGACGTACGCATCGGCGTAGTAGTCAGGCGCGCCCACGTCTATGGCATCGACCGAGCTGTAGGAGGCCGTGTACTCGAACGCGACACCTGTCTCCAGCGTTATCGCGCCCTCGACCGAGCCGAGGGTGAAGAGCCCGAACGAGCCGGGGCATGAGTAGACCGTGTCGTTCACGGTCAGGAGCCTCGCGCTGGACACGTACTCGGGGCCGTAGTCGGCCAGGGCGGCCTCGAAGAGGCCGGCCTCGGTCGCATCGACCGTGCCGTCGGTGTTCGCCGAGTTCAGGTCGATCTGCATCCTGAGGCTGCCCGCGTCGCTGTAGGGCATCCCCGGGACCTTGTCATCGTAGGACCACACGGTCTCAGAGGAGAACTCGAACGAGTTCATGTCAGCCCCGTACACCATCGACACGGCCTCGGTCCTCTGGGTCTGGTCCCCGAGGGTGAGGTCGACGAACTGGTATGTCGTGGACGGGGTGATCGATATGTCCCTGAATGCGGACTTGAGCCCGTCGGCGTCGACGGACAGCGTGAACTCGCCCTCGTACCCGTATAGGACGTACGATCCGCCGCCGAGGTCGCTCTTGAGGACCCTCTTGACCCACGGGACGGACGAGTCGTCGTTGACGAGGTAGGCGACCGTGTTGGTCGCCAGGTATCCATCCGAGTCCTTGACGAGGCCTCTGACGATCTTGGCGGACGAGAGCACCACGGTCGGCGTCGCGTCCGAGGCCACGGTGACCGGGTCCACGTACGTCTCGTAGTTGTCCTTGCTCGCGAACAGGTATATGTCCGTCAGGGCGGGCACGCCGAACATGTCGACGAGGGCCCAGCCCTCGCTGTTCGTGACCGCCTTCGAGACCGCCTCGCGGCTGCTGTCGTCGTAGAACCCGACGGTGGCGCCCGAAAGGGGCTGCCCGAGCGAGTTCTCGACTGTGACGTTCCACGTGTACACCTTGGGAGGCAGCGGGTCGAGGTCGATCGGGTCGCTCGCATACGGCGTGAGCGCGTCGAAGGATACACCCTCGGGGACCGCATCGACCTTGTCGTAGTAGTCGTCGTCAGTCACCTCAACCCTGTAGACTCCCGGCTGAGGCTCGGATGCTACGTACATCCCGGATGAGTATGGGGCCTCGATTACCTCTCCCGTGTACAGGTTGATGAGATTGACAGTCGCCGTCTCCACAGTTGCACCGTTCGATGCGTCCAGAACCAATAGACTTATGTCGTTCGTCCCGTCTGCCGCGTCGACGCTCCCCATAGGGAGCGCCACCATGGCGGACAACGCCATTACCAGTACGATGATGGCGGCTGATAGCTTGCTCATTGCGCCTGTCTTCATTCAATGTCCCCCCTCTCCGGGAACCGAAAGCAACGGACCCCCTATTCGAGAAAGGTACTCCGGCGAATAGATTGCCCCTTTATAAGCTTTAGGTATTGCCCGGGCCCCCTTCGGGGACTGGCCAGCAGGTCCGGCCAGGCACTCCGGGGGCCTATGTGACTATCCTGTCGACCTGGTCCGTCTCGATGGCCCTCCGGACCTCCACCGCCAAGCGCCTGCCCGTGCTCATGTTAGTGCGCCAGGTGGTGTTCCCGTAGGGGTGCCCGACCCACATGTGCACGTTGGTGCCCCCACCGACCCTGGGCGCGACGTCGTATATGTGGAACCTGAGGTCCTTGTCGACGCAGGTCTGCAGGCAGAACGGCCCGATGATCCCTGGGGCGTAGTGCTCCTGCGTCGCCTTGACGTACTTCTCCGCGAGGTCGAAGGCCCCCTCTATCAGGGACTCCCTCATCGTGGCGGAGTTGTGGCCGCACACGGTGTACTCCGGGGTGGCCTGGGCGCCCTGGAGGGTCATCTGCTGCGGCGCCGGCAGCCGCACATGCCCGTCGAGGGAGGTCTCGAACCTCCAGTCGACGCCTATGAGCTCTATCCTCTCCATCTTGGCCTCGAGCGGGGAGTAGAAGAAGTCGAGGTTGAACACGGGCCCTATTACGTACTCCTCTATACGGGCCTCCTTGAGGTCCTCCTCCGTTATGACGTTGTTGTAGACGAGCTGCCGGGACTTCTGCCTGAACTCCTGGTAGGAGGAGGCCGTGAAGAACCCGCGCTCGAGCTTCTTGACCTTGTGGTGCAGCTTGACGATGACCAGCCTGTCGATGTCCTTCGGGTCCTCGACGCGCTTGGGGAAGGGCAGGCCCGCCTTCTCGAGCAGCCAGTAGTAGTCCCTGTCCTCGCCGCGCTCCTCGCTCCGGAGGAGGCCCCTCGTACCCACGAGCGGGACCGCGAAGTCCTCCTCGATCTCCTGGAGCGGGACATAGGACGTGAAGGACCGGTTGGGGACGAACAGCACGTTCTCCTTCCTCAGCCTGGCCTGGTACTCGGGCGTCATCATCTCCTTGAACTTCTTCAGGGTCCAGCACTCGTCGACGACGCCGCGAACGGCCTTGCCCTTGGCGTTCCGCTGGCACTTGAAGTACCGGGCGTAGGTCTTCTCACGCCCCTCCTGGCAGATGCCGAGGGTCCTGAAACCCTCCTCGACCGCCCCGTCGCACACGTCTAGCGCCGAGTGCGACGCCACCATCCCGATCTTGGCCTTCTTCAGGTCGTATCCTTCGAGGGCGCTGATTATCTTGTCCCTGGATATCGTGCTGGTACCCCCCTGGTGCGGCGCGTGTTCCGCTCCGCGCCGAGTCATCACTCTCTAGATATAATTACCTTGAGGGGGGGCGGAACTCTGTCTCGTCCAGCCTCACCGCCAGCTGCGAATAGACCGCCTTGAACCCGAACTTCTCATAGAGGGCCTTGGCCCTGGGGTAGCTGGTGTGCAGGTAGGCCCTGGACGCCCGGCCGGAGAGGCTCGTGAGGCCGCACCTCATGAGCTCGCCCCCGATGCCCTCGCCCTGGCGCGCGGGCGTGACGTAGATGTCGTATATGAGGCCGGCCTCGCCCTCCAACCTCGTGACGACGAAGCCGCCGTCCGCCGCGAACACCGAGAACGACTTGTCGGAGAGCATCCCCCTGAGCCTCATGGAGGCCTGGAAGCCCCCCTCGTCGTAGTACTCCGAGAACATCCGGAGGAGGCCCCTGCGGTTCGCCTTCGAGACGGGCCTCACCGAGTGGTCGTACCCCTTCGGGGCGTCGAGGACCATCCTCCACATGACCATCGGGTCGTGCCGCCTCACGAACCTGCCCATGTCTAGGGAGAACACCGCCCACTTCTTCCTCGCGGCTGCGAGGAAGCGGATCATGCAGTCCGCCGCGTCCGCCATGTCCTCGGGGGACTGGGCGACGAGCATCCCCTGCTTCCTGGGCCCCTCCGATATGACCCTCGCGGTGTCGCCGTCGTCCGTGTAGAAGCCGAACGCGCACCTGTCCCCGAGGTCCATGCTCACGCCGACCATGTGCGAGGTGTTGGTGATGTCGGGCTTCTCCCCGCGGTCGTCCATGAGGCTCTCCTCGAGGGGGATGTCGTAGGTGGTGCACATGCTGCATGTGTGGTCTATCCTCGGCACCACCGCGCGCCTCATGGTCCAGCCATGGGGCTCCAGGGAACGGGAGAGGAGCCTCTTCCGCGTGTCGGCGACGAGCAGCTTCCCCCCCGACAGCTCGGCCAGCGTGCGGCCGAGGCTGCGGGAGTTCTCCTCCGAGAGCCTGAGCCCCCGGGGCGAGTACTTGAGGAAGCCCCGGGTGACGCCCTCCCTGATGTGCATCAGCTCGATGGAGAGGGCCCCCTCGGGGCCCTTGACGAGGGCCACCCGCGCCCTCTCCGCGCTGCCGTCACCCTCGGAGAGCATCCGTCCACCACGGGCTCAGAAGAAGTAGAAGCCCACGCCGTACTCCTTGGAGCACTTGGCCAGCGCCTCGAGCCTGCTGAGGGTGCCCTCGATCCGGCGCACTATCATCTTCCCCTCCGCGGGGGACTTCTCCCTTATGACCCTGACCTCCTCGAGGAGCTTCTCCGCGTCCTTCGCCGTCAGCACGGTCTTCTTCTCCGCGAGCTCGTTGACCTTCGAGAGGAGGGTGAGGCCGTACTTCTTCGCGAGGTCCGGCACGGGCGAGCCCGACGGGCCGAAGTTGCCCACGCAGCCCTTCTTGTTGTCCCAGGAGAGGCCGCAGTTCGCGCACGTCGCGTACATGTCGTCGAACTCCACGAGGTCCCACTCCGTGACGGAGTTGGGCTTGTTCGCGGCCGCGATCACGTCCTTCTTCCTGTCCGCCGGGACCTTGTCGAGGACTATCCAGTTGGTCTTGACCTCGGTGACGAACGGCCCCAGGGCCTTCTGGTCCTCCGGGTCCTTGACCTTCTCCAGGAAGAGCTCGTCGCCCTCCGGGGCCAGCCGCCTCTTCTTCAGGATCGCGTCGAGATCCTCCTTGCCCATCTTGGCCGCGGCCTTCTTGAGGTCCACCACCTTGTCGACCTCGACCAGGCCCGCCCACTTGGACGGGTCGTCCACGTAGACCTTGGCCAGCGTCATCTTCTTCTTCCTGCAGAGCGCCTTCTCGGTTTCCAGTTCCGTGATAGCCATGTTGAGACCCATGGGGCCACCTTCCGACGGGCGGCTGACACATTGCGCGGAGTAATAGTTTTCGCATGAACACGGGACCGCAAACGATATATGAGGACAGGGGGGAGCGGGCGGAGCGTTAATCTATGCGGGGGGCCTCAGGGTTCTGAGGCCCGCGCAGCGGGGGACAGTGCGGGCTGGCGCACCCAAGCGGAGGAGGGAAGAGCATGACCAAGGCTAGCATGAGCGTACTCTCAAAGGACGACAGGGAGAAGGTGCACCAGGCGGCGGTCCGCGTATTGGGCGAGACCGGCGTCATGGTGGAGAGCCAGGAGGTCCTCGGACTGCTGGCGCGGGCCGGAGCCAGGGTGGACATGCCAGCCCGGAGGGCGTGGCTCGACGAGCGCGTTGTGGACGAGGCGCTCAGGACCGCGCCGAGGAAGGTGCGCATATGCTCCCGCGGGGGGAGGGACTACACCGTGCCCGAGGAGGGCGTGCAGCTCATATCGACGGACGGGGAGCCTCCCGCTGTCCTCGACCTCGACAAGGGCGTGAAGAGGCCCTCCACTCTGAAGGACCTGAGGGACCTCGTGGTCATCGCTGACGCGCTGCCCGAGGTCGACTTCGTCTGGCCGCCGGTGGTGGCGACGGACATGCCCTCCGACAGGTCGTCCTACTACGAGTTCGTGGCCACGCTCGCGAACACCTCGAAGCACGTCCAGCACGGCGCCGCCTCCGCGGAGGAGGCGCGGTTCCAGATCGAGGTCTGCTCGGCCGTGCTGGGGTCGGCCGAGGAGCTGAGGCGGAGGCCGATATTCTCGGACGTGTGCACGCCGATCTCCCCCCTCAGGTACGACAAGGGCGAGGCGGAGGCCATGGTCGAGCTCGCCAGGGCGGGGGTCCCGGTGGTCCACCTCTCGATGGGCATCGCCGGGTCAGTGTCGCCCGTCACGGTCGCGGGGACGCTCGCCGTCATAGCGGCGGAGAACCTCTGCGGCATCACCATCTCGCAGGCCGCCAGCCCGGGCGCCCCGTGCGTCTACTCGTCCTTCTCCGGCGTGACGGACCTCCGTTCCGGGGTTTTCCTCTGCGGCACGCCGGAGGGGATCCTGATGGACAGCGCGGCCACGGAGATGGCGCACCACTACGGCCTCCCAAGCTGCGCGGGCGGGCCCTCCAACGCGTCGAGGTCCCTGCACGCGGAGTCGGGCTACCAGACTGGGATGACCGCGATGGCCGCGGCCCTCGCGGGGTCGGACCTGGTTGTGGGCCTCGGCGGCCTGGACCGGGCGGCCATGATGTCCCCCGAGAAGCTCGTCATGGACTGCGAGGCGTGGCGCTGGCTCAAGAGGCTGCGGCAGGGCGTGGAATTGGATGACGAGAGGCTGGGGTTCGACGCGATAAGGAGGCAGGGCCCGGGCGGCACGTTCCTGTCGGACCCGCACACCCTCAGGCACATGAGGAAGGACCTCCTGGTCCCCCAGGTGACTGGCTACCACAGGACGGGGCAGCCGGACCCGATGAGGGACGAGATGGTCGAGTACGCCAGGGCGAGGGTGAAGGACATCCTCGCAGGTCACAGGCCCGAGCCGCTGGACAGGCAGGCGGGCGAGAGGGTCGGGGAGATAACCAGGCGTCACGGGATCGTCCACAAGGACGGCTCGCTGGTCTTCGACCACGCCTGACGGGTCACACGCGCCTCTTGAAGAGCTTCTCCAGGTCCTCGGGGGAGAGCACTATCATCGTCGGCCTGCCGTGCTCGCACGTGTAGGGGCTCTCGGTCCTCAGGAGGTCCGACACCAGCTGCCTCATCTGGGCGTTGGAGAGCGTCTCGCCGGCCCTTATCGCGGTGTGGCACGCGACCCTCCAAATGACGTCCAGCCCGAGCCGCCTGTGTGACGGCATCTGGGCCAGCTCGCCGAGCATGTTCCTGAGCGCGCCCTCCCCCTGGGCGACCCCGAGCACCGTCGGTATGGACCGGACGGTGTAGGAGTCCCCCCCGAAGGGCTCGACCGAGAAGCCCGCCCTCTCCACGAGGTCCCGGTTCTCCTCCAGCGCCTTCGCCTCAGACGTCGTGAGCCGCAGCACCATGGGCGTAAGCAGCCTCTGGGAGATCTCCCTCCCCGACCGAATGGCGGCGAGCACGCTCTCGTAGACCACGCGTTCGGAGGCCGCGTGCTGGTCTATCAGGAGGAGGCTACCCCGCGACTCGGCGAGGATGTACGTGTTCATGATCTGCGCGAGCGGGACTATCGTGGCCCGGTGGTCCTGGGCCGGCGAGTCCTGCACCTGTAGGACGGACTGGGCGGCCGCAGCGTGTCCGGCGGCCGCCTCTGGAGACTTGGGTTCGAACGACTCGGAGAACCGGGTGAGGTCGTACCTGAAGGTGAGGTCCGGCCCCTTGAGCGCAGACTCCACGCACCTCGCGACGGCATCGAGGACGACGGACTCCCTGTCGAACCTGACCTCCCTCTTGGTGGGGTGGACGTTCACGTCGAGCACGGCCGGGTCCACGAACAGCCTCAGCACGCCCACCGGGTACCTGTCCTTCATCAGCCTCGACCCGTACCCCTTGACGACCGCCGACACCAGCCTGGGGCCCCTCACAGGGCGGTCGTTGACGAACATCCGCAGGTCCGCCGGCGACGAGCGGGTGTGCTCGAGCCGGCCGAGGAACGCCTCGGCCCTCACTCCGTCGCCGTCGGCCTCGCCGTGGAGCATGCCCCCGGCGACCTGGTCCCCGAACGCCGCGGCGAGGGAGCCGTTCATGTCCTCCGCGGACGAGTGGACTAGATCCAGCTCGTCGTCGGAGGAGAACGAGAAGGAGATTCCGGGCCGGCACAGGATGAAGTCCACCACGACGCCCTTGCAGTGGGCCAGCTCGGTCGCCCTCGACCTGACGGACTTCCTGCGCGCGGGCACGTTGTAGAAGAGGTCCGCGACCACGACCTCGGTGCCGGGCGGGCAGCCGACCGGACGCTGGGCCACCGTCTTGCCGCCCCACACCTCGACCTCGGTGCCCTCGTCCGCGCCGTGCTCCCTCGTCCTGAGGACGACCTTGGCCACCGACGCGATGGACGCGAGGGCCTCGCCCCTGAAACCGTAGGAGGTGAGGTCCCTGAGGTCGTCCACTTCGGAGATCTTGCTCGTGGCGTGCCTGGCGAACGCCGCCACGGCGTCGTCCGGGGACATGCCGCACCCGTCGTCCCTCACCGATATGGACCGGCGGCCGCCGTCCACGACCGACACGTGGACGGAGTCGGCGCCCGAGTCCAGCGCATTCTCAACGAGCTCCTTGACCACGGACGCCGGCCTCTCGACCACCTCGCCCGCGGCGATCTTGTTGACGGTGAGGTCATCCAGTACCCTTATCCTTCCCAGCCTCACCACCTGCCTTCTTCTTGAGTGCGTTGAGCTTGACATAGGCCTCCATGGGCGTCATGGAGGCGAGGTCCACCGACCTGAGCTCCTCCAGGACCGACGACGGGACCTCCTCCTGGGAGGGCATCAGCAGCGACTGCCTGTGCGCCCTCTTCCCGGCCTTGACCTCGAGCACGTTATCCTCCTCGATGCGGCTGAGGACCTGCTCCGCCCGGCCTATGACCTCGTGGGGCACGCCCGCGAGCTTGGCGACCTGGATGCCGTAGCTCTTGTTCGCCTTGCCAGGGACGACCTTCCTGAGGAACACGACCTCCGAGCCCTGCTCCTTCACGGACATGGAGTAGTTCTTGACGCCCTCGAGCGACTCCGCGAGCTCCGTCAGCTGGTGGTAGTGGGTCGCGAAGAGAGTCTTGGCGCCGACCTTGTTGTGGTCGTAGAGGTGCTCCGACACCGCCCACGCAATCGCGAGGCCGTCGAAGGTGCTAGTGCCCCTGCCCACCTCGTCCAGGAGTATCAGGCTCCGCCTCGTGGCGCTGTTGAGTATGTTGGCCAGCTCGGTCATCTCGACCATGAACGTGGACTGCCCGCGCGCGAGGTCGTCGAACGCGCCGACCCTGGTGAAGACCCGGTCCACTATGCCCATGGTCGCCTCGGACGCGGGGACGAAGGACCCGGCCTGGGCCATGACGACCGTCTGCGCCACCTGTCTCAGGTAGGTGGACTTGCCGGCCATGTTCGGTCCGGTGAGTATGATGAGCCTGTTCAGGTTCGTGTCGAGATGGACGTCGTTGGGCACGAAGGAGCCGCGCAGGAACCGTTCCACCACCGGGTGCCTCGAGTCCTTGAGGAGGATGGTGTCCGAAACGTCGACCCTCGGGCGCGCGTAGCCGTGCATGACCGCGGCCTCTGCGAACGACCTCAGGACGTCCACGGCGGCGAGCGCACGCGCCGTTTCCCTCACCTCCGCGCCCGACCTCGACACCTCGTCCCTGACCTTCACGAACGCCTCGTACTCGAGGGCGCACGAGCGCTCCTGCGAGGCGAGTATGGACTGCTCCTTCTCCTTCAGCTCCGGCGTGACGTACCTCTCGCCGGTCGTCAGGGTCTGCTTGCGCTCGTAGTCCGGCGGTACCCGCTTAGCGTTAGACTTGGAGACCTCGATGTAGTATCCGAAGACGTTGTTGAAGCCCAACCTGAGGCCCTTGATGCCCGTCCTCTCCCGCTCCTTCTCCTCGAGCGACGCGATCCACTCCCTGCCCTCCCTGGCCTGGTTCCGTAGAGCGTCGAGCGCGGGGTCGAACCCCTCCCTGATGAGCCCGCCCTCCTTGAGCGCGACGGGAGGGTCTGGGGCGATGGACATCCCGATGAGGTCCGCGACGTGCCCGACGTCCCTCATCCCGGAGCCGAGCTCCTTCAGGAGCTCATAGCGCGCCCCGGAGAGCACCTCCCTGACCCTGGGGACGGCGTCGAGCGAGTCCTTCACGGCGAGCAGGTCCCTGGCGTTGGCGCTGCCGTACATCACCTTGGAGATGAGCCTCTCGAGGTCCCTCGCCCCCTTGAGCGACGACGCGATGTCGTTCCTCGCGAGCGTGTCAGAGACGAGCTCCTCGACTGCATCCAGCCGGCGGTCTATGGCCGCCACGTCCATCAGGGGCTCCGTCAGCCACGACTTCAGGAGGCGGGAGCCCATGGGCGTGAGCGTGTGGTCCAGGACCTCGACGAGCGTGCCCTCTTGCCTCCCGTCCCTGACGTTCCTGAGGACCTCGAGGTTCCTCAGAGTGGTCTGGTCCAGGACGAGCTTGTCGGAGGTGGAGTAGTAACGCGGGCGGCTGAGGAACTCGAGGCTGCGCTTCTGCGTCGACTCGAGGTAGCGCAGCACGGCGCCAGCGCTCGAGACCGCCAGAGGCTTGTCCGCCAGGCCCAGCCCCTCCAGCGACTTGACGCCGAAGTGGCGCTTGATCAGCGACTCGGAGGCCTCCCGGAGGAAGGCCATCTCATCGAGCCGGGTCAGCGCGGCCCCGGCCAGGGACATCTCACCCAGGAGCCTGCATCCCTCGAGCCCGTCGCCGTAAAGGACCTCCTTCGGGGACCTCTGGGCGAACTCGGTGAGGACGCGCGGCTCCGGCTGGTCCGGGCCCAGCTCCGTGGTGATGAACTCGCCCGTCGAGATGTCCGCGAAGGACAGCCCGTACCTGTCGCCGGAGCGAGCGACGGACATGAGGTAGTTGTTGGACCTGCTGTCCAGCACGGCGCCCTCGATGACCGTGCCCGGCGTCACGATCCTGACGACTTCCCTGTCGACCAGGCCCTTCGCGTACCTCGGGTCCTGCATCTGCTCGCATATCGCGACCTTGTACCCCTTGTTCAGGAGCTTGGGGAGGTAGGAGTCCAGCGCGTGCCAGGGGACGCCGCAGAGCGGTATCCTCTCCTTCTTCCCCTTGTCCCTGGAGGTGAGTGTGATCTCGAGCTCCTTGGAGCCCACGACGGCGTCCTCGCCGAACATCTCGTAGAAGTCGCCGAGGCGGAAGAACAGGAGGCAGTCCTTGTGCTGCTCCTTGATCCGGAAGTACTGCTCCATCATCGGCGTGGCCGCTCTTCCCACTGCCTTGCTCCCCCGACGGAATGAAACGGCCGTGCGTATTTCTATTTATGGTCGGGGGGCGGACGCAGGTTCTTAGTACGCCCTAGCCATACGCTCGCGGTACAGCGGGTGATGTGTTCTGCCGGCGCGCGCGGACCTTCTAGTATACACTGATGGGGCGGCGAGGGGGAACCCTGGACCTGCGGGCGCAGGGTTCGCGATCTTCAGTCCGGACGGCAGGCTGGTCGAGAAGGACGCGAGGACCCTGGGCAGACGCACGAACAACGAGGCTGAGTACGAGGCCCTGATATGGGCGGTCCAGCGGACCAAGGCCATCACATGCGGGGACGTGAGGTTCCACTCGGACAGCGAGCTCATGGTGCGGCAGGTGAACGGCGTCTACCAGGTGAGGAAGGAGCACCTCAGGCCTCTCGTGGAGAAGGTCAGGGCAGAGGCGGCCGGGTTCCGGAGCTTCAAGCTGGTGAACCTGCCGAGGGAGGACGAGCGGATACAGCTCGTCGACGCGTTGGTCAACGAAGTCCTCGACAGGCAAGGTTTCTAAATCACCGAACGCATTACTGACACGGGAGCGTCATGAAGGACAGGGATGGGATGATGCGCCTGGACGACTTCGGAGTGGTCGACACGGCGCAGGACAGGTTCAAACAGTACGTCGCCGCGGCCTCGAAGCTCAACCCCAAGATCAGGGCCGCGTGGTGGAAGGAGACGCTCGAGAGGGACCCGGAGATGCTCGAGTTCTTCAAGGCGAACGAGTACAGCAGCGCCTCTAGGGGTAAAAGGTGAGGTAGCCCCGGGAGGATTCGAACCTCCGTCGCAGGATCTCTCCTTGCGAGATGCGCAATCCAGAGTCCCGCATGATTGACCGCTACACTACGGGGCTTCGATGTAGGTGGCGCTATTCCAGTCCCTCTATTTAAGATGTCAGAAAGGACGCGGCGGGGGCCTCCCGGCCTGGGCGCCGCGTCACTTCCTGACCTTCTCTATCGCGGCGGTCATCTGGGAGTACACTCCCTCGATGCCCTTCGAGCCGTCGATGTCCACGATGTTCCCCTTGTTCCGGAAGTGCTCGATCAGCGGGGCGGTCTGCTCCTGGTAGACCTTGAGCCTGTTCCTGACGGTGGCCTCCTTGTCGTCGTCCCTCTGGATGAGCTCGGAGCCGCACTTGTCGCACACGCCTGCCTTCTTAGGCGGGTTGGACGTGACGTTGTAGACCGAGTTGCACTTCATGCATATCCTGCGGCCGACGGCTCGCTCGACGAGGGACTCGTGGTCGACGACGATGTTCAGGACGAGGTCGATGTCCGTCATCTTGTCGAGCTCCTCGGCCTGCCCCATGGTCCTGGGGAAGCCGTCGAGGAGGTAGCCCTTGGCGCAGTCGGGCTTCGACACGCGCTCCTTGATGAGCTGCACGATGAGGTCGTCGGGGCCGAGCCTGCCCGTGTCGAGGTACGACTTGATCTTCACGCCGAGGGGCGTCTTCTTCGCGACCGCCTCCCGGAGGAGGTCCCCGGTGGAGACCTGTGGCAGACCGTATTCCTTCGACAGCCTCTGGGCCTGCGTGCCCTTGCCCGCGCTCGGCGGGCCGAAGACTATGAGCTTCAGCATGCTATCGGCCGAAGCATCCTCCAAGGTGTACTTATCGTTTCCTGACCTGGTCCCGTCGGCACCCCGCCCCCCACTCCTGTCTGTGACAATCATTTTATCCGGGCGGGACCGTTGACCATCCGGTCCACATGAGGCGGATGGTCGTCGCGGAGCTGGAGAAGATCGTGGGGAAGGAACGCATGTCGACGAAGGCGGCGGATCTCTACGTCTACGGCTTCGACGCCTCGATACACCACGTGACCCCCGACGCCGTCGTCAAGCCCGCGACGGCACAGGAGGTCTCGGAGATCGTCAAGCTCGCCAACCGGACCAAGACGCCGATTGTCCCCAGGGGCGCGGGCACTGCGATGTGCGGCCACACGGTCCCGGTCAAGGGCGGCATCATAATCGACATGACCCACATGAACAGGATCAAGA
>CAZXWO010000023.1:0-24854 GCA_964644565.1 uncultured Thermoplasmata archaeon | reverse complement strand
TGTTGAGGTACTCAGGGTACGCCGTGTGTATGGCCGTGGCCTCGAATATCATGCCGTCCAGGTAGATCGGGACCTTCGGGATCTGGTGGTTCCTCATCAGGTCCTCGAGGACCAGCATGACCTCCTGCGACCTCCCGACCGCGAACACCGGCATGAGCATCTTGCCGCCCCTCTGGAGCGTCGCCCGCGCGACCTCCCTGATCTGGTTGCCGGCGTCCTGCCTGCTCGGCTGCATGTCGTGGTAGCCGCCGTATGTGGACTCGATCACCAGGGTCTCCAGCCTGGGGAACTTGTTCACCGCGGCGTTGAACAGCCACGACTTCTCGAACTTCATGTCGCCGCTGAAGGCGATGTTGTAGAGCCCGTCGCCGACGTGGAAGTGGGCTATGGACGAGCCGAGGATGTGCCCGGCGTTCTGCAGCGTCAGCCTGACGTCAGGGGATATGTCCGTGGTCTCGCCGTACTTGAGGGGTATGCAGTGCATGACCACCTCCCTGATGTGCGAGGACTCGTAGGGCGCCTTCTTGCCCTCGCCGACGGCCACCTTGATGAAGTCCAGCTGAAGGAGGGACATGAGGTCCCTGGTGGGCGGGGTGCAGTAGACGGGCCCGTCGTAGCCGTACTTGAAGAGGACCGGCAGAAGGCCGCAGTGGTCCAGGTGCGCGTGTGTTATGACCACCCCGTCCAGCGACTCCAGTGGCATCAGCTCCGGGGCGCTCAGGTACGGGGTCGAGCCGTTCTCGTCCGCCGAGACGGCGACGCCGCAGTCTATGAGGACCTTGCTCTCGCGGGTGGTGAGGAGCGAGGCGCTCCTGCCCACCTCCCTGTACCCGCCCAGGGCCGTGACCCTCAGCCAGGTCTCCTCGTTCAGGCGCTGGCGCATCAGCCTCCTGCCTACCTTCCTCAGGAACTCCTTGCGGTCGTCCTGGACCTTCCTCAGGTAGCTCCTGATCTCGCTCACGGTCTTGGACGGTATCGGGGGCGCGCGGACCACCTTGGCCGCCCACCCGATCTCCTTCTTGATCTCGTTCAGGATGGCCCCGTGCTTCCCTATGACGAGGCCCGGCGAGACCGCCTCTATGGTCACCTCGCCCGTGTCGTCCTCGAAGTAGATGTTGGTGATCTTGGCCTCTTCGGGGATTATCTTCCTGATCTTCTCCTCCGCGCTCTCGGGGCTGGCCAGCGTGCTGGGGTCGGGCCTTATCGCCACCCTCCTCCTCAGCGTCTGCGCGAGCTGCCTCACGAGGTCGTTGTTCGTGGAGAACTCCTCGAGGTTCTTGGTGTATATCACTATGACTGGACCCTCGAAGTCGATGTCCGTGACCTCTATGTTCGAGGGTATGGTCTTCTTGACCGCTTCCCTCGCGTCTTCTAGAACCTTCTCTATGCCCATCTGTTCTCACTCAGCTGGAATGTAATGATTCCCGTTTGCTCGGCCAAGGGGTGCCGGGATCGCCCCTCAGGAGGTGAGCTTCATCTTCGCCAGACGCTTCTGGATCTCCTTGTCGTCCAGCGCGGTGAAGCCCTCCGCCGTGATCGTGGCGACGGTGTAGCCGTCGCCCGACGCGGAGTCGCGCTTCATGGCCGCATGGAGCGACCTGATCGCGAGGTCCACGCCGTCGCTCAAGTTCATGTCCTTCTGGAAGTGGTCCTCGAGGACGCCGTACACGTACGGCGAGCCGGAGCCCGTGGTGACGTAGTCGTCAGGTATGGCCCCCCCGACCATGTCGAGGGCGTACACGTGGCCGCCGTCCTTGTCGACGCCGCCTAGGATGAGCCCCACCCAGTAGGGGTAGTACCTGCTCCCGGCGAGTATGTTCGAAGTCAGGGTCGCGCCGGACCTGACGGTCATCGGCTGGCCCCTCTTGAGCTTGTAGAGCTCGACCTCGGCGGTTATGTACCTCGCCAGGGTCTGAGCGTCACCGACGACGCCCGCGACGGCGAGCCCCATGTTGTCGTCGATCTTGAACAGCTTCTGCGTGGTCTTGTGGGCTATCAGGGTGCCCATCGTGGCCCTCTTCTCCGTGGCCATGACCACTCCGTCTTTGCAGACCATGCCTATGGTGGTCGTGCCCTTCTTGACATCTTCAGTGCCCGTCATGAACTAACACCACTGCGAAAATCGGTGTGTTAAAATCGGTTTTGTGATGGATGACACTGGCAGTATATAATTGTTTTCAGTGTAGGGCCTAGTGGGCGCTGGCTCCCCCGGCTCCAGAAGGGGCAACGTTTAAGGCCGGCGCGGGAGAATAACATACTGAGATGGGTAGCCTGTAAGTCCCTTCCATGGTTGCACGCGACCCTTGTGGACACCGTGCTCCTAAATGTCAACTCGGAAGGGCCTGGCGTCAGGAAACCGATTGCCTGCCCATCTCACCCTTCTGCCTGCCAACTCTTAATATCCGCCCCGTTAATCAACACCCCAGGAGGCGGTTCCGCACATGAGGATACTGGTAGTCGACGACTCGGAGGCCTTCAGGAGGGTCATGACCGAGCTCCTCCTCAGGGCCGGCTACCGCGACGTCAAGGGTGCCGGCGGCTTCGACGAGGCGCTCGAGGCCTACAAGGAGACGCACCCTGGGATAGTCTTCATAGACATGGTGCTGCCAGGCAGGTCCGGCGTCGACCTCACGAAGGAGATACTGAGCGCGGACCCCAAGGCCAAGGTTATAGCCATGAGCTCGATCATCAACAAGTCGCTGATCAAGGAGAGCCTCGAGGCCGGGGCGAAGGACTTCCTGCTGAAGCCTACGAACGCCATAGCCCTCAGCTCGGTGCTGTCCATGTGGAGTGATTAGTTGAGCCTCTTCCACTTCAGGAAGGGCAGGGACAGGGGTCCCATCAAGGAGGCCGGGCTCGGCGTGAGCAGGAAGTACGGGCTCTCCCCCGGCAAGTGCTACGTCGTGGAGGAGACCCCGCCGGCCATCAGCTTCGACGCCTTCGCCAACCTCGTCTCCACCGCGGACGCCGAGGGTAACAAGGCCGTGGGCCTGGCCCTCACGAGGCAGCACCCGGACCTCGTCAGGGAGAAGTACGGCCTCGTCAACACCCCGATCTACTGGCTCGCGACGCGCGCGGGCGACGGGGTCATATCGCCCACCAACCTGGGCATACTCACCCAGACCATGGTCAAGTTCATAGGGGACCACGAGAACGGCGTGATACTCCTCGACGGGCTCGAGTACCTCGTCTCCAACAACGACTTCAACAAGGTCCTGAGGGCCATAGACCAGGTCGCCGACCACATCTCCCAGAGCGGTTCCAGGCTCATCCTCCCGGTCGACCCGAGGGCCTTCGAGCCCCGGGAGCTCGCGCTGCTCGAGAGGAACATGGAGAGGATCCCCGGGGCGTCCTCCGAGTAGTGGGGCGCGTCAGGCCGCCAGCAGGGCCGTGGAGACGAACACCAGCTGGGACACCATGATGCACGCGCCGGCCGAGCGCGCCAGCCACATGGGCTCCCTCCCCCCTTCTATCCCCCAGACGAAGTAGCATACGACGGCGTTCATCTCCGCCAGGAAGAGGCCGAGCACGATCAGCATCGAGTCCGTGGCCGCCCGCTCCCCGTACCCGCCCGCGACCGACCCCAGCGAGACGTATATCGCGAAGGTGACCCCGAGCACGAGCGGGCCGAGGACGTGCGCCGTCATGCGCATCATCGATATGGTCGGCCTGAGCCTCATCCTCAGGGTCGCCTCTATCTCCGAGAGCTCCCTGAGGTACGAGGCGATGTCCATGGCCAGCAGGCCGGCCCCGGACTCGTCCTTGGCGGAGGCCCTGCCCACGACCTTGAGCGCCTCGAAGGCGTTCGAGCGCCCCCCGGGCGACTCGGAGTCGACCGCGCCGTCGAAGCCCTGGCCCATCACGAAGGCCTTGAGGCAGAGCCTCCGGCCCAGGGGCCGCCCGCGCCCCCTCTCCGAGGCCCTGTGCAGGGCTGACTCGAAGTTGTCCCCCTCCAGCATCCCCGCCCCCGCCTTAAAGAGCAGGTCCTGGACCTCGTCCTCCTGGGAGGACGGGGCCCTCGGCCCGCGGCGGCCACAGAGCACCAGGAGCGCGGAGGCGGGCAGCGTCCCCGCCAGGAGCACGGCCGGGGCGTGGTCCCCGAGCCCGATGGCCAGGTACGCGCACGCGGAGCACGCCACGCCCAGCGCGGCCGCGGCGGCCCAGGGCCGCCGGGCGTCGCGCCCGTCCCTCTCCGCGTGGTCGCCGACCTCCACCGGCCTGCGCGACACGGCGTCCACCGCGACGAGGAGGGCGACCACGGGGAAGGTGACGTCCATCACCAGCGCGGTCTCGAAGGCCATACCTCCCTCGGGGGCGGCCTCCTCACCGAGGGGCCCGCCGGTCCAGATGTCCCACGACAGCATGGGCATGAACGACCCGACCATTATCGGCAGCAGTATCCCGAGGCCGAACAGGAGCATGCTGGGCGTCGACAGCGAGAGGGCGTACTCCTCGACCCTCCGCTTCGCCCCGGCGACCATCGCCCGGTTCGCCCTCTCCAGGGACCTGCGCTTCCCCTCCTGGGTGGCCTCGTGTGACGCGACCACGACGGCGTTCAGGGCGGTCTTCAGCTCGGAACCGAACCTCTCCCAGCGGCACCCGAGCGAGTGCAGCGCCTCCTCGAAGTTCGTGTATGTGCCCGTGACCACCTCCCATATGCACCTCCTCAGCTCGGCGGAGAACTCAGAGGTGCCGCCGCCCGCGAACTCCATGGCCTTCGGGAGCGACGCGTCCTGCCGCACCCCCATCACCATCAGGTTCACGGCGTCGGTCGAGGTCCTCACGAGGTCGGAGGCGCGCCTCCTGGCGGCGGACGAAGGGTAGGACATGAAGTACAGGTAGGACGCCAGGGTGCCAGCTGCGGAGACCACCAAGGCGACTGCAAGCATCGACGGGCCGAGGAGGGCGAGCGACAGGGCGAGGGCGGCGGCCGATGCGGACGCGGAGACCACGGCCGCGCCCTTCGCGGCGGCCGCGACCGACTCCGCGCTGCACGGGACCCCGCCCACATCCAGGTCCGCCGCCAGGGCGTCGAGGCGTGCCCGCCTGTCGGGCGGCCCGCGCCTGGCCCTCGCGGCCTCCCTGGCCTCGCTGAGCCCGAACGGCCCCGCCGCCCTCACCATGAGGGCGCACGCCCGCGCGTAGGCCCGGTGGCGCCTCTCAGTCCGTGCCCGTCCTCTTGCCATACCATTCCTCCCAGGCCTTCAGCCCCGCGTCCGGCCCCTCCGCGGCGAAGAGGCTCCTCACGAGGAGCTCGTTCGAGGCCACGCGGAGCGCGTCCTGCGCATCCCCCGCGGCGCACCCCGACCCGAGGTCGGCCGCCATCCTCTGGTCGCTGTGGGCCCTCCTCCTGACGATCTCCAGGACGTGCTCGGGGGACGCCCCGAGGGCGCCCGCGATCCCCCGCAGGGTCTTGGACTCGGGAGAGAACGCCTCCGTGGGCTTGGCGCAGCCGCAGCCTGGCTGCATCGTGAAGAGGCTCACCAGGCCCGTGCCCCCCTCGTCGTGGCGCACCTCGGCGACCTCCACGACCTTCCGGTGGAATGCCGAGCCGTCCGGCGTCCTGATGAGGCCTATGACGACGACGATGTCGGTCGAGGAGAACGCCCTCTCCGAGACCCCCAGGTCCTCGACCGCCCTGTCCAGCACCCCCGCGGCCGAGTTGCCGTGGATTGTGCCGAGCACGGACGAGCCGGCGCTGCCCGCGCGCATGCTCTCGTAGAGGACCTTCGCCTCGGAGCCCCTCACCTCCCCGATGACTATGGCGCTCTCCCCCATGCGGAGGGACACGCGCAGCGTGTCCCCGGCGGAGACCTCGTTCGGCCCCTCCCCGCTCCCGAACCTGAGCGTCTGGACGTCGTACCCGAGCTGCCGCATCCTGCGGACGGGGATCTCCGGCGTGTCCTCGATCAGGAGGACCCTCTGGGTGAGCGGGAACTCGAGCATCAGGGCGCCGAGGAGGGTGGTCTTGCCTGCGCCCCTGGAGCCCGCGATGAGCACCGCCCTCCTCCCCAGCACGCACGCCCACAGGAAGCTCGCGAGGAGGGGGGACAGCGAGTCCTTGGCGATGAGCGCGGGGAGGGTGAGGACGCTCGTGGAGTGCTTCCTGACCGCGAGGGACACGCCCCTCTCGCTTATCGGGGGCCCGACCAGGGTCACCCTGCACCCTAGCCTCGGGATGTCGGCCTCGAGGACGGGGTGGGCCTCCGAGAAGGGCATCCCCGTTTCCAGCTTGACCCGGGACACGAGCCCCTGCAGGTCGTCCCTCCCGACGAAGACGTTCGTCCGACACTTCTGTCCGACGCGCCTCAGGACATCGGACCTGAGGACGACGAACACGGGTGTCTGGCTGGATGGGGCGTTGATGTAGAAGTCCTGGACGGCCTGGTCCTCGAAGAGGGTCTCGAGGACCCCGTACCCAGCGGTGTACTTCGAGACGAGCCCCGACAGGCGGTCGACCTCCTTCGCGAGGTCCTGCCCCCTGGCGGAGTCGTCCCTAGCCGCGAGGCGTTCGTGGACCCGGTCCTTTGCCCTCGCCCTGATGAACGGCCTGAGGGCCTCCATCGACCCCAGGTCGAGGTCGTCCGGGGGGGAGGCCGTGATCTCCCCTATCACCTCGGCGACGACCTTGACGAGCGCAGGGCTCATGTCATACTCAGGGGGTAGGACCTCGTACCTGGCGCTGGTCTCCCCCTGCACCGAAGATATCCTGACGGGGACGCCGTTGACCTCGTACTCAGCGAGCCGGTCCCTGCCGTCCGCCCTGTCCCTCTCCAGCCAGGTGGATGTGAAGCAGGGTCTCCTGTCGTCCCCTCCCCCCTCGCGCACGACGCGTGGGGGCCCGCCCGCGGCGGCGCGCGCGGCGGCGACCGCGACTATCCTGGGCGGCCCCGGCCTGGCCTGCACTCACGCACCCCCCTGGTCGGCGGACCCGGCCGACAGCACCGCGCGGATGCACTGCCCCAGGCGCGGACAGTCGACGGACTCCAGGTCCTTGGCGAGCCTGTCGGACAGGGACGACCTGGACGCGCAGAAGGACACAGGGTCCGTCCTGATCGCGCGCACGATGTCCGAGGCCAGCCTGTGCCTGCTGGCGGGGCATGTCCGACACCTCCTGTCGGACGGCGCGTCCTGCTGCTCCTCTATCCTCCTGACGGCCGCCAGCGAACCGGCGGCCTCGCGCAGTCGGCTGAACCTCTCCGACCTGTACCTCACGTGGATGTACCTCTTGAGCACGACCTCGTCCGGGACCACGCCCAGGGCGAGTATGTTCACGATCCCCGCGGCGCACCTGGGGTTGTCGATGCTCTGGGCGCCGCTGCAGTCGCTGCAGTCGATCTCGAGGGTCATCGCGTCGTCCTCGGCGAACCTGTGCCCACAGGCCCTGTCGTGGCTCAGGGAGGGCACCAGCTTCTTGGAGGGCCCGCTGGCGTGTGGTGTCATCGCCTTCAGGACGGGGCGCGCGGTTTTTCTACCGTGCGCGCGTACGTAGCGTACATGTAGCCGCGCCAGAGAAGGCCCGGCCTGCCCTCCCGACCAGTATGAGGCGCGACACCGAGGCGGTGGGCGGGTTCTTCGAGGACCTGCCGGTCCTCGCCTTCGTCCTCGCGGGCGTCCTGTCGGTCGCGGGGACCGCGTGCTGGACGGGTGAGCAGGCCCGGGAGAGTGGGCTGGAGGAGTCGCTCGAGCGCTCCGCGGACCTGCTCGTCACCTCAGTGGTCCTGAGCCTGACGGGCACTTCGGCCACGCCGTCGGTGGACTCCATCCGGTGCGCGGAGCTGTCGGAGGCGTTCTGTTGCCTGGACCGGTGGGAGGCCGCGCTCGTGTCGGTGTGGTGCGTACACCCGGCGCCCGAGCCGCTCCTGGTCGTGTCGACCGCCGATGGGGACCCCGGCCTCGCCTCCTCTCAGAGGACGTTCCTGAACGCCCTGTGCCCCGGGGGGACCGTGGGAATCGTCGAGGTGCGCGTGCTTGTCTGGGCGTCCCTCCAGTGATGATCGGGCGCAGCTGGCGCTCCTGGACGCGATGGTGTTCTTCGCCATATCCGTGGTGATATGCAGCGTGATGGTCTCCTACGCGGTGCCTGGGGCCTCTGTCGACGACGGCTCGATGGGCTCGGCGGGGGCGGACAACCTCCTCGCGGTGTTCCTTGGGGCGTCCCTTGGGGACGGCGTCGCCATAGGCGTCCCAGGGTTCGAGTTGACCGGGAGCGAGAGGTTCGGGGAGGTCCTGTTCCTGCTGTCGGCCCTCGCCCTAGACGGCGTCCCCCTCGAGGGGTTCGAGCCACTGCTCTCCCACTGTTCCTCGGTGCTCTCGGCGCTGTCAGAGCCCTGGTCGCCCTTCCTTCGCGTGGTCTCAGACGACGGCGAGGGGGACGTCACTCTGATATCGATAGGGTACGAACCCGGCAACGGTCGTGACTCGGAGGCGGCGTCCCAGAACCTGGGAGAACACGGCGGGTCCTCCCTGACGGCGACGCTCGTCCTATCTCCTGCCCTTCTTGTCCAAAGCGGCGCGGTCTGACCGCGTCATCTTGATCTTCGTCCTCGCGTACCTCTCCCCGCGGGTGAGCTCCTTGAACTGGATGATCCCCATGGCGGCGGTGAAGACGGCCGCGGCGTAGATGTAGATGTCCCCCTTATCCTGCATGTACAGGTACGCGAACACGACGGCGACCGCCGCCAGCACGTAGACGGCGTAGGTGAGGGCGCTGTTTGGGATCGGGATCACCCTCACGTCGCCGAGGCACCTGGCGCACCTGTCCCTCATGCTGTACCAGGGTTTCACCCTGAGTTCCTTGCAGTTGGGGCAGTAGAGGTATTTCACGGCAGGGGAGAGGGCAGGGGATGTATTTATTATGGTCTGGCTCCGGCGAAAGTTTCAGAAGCCGGACTGTGATACGTGGCCCATGGCGGCGCCGCCCGGGGACGACGTGACGTACACCAAGGACGAACAGCGTTTCCTGGCCGGCCTGAGGCGGTCGTCGGGGAGGACCTGCAGGCGCTGCAAGTGGCTCTCGATGCGCGGCCAGCAGAGGGGGTGCTTCCCGGAAGGGAAGTACAGGAAGTTCCTGTCGGCCGACGAGTACGAGTCCGGGTGCGAGCTATTCTCCCCCAGGGCCTGACCCGTTCCCGGGCCGGCAGGACCCCTGGGTCACACCCACTTGTCGGAGGGCAGGGTCTGTTCCGACTCGTGGTACGATGAGAGCACCAGGAACATGCCCAGGGTCAGTACCAGGAATGGGAGCGCGGCGACAAGGAGCCATCCGGTGACGTCCCCGAGGACGCCTTCGTCAGCACCGATGAACAGGAACATCATAGGTCCCGCAAGGGTGGCCGTCACCATCCCCGCCATCAGCGAGACCTTCATCCGCGTGGAGGGCTTCTTCCTCGTCCTGACTACGAGCAGGAGCCCGATCGCTCCCGTGAATAGCAGCGTGCTTGCGACAGCTATCAGGCCCGCCGTCTCGCGCACTACCCACGCATGTGTCAGGACCATGGCCAGGTTCACAGCGACGGCCGCTGCGGCGAATGCGAGGACTGACGCGCGGCTGCACTTCAGGGGCCAGAATATCGCGACAAGGAACGAGTACGCTCCCGCACCGATCACCGGGAGGTGGAAGCCGGCCGGGAAATCGAACGCCGTGTATGCGCACAAGGCCAGCAGGGCCGCCACGGGCAGCAGCTTCAGGCGGACCGGGATGTATCGGAGGCGCCCAGACCCCTGCATCGCAGAGGGCGCGTCCCTCCTCATCAGCCACTCAGGCGTGCCCCCGGAACTCATGGACCACCACCGATGCCACATCTGGCACAGGGAGCATAAAAGCTGCGGCGGGAACCCGTCAGCCCCGCTAGCGTGCAGCGGCAACCCTTCCGAACCTTCAAGCCACCCTGGACGAATCCCGCCTCGGTGATGTGTGATGGTCGTTGCCGGTTTCGGGCCCTCGAGCGGGATGTCCGCGGCGATCTGCGAGTCTAATGAGAGCAGGCTCGCCAACGCGTCGCGCCCGGGGTGCCTTGCGCTTGTCGCGCTCGGATTCGGCATCGTCTTCGTCGGGGTCGTTTCGGGCGTCTCCCTGCTGTACTTGGAGGAGGAGCTGCTCGGCGCGATGATCCTGACGGCCACCGTGGCGGCGGTCGCCGGCCTGGCCGTCTGGGGTTGGAGGATGAACAGAGCGGGCTACTGAGGTGCGTCCCTGCCCCCGGGTGGAAGGGGGTGCAGGGGCGCGGACTCTAACCGCGGAACCACTTCCGGGCAAGGTCCTGAGCCGGACAATCAGACGGTCTCGTTCGAGGGTGAGAAACTCGTCAATATGCCCTTCACGCAATACGAGCGAACAGCCCTTCGACCGCAGACTGGGAACCCGCTGGTTGCGGGATGCAACGGGATTGAAGTGCCAACCTTTTTAGGAACATAGAGCAATCTCGGTGCACTGGAGGTAAGATGGTGAGCGGCAGTAAGGTTGCGGGGGCAGTCATCGCAGTGATTGGCATTGTATTGGTCGTCATAGGCATTGCCATGTATGTCTATGAGGAGACTGTGTTAGACCTGTACTTCGTTGAAGTCGTGGACCAACCCTATCAGGACCTCGGTACGGTGATGCTAGTCTTGGGCATCATCGTCTTGGTCGCAGGGATAATACTCGCGGCGATATCTGCGAAGCGTCCCGCTCCTCCGGCCTAGCAGGCCATGCATCGTACTGCACCAGGCACGGGCGGCTTCTGCCAGTATTGCGGCCGCCCGCCAGCGCCTGGGGCAGTGCCCTGTCCAGGACGCGGGAGGAAGACTGCGTGGTATGCATGGGATACGCGCGCGTATGAAGCGCCCCTCATGTGCTCTCCTCCGGCCTGCACTCGATCGCCGTGACGTCCTGATTCGGGCGTAGCCAGTGGTGCAGGGGCGCGGATTCGAACCGCGGAACCACTTCTGGACAAGGTCCTAAGCCTTGCGCCGTTGGCCTGTCTTGGCTACCCCTGCCTGGTGTGGCTGACGGATGAATGGAGCCGTATAAGAAGGAATCGCAGAGGCGCATCACGTCGGTCCTCTGGCTCCGCCAGAGGAGGCCACCTCGTCGAGCAGGGCGCCCATGATCCCCGCGGCTATCTCCGGCTTCGCGGGGAATGCGCGCACCTTGATCCGCAGGGCGACGACGTCCTCGCCTCCGCCGAGCCTGAGCTCCCCCGCGAACGCCCTCTGCTTGTCGAGCCTCAGGAACATGTGGCACGAGTCGTCCATCCTCGAACCGATGGTGGAGGAGATCTCCCGGAGGTCCTCCGCGGTCATCCGTCCCAGGACGTCCAGTATGCGGGCCTCGTCGTCCAGCGCGGACTCGAGGACCTCTATGGCGTTGCCGAAGTGCCCCTCGGTCCTGAACACCTCCACGGGCGCGTCGCCCACAACGGTCCTCAGCGCCAGCTCGACCTTCGCGCAGTCCTCGGTCGCGTGACAGATCGTCCTGGCGTGCAGCGATGAGAGCCTTCGGGACACTCACACTCCATCGCCCAACGGATATGTAAAACCGCGCGGCCCCCGGGCCGCCTGTGCCATGCCAGGTCTTGTCATCGCAGGCACCGAACCTGTAGGTGGGAGAATACTTAATACATATAACACGCTAACAAACGAAACGGTGTCCCCGGTGATGGAGGTCAGGTTTCACGGGCGAGGTGGCCAGGGAGTGGTCATAGCGTCCGAGGTCCTGGCGAAGGCGGCCTTCCGGATGGGCTTCGAAGTCTCTTCTTTTCCGTTCTTCGGAGTCGAGCGCAGGGGCGCTCCCGTGACCGCGTTCGCCCGCATCGACAGCAAGCCGATTCGGAACAAGTCCAGCATCTACGAGCCGGACTACGTGATCGTCCTGGACAACTCCCTCCTGAAGGGGGTCGACGTCCTGGAGGGGCTCAAGCCCGGGGGCACGGTGCTCATCAACTACCCCGACGGCAGCCCGCTCCCCCCTCTCCCGCAGTCCTACAAGTACTACACCCTGGACGCCAACGCGGTGGCCGCCGCCCACGGCATTGGCTCGAAGGTGGCGCCGATAGTCAACACCGCCATAATGGGCGGCGTCGCCAAGATGTGCGACTGGGTGTCACTGGACGCGATGCTCGAGACCATCAGGGCCGTCGCCCCGGTCAAGAAGGAGGAGAACGTCGCCGCTGCTAGGGAGGCCTACGAGCGGACCAGGGAGGTAACCCCATGACCAAGAGCTACGAGGAGATCCCGCTCACCCCGATATCCGACTCGCCGAGCACCATGAACATGACGGGCCTCTGGAGGGCGTTCAGGCCGGTGGTCGACATATCGAGGTGCAAGAAGTGCACGCTCTGCTGGAAGTTCTGCCCCGATGCGGCCATCACCCTCGTCGACGGCGTGCCGGTCATAGACCTGAAGTACTGCAAGGGGTGCGGCATATGCGCCCACGAGTGCTCCGCCGAATGCATCGAGATGGTGAAGGAGGGGACCGGATGAGGATGGTCATGACGGGCAACTACGCCTCCGCGTACGGGGCGAAGGTGTCCAGGGCGGAGGTCATCGCGGCGTACCCCATCACCCCGCAGACCTCCATCGTCGAGAAGCTTGCCGACTTCGTGTACTCGGGCGAGCTGAAGGCCAAGTACATCCCTGTCGAGAGCGAGCACAGCGCGATGGCGGCGTGCATAGCTGCGGCAACCGCCGGCGCCAGGACGTACACGGCGACGAGCTCCCACGGCCTGACGCTCATGCACGAGGTCCTGATGTGGGCCTCCGCCGCCCGCCTCCCGGTCGTGATGACCAACGTGAGCAGGGCGATGGCGCCCCCGTGGAGCGTCTGGGTAGACCACATGGACTCGGTGGCGCAGCGCGACACCGGCTGGCTCCAGTTCTTCTGCGAGGGCAACCAGGAGGTCCTCGACACGATAATCATGGCCTACAAGGTCTGCGAGAACCGCGGGATCATGCTCCCCGCGATGATCATCGAGGACGCGTTCATACTGTCCCACACGTCCGAGCCGGTGGACGTCCCGGACCAGGAGCTCGTGGACTCGTTCCTGCCCCCCTTCGACCCGGAGCTCAAGATAGAGCCGGGGAGGGCGAGGGGTTTCGGCTCGCTCGTTCGGCCCGACCAGTACATGGAGTTCAGGTACAAGGCGATGCTCGCCATGAGGGACGCCCACGACAGGTTCCTCAGGGTGGAGAAGGAGTTCAAGCAGGTCTTCGGCCGCGAGTACGGCGGCCTCCTGGACAACTACAGGTGCGACGACGCCGAGGTCGTCCTCGTCGCGGCCGGCTCGGTCGCGGCGACCGCCAAGGACGTCGTCGACGCGCTCCGGGAGAAGGGCCAGGCCGTAGGCCTGGCCAGGCTGAGGTCCTTCAGGCCCTTCCCGCACGAGGAGGTCAGGGCGCTCGCCTCGAAGGTCGCCGGCATGGGCGTCCTCGACAGGTCGTACACGTTCGGCGCCGCGGGGGCCTTCTTCACTGAGATCAAGGGCTCGGTGTACAGCTGCCAGAAGCGCCCGGTCATGAAGAACTACATCGCGGGCCTCGGCGGGAGGGACATAACCCCGAAGATCCTGGAGAGGATATTCGAGGACATCCAGCTCACCACGAAGAGGGGCGGCGGGGACGAGGTCGAGTGGGTCGACGTCGCCGGGCTGCCGAGGAGGTGGCGCTGATGGCCAAGACGACCATACCCGAGGAGGAGTTCGCCTACCCTGGGAGCACGGGCTGCCCGGGGTGCGGGGCCAACCTCGTCATGAGATACCTGCTTAAGGGCCTTGGGGAGAGGACGGTCCTGTCGATCCCCGCGTGCTGCTGGGCGGTGATGCCCGGCTACTGGCCGAGCAACTGCCTGAAGGTGCCGATACTCTACACGGCCTTCGAGGCCACCGGGGCCGGCATATCCGGGCTCAGGGCCGCGTTCGACATCAAGGGCGTCGAGGATGTTACCGTCGTAGGCTTCGCCGGGGACGGCGGGACCGTCGACATCGGGCTGCAGGCGCTGTCCGGGGCGGCGGAGAGGCAGACGGACGCCATATACGTCATGTACGACAACGAGGCGTACATGAACACCGGGATACAGAGGAGCGGTGCCACGCCCTGGGGCGCGTGGACGACCACCACCCCCGTCGGCAGCACACGCGAGTACAAGCGCGAGCCCAAGAAGGACATCATGGCGATAATGCAGGCCCACGGCATCCCCTATGCCGCGACCCTGTCCGTTGCGCACCCTGAGGACTTCGTCAAGAAGGCCCAGAAGGCGAAGTCCATCAAGGGCCTCAGGTTCATGCACGCCATGTCGCCGTGCCCGCCGGGCTGGAGGCTCAACCCGCAGCTGACCATCGAGGTCGCGCGCCTGGCCGTCGACACCCACCTGTTCCCTCTCTACGAGATCGAGGGCGGGAAGCTGCGCATAACCCGCAAGGGGAAGGGCACGCCCGTGAAGGAGTACCTCAAGATCCAGGGAAGGTTCTCCCACCTGACGGACGACGAGGTCGACGCGATACAGAAGGCGGTCGACGAGAGGTGGGCGGCGCTCCTCGAGAGCGAGTCTAAGGGGACCTGACCACATCAGACGACCTTGACCAGCCGCCTCCTCTTGTAGCCCGTCACGACCTTGAGGCCACCCCGCAGCTCCTCGTCCAGGGCCCTGTCCCCTGTGTCGACCCTGAGGGCCGGCGTCCCCCGGAGCTTCGACGGCGTCGATATGACCGTGACGTTCTCCGTGCCGACGGAGCGTATTACCTCCGGGGAGAGCTGCTGGTTGCCCCTGCCGAAGAAGAACCCCTGGGCCCCGATCGGCGACACGATCATCCTGGCGTCGGCGTGGGACCTGAGCTCGTCGAGGAGGTCCGCCTCGGAGGCGTCCGCGCGCACGCGCACGCGCCCCCTGTAGATGTCCACGCCCAGGAGGGTCTTCGGCTGTCCGATGGCCTCGGCTATCTTCGCGGTGGTGCTTCCCGGGCCGATGATGTACGTGACACCGGGCTCCATTGTGTCAGAGATGTACTGCGCTATCTCCTCGGCCTCGTCCTTGGCGGTCCCGGAGGCGTAGGACTGTTTGCCCGACTGCAGGTGCCCGGGGCTGTCCGGGGTGAGGGCCACGCCGAAGAGCTTCGCCCTGACCTCCCCTCCGCGGAACGACTCCTCGTCTATGTCCATGACCTCGGCCTCCCTCACCGCGCCTGACCGGGAGAACTCGAGGAGCAGAGGGCCGAGCTCCGAGGGCGTGTTGACGAAGACCGCGGAGTGCATCTTCACTCCCGAGGGGACGCCGACCATGGGGAGCCTGTCGCCGGCCTCGGACAGGACGTCCCTCGCAGTCCCATCCCCGCCGACGAAGGCCAACAGGTCCACCCCCCTTGACATGAACGTGCGCACCGCGTCCCGCGTGTCCTGCGCGGAGGTGGCCTCGCCGTGGCCGCACGAGACGTCGCACGGCATCCCGGCCGCGTGGAAGGCGTCCTCCCCCATCTCCCCCTTGCAGGTCAGGAACAGCACGTCCGCCCCGGCCCCGGCGACCGAGCGGAGGGCCTCGGCCGCCCTGCCGACCGCGAGCCTGCGGGCCCCGCGCCTTATCGCCTCCCGGAGCACGCTCTCGCCGTCGGTGCCCTTCAGGCCGACGGCGCCGCCCATGCCGGCGACGGGGTTGACGACGAAGCCCACCTTCAGCATCGGGCAGCGTCAGGGGTTATGGGTAGAAACGCTTTGCGCCAACACGTGCGCGCGGGCAGAGCCCTCCGCCAGGTCCGTGGATAGAATGGGGATGGAGGCCGTGGGGGCCTCCGTGATCGTGGTTTGGGGGTTTCAGGACGCGGATTCCGCCGACGGCGGATCGGCGAAGTCCGCGACCTCTGACATCGAATCGAAGGTCCATGCGCACAGGGGCTCCCAGGACTGGGCCCCGTCGGAGGGTTCCGCGGCCACCATCAGGTGGACCTTGAACTGCTCCCCGTCCTCGTACTCGTCCCTGGAGATGAAGACCTTGCCCGGCAGGTGCCTGAGCCGCCTCAGCGCGCCGGAACGTACCGGGACGGTGATATCTCCCAGCTCGGAGCTGTCCGACACCTCCTCTATGCGGTCTGCGCACGCCCCGAAGAGCCGGCGGAGCTGCTCCTCCAGCTCCACCTTCCTGAGGGTGTCCCACTCGTCCTCGTCCATCGTCGAGTAGGCCAGCCAGTCCTTCATGCCCTTGACCAAGTCAGCCACGGCAGCTCACCTCCTCCTGAGTCCAGTCCCTCCGTCCTCAGAAGAACCCGGGGCCGAAGTTGCCCAGCATCGGGTCGAGGTCCGCGTGTATCAGCTGCTCGGGCTCCTGCGGCGGCCGGACGGCCATCGGCTCCTCGAAGGCCTCGCCGTATCCGACGACGTCCTCCATGAGGGTCGAGACGTACGAGCTGGTCTGGTCGCTCACGCTCTGTACGATCTTCATGACGCTCCGGTCTATGACCTTGAGGGCCTCGGACATCGGGAGCCCGTCTGCGAGCCCCACCAGCTTGTTGTTGTCCAGGACTATGGTGAAGTTGGCGTGCTCCTTGAGCTTCGCGAGCCCCTCGCTGGCGGCCTCGGTCCTTCCCTCGTGCTCGAACGGCATGATCGGCAGCGCGAACGACACGGCGTTGGTCTCCTTGGCGACGCTCGCGACCACCGGGGCGACCCCGGTGCCCGTGCCTCCGCCCATGCCCGCGACCACGAATATGATGTCGTAGCCCCTGATGGCCTCGCGGATGACCTCACGCGCCTTCTCGGCACAGTGCTCCCCGACCTCGGGGTAGCCCCCGGCGTCCTTGCCGAAGGCCACGTTCTTGCCTATCAGCACCTTCCTGTGGGCGTCCGTCTTCCTGAGGTGGTCCTCGTCCGTGTTTATGGCCACCGTCTCCACCCGGTTGTGCTTCCAGTACATCCCGTGCACTATGTTCGAACCAGCGCCGCCGCATCCCACGACTGCGATCGTCGGCTCTCCCAAGCTCACTCCGAGAGAGTTTAGTATCTCCTCGGTCCTGCTCCCATCTTCCGCCGTCATCCTTCCTGGCCTCCGTGCGCCGCTGCGATGGAGGGGAGACCCTCGTCGAGAGTCTCCCCCACCAGTGCCTGCCGTCCTCGAACGGTCCTCAAGTCCTAGGGACGACCTTCACCGCGCTCCGCTGCTGGTTCGCGTCCTTCTTCAGCGACTCCACGTGCTCCGCGTGGAGGAACTGGTGTCTGGCGCAGTCAGCGAGGGCCTCGGACGTCGTGTTGTAGACGCCCTCCGCCACTAGGTGCGCGATCGTGTCCAGAACGAGCGGTGGCAGCTCCACCACGACCTCGTTCAGCCTCTTCGTCCCTTCGGCCGACCCGATCTTGGCCTCAACGTACGCGCGTATGGCGGCGCGCGCAAGTTGCGACCTGTTGGAGAACTCGTTGCTCGCGGCTATGAACTCGTCTATCAGACGCAGGTCGTCCGCGTCCAACCGAAGAGTTATCCGCTCGTTCTCCAAGGGGTCGTTCAAGTGTGCATCCCATCCCGATTTTCAGACGCAGAAGGGATATATGTCATACGACCGTATATATAGGTATCCAAAATGTCACATTTCGTCTGATTATGTCATATCGAGGTACTGGCGCCCCATCAGTCATGCGTCCCCGGGGCCATTCCGGTATGACGTTTCTGTGCCCGGAAGGCTGGTCGGTCCTACGCGGGCAACGTTTATCATCCCGATGCGGTATCGCTCCGGCCTGCAGTTGGGGGACCAACAGCTTGCGTATCAAGTATAGAGATGATAGAGAGGGGCGGCCAAAGGACAGGCGCGTGCCCGTGGCAGTGGGCCTCGGCATGGCGCTCTTCGTCGCGGGGTTCGTCCTGGCGATCACGTCCCTGTCGGAGCCGAGCACAGTGTCCGCCGAGCAGGCCGGCCTGTTCGCGAGCGGGTCCGAGGCCGCGGGCTTCCAGGTCACGCTGGTGGCGGGCCTCCTGCTGAGCCTCGCCGGGGTCGTTCTGGCCACCGCCGTCCCGGCGATGTTGTTCATTCAGGCGCGCAAGGACGCCGCATGAGCGCCCCCGCATCTTCGAATAACCTTTTATCGCCCCCGGACATTCGGTCTTGAGCTGGCTGAACGACATGACCCTGGACTTCCCCGCGATCGAGGCCAAGTGGCGTGATGCCTGGTACGAGGCCAGGATAAACGAGTCCGAGCCCGAGCCCGGGAAGAAGAAGTTCTTCATGATATTCGCCTATCCTGGCGTCACGGGCTACCTGCACGTCGGCCACATGCGGGGCTACAGCGTCACGGACGCGATCGTGCGCTACAAGATGATGACGGGCCACAGGGTGCTGTTCCCGGTGGGCACGCACGCGACCGGCAACGGCGCGATAAGCTTCGCCCGCAGGGTCGAGCGCAGGGACCCGGCGACCATAGAGCTCCTCGCGGCGAACGGCTGCACGGAGGAGCAGATGTCCAGGCTCTCCGACCCCCTCGAGGTCGTGAGGTTCTTCAACGGCGTGTACATCAACGACTACTGGAAGCGCTTCGGGTTCATGTCCGACTGGCGCAGGTTCACGTCGACCGTGAACCCGGACTACTCCAGGTTCATAGAGTGGCAGATGCGGAAGCTGATGTCGCTCGGACTGCTGGTACAGAGGCCCTACTACGCCCCCGCGTGCCTGGAGCACGGCCCCGTGGCGATCGACGCCTCCGAGACCGACATCATGAAGGGCGGCAGCGCGGAGGTCCTGGAGTACACGCTCCTCAAGTTCGACCTCGAGGACGGCCGGAAGCTGGTGGCGGCGACCCTCAGGCCGGAGACCGTCTTCGGCCTGACCAACTTCTGGGTCAACCCAGACGTGGAGTACGTGGACGTCGAGGTCGGCGGCGAGACGTGGGTCACGAGCAGGCCCGCCGCGGAGAAGCTGAAGATGCAGATGGACGGCGTCAAGGTCGTCGGGGCCGCGGACGGCGGGGCCCTCATGGGCAGGAGGTGCAAGGCGCCCTACACGGGCAAGATGATACCCGTCTTCCCGTCCGAGCTCTGCGACCCGAACGTCGGCACGGGCCTGGTCATGAGCGTGCCGTCCGATGCACCGGTCGACTGGATCGGCCTCGTGGAGCTCAGGAGGGACTCGGGGGCCGCCAGCGCCTACGGCGTCACGCCTGAGATGGTAGACTCGGCCGCCCCCGTCGCGATCATAGACACCCCGGGCTGGGGGCCCATGCCGGCCGTCGAGATCACCGAGAAGATGGGCATCGACTCCCTGGACGACCCGAGGCTCGAGGAGGCGACGAAGGAGGTCTACAAGAGCGGCTTCCACAAGGGCGTGATGAACGCGTCGTGCGGCCAGTTCGCGGGCCAGCCGGTCGAGCGGGCCAAGGACGCGATCCGGGAGGAGCTCATCGCGGGCGGCCAGGCTGCGGTCATGTACGACCTCTCCGAGGAGGTCCTCTGCAGGTGCGGGGGGAAGGTCTACGTCAAGAAGATACCGGACCAGTGGTTCATCGACTACGCGAACCCGGGCCTGAAGGAGCGCTCGAAGGGGCACGCGGCCACGATGGACATCCTGCCCAAGGAGTACCGGGACAACATACAGAACGTCATCGACTGGTACAGGGAACGCGCCTCCGTGAGGCTCGGGAACTGGCTGGGCACGAGGTTCCCCTACGACCCCAAGTGGATCATAGAGGCGATAGCTGACAGCACCCTGTACCCCGTGTACTATGTCATATCCATGTACGCGAACCAGGGCCGTGTGGCGCCCGAGGCCATGACCGAGGACTTCTTCGACCACGTCATCCTCGGAGAGGGCACCGCCGAGGAGGTCCACAGGGCGACCGGCGTGCCCGAGGAGACCCTCTCGCGGATCCGGAGGGAGTTCGAGTACTGGTACCCCCTCGACATAAACCTGGGCGGCAAGGAGCACATGACCGTGCACTTCCCCGTCTTCCTCATGAACCACGTCGCGGTCCTCAGGCCGCAGCACTGGCCCAGGGGCATACTGGTCAACTGGTACATCACGTCCAGCGGCGGCAAGATCTCCAAGTCGAAGGGCGGGGCGCAGCCGATACCGGACGCCGCCGAGAGGTTCGGCGTGGACGCCCTCAGGCTGTTCTACGCCCACATCGCGTCCCTCTACGTCGACGTCGTGTGGGAGGACGAGAAGGTTGAGCACTACAGGGACCGGCTCACCCGGACGTGGTCCCAGGTCCACGAGCTCCTAGCCACGCAGGGCGACGAGCCGACCGTCATGGACTCGTGGCTGGACGCCAGGATGCGCTCCAGGGTCGCGAGGCTGAGGGGGTACATGGACGAGTACGACGTCAGGTCCTACTCCAACGAGGTCTACTTCGAGGTCCCGCAGGACTTCAGGTGGTACTCGAAGCGCGGCGGGAGGAACAGGGCCGCCGTGCTGAAGGCCCTCGAGTCGTGGGTCACGCTCATGGCGCCCGTCACCCCCCATATGGCCGAGGAGCTCTGGGAGGCGATGGGGAAGGAGCGGTTCGTCTCGGTGAGGCAGATCCCCGAGGCGGATGTCACCGACGACGTGCTCAGGGAGGAGGCCAAGGAGAAGCTGGTCGAGGCCCTGGCCAACGACGTCGCCGAGATACTGAAGGTCACTGGTGTCAAGCCCTCCAGGGTGGTCGTGATGACGGCCCCGGAGTGGAAGCACGAGATGCTCTCGGAGGCGCTGGCCCAGCCGAAGGGCAAGCTGGACATATCCACCCTCATCAAGTCCGCGATGTCCAAGGCCAAGGGGGCAGGGGCCAAGAAGGAGGTCCCCGCCTACGCCAAGGAACTGGCTTCGGAGCTGGGCAAGTCCTCGGAGGCGGACCGGAAGTCGATGTCCCTCGGCGTCGACGAGATGACGGTGCTCTCCGGGGCATCGTCGTTCCTGGGGGAGCAGTTCGGCTGCGCCGTCGCCGTGTTCTCGGCGGACGACCCCGCCCGGACGGACCCCAAGGGGAAGGCGAAATTCGCCAGGCCAGGCCGCCCGGCAGTCTACATCGAGTGACGGACTCCCGACCGCCTGCGAAAGGATTAAGACGAGTCTGACCAGTTATCGCCACACTGGTCGTTATCATGCGTCGTTGGATGGTCGCGCTCGTGCTGATGTGTTGCACGGCGCTAATTCTCGCCCAGCCTTTGGGCGTCAGGGCTCAGGATGGCAATGCGATCTCGATAAGCACGAAGCTCACGCTGACGTCCCTGAGCTCGCTCGAGGGGAGCGGGAGCGTCACGTACGACTTCGAGGGCGTCCAGGCTGAGGCGCTCAGGGACGCCATCATCGCGGCCTTCGACAACGGGGACTACTACGTAGACGCCACGGAGGCGACCAGGTTCCTCGCCAGTGTGGGCGATGACCTGGAGGGGAGGCTTCTGTGGGGCGTGGCCCTGAGCGGCCTGACGAACTACTCCGCCATGTCCGCCTCCCAGGTCGCGAACAGCACATCCGGCATCGTCGGCACGGTAGCCTCCTCGGCCGAGCCGATATCGTTCACCTACGACTTCGACGCGAGCGGGGAGGGCGTCGCGAAGGTCCTGCGCCTCTCCGAGCTGGCGATCCAGACGCTCCTCGGCTCCGTCGAGCGGGTCGTCGACCACACCTTCGAGGGTACGTTGGAGGTGAGGGACCGGCTGGTAGTGTTCGGCGTGGCCAGCTACACGACCCCCGGGCTGGTCGACGGGAAGGTCTCGGAGTTCAGGACCCCCATGGGCAGCATCATCTGGTACTCGTTCGACACCGAGGTGGGGACCGGAAACCCGCCGCCGAGCGAGACGCTGACCTACGAGGTGTTCGACATCCTCGAGAACCAGCAAATCGTGTTCATCGTCCTGCTGATTGGGTGCATACTCGTACTGCGCCTGCCGGCCAAGCGGTTCGAGAAGTACAGGCTGGAGCACCCCAAGAAGTTCAGGAAGTCCGCGAAGCCGCTCCCGTCCGTCAGGGCGTTCTCGTGGGGCATGGTCGCGCTGCTCTGCGTCCTCTACCTCATGCCGTTCCTCTTCTCCTTCGCCGACAGGAACCTGCTCATCAACGCGTCATACCAGTACTTCCTGGTGCCAGCCGCCGTCTTGGGGACCTACTTCTTCACGAGGGCCATGTACAGCGTCGCCTCGCTCCACATCCCCGAGGACATCGTCATAGAGGTGAAGCAGGCGCTGGTGAGGCCGGACGGCGAGGCCGGCGAGCTCCGCTGCCAGGTGTGCATGATGCCGATAGACGCCGGGCTGGACCTCTACGAGTGCGTGTGCGGCTACGCGATGCACATGGCGTGCGCCCACCGGGCCCAGACATGCCCGCAGTGCGGGGCGGTCCTGTTCCCAGAGCAGACCCGGTCGGTCGAGTGCAGGGCCTGCGGGGAGACCTTCCTGACCTCCCACGAGGAGGACCCGTTCGCGCTGCAGTGCACCAGGTGCGGGGCGTTCCAGGAGGAGGTCAAGGGGGGACAGAACTACCTCGTGGTGGACGTCGACGCGAAGAGGGCCTACAACATGCTGCGATCGATGGGCCTTTCGAACAGGCCGGCGATGGTACTCACGTCCGAGTTCCCTGGCAAGGTCAGGGAGGTGAACAACCTGGGCGACGACTTCGAGGTGAAGTGGCTCACGGAGACCACCGGAGATATAGACAGCGTGAACCTCAAGGACCTCGACGGCGACGCCATGGAGACCGTGTCCACCTTCCTCATGACCACCAAGCGCTCGGGACTGCTGATCGACGGCATCGAGGCCATCATATCGGAGAACGGGTTCGAGGCCGCCCTCGCGTTCATCCGGCGCATCAACGACCTGGCCGCCATACACGGCGCGTCGATAATCATGTGGTTCGACAGGAACCGGCTGCCGGAGGAGCAGAACGCCGCGCTCAACGACGAGTTCGACGAGGTCCACGACTACCTCTGACGGGCGCGCCTTTCCAGCGCCGGTACACCTCGTTGTCCACGCCGAGGACGTCCATCACCCTGCCGACGACGAAGTCGACCATGTCGTCGACGGACTCCGGCCTGGGGTAGAACGCGGGGCACGCGGGCAGTATGACGGCGCCGGCGGTGGAGAGCCTCTCCATGTTGCCGAGGTGGATCGTCGAGAGGGGCGTCTCGCGCACGACCAGGACCAGCGGCCGCCTCTCCTTGAGCGCGACCGACGCGGCGCGCGTGACGAGGTTGTCCGCGATGCCGCACGCGATCTTGGACATCGTCGACGCGCTGCAGGGAACTATGACCATCGCGTCGAAGCGCACAGAACCGGACGATATGGGGGCGGCGAGGTCGGTGTTCGCGTAGTGCTCGTCGCCCAGGGCCTCGATCTCGCCCCTGCCCATGCCAGTCTCCTCCTCCGCTATCGCGGCGGCGTCGTCGGAGACTATGACGGTCTTCCGGCCCGGGAGCGCCCTGAGGAGCCTTATGCCGTATATGCTCCCCGAGGCGCCCGTCAGGGCCACTACAGTCCTCACGGCGACGGCTAGCACCTCCCCACGACTAAAGCCTTTTGCCGGCGGGCGGCCCGCCAGGGGACCGCTGGGCCGCATGTCTGGCGACAGCGATAGACGGCAAGGGTTTAAATACGAGCACCCTCTTATCCGCGATTTGCCACCCATGTGGCACACGGACCCAGTGGTCCTGCATTTCGCTTGAGGTAATCCGATGGCTACAGCGTTCGACGTACCCGCGAATAAGCTAATACCGAAGATGGCGGACGAGCTCAAGAAGCTCGAGACCATAAAGCCCCCGGAGTGGGCGGCCTTCGTCAAGACCGGCCGGCACACCGAGAAGAGCCCCATGGAAGAGGGCTGGTGGTACACCCGGTCGGCAGCGATGCTCCGCAAGATATACATCGAGGGCCCGATCGGCACGACCAGGCTCGCGGCCATGTACGGCGGCACCGCCGACAGGGGCTCGAAGCCGGACAAGGCCGTCAGGGGCTCCAGGTCCATCTCCAGGCTCACTGTCCAGCAGCTTGAGAAGAGCCAGCTGGTACAGAAGGAGAAGGACGGGGGACGGGCGGTCACCGCCAAGGGGCGCAAGATGGTCGACGCGCTGGCCACTGTGGTCCTGAAGGAGATGGCTGCGCAGAACCCGGAACTCACTAAGTACCTGTGAGTGAGCCAGTATGGCGGACGACACAGAGCTCGATGCATTGAGGCAACGGAAGCTCCAGGAGCTTCAGGTCAGGGCGCAGCAGGAGGCAGTGGCGCAGGAGCAGTCGAGGCAGCTCGAGGCGCAGAGGGCCGTGCTGATGCGCCAGATACTCACCCCGGAGGCCAGGGAGCGCCTGGCGAACCTGCGGATGACGCGGCCGGACCTGGTGGAGCACGTCGAGAACCAGCTCGTGATGCTGGTGCAGTCCGGGAGGGTCACGGACAAGATAGACGACTACACCCTCAGGCAGCTCCTGAGGCGGATAATGCCCGCGAAACGGGAGATCAAGATCGAGAGGAGATGAGTATGGCCAGGAACAAGCCACACGCGAGGAAGCTCAGGCTGATGAGGGCGACCAAGAGCAACCGCAGGGTCCCCGCCTGGGTCATGATGAGGACGAACAGGACCTTTCTCAGGCACCCCAAGAGGCGGATGTGGAGAAGGACGAAGCTGAAGGTGTGAGGTGCTGAACATGGCAGACGAGGTCGAGATGGTTTTCACGGTCCCCCTGACGGTGACCAAGCAGGTCCCGAAGACGAAGCGCGCGCCGAGGGCCATCAAGGAGATCAAGGACTACGTGAGGCAGCACCTCGCGGACAAGTCGGCATCGAAGGAGGACGTCCCGGAGAAGGACGTCTGGATAGACTACAGGCTGAACGAGCACCTCTGGTCGAAGGGCATAGAGCACCCCCCGAGCAGGGTGCGCGTGAAGGCCATAAGGTTCGAGGACGGCCTCATCGAGGTCTCCCTGCCGGAGGAGTAGTCCTCCTGGAGTA